>CBINJM010000008.1:0-161378 GCA_966251025.1 uncultured Erythrobacteraceae bacterium | reverse complement strand
GTGTGCGGACGGGCTTCGGTGCCGATCTCGAGTTCGCCGCCGCGCAGATAGATCCAGTCGCTCTCCAGCTCGAGATCGCGATCGCTTGCGAAGCTCAGCTTGCCGTCGATGGTCAGGCTGCGCAGGCCCTTGGCATCGACGTCGAGCACAACCTCCTTGTCCCGGGCAATCGTCACCGCATCGCCTTCTCCCGGAACCCGGCCGTCCGGCCACGCCGCAGGATCGGACCAGCGCACCGTCCTCAATGCAGAGGGACGCTGCTGCACAGCTGCGTCCTCTGCCTGATGCGCATGATGATCCTGTGCGGCGGCAGTTCCACCGGTCGCCAGCAGGAGCGGTACGAAAAGAAGCAACGGAAACGCGTGTCGGCCAGGCCGTATGCCCATGACAATCAATCCTCTCGCTGGGGACCTGCCCCTTCTATTTGAGGATAAGTCTGCAACTCACAGGCCGCCTTGCCAAGCCGCAGTCAGCAGCTTGCCGCAGCAACTTTGTAATTAAGCGTAACTGTTCGGTGCTCTGGCAGCTGAGTTCCTCAGGATAGACAGGGGTCACCCTCTGACGAACAAATCTCCAGCCCTGAGCCGAGGACGATCCGGGTGGAGGTGCCATCTGCTTCATCCGGCAGGATGTCGATGACGATCCCTTCCTCGTTAAGCGCCGAGGGCATTTCGACCGTACGCCCGTCATCGCTCCCAATGAACAGCGCTCCCCCTTCTACGCGGAATGTCTCGACCACCGCTCCACACATCGCGAGCATCATCACCTGCTCGCTCGTCCTGGTGGGAGCGCCGGCATCGAAATTCGCCTCTACGAGCCAAGATCGCTCTCTCGAGCTGTGGGAGAACGTGAAGCGGGCGCTGCCGCGAACACTCACTCGCCAGCGCGTTTGCCCGTCATGATCTTGCCCCTCCACTTCGAGCAGCCGATAATCGTTGAAGTTGAGGCTCGACACAGTCGTTCCTCGCAGACGCTCGAACACAATGCCGCTGTCTGCCGGGGTTTGAGTGATGGTGGCGCACCCTCCTCCAAGATCATCACTCTGGTCTTCGTACATCATGCCCGCCTTCCGAATTGTCGCACATCGCGACGTCCCTTCCCCATCATAGACGGCACCGGGGCTAATGAGCCGTGGAAAGGCGTTGCGCCTGAAGACCGGCGGACGAGCAGGCTCTGTGCCGACAGCACGACCATGAGCCGACTGCTCTTCGCCGCGGCGAGTTTCTCCTAGAGCGAAGCGAACAACGGCAGAGCTGGCCGTGAATCCAGCTCGTCACGCCCGGTCCGCGGCATGAGGCTCATGCCCCGAGCCCCTCTCACTACTCCCCGCATTCGCACCTTTTTCTCTGTGCTCTTCTTGCCACAGTATGATACTTTTCTTTCTTCACCCACCCCGACTCAATTGACCAGCAGCACTTCTTGTCCGTCATTGCAGTTACGCATCCGGGCTGTCCCTTGTGGAGAGGGGGACTCATTGGTGGCTTGGGTTCGGTGACGCAATCAGACGCCGGAAAGCCGGCGAACGATGAGGATCATCTCCATGACCTTACAGTCGCACTTGAAACTTGCCTCCGCTCCCCTCGCCATCGCTGTCCTGCTGACGAGTCAGCCGGCTCTCGCGCAACAGGACCCGGCAGACCTGCCCGGTAGCCCGGCAGCAGCCCCGGCCGAGGGGCAGGCCATCATCGTGACCGGCTCGCGCATCGCCCGGCCGGACCTTGAATCGACCGTTCCGATCGCCTCGATCTCCGGTGATACCTTCATCCAGCAGGGCAACACCAATGTCGGCGACACGCTCAATGAGCTACCGCAGCTGCGGAGCACAAGGCAGCAGCAGAACCCCAGCACCGGCATCGGCATTGCCGGCCTCAACCTGCTCGATCTTCGCGGCCTCGGCACCAATCGAACGCTGGTCTTGGTCAATGGTCGGCGGCACGTGGCCGGCGATCTGTTGAGCAATGCCCAGTCGCCCGACATCAACACGATCCCGAACGATCTGATAGAACGGGTCGACGTCGTGACGGGCGGCAACTCCGCAATCTACGGTTCCGACGCCGTCGCCGGCGTGGTCAACTTCGTGCTGCGCCGGAACTTCGATGGCTTCCAGATCCGAGGAAACGTCGGCATTTCGGAGCCCGGGACGTACGGGGCGAACCAGTACATTTCAGGCATGTGGGGCGCCAACTTCGGCGAAGATCGCGGCAATATCACCCTTCATGCGGAATATGCGCATCAGGACCGAGTGTTCGCGTCCGATATCCCGTGGCTTCGAACGGTGGAAGGCCTCGGCGTCGTCGATTCCGATCCGGCCGGCACCCCGAACGGGAGCGACGGCAACCCGGATTCGATCTACTTTCGTGACATCAGAAACCGAAACTCAAGCAGGTACGGGCTAGTCATTGTCAGCCAGCCCAATGCCGCGCCGGGTTGCGGATTGGGTGTCGGTGGAACCGCCTATAATTGCCTGCTGGTATTCGACGCTCAGGGCAATTTGTCGCCGTCCACGGAAACGACCCGCTTCAGTACCGGCCCCATTGGCGGTGCCGTCGGCGGCAATCTGGATACGGGACGCGAAGACCGCCTTTACTCGATTCTGCCGCAGCAGGACCGCTACAATTTCAACCTGCTCGCCCATTATGAATTCAGCGAAGCGGCTGAGGTATTCGTCGAGGCCAAGTATGCCCGGATCGAGACGCTCGGCTCCAATTCCGGCTCCGCCGGCATTCAGGGCGCGCTGACCCAGTTCGACCGACGTGAGCGGCTCCGGCTGGACAACCCTTTCCTCACGCCATCGCAGAGGACGACGATCGGGAATGCGATCCTCGCCTCCGGCTGCAACTCAAGCCTCTCCACCCCGTGCTCCACGGCCAGCGCCAACAGTGGGCCGCTAAGCGATGCGCAGCGTGCCGCAATCGCGGACGGGAGCTATCGCTTCAGCCTTGGCCGGGTCGAAGTCGCAGGCGGCGTACGTGACGAGCGCTTCCTGCGGGAAACCTATCGGGTGGTCGGCGGGCTTCGCGGATCGTTCCTGGACGACTGGACCTACGAAATCTCCGCGAATTACGGGCGAATGGAGGAGAAGACCCGGACCCAGGGTTTTGTCGACATGCAGCGGCTGATGCTGTCGCTCGATGCCGGGATCAATCCGGCCACGGGCCAGATCCAATGCCGTGCCCAGTTCGACCCTGCCGCTGCGGTGCCGTTCGACACCGGAGCATTCCAGGTCGGCACGGCCACGCGGGGCAATGCGGCGCAGGCGGCAAGGCTGGCGGCGGACATCGCCGCCTGCGTGCCGTTCAACCCGTTCGGCGCCGCGCAGAACACCGGCGCACGCAACTATTTCAACGTCACCACACGCAACGAGGGCTGGATCGAGCAGTGGGTCCTCTCAGGCTTTGTGGGCGGCGACACCAGCGAGTTCTTCAACCTGCCCGGTGGCCCCATCCGCTTCGCCATCGGCGCGGAACACCGTGAGGAGAACATCTTCTTCCAGCAGGACGATTTCGCCGGGACCCCGGGAAATACCAACAACGTGGTCTTGGGTGACCTGTACGACTTCGACGACCCGTTCAAGGTGACGGAAGGGTTTGCTGAAATCCAGCTGCCGATCCTCTCCGACATTCCCTTCTTCCATGAACTGACGCTCTCCGGAGCCGGCCGCGTGGCGAAGTATCAGGGCGGCGTCGGCACCGTCTGGGCCTACAATGCGGGCGTTGATTGGGCGCCAGTCGAGGACATCCGCTTCCGCGGCAATTACAGCCGTTCGGTTCGCGCGCCGTTCCTGACCGAAACGGGGGGCGCACCGGTCGAGAACTTCGCCCCCGGCTTCCAGGATCCGTGCAATCCGGCACAAATCGGCAGCGGCACGCAATATCGCGCCGCGAACTGCCAGGCCGACCTCGGCCCTCTGCTCGGAAATATCGTCAGCCGTTCATATTCCCTGCCGATCGTGAGCGGCCCCAACCCTGATCTGAGCGCGGAGAAGTCGGATTCCTGGACAGTCGGCGCGGTGATCCGGCCCCGCTGGGTTCCGAACCTGTCGCTCTCGATTGACTACTACGATATCACGGTGAACGACATCATCGTGTCGCCGACGGCGCAGCAGATCGTCAATTCCTGCTACGATCAACCCACGCTCGACAATGTGTTCTGCCAGTCATTCACGCGCTTCCGCGGAACCGGCACCGGGCCACTCAACGAAACGCCGGGCGACATCGAGGGCAACTCGCTGCTGCAGTCGCCGCTCAATTTCGCCCGCCGGGTGCGTCGGGGCATTGATACGCAGCTCTCCTTCCGCACCGATCTGACGGATAACGTGCGGCTGAGCACCTACGCGATCTACACGCATAATCTGAAGATCAGCAATTACGAGAACCCCGGCGATCCGACCTTCGAGAACAGGATTCTGGGTGAGCTGGGCGATCCCAAGGACGAGTTCCGGATCGATACCGATCTGACGTTCGGTGCGTTCACGATCGGCCACCGGCTGAGGTATATCGGTCCGATGGTCGTGGGGTTGTGGGAGAACTACTACTCCCTCGGCGGGCGCCCGCCTCAGAACGAGGATGCTGCAGACATCCGCGAATATCCCGAAGTGTTCTACAACGACATCCGCCTGGAGTGGGATCTGACGGAGGCGCAGGGCCAACGCGGCCGCCTTGCGCGCGATGTGATTGTCTATGCCGGCGTCGATAACGTCTTCAACACCAAGCCCCCACTCGGCGCGACGGGTGCCGGCGGAGGCGGCGGAGGCGGCGCGAACGATCGGCCGGGTTCGGCCAATTCGAACGGCGCCATCTACGACGTGCGGGGGCGGCAGCTTTACCTTGGCATCCAGGCCGCGTTCTGACCTGATGCGGCCGGCTTGAATGCGGGTTGCAACGCTGTTGCAGCCCTCATTCAAATGCTAGACCGACGCGCATGAACGACCACGCGATCGAAGATGCCGCCCGGCGCGCCACGGAATTGGCCGCTCGCGGCAGGGCGGGAGATGGTTACAACCTCCTCCTGCAGGCCGTGGGGAGCGGAGACGGATATGCGGCCGCGACCTTGGCCGACTGGCGGATGGCTGGCGAGTTCATCCGCCGCGACTTGACAGAAGCGCGCCAGCTTTACGGCCGGGCATTGTTGCTGGGAGTAGATGAGGCGTGCGGTCCCTACGTCGCGCTGCTGGCAAGCGGTGCCGGAGGCTCCGGTCGGGACTGGCAAGGAGCGCTGAGGGTCCTTGAGGCAAGGCAAGGCTGGGATGCGGCGGCACGCGATCAGCTATCGCTCCTCAACGCCATGGCCCTCTCCCCGCAGGGGGAGCCGCAAAGCACGTACCATCCCCAGACTCTCGCCAACCACCCGCGCATAGAGCAACTGCCCGCCTTCCTCACGGCAGCCGAATGCGAATACCTGCAACAGATCGCGGCGGTGCACCTGGCACCGGCGCTCATTGTCGATCCGCGGACTGGCGCGCTGCGCCGGGATCCTGTTCGCCTCGCCCGATCCGCTGCCTTTCCGTTCGTGACCGAAGACCCGGTGCTGCACGCGATCAATCGCCGCATCGCCGCCGCCACCGGCACGAGGTGGGAGCAGGGAGAGCCCGCGCAGGTCCTCGCTTATGAGCCAGGCGAGGAGTATCGGCTCCACAGCGACACCTTGCCGACTGGCGGACCTCAACGCATCATCACGTTCCTAGTGGCGTTGAACGAGGATTATGAAGGGGGCGAAACCAGCTTCCCTGCGATCGACCTAAGTTGGCGCGGACGGCGCGGCGATGCCCTGATGTTCCACAATGTCGGCTCGGACGGCTTGCCGCTCGCGGCCGCGCAACACGCCGGAAGGCCAGTGCGGCGAGGGAGCAAGTTCATCCTCTCGCGCTGGATTCGGGAGCGCCCACTGGATCTTTCCGGCCCACCGGGGCGGCCCTTATAGCATCCGCGCCGACAGTCCCTGAGGCGGCTCAGCCTGGCAGTAATCGAGTCTGGCGCAGCGCCTCACCCAGAGCGAGAGCCGCTGAGGTCGCAAGGTTCATGGAGCGTACCTGCGGACGCATAGGAATGCGCAGCCGTGCATTGCAAGCCTCGGCCACTGAAGGTGGCACGCCCGCGCTCTCTTTTCCGAAGAGAAGAACATCGTCTGGCAAGAAGCTGAACTCATACGCCGACTGGCGGCTCTTCGTGGTGAAGAGCACCAGCCTGGCGGAGCCGAGCGCGTTCTTGAAGACGTCGAAGCTCGGATGACGCGTGACGCTCACATGATCGATGTAGTCCATCGCGGTACGCCGGACCCGTCGATCCTCCCATTCAAACCCCATCGGTTCGATGAGGTCCACAGCCGCCCCCATGCAGGCGCCGAGCCGCAGGACGGCACCGACATTTCCGGCGATCTCCGGCTCGAACAAAGCGATACGCATCGGGGCCGAGTGCCTCCGGCGGCGCGGCCATGCAAGCCTGCCTTTCGGCATTAAGCTCTGATCCGCGCGCCCGCCTCGATCGCCCTACATCCCCACGCGCCTCACGCCAGAGCGTCGACCTTCGAAGTCGCCTCGATCCAACTGGCGAAAGCATCGATGAACTGCTGGAAGAAGGCCTGTGTGCCTTCGGAGGTCAGCTCACCCCGTTCGTCAAAAAGGGAGAAGGCTCCACCGACATAGGCTTCGGGCTGCTGCAGGATCGGCATGTCGAGGAACACGAGCGATTGGCGCAGATGATGGTTAGCGCCGAACGCGCCGAGCGCACCTGGCGAAAGGCTCATGATCGCCGCAGGCTTTCCGGAGAAGGCGCTGTTGCCATAAGGCCGTGACCCCACGTCGATCGCGTTCTTGAGAGCGCCTGGCACGGACCGGTTGTATTCCGGCGTCACGAAGAGAACCGCGTCGCTCGCGCGCACCTCCTCACGAAAGCGCATCCAACTGCTCGGCGCACCGGCCGCCTCAACATCCTCGTTATACAGCGGAAGATCGCCGATCTCGACGATGTGCAGATCAAGGTGCTCGGGAGCCAGCTTCGCCAATGCGAGTGCGGCCTTCCTGCTGACGGATTCCTTGCGAAGACTGCCGACGATGACAGCCACGTTGATCTTCCGATCCATGAGTTTTCTCCACGATTGGTTATAGATGGGAGCCGGCCGGCAGTTCTGTCTCAGGAAGCTGCCGGCCGGCAGGTAAGGGGCTATCGAGCATCGACGAGCACCAGTTCGCTATCCTCCAGCGCTGTGACTTCAACCCGGCCGAGCCCGATGATCGCGACACCGTCACGGGCATTGACCTCCACCTCCCCAATCCGGACCTTGCCGGTCGCGGGGACAAGGTAGAGGTGCCGGTCGCCCGATGTGTCGTAGACAACGCTCTGCCCTGCCTTCACGGTCGCCCCGAGGACGCGAGCCTGTGTGCGGATCGGCAGGCTTTCCTCGTCACCAGCAATCCCCGAAGCGAGCGTCACGAAACGGCCGTGGCGATCGTCCTTCGGAAAAGGACGGGTGCCCCAGCTTGGCTCCCCGCCCCGCTGATCGGGGATGATCCAGATCTGGAAGATCTGTGTGGCCTCATCCTCAAGGTTGTATTCGGCATGCGCAATTCCGTTGCCTGCCGACATCACCTGCACGTCGCCGGCGACGGTACGGCCCTTGTTGCCGAGGTTATCCTCATGGGTGATCGCGCCCTTTCGGACATAGGTGATGATCTCCATGTCGCGGTGCGGGTGCGGCGGGAAGCCGCTCTTGGGCGCGATGGTATCGTCATTCCACACCCGAAGCTGACCCCAATTGGTGCGCTCGGGATCGTGATACTCAGCGAACGAAAAATGATGATGAGCATCGAGCCAGCCATGGTTGGCGGCGCCGAGGCTGTCGAACGGTCGAAGTTCAATCATGGAAGATGCCCTCCAGTCTGTGCTTGGCACCTATTTGGAGGTTGTGTGCCGATCGGATAAGTCAGATAAAGCTGACCAAGATGTTCGAGGAACTTGAATAGTGGACGTCGGCCCTCCCAGCTTGGATCAACTGCGCATCTTCCGCGCGGTGGCGGAGGAAGGCAGCTTCAACAAAGCGGCACGAAAGCTCGGCCGCGCGCTCTCCGTGATAAGTTACGGCGTCGCGGCACTCGAAACCCAGCTTGGAGTGAAGCTGTTCGAACGTGAAGGCTCGCGCCGCCCGGTGTTGACCGAGGCCGGCCGCGCTCTGCTGGCTGACGCGTGCGCAGTCTCGGACCAGGTGGACGGGCTGGTGGCGCGTGCTCGCGGCATTCGGCAAGGCCTTGAAACCGAAGTTGCGCTGGCGGTGGACGTCATGGTTCCGAGCAGCATGGTCGCCAGCGTGCTCCGCGATTTCCAAGCGGTGTTCCCCACGGTCAACTTGCGCCTTCACGTGGAGGCGCTTGGCGCCGTGGCGGCCCTGGTGCTGGACAGGCGCGCTGATCTTGCGGTTGCCGGTCCGGACATCCTTGATCTGCCCGAGTTGGAGCGTCGCGCGCTCGGCAGCGTGGAGCTTGTCCCGGTGGCCGCTCCCGCTCACCCGCTCTCCCAGCTCTCTGCCATCGAGCCGGGAGAGACGAGGCATCACCTGCAACTCGTGCTCACAGACCGCTCGCCTTTGACCGAGGGCCGCGAATTTTCGGTCCTAAGCCCCCGAACCTGGCGCCTGGCCGATCTCGGCGCCAAGCACGCATTGCTGCTCGAAGGGATCGGCTGGGGAAACATGCCCCGGCACGCGGTGGCGGACGATCTCGCCACTGGTCGGCTTGTGGCGCTTTGCCTGGCCGAGGCGCCGCGGCTGGACTACCGCTTGCACGCCCTCTGGAGAAAAGACAGCAGGCCCGGGCCCGCCACGACGTGGATGCTCGAGGCGCTCATCGAACGCTGCTGAACCAATGGTTTTGGCCCTTCGCCGCCGCGCCCGGACTTAGCCTCTCTGCTTCACCTGATTCCGCCGCGGCCCCGGCTGAGCGCCCGGTTTCCGTTCAAGCTTCCGCTGGAGCGGGTGTGTTCTTCCGCTGCACAAGGTGAAGCACGCCAACGATGAAGCCACCGATGATCAACCCGGCAATTGCGGAGCCGAGGGCCCCCACAAGCCACTCAACGATGCCGTTCCCCACGGGAACCGCCTCCCCGGCGGATTCGGCCAGTCCGTGGATTGCATGAGGCACGGCTCCAACTCCGAACTCCTCCAGCCCATGCAGGAAGATGCCACCTCCCACCCAAACCATTGCCGCGACGCCGAGATGCGAAAGCGCCTTCAGAAGCAGCGGCATCCCGCGCACAAGCACCCGGCCCAGCGCTGCCAGTCCCGTCGACGTCCGTCGGCTGAGGTGCAGCCCAATGTCGTCCATCTTCACGATCAGTCCGACCGCACCGTATACGGCCACTGTGATTGCGATGGCGACTGCCGCCAGTGCCGCAGCGCGCGTGCCGAGTGAAAGGTCGGGAAGGTCCGCCAAGGCAATCGCCATGATCTCGGCCGAAAGGATGAAGTCGGTGCGGATGGCTCCACCCACCTGACGCGCCTCCAGAACGGCGGGGTCGTCGATCGCGACCACCTCATCGGCGTGGTGGCTGCCGCTCAACGCGTGGATGATCTTCTCCGCGGCCTCGAAACACAGATACGCGCCGCCGACCATCAGCAGAGGAGTGATCGCCCAAGGGGCGAAATAGCTGAGCGCCAGCGCAACTGGCAGGATGAAAAGCAGCTTGTTGCGCAAGGAGCCGAGCGCAATCTTCCAGATGATCGGCAGCTCACGATCAGGCGAGAGGCCGACGACGTAGCGCGGCGTGACGGCCGTATCGTCGATCACAACGCCTGCCGCCTTCGTGCCTGCCCGCCCCGCTGCGCCGGCCACGTCATCGATGGAAGCGGCGGCCAGCTTGGCGAGCGCCGCCACATCGTCAAGCAGCGCTACCAGACCACCGGCCATGTTCGTCTCCCTGCAACTGTACTGCGCCAAACACCCGAGCCGCGTTCTTGTTGCAAGACCAGCCGCACCGAAGACTCCATGTGGCGGCTCAAGGACCCGCAGAAGACCCGCGGGGTGACCCTGACAAACTTCAAAATTCTTGAAATTCTGAGATAAGCCCCGACCTAAGGCGCATGGCTCGCCCCATTCAGCATCCCAGCGCCGACGACATCAGTCTGGATGGTGTTCTTCACGCGCTCGCTGACCCCGTCCGAAGGTCGATTGTTGCCAAGCTCATCGCGCAAGGAGAGATGAACTGCGCGGAGACCTGCGGCGACATGGCGCCCTCCACCATCTCCCACCATCACCGCATTCTGCGGGAGAGCGGGTTGATCCGCTCCCAGAAACGGGGCGTGGCGGTCGTCAACAGCGTACGTGCGGTGGAACTCGAGGCGCGCTTTCCGGGGCTGCTCACCGCCATCCTTCAACAGCATCACATCTGAGGACTCATCATGGAACATCGTCAACTCGGCCGCTCAGGACTCATGGTGCCGGTGCTGAGCCTCGGGACAGGGACGTTCGGCGGCACAAGCGAGTTTTTCAAGCGCTGGGGCGAGACCGACGTGGCCGAGGCGACGCGGATGGTTGACCTGTGCCTCGATGCAGGCGTCAACTTCTTCGATACGGCGGACGTCTATTCCAGCGGCGCGTCCGAGGAGATCCTGGGTGCTGCCCTGA
This sequence comes from uncultured Erythrobacteraceae bacterium, assembly GCA_966251025.1. Taxonomy (GTDB): domain Bacteria; phylum Pseudomonadota; class Alphaproteobacteria; order Sphingomonadales; family Sphingomonadaceae; genus Croceibacterium. The sequence goes on along the minus strand of CBINJM010000008.1, from coordinate 150,769 downwards.
AGGGCCGGCGCGAGAAGGCGATCATCTCGACTAAGGGCACCTTTTCCATGGGCTCCGGCCCGAACGATGCCGGATCATCGCGGTATCACATCGTGCGCGCGGCGGAGGCGAGCCTCAAGCGGCTCGGCACTGACCACATCGACCTCTATTTCATGCACGGCTTCGACGCGCTGACCCCAGTGGACGAGACGCTGCGCGCGCTGGATGACCTCATCACCGCCGGCAAGATCGGCTATATCGGCGCGTCCAACTACTCCGGCTGGCACCTGATGAAGGCGCTCGCCACGTCGGAAAAGAACGGGCTGGCGCGTTATGTGGCCTATCAGGGGTACTACTCGCTGATCGGCCGTGACTACGAATGGGAGCTGATGCCGCTGGGCCTCGACCAGGGCGTCGGCCTGATGGTCTGGAGCCCACTCGGCTGGGGCCGCCTCACCGGCAAGATCCGCCGCGGCCAGCCGCCGCAGGCCGGCCGCATCGCCTCGGGTGGCGCGGGCGGCGGGCCGGAAGTGGAGGAAGAGTACCTCTACGATGTCGTGGATGCGCTGGACGCCGTCGCCGCCGAGACCGGCAAGACAGTGGCGCAGGTCGCGCTCAACTGGCTGCTGAGCCGCCCGACCGTGTGCAACGTCGTCGTCGGCGCGCGCAACGAGGAGCAACTGAAGCAGAACCTCGGCGCAGTCGGCTGGTCGCTCACGGCCGAGCAGATCAGCCTGCTCGACGACGCCAGCCACAAGACGCCGACCTACCCCTACTGGCATCAGCGCGGCTTCGACAAACGCAACCCCAAGCCGACGCGCTGGTAAAAACGGAGCCTCTTTCATGACGGCCTACTCCATCCTCGATCTCGTTCGGGTTACCGATGCGACCGATGCGCGCGGCGCGATCGACAATGCGCGCGATCTCGCCGCTCATGCAGAAGGCTGGGGCTACACCCGCTTCTGGGTCGCAGAGCATCATAACATGCCGGGAATCGCGAGCGCGGCGACCTCGATCGTCATCGCGCATGTCGCCTCTGGCTCCCGCACCATCCGGGTCGGCGCTGGAGGCATCATGCTGCCGAACCACGCGCCGCTCATTGTAGCCGAGCAGTTCGGCACATTGGCGCAGCTTTATCCCGGACGGATCGACCTTGGACTCGGCCGCGCGCCAGGCACGGACCAGGCGACCGTTCGCGCCCTGCGGCGTCCCGGCGGGGCCGACACATTTCCGCAGGACGTGCGCGAATTGCAGCACCTTTTCAGCGCCGCCGCCGCCAACGGATATGTGCAGGCCGTTCCAGCCGCCGGTACCAATGTGCCGCTGTGGATTCTCGGCTCCAGCACCTACGGAGCGCAACTCGCAGCCGAGTTTGGCCTGCCCTATGCCTTCGCATCGCACTTCGCGCCGCAGATGCTCATGCAGGCACTCCAGATCTACCGCGCCAGCTTTAAACCTTCGGAACAGTTGGACCGGCCTTACGCGATTATCGGCGTCAACATCGTCGCGGCCGACAACGATGCTGAGGCGCGCAGGCTTGCGACGACGCAGCAGATGTCGTTCGCGGACCTGTTCCGCGGTGCGCGCAATCTCAGCCGCCCGCCGATCGATGACATCGACACCTACTGGACTCCGCAGGAGCGCGCGCAGGCAATGAGCATGCTGCAACGCTCGATTGTCGGCGGCCCGGAAACGGTCCGGCAAGGCATCGACCAGCTGATCGCCGAGACCGGCGCTGACGAACTGATGATCGTCTCGGACGTGTACGATCACGCGCAGCGGCTGAGATCCTATGAATTGATCGCAAACGCGATGTCAGAGACCAGCCTGAGTCCCGCTGCCTAGGATCCGCCACCGTCGGATGAGGCAAGGAGATGCGTAGTGGATAATCTGCCGGACCCTACCAAGCTCACCCGCTCAAAGCAGCGCTGGGCTGACGAGGCGAAGTTCCTCACCGGTCGTGCCTCCCAGCCTGAGGAATCACGGCTTCCTCCCGGGCAGCACCTGGTCAAGAACTGGCCCGTCCTCGATCTCGGGCGACAGCCTGACATCTCGCAAGATCGTTGGCGATTGAAGGTCAAGGGGATGGTCGAGCGTCCGGTGACGCTCGATTGGACAGCCTTCCTGGAGCTGCCCCAGCGATCCATCCGATCCGACATCCACTGCGTGACCACCTGGTCGCGCTACGACAACGACTGGACGGGCGTGGCGACGCGTGATCTGCTCGATCTGGTCGAGCCGAGAGCGGAGGCAGCCTTCGTGATGCTGCACGGTTATGACGGCTATACGACCAATCTGCCGCTCGCCGATTTCGCCACCGCGGACACGCTGCTGGCGCATAGCTGGCAGGGCAAGCCCCTTGCGCGGGAACACGGTGGCCCTGTGCGGCTGGTCGTGCCGCACCTGTACTTCTGGAAGAGCGCGAAGTGGATCAGCGCGATCGAGTTCCTCGGTGCCGACAGGCCCGGCTTCTGGGAAGTGAGCGGCTACCACATGCGCGGCGACCCGTGGGCCGAGGAGCGCTATTCCTAGCGCTGGTGGACTTCAAAGGGCCGCTTTTCATGGCTTTCAGGGGGTGATCTTGTCCCCTTCGGAACAGAGCGGTTACAGCCCCACCGCAGTCTGCCCTCACCCCGCAAGTCAGAGAAGGCTTGGCAAATGGCACGTTCCGCGTCATTCTTTTTGCCGAATGCAAAAAGCGGGACGCGGAGTTCCGACCGAGGGGATCAATGTCATGGCCAAGCAGTCTCGCCTGCTTCTAACGTCTATGCTTCTACCCGTGCCACTTCTGCTTGGCACGGCATCTGGCGTCGCTGCGCAGGAAAACCACGCCCACGCCCACGCCCACGCTGACGCGGACCGTGAAGCAACTCGTCCAGCAATGAGGTCGCTGCGCTGGTCTGATCCCGAGACGTGGCCGGACGGGAAGGTGCCGGGCGAAGGCGCTGCTGTCACGATTGCGCGCGACATGGACGTCCTCCTTGATGTGAGCCCGCCCCCGTTGCGCAGCCTGACTGTGAACGGAAAGCTCCGCTTCTCCGACGAACGGGATGTCGATCTGGTGACCGACTGGATCTACCTGCCTGGTGGCGAGCTGGAGATCGGCACTGAAGCCAAGCCCCACACGCGGCAGGCCACGATCACTTTGACCGACAAGGTCCCCGGCGAAGACATCAACACGATGGGCGATCGAGGCATCGTCCTCATGCGCGGCACCTTGAACCTCCATGGGGACCGCGCAAATGCCTGGACCAAGCTTGCCCGGACAGCGCAGGCCGGCAGCAGCGAAATCGAAGTGCTGGATGCGAGCGGCTGGAGGGCCGGTGACGAAATCGTCCTCGTCTCGACCGACTTCAACCCTCGGCAGGCGGAGAGGCGCCGCGTCGCCGCGGTCAGCGGCAACACGCTGACTCTCGACCGGCCCCTCCAGTACATGCATTTCGGCGAGATCACCTTCGGTGTGGACCAGCGTGGCGAAGTCGGCCTGCTGACGCGCAATATCCGCATTCAGGCTTCGGATGATGCGGAAAGCACCTACTTCGGCGGGCACATCATGGCGATGACCGGCTCCAAGGTGCAGGTCTCCGGCGTCGAGTTGTCCCGCATGGGGCAGCATCTCACGCTCGCGCGCTATCCCATGCACTGGCACCTCATCGGTGATGGGCAGGGGCAGTACATCAGGAATTCCTCCATCCACGACACCTACAGCCGCTGCGTCACGGTGCACGGCACCAACAACCTGCGGGTCGAAAACAATGTGACCTTCAACACAGTGGGTCACTGCTTCTTCATGGAAGACGGGATCGAGACGGGTAACGAGTTCGTCCGCAATCTCGGCATCCAGACCAAATGCCATCCGACTCTGCCCTGTCAGCCGACGAACCTCACTCTCGCCTCTCAATCGACTGAGGGTCAGAAGGCCGAACACATCCTGATTCCGTCGGACAACACCGTCTCCACCTTCTGGATCACGAACCCCGACAACACCTATCGCGACAACGTCGCCGCGGGATCAGACCAGATCGGCTTCTGGATGGCCTTTCCGGAGCATCCGACCGGAGCCTTCGAAGGTTCGGAGATCAGCAAGGCGACTTGGCCGGGTCGTACACGGCTGCGGGAGTTCAGCGGCAACACCGCTCACTCCAACTTCGATGGCCTGATGCTGGATCGCGGCCCTCGGCCGGACGGCACGTTCGGCATCGCCGGACCCAACCTTACCAGCTACGCCGATCCGTCCGATACCAAGAGCGAACTGGTGATGGCCGTCTTCGACAACTTCACCGGCTACAAGAACCGCAACGGCGCGATCTGGGGCCGCGGTGAGTATCACCTGTACAAGAACCTGAAGCTCGCAGACAACGCGATCGGCTTCACCCATGCGTCCGGCGTTCCCGGCATCGCGCCCTTCACCTCACGAGTCGTCGACTCGCTGTTCGTGGGGGAGAGCGACAATATCGGGAACCCGACGACGCCGGAGGAAGTGGCTTACGGACGCAGCCTGCCAAGCGCGGCCGCCGACTTCCCGATCCGAGGCTACGAATATTACGATTTTCATCACGAGGTGGAGAACACGACCTTCGTGAACTACGTGCCGAACGAGCTGCGTGATGCGGGCGCGCTCTCCTACCTGCTGTTCACCAGCTTCGGCATGAGCACTGAAAACTCAGTGAAGGGTCTCAAGTTCGAGAACGCCCAGCCCGTCAGCTTCCCGCCGATCCAGCGCCGCTGGGCGTCCGATTACGGGCGCAGCGCCGCCTACAAGAGCGCCGCGTTCAAGGATCTGGACGGGTCTGTCAGCGGCAAGCCTGGCGCTTACATAGTGATCGACAATGGCATCGCGTCTGACGAAGACACTTGCGAGATCAAGGCAAGCTGGAACGCGGCCATCTGCGAAGGGGACATGGGCCGCTTCAGCATCGCCGGCAATTTCAGCGGCTTCGAGACCGGCCCGATTACCGACCCCATTATCCTCCAGCGGCACGGCAAGCGGTTTGAATATACTGGAGAAACCACAATCGGCAGCGGTGCCGAGCTAAGGGTTGAAACCGCGAGGGAAACGCTGTCCCTTTCCCTGAGGGAGATGGACCAGGGCTCCTTCGTCATCTTCGAGCTTCCCGGCTTCACCACCATCGCAGGCGGCAGGCAGGAGAGCAGCGTTGCCGCACTTCGGGAGGCGAACGAGACGGCCTTTTACAAGGACGGCGACACGCTGTGGGTCAAGCTCGTGGTCGAAGATGCAAAAGGGCAAGGTGTCGTTGTCGAACAGGTCGGCAATCTCACCGCGCAGGCGACCATCGAAGTGGGCAAGGAACGCCTCGGCGGCTGACGCAGTGCGAGGGCCCCGGCGCAAGCCGGGGTCGGCATAAGCGGCCGGAAACCTGCATGAACCGCGCTATGGCGAGAGGCGTCCGCCCCGCCACGAAGCGTTAGGCCTCCAGCGCTTCTCGGGCGGCTGGCGCAACCTGGGCCGGTATGGAGCCCGACAGGGCGCGGAACGTCTGGGCCAATCTGGCGTGCCGTTCGCGTGAAGCATCGGTGATTGCGGTAGCCACTCGAAGCTCTTCCTGAATGGCCCGACGCGCGTAGTAAGCCCTGCTCGACTGCATTCAACAACCCCTTCCCCTGTTCCAGCAGCAGGTCTGCAAGTTCGAGGTTAAGGTTTGGTTACGAGCGGGCAACGGGCCGCGAATTGAGGGGAGCTGACCGCCTACGGCCAGCCTATTGCTCCCGACCGCCCAGTCCGAACACCCGAGCGGCGTTGTCGTGGAGGAAGCAGGCAGCCTCCTCTTCAGTCAGAAAGTCGGTGGCAGCTTTCGCCATCCTCGTCTTCTCGGGATAATCCCACAACATGCTTTGCCCGACGTCAGAGCCCCACATCAGGCGATGCGGCCCGAAGCTGTCAACCATTCGGCGCATGAGGTGTGCCGCCCGCACGCCGGCTTTTACCAGCCGCTCCATGTTGATCTCAGTGATCTTGAAGAAGATGTTCGGGACGGCTTCGAATATCTCGATAGTCTCGTCGATCCCGAAGTGGGGTGGAGGAGGCATCTGGACGGTTTCGCCCGCAGCTTCGCGCAACGCCACCTCGTATTGGGACATTCCATAGGGCATTGCGCCATGATCGAGGATGATCGGCAGGTCCGAGAACTCCCGGGCGATCATCTTTGTCAGCGGCAGGAGATAGGGCAGCTGGTTGTTGAAGATAATCAGCGTCATTGGCGTGCCGAGATCGGCGCAGGCTTTCCAAACCTCCATCGCGCTGGGTGAGCTCATCCACGCCGTGTCCAGTAACCAGGGCCGACTGTTCGCCATTCGAAAACCGACCACGCCATCATCCCTCACCATGCGGCGGTAGGTGTCAGCCGCTGTCGGATCCTGCGTGTCGAGGATCACCACCGGGTGGAGGCGGTCCGAGTATTTACGCCCTGAATCAAGGACGTAGCTGTTGTCATAGCCGTAGATATGGCCGCGCTGGACCAGGCAGGCGTGGGTCACCCCGTTCTCGTCCATCATCTGCAGCAATTGTTCGGCAGTGACGGTGAAGTCAGGACGGTCGGGCACTGGGAGAGAAGGGTTGAAAGGGCGGGCCTGATAGGTTTCCCAATCATCCGCGATAAGGTGCGCATGCGTGTCGAGCAGTCTGATCGACATGCTTTCCGTTCCCTCCCCTGCCACCACCCTGGTGGGTCACTTTCGATCTGCTATGGGAATGGCACCGGCAGCTTTGGCGCACTTGCCTGCCGAGGCGGGGAAACTTGTCTTCGACCCGGGCCCGTCGGCAAGTGGTGCTCGCCCCGGCTTTTCAGCCGTTTGCAAGCCGCCGCAATGGGTTTGCAAGCGGATTGAAATCGAGATGCCTGCGGGGTGGAAAGGACGCGAAAAAGGACGTTTTCCGCTCCCCTCGCGATCAGTCTCTTCCAATCGCGGCGCGGCGGAATTCGCGCGGGGCCTTCCCGTATTTCTGGTGGAAGGTGCGGGTGAAATGGGCCGCGCTGTTGAAGCCCCAGGAAAAGGCGATCTCGATCAGTGTGTGGCCGTTCCAAGCCGGGTTCGACATCTGCCGCGCACATTCCTCCAGCCTGCGGCGAAGGATATACGCGCTCATCTTCTCGCCGCCCTGTGCGAAGACGGTGCGGAGGTATCGGGGCGAGACGCGGAGCCCCGCCGAGATCGAGGAGGGGGACAGTTCCGGGTCCCGCAGGTTGGCCTCGATATACTGGATCACGTCCTTGTGCCGCTGCCAGGCAATTGCCGATGCGTCCTCCCCTGCCCCCACCTTCAAGGTGTAGGACATGGAGATCATCTCCAGCAGATAGCGCGCGACACGGTCCTCGTAGGCCGAGTCCAGCTGGCTATCGATGCCGCTGCTGCTGAGCTCGCGCACCATCGCGGCGACTGTCCCGGTGAGGCCGGTGGCGCGGCCGAGGTGCTCCCCGCAGAATTGCTCCGGCGTGGGCAGGTAGGTGCGCAGAATCTCCCCCGGCACCCTCACCATTGCCGTGACGGAATGGTCGTTCGTCTTGAAATAATGCGGCAGCCCGGTGTCGCAGAGCACGAAGTCTCCCTCCACCAGGCGGGATTCCTTGCCGCAATGGTAAAAGGTGCTGGCCCCTTCCGCCTGGAGGAGGAAATTGTAGAGCCGGGGTGAGTTGCGGGCGATGTGGATGGGCTTTCGCTCCACGCTGCAGCGATTGACCGTAAGCTGCGCCAGCTTCACCGGCCCGAGCTTGCCGATCCTGAGTTCGGCGTCGAAGGTCTCCTTGTCAGCCGGCGTGAACTCGCACTGGCTCATCCGTGTAGCGTAGATCTCGCCCCAAGCGGCGGCCCGACCGACGGCGGGCAACCCAAGTGTCGTCAGCAATTCCATCGCCTTTTTTCCCTCTCCGTGGTCCCGCGCACTTTCCGCACGCGATCACCCTTCCGCGCATGGCGGACGGTGCGAGAATGCATCGTTCGCTTGCAAATAGTCAACGCGGCGCGAGGGCCGCTGCGTGCCCGCACTTGACTGGAATGGCGCAGAAAATGGCCCGAGAGAGCCGCGGCGGCGTTGCAACTTGCGCGGCGGTGTGCAGCTTCTCAGGCTGCTTGTCGGATAGAGGCCGCGCCCTCATTGGAGATGCCTGTGCGTACGCGACATACTGCCCGATTTGCCGCCCTGCTCCTGCTGTGCGGGTCGCCCGCAGCTTATGCCCAAGACATCACCCAGGCCCAGATCGACGAACTGGCGCGCGATGTGACGCGGGTGGAGTCCGTGAGGGCGGTGAAGGATTTGCAGCACTTCTACGCTCAGTACGCACAGTTCGCGTTGGCGGATGAGATGGCGGCGCTGTTCACCGACAGCGGACAGCTGATCTGGGGCGATCGCACCATCACCGGGCGCGAAAGGATCGCTGCCTGGCTGAAGCAGCGGATGGGCGAGCGGCGCGGCCTCGCCCCGGGCGCGTTGCATACGGAATTCATCGAAGACCCGCTGGTCAATCTCTCGGTCGATGGCAGATCCGCGAAAAGTCGCTGGATGGGCATGACCATGGCCGGAGACGGCAAGGGCAAGACGCTGATCGAGGGCGGGGTCTACGAGAACGAATATGTCCTCGACGCAGGCGTCTGGAAGATCTCGAAGCTGCACTTCTACCCGCAATATATCGGCGACTACGAGAACGGCTGGGCCAATGCGGGCGGTGGCGAGTTGCCGGTGGTGCCGTTCCATTTCGCCATGGACGAGACCGGCATCCCCATCCCGGAGCCATTGGGCACAGCGCCCGCCAGCAACACCACCCTCCCCGCCCTTGAGGAACGCATCGCCGCGCTGAATGCGGAGGATGCGGTCCGCAACCTGCAAAGCGCCTACGGCTACTACGTCGACCGCAAGATGTGGGACGACGTGGTAGACCTGTTCGCCAAGGATGGCGTGGTGGAGATTGGCGGATCGCAGACTTTCGCCGGGCAGGATGGCGTCCGCCGCGCGATGGAAACGATGGGCGCGCAGGGCCTGAAGCAGGGCGAGTTCAACGACCACCCCAGCTTCGACGTCGTAGTGACGGTGATGCCCGGCGCGGCCGAAGCCTATGTTCGCGGCATCGAGCTCGGCATGATCGGCGATACGTCCGCAGGCACCGCGGGGTGGAAGTTCCAGACCTTCCGCAACCGCATGGTGCAGGAAGACGGGATCTGGAAGATCAAGGAGATGCGCCTCTATCCGCTGATGCAGGCGGATTACGCCACCGGCTGGGGCCGGGGCGGCACCGCGCATCTCAGCGGCGTTCTGCCCGCCTTTGCCGAACCGCATCCGGTGACGGGGCAGAAGGTGACCATCGACGGCTTCTCGCTGGCGGGCGAAACTCCGCTGACGCAGGCGGCCGCCCAGCCCGCCTCTTCCGTGGGGCAAGGCGACGAAACGGCGCGGCTGCTGGAGGCGGAGCGCCGGCTGAGGCGATCATGGGCCTATGACGGGGTGGTCAACGTCTCCTCCGCCTATGGCTATTACCTCGATGATTTCCAGTGGCCGGAGCTGGGCGGCATCTTCGCGAAGGAGGGCAACAAGCACTCCCCCTTCGCCGGGTTCTATCTGGGGCAGGACCGGATCAAGGCGGCCGCCACGGCGATGTACGGCACGCCCCCGCCAACACGGCCGGGCATCTCCTATCACTGGCGGTTCCAGCCGGTGATCCATGTCTCGCATGATGGACGATCCGCCAACCTGCGCACCCGCCTGTTCCAGCCCCGCACCTCCATACGGCGGCCAGAGGGCGAGAGCGGCAGGGGGATCTCCATGACGCCCGGCTTCAACAGCGGCATGTATCCAAACGATCAGGCGGTGCTGGAGGACGGCATCTGGCGGCTGTGGACGCTGACGATCGACGAGCATTACATGACCACGACCAACTGGCGCGAAGGATGGGCCGGAGTGAAGCCAACGCCGCCAGGGCAGGCGGCGGGGCAGAGCCCGCTGGTAGAGCGGCTGCCGCCCGATATCCTGATGACCGATCTCGGCCGCAGGGCGGAGCACTTCCGCGGCGGCACGGGCGTGACGCTGGCCTGGCCGGACATCCTGCCGATGTGGTTCCATTACAAGAACCCCGTCTCCGGGCGGGTGCCCGAATATTACTGGCCCGATGCCGTACCCGGCCTGATGCTGCCGGAATCGCGGCTGATCGCCCACGGCTATCAGATGCCGCCGAATGGGCCGGAGCAGGACGGCATCCATATCGAGCTCACCCCGCCCGAGGCCAATGAGATGGACGGCGCGGAGTGACGATGGAGGAAGCGGACGCACTGTTCAGCGTCGCCGGGAAGGTGGCGCTGGTGACGGGCGGAAGCAGCGGGATCGGGGCGATGATCGCTCTCGGGCTCGTGCGGCGCGGGGTTCGGACCTACGTCACCGCGCGCGATGCCGGGCGAGCTGCGGATGCCGCGCGGGAACTGGCCTCAAACGGTGGCGAGTGCATCGGGCTGGCGGCAGACTTCTCGGCAGAGGGGGCGGTGGCCCTGCTGGCGGAGGAAGTTGCCAGGCGCGAGGCGAGGCTGGACCTGCTCGTCAACAATGCGGGGGCCAATGCGACCGGCAGCCTGGCGGAGATGAGCGAGGCGGACTGGGACCTCGTGCTCGATGTGAATACGAAGGCCGCGTTCTTCCTGACGCGCGAGCTATTGCCGTTGCTGCGCACGGGGGCGACGCCGGACGATCCTGCGCGAGTGGTGAATGTCGGCTCCATCGGCGGGCTGCACGTGCCGGGGTGGGAGGCGCATGCCTATGGCGCCTCCAAGGCAGCGCTGCATCACCTCACGCGGTCGCTGGCGAAGGCTCTGGGCAAGGACAACATCACCGTGAACGCGATTGCGCCGGGGCCCTTCCCTTCGCGCCTGACCGACACCGCGTCAGAAGCTGTGCAGAAGAGCGTCGCGACCTACATCCCCCTCGGCAGGCCCGGAGAGGCTGAGGATGTGGAAGGCGCAATCGTCTTCCTTGCATCGCGGGCGGGCGCCTATGTCAACGGGCATACAATCCCGTTGGACGGGGGTTACGTCGCCGCGCTTTGAGGTGGGCTGCGCCAAGACGCCCCTCCGCCTCAGTCGATGGTGAAGATGCTGCGCTGCACGTGACGGACTCCGCCATTGGCCTGGATCGGGTCGTCCTTGCTGTTGAAGTAGTAGAGCGTGCCGATCGTGTTGTCGTCCACCAGCCAAGAATTGGGGTAGCCGAGATCCCAGCTGCCGCCATCGTTGCGCACGATGATCTCCGGCCCCCAGGTCTTCCCGCCATCTTCGCTCACCGTGGCGCGGATGCCGGCGGGCATGAGGCGGTAGCCGTAGACGGCAACGATGCGGCCATCGGGCATGATGACGAGGTTGCCCGGGGCGCCGAAATCGTTGACGCGGCTGAGGAAGCCCCAGGTGTCTCCGCCATCGTCCGAATAGAAGACCTCGCTCCACATCACGCCGGTCGGGTCGCGCTGGCAGCGGGTGATGCACAGGATGCGGCCTGAGGGCAGCATGTAGGCGCGAGGATAGAACCAGCGATGGCCGACGAAGGCGACGCTGGGGTCGTTGTAATTGCCGTCCGCCAAGCCCCACGGATCGTCACGCGGGACGATGTAGGACATGAAGTGAAACTCCCGCCCCTCGTTCACGCTGCCATAAACGAGCGGGCGGCGGTGGGTGTTATCCGCCTCCACCGAGAACAGGAACATGAGGCAGCGGCCATCCGGGCGCACCAGCGTCGATTGGACGCCGGTGGTGGCGTGGAGGTGATCGAGCGGGACGAGCACCGTCTCGCCCCACGTCTTCCCGCCATCGCGCGAAAGGCTGGTGGTCGCCTGCGTGGTGGCGGTGGCGAAGCCGCCCATGCTGCCGCTGGAGACCAGCACGTTCGGGTCACGATAGTCCACCGGGTCTGTGAACGCGGTGGGCATCGTCTCCTTGGAGCGCCCTCGCCCATCGCCACCCGGCCCCGCCATCATGTTGAACTGCGGGTTGTCCCCATCCCACGTCAGCCCGCGGTCGCGGGAGCGAACGGTGACGGTGCGAGGATTGCTGCTGTTCTGGCCAAGCACGTCATGCCGGATCGCATCTCCGCTGTCATAGGAGACGTTGCGGGTGGCGAAGTTGGCGATCAGCGTGCCCTCTCCATTCTCCCAGAAGCCGCTGGTGAAGGGCCATGAGCAGAACTCATCCTCCCGCCGATAGACGATCGCGTGGTCGACGCGGGTGGCGAGCCGGGGGGCGGCGTAGGTGATGGCCAAGAGGGGCTCCTTCAGGCAGTGCTGGGGTTCAGGCGCGGGCCGGGCCCCTGCCGCCGGGGACATGGATCCGCTCTGCCGTGTTGTAGAACAGGTCCCGCTGCTGCTGCTCCGTGAGGCCGGAGGCGGAATCCAGCGCGTGCTGCACCCACATGAACATGCTGCCCGGCGTGTTGCCGACATCGCTGCCCCAAGTCATCTGGTCCGCGCCGAAGGTCTGCACCATGTGTTCCAGGAACGGCTTGAACGGCACGTGCGCCGCGTGGAGCTGCTCGATCAGCAGGGTGGTGTATTTGTAGTACACGTTCTTGTGCCGGGTGAGCGCGCGATGCTCCGGCGAGAGGCCGAAGTTCGGGCCGAGTTCCGCCTTCGGGAAGCCGATATGGTCCAGCAGGATGTTGACGTTGGGATAGCGCACCGCGTGCTCCGCCACCTGCCGCATTGCGCCGGGCGTATCGCCGCCGATCGGCATCAGCACCACCAGCAGGCCGAGCCGGTTGGCCGCCTCCCATGAGGCCGCCGCCTCCGGCGAGAGGAAGGCGAAGTTCGCACTCGGCGGATTGTTCGGCCCGGGCGTGGCACCAGGAGCGGGAGTTGGCGAGCCGGTCCAGCGGACGCCCGCAATCCTGTTCTCCCGCGCCATCTTCTCCAGCGTGGCCGGCGTCTCCGGCGCGACGGGGTCGAGGATGACGACGGGGATGATCCGGTCCGGATGCTCGGCCGCGATGTCCAGCAGGTAGGTGTTATCGAAGCGATAGGTGCTGCTGTACTGGACGCCAGCTCCCTTCTCGATGTTGTTCTCGTCCCAGAAGGCGAAGACCTCCTTGGGCGTCTGCGGGAAGCGCATGGCCTTGGCGACCATGATCTCCGGCCCATAGCGCGCCGTCCGCGAGTTGAACGGGTACTTGTCCACGTCGTTCGTGTAGAAGTGCCCGTGCGTGTCGTAGAGCTTGAACGGCGGCACAATGACGTGGGCGGAGGCTGAGCGGGGCAGCGCCAGCGCGCCCGCTGCAGCAAGGCCCGTCCCGACGAATGTGCGGCGATCAATCATTGCGAAGCCTCCCCTCCAGCTCTTGCTGCCGGCTCTTTCTCCGCCAGCTGCATTGTTCACTCCTGCACTATCAGCGCGCCGATGGGCGAGCTTGACTGCCGCGGCGTTGCAAGCGGACTGCCAGGCCCGTCAGTCCAGATGGCGGCGGAACGTCTCAAGCACGCGGGCAAGGGCCGCATCCGCCGCAGCCGAGTCGAAGGCCCGTTCACCCGTGATGGCAAATCCATGATCGGCAGGCAGCACTTCCACCGTTCCCGTCAGCCCCGCATCGGTGAAAGCCTTGCGGTAATCGTCCTTGTCGCCCGGCTCCCGCTCGTCGTCGTTCCGGGCAAGCGCCACGTAGTAGGCTGCGCGGCTCTGGCCGACGAACAGATGAGGGCTGTTGGGACGCGGCGTCGCGGTGCCGGAGGGATAAAGCGCCGCGACCGCGCCGATCCGGTCCGGCAAGGCCCGCGCCGCATGGAACGCATTGGCGCTGCCATAGTCGAAGCCCACCGTGCCAACCTTCCGCCCGGCGTCCGTCTGCGGCTGCGCATCGAGGAAGGCGACAAAGGCGCGGGCATCCGCCATGACCGCCTCTTCCGTGGTCGCAGCGCGCCACTGGGTCGAGCGCTCCCGCGCCTGTTCCGGCGAAGCCGCAGGCGGATCGCTCCGGCCGTCCAGATCGATGCTGCGATAGTAGCCGTTCGGGATCAGCACGACATAGCCCTCGGCGGCGATCCTGCGGCCTATCGCGTCGTAGGCAGGGCGCAGGCCTGAGGCATCTGTCCAGACCAGGATTGCGGGCCAGCGCCCCTCCCCTTCCGGTCGATAGAGCAACGCGCTTGCCGTGCCGGACGCCGTGGGGATGGAGACGGTGCGGGAGGCGACCGGCTGGCTCATGGCGCCGGTCGTGGTCACGCACCCGGCACTCGCCACCGCCAGAAGGGAAAGGCCGAGCTGGACGAAGAGACGGCGGCCGAGCGGGGCGCGGGCGGCGGAAGGCTGTGCCACGTCCATGCTCAATCCACCGAGAAGATGCTGCGGGCGATGTGGCGGACGCCCCCGTTGGCCTGGATCTCGTCATCCTTGCTGTTGAAGTAGTAGAGGACGCCGATCTTGCCGTCGTCCGTCACCCAGGCGTTCGGATAGCCGAGATCCCAGCTGCCGCCATCGTCGCGAATGATCAGCTCCGGCCCCCAGGTCTTCCCCTCATCCTCGCTCACCGTGGCGCGGATTCCAGCGGGCATGAGGCGGTATCCGTAGACCATCACCAGCCGCCCATCCGGAAGCTGCACCAGACTGCCCGGCGCGCCGAAATCGTTGACGCGGGAGAGGAACTCCCAAGTGCGCCCGCGATCGTCGCTGGCGAACAGCTCCGTCCACATGATGCCGCGCGGGTCCCGCTGGCTGCGAAGCCCGCACAGCATCCGCCCGCTCGGAAGCATGTAACCGCGCGGATAGAACCAGCGATGGCCGGAAAAGCGCGGCGTCGCGTCGAACTCACCATCGGCGGCTCCGTAAGGGTCGCGCTTCGGCGTCACGTTGGTGAGGAAGTGGAAGTCCGTTCCGCCCGGCGGCAGGGCAAAGATGGAGGGGTGGCGGTTCTTCGCCTGCTCATCGACCGACATCAGCCAGATCAGCGCCGTGCCGTCTGGCCGGACGAGCACGGAGTTCATGCCGGAGAGGTTGGCGAAGGCATCCATCGGCACCGGGATCGCAGGGCCCCATGTGTGCCCGCGATCCTTGGAGACGCGCACCACCGTCCGGCTGTCGGCGGCAGCGAAGCCGTTGGCGGTGGAGTTGGCGATGAGGATGTTCCTGTCGAGGAAGTCGATTGGCTGGAGGTCGCCCATCGTCTTCACATTGGCCTGCGAGGGGTCCTCGTTGCTCATCATGTTGAAGACAGGGTCCGCACCATCCCAGGTGCGGCCGTAATCACGCGAGCGCAGGGCCACGGATTTGCCGCCGAGCCCCTCGCTGCCGAGATTGTCGTGGCTGATCGCGTCGCCGCTGGGATAGCGGGTGTTGATGGAGGTGACCTGCTGCAGGATCTCCCCATCCCCCATGTTCCAGAAGCCCATGACATGCGGCCAGCCGACCATCTCCGTGTTCCGGCGATAGACCACGGCATGATCGACATCGGTGAGGTAGCGCGCTGGCTCGTAGGAGCGGACGCGGCCCGATGGCTGGGCACGCGCGCCGCTCGCGAGCAGGAGGGTGGAGGCCGCCGTCCCGCCGACCAGCGCGCGCCGCCGCGTCATGGGGGCGAGTTGCGCGCCGCTTCGATCGATCATGTTCGTCTCCTGAAAAGACACGTCACACACAGAAGGTCCGGCTGCGCGAAGGGAGTTCGGGCAGCCGGACCAGGGGGGAGATCAGAAGCGCTTGGCAACGCTGAGGTACCATTCGCGCGGCGGGGCGGGCTGGCCGATATTGGCCGAGGCGCCGAGGCCTTGGATGAAGACCGTTTTCTGACGGTAGTATTTCTCGTTCGTCAGGTTGGTCACGCCCACGGCGATGTCCATCGCCCAGTCGTCGTTCTTGTAGGTGAGCCGCCCGTTGAAGGTGGAGCGCGGCGGATCGTCCAGGTGCGTGTAGTCCGTGCTGTAGGCGATGGAGCTGACATAGAACCAGTCGAACCGGGGGGTCAGGCTGCCGTTGAGCTCCGGCACGTCGGCCACGTACTGGATGCCGCCGCTCGCCGTCCAATCCGGGAAGCCGATCGGCCGCCCCGTCGCGCTGCCCCGGTCGGTGTAGCCGACAGAGCCGTTGAGCACGAGGTTGTCGATCGGCTCTGCCGTCGCCTCCAGCTCGATGCCGCGCACCGGGTCGCCCCCGCTGATGGGGTAATTCCAGGTGCGCGAAATGCACTGGATGCCGACCCCATTGGCGATGTTCACGGGCCCGTCCGTCGCCGCATTGTAGGGGCGGCAATTGGTGAAGGCGTCGGAGAAGTCGCTGTTGTCCGGCCCGTCCGGCACCAGCGTCATGGTGTTGGCCGGGGTCGTGCCGGGCAGCACCACCAGATCCGTTCGGGAGGGGTCGTAGCGCGGCTCCTGCCCGCCGAAGGTCCCGTTCCGCATGGAATATTCCATCCAGAACGCCGCACCGTTCAGGCGCAGGCGGCGGTCGAACAGATCGACCTTGAAGCCCACTTCGTAATTGACGAGCGAGGTCGGGAATTGCTGCTGGATCTGCCCCACCTGGAAGACGCGGGTGGCAAAGCCGGGCAGGCGGTAGCCGGTCGCGGCCGAGGCATAGACCATGCCGCCATCCATGAACTGGTAGTCCGCGCCGACCTTCCAGTCCCACCTCTTGTTGGCGATCGGCAGGGTGAAATAGGTGCTGCTCGCCGCCGGGGTGAAGGTGGTGGAGCCGGGGACGGAGGCATCCTGCATCGCGGAATAGTCGACGAACTTGCGGTCGTCCGACCGGCGGATGCCGCCGCTGATGCTGAAACCTTCCAGGAAGCCGAAGATGTCATAGGGGCGCACCGTGGCGTTCAGGTACGCCGCCTTCGCGTTCGGGTAGTAATAGACGTTCTGATATTGCTGCGTGCCGAGGCGGGTATTCTGAGGCTGCCCGTCTTCGTCAGCGAAACCGTCATAATAGAAGATGCCGCCGACCCAATCGAGCCAGCCATGCTGGCCGGTCAGGCGGAACTCCCCGCTCCAGTACCACATGTGGTCTTCGTGGAAGATGATCGAGTCCGCAAAGGGCGTCCCATCCCAGGAGGAGCCGAATTTGGTGCCAATTTCGCGATAGCCGGCGATGGCAGTGGCGGAGATATCGTCCGTCACGTTGACATCGAGCCGCCCCGAAATGCCCCAATTGGTGAGCGGAACCTTGGTGCCGTGGCAATTGCCGCCGCGATAGCGGGAGCCGTTGTAATAGGTGTTGCCCGGGATGCGCGTCCCTTCAGGAAAGGGGTCGCAATAGGTTTCGTATGTCGTGAAGATGTCGCCCGTCTCGAACCGTTCGTCCCAGCGGAACGGCGTTCCGGGGATGGAGAACTGATCGAACATGGTGATGAAGTTGCGGTTCGCCCGCGATTCATCGATGACGCCGGTATATTCGCCATAGGCGTTGCCGAACTCATCCGGGGCGCGGACCTTGCCGTAATTCGCCTGATAATCGTATTCGAACGCCTTCTCGGCCGCGACGTCATCGTTCGAGTTGGTGTAGTCGGCGATGATGTTCAGCTCAATGGCCGGGACAGGCTGCCAGCGCAGTGCGCCACGCACCGCCCGCGCATCTTCGCCACCGTAATGATCCATGACGCAGCTCTTGGGCGTGCGGCCGGTGTTCCAGCGTGTGCCGGATGAGGCGAAGGGGAAAGTGCCCGCAAGTTCGGGTTTGCCGCGGCGATACATCTCACAGCTGAAATCCAGCGCCTTCATGTAGCCGCGCCGCTCCTTGGACACCATGGAGGCGGTGACGGCGAGGGTATCCGTCAGCGGAAGGTTGATGCCGGCGCGCAGGTCCAGCCGGTTGAACGAGCCGACGGTCATGTCGACATAGCCGCCCAGCTCTTCAAAGCTCGGCTTCTTGCTGACGAGGTTGACCGCGCCCGAAATCGCGTTGCGGCCGAAAAGCGTGCCCTGCGGTCCGCGCAGCACCTCCACCCGCTCAAGGTCCAGCAGGTCGAAGTTTGAGCCGAACAGGAAGGGGTAATAAACGTCGTCGATGTAGTAGGCGACGGCCGGCTCGCCGGAGAACTGCGTGTCCGTCTGTCCGATGCCGCGCACATTCACCTGCACGCCCGCGCCGTAGATGCCCTGCGACTTGCGGAAGGTGGCATTCGGCACGATGGCGCCGAGGTCGGAGAAGGTGGTGATCTGCCGCTCCTCCAGCGCCTCCGCCGTCACCGCCGTGATCGCGATCGGAACGTCCTGCACGTTGGTCGCGATCTTGGTGCCGGTGACGATGATCTCCATCGAGTTCACCCCACCAGTCGCTCCGGTCGCCCCAGCCGTCGCTGGGGTGCCCGCTGCCGATGCGCCGCCCGCCTGTGCATCAGTCGTTCCCGCCTGGGCCAGCGCCGGCTGATGGATTGCAATGGCAATCACCGAAGTCGAAATCAGTCCAAGCCGCCTTAGCATCCTGATCCTCCCAGAATTTTCTGAGGATCGTCTATGTCCAGGGTGGCACGGAATCTTTACCGCAGGGGCTCTGGCTCTTGTACCCTTGACAGAACCTTCCGCGCTTTTTCTTCCCAGCGGCTCCGGCAGATCAGACGGTTAACAAAGCCCTCCATTCCGCTACTGCCCGTTTTCGCGAACAGGGCACGCGCGGCTTGAGGGGCGGTCGCTCGCGCGCGGGTTACTTGCGAGGATAGTCCTCGGCGTTCAGCACCCAGCCGGCCATGTCGGAGAAATCCTCCCGCGGGGGCGAGAAGATGTCGACCAGCACGTTCTGGCCAGGGTCGGACGGCGCGGAGGTGTGGATTACGCGCGGAGGGATGACGCAGACGGAGGGGGAGGCGCAGCGTTCATGCTCGTCCTCCCGCCATTCGTGCTGGTTCGCCGTCCAGGGCCAGCGCAGGTGGTGCATGTAGAAGCCTTGCAGCGCGAGGCTGCATTGCTCGAAATCGTCGTGATGATGAGGCGAGAGCTTCGTCACATCACGGGGCCCCTGCGGCGGGAAGACGTTGACCATGAAGGTGGTGCAGCGGAAGATCTTGCCGAAGCGCCCCTCTTCGTCCGGAACGTCGAGGCTGTAGCTGCGGATCTTCCAGCCGTCACTCGGCTGCGGCCAAGGCTCCAGCGCAGGGATCTGCGGGTGCGGCCCGGCATAGGCGTCGTTGTTCGGAGCCTTGGCGGCGATCTCGGCGGAGTTGGTGGTGATCAGCCGCACCAGCCGCCCGCCGGACGTGGCGGTGATCCGGCTGTTGCCCGGCGGGATCATGGTGATGGAATAGCCGTCGATCTGGCGGGTCTCGCCGTTGGCTTCGACCGTCGCCGACATATCTGGATCGTGCAGCAGGAGCACATATTCGTCCGGCTGATCGACGCGTTCGAACACCGCGCCGGGTTCCACTTCGGAATAGCAGACGACGAAGTTCTGGCCGCGCGTGTACCATGTCCGCTGGAGCTCGTCCTGTTCCTGCGGAGCTTCCTCGTAGAAGCGGCCATAGCTGGACACGCCGAAGGCCGAAGCCGGTTTTGCCTCTTTGCGAGCAGTCGCGAGGGCAGCCCGGGGATCGTCGACTTCGTACACTTCTCTTCTCCTGCGTCAGGCGGCAATCTGTGGGCGCGGAATGAGGCGTGGCGGGCGCGATCTCAATCCCGCGGGCCGGTCCGTTCCCCCACAGGCAACAATCGCTTCCGGCGGAGGCAACACGGGAGATATTCACGCGCTGTGGCGCCTTCAACCGGCCCGCCCCTCCCCCATCGCGCCCAGTCCGGCCGCCGACGCTGCACGTGCCACATCGGACACGAGATGAGGCCGCTTTGGTCAAATGCCCGGGCCGCGAGGTGTGATAGCTAGCGACGGACAACCGAGGATGGAAAGCTGGCACGTGCCCTCCGGGCGGATGCCGGCTTCAAGGGGAGACGACGGTTCAATGGCGCGCGCCAATCTCGACCTGTATCATGTGCGCTGCGTGCGCATCGGCGCCGGGCTGCTCGCCCAGTGCGCGGCCGATTGCGCGGAGACGGGTGCGAAGCGGGTGCTCATCGTCACCTCGCCCCCCATGGCCGCTCAGGCGCGGGACCTGCGCGGCCTGCTGGCCCAGTCCGGCGTTGAGGGCGTGATCCACGTCCCCCCGGATGGGGAGCCGACCCGCGCGATGCTGGCGACGGCGCTGGAGGTGGCCTTGTCCTTCGCGGCGGACTTCGTCATCGGCCTCGGCGGCGGAAGCGTCATGGACGTCGCCAAGCTGGTGGCGGCTCTTGCGGGCAGCGATCAGCACTTCGACGAGGTTGTCGGTATCGGCCTTCTCTCCGGCCGTGCCCTGCCCCTCGCCTGCATTCCGACCACTGCCGGAACCGGCAGCGAGGTGACGCCCATCGCGATCCTCGAGGATGAGGAGGCGGAGCTCAAGAAGGGCGTCATCAGCCCGCATCTGGTGCCCGACTTCGCCTATCTCGATCCGCAGCTGACCGTCAGCTGCCCGCGCAAGGTGACGGCGGCGACCGGCATCGACGCCCTCACCCACTGCATCGAAGCCTATGCCAATCGGCACGCCCACCCGGTCGTCGACAGCTGGGCGATCGAGGGCATCCGGCTGATCGCGCAGAACCTGGAGACCGCCTGCAACGAACCGGGCAACCTTGCCGCGCGGGAGGCGATGCTGATGGCGAGCCACCTCGGGGGCATGTGCCTCGGCCCGGTCAACACCGCCGCCGTCCATGCGCTCGCCTACCCAATGGGCGGTGAATTCCACGTGGCGCACGGCGTCGCCAACTCGCTGCTGCTGCCCCACGTCATGCGCTTCAATGCGGAGGAAGCGCCGGAGCGCTACGCGGCCATCGCTCACGCAATGGGCGTGGCGAACAGCGGTGACGCCAGCGCCGATGCGGCCGCCGGCATCGCCCGGATCGAGCAACTGTCCGCCGCCACCGGCATCGACCGGCGGCTGAGCGACATCGGCATCGGCCAGAACGCGCTGCCCAAGATGGCCGCCGCCGCCATGACGGTGCAGCGCCTGCTCAAGAACAACCTGCGCGAGGTGTCGGAGGCCGACGCCCTGCACATCTACGAGGCTGCGCTCTGATGGCCACCGCCAACCCGCCGTCCGCCCTCCCTGACGCGCGCGACCGAAGCCTGTTCGGCTGGTACAAGGAAGCGAACGGCAAGACCCGCCGCGTGTTCTGGACCGTCTGGGCCGGCTGGGTGATGGATGCGGCCGACGCGCAGGTTTACCAGTACCTGATCCCGCTGCTGATCACCTCGCTCGGCATCACGCTGACGGAGGCGGGCTCCATCGCCTCGGCCAGCTATTTCGCCGCAGCGATCGGCGGATGGCTCGGCGGATGGCTGTGCGACCGCTATGGCCGGGCGCGGATCCTCGTCTTCACAATCCTGTGGTTCTCCGCCTTCTCCTTCGCCAGCGGGTTCGCACAGAACTACGAGCAAATGCTGGTCATCCGCATCCTTCACGGCCTCGGCTTCGGCGCCGAATGGGCGGTCGGTGCGGTGTTGCTGGGGGAGATGATCAACCCCAAGCATCGCGGCAAGGCGCTGGGCGCGGTGCAGGCGGGCGCGCCCATCGGCTCCGGCATCGCGGCGATGCTGGCGGGGCCGGTGGCGGCGTCCTTTGACCCTGACCTCGGCTGGCGGATCGCCTTCTGGGTCGGCCTCGCGCCGGCTTTGCTGATCTTCTTCATCCGGCGCGGCTCTGACGATGCGGAGATCTACAAGGCCACTCGGGAGCGCCAGATCGCGGAGAAGCGCAGGACCGGGATCGGCGACATCTTCGCCCGCCGGGTGCTGGGGGTGACGCTGCTCGCCTCGCTGCTGTCGCTGGGCGTACAGGGTGCGGCCTACTCGGTCGCGAACTACCTCACCTCGTTCATGACGACGGAGCGCGGACTCGCGCAATCGGTCGCCGGCTACCTGGTGCTGGTCAATTCGGCCGGAGGGTTCTTCGGCTGCCTGACCAACTCCTATATCAGCGACATTGCCGGCCGCCGCACCGTGTTCCAGCTGTTCGGTGTGGGCTTCCTGATCATGGCGTCGATCTACCTGTTCGGCCCTTGGGGCGCGAACCTGTGGCTGCTGGTGCCGATCGGCATGGTCTACGGCTTCTTCCAGTTCGGCATGTATGCGAGCTTCGGCCCCTACTTCACCGAGCTGTTCCCCACGGAGATGCGCGGATCCGGCCAGGCCTTTGCCTACAATTCCGGGCGCGCCGGGGCGGCGCTGTTCATCACCGGCGTGCCGCTGATCGCCGCCTTCATGCCGCTGAGCGCCGCGATGGCGACACTCGGCATCGTCGGCATCCTCTGCGCTCTGGTCGCCACCCTGCTGCTGCCGGAGACAGCGGGCCGCAAGCTGCAATCGCTTTCGGACATGGAAGGTGCGGAGGCGGGAGGCCGGTAAGGCCCTGCGCCGCCAGCGGGCGCAGTGCCGACGTCAGGAAGCCGGAGCTTCGCGCCCAGCGCCCTGACTGGGGCATAGGCACATAAACCAACGACCGAGATGGGTGGTTAGCTACCGTCAGCCGCTGCGTCATCGGGCACACTCACGTTCCCATCTGCATCAGCAGGTGCATTTCGTCCGTCCCGCCTTCCCCGAAGCGTGTTTTTCTTGATGGCACGTTTCGCCACCCACTCCAGAGCATCATGATCACGTTCGGCGAACATGCGTTCAATCTGACCCATGGACTGACCGTCCATGATGCTCTTGAGAGTTTGGTGTTTGCTACGGCTCACGCCGCAATAGTGCCAGAATATGCAATGTCCGCAATGGGGGCGTCAGCGGACGCTGCCGTTTATGGGTGCACGACCTAGAACGCGACCGCGTCTCCGCCTTTGAGGCCGAGCATCTCCCGCGCCTCGGCCGGCGTCGCCACTTCGCGGCCCAGCGCCTCCACGATCTGCCGGATACGCGTCACCTGCTGGGCATTGCTGCTCGCCAGCTCGCCCTTGCCAATGAACAGGCTGTCCTCCAGCCCCACGCGGGCATGGCCGCCGAGCAGCACCGACTGCGTGCACAAGTCCATCTGGTGCCGCCCCGCCGCGAAGGCGGAGAGCATGTAGTCGTCACCGAACAGGCTGTCCGCGATCGTCACCATGTGGGAGAGGTTGCGAACATCCGCGCCGATCCCGCCGAGGATGCCGATCACGCCCTGGATCAGGAACGGCGGCTTCACCAGCCCGCGATCCGCGAAGTGGGCGAGCGTGTAGAGGTGGCCCACATCGTAGCATTCGAACTCGAAGCGGGTGCCGTAGGCCTGCCCGACCTCGACCATGATCCGCTCGATGAAGGCGTTGTCGTTGTACATGATGCGGCCGCGGCTGCTCTCGACGTAGTCGCGCTCCCAGCCGTGCTGCCATTCCTGCACCCTGCGGCCGGCTCCGGAAAAGTCGAAGATCAGCGGCCCCATGTTGAGGCTGCACAATTCCGGCTGCGCGGCATGCGCTCCCTCGAGCCGCGCATCCAGCGTCATCGTCGCGCTGCCGCCGGTGGAGATGTTGATCACCGCATCGCAGCTCTGCTTGATGCGCGGCAGGAAGGCCATGAAGTCCTCCGCCTTCGGGCTCGGGCTGCCGTCCAGCGGGTTGCGCGCATGGAGGTGCAGCACCGCCGCCCCCGCCTCCGCTGCGCCGATCGCGGCTTCCGCGATCTGGTCCGGCGTCACCGGCAGATGCGGCGACATGGAGGGGGTGTGGATGGAGCCTGTGGGCGCGCAGGTGATGATGACCTTGCTGGATTTGCGCATCGTCAGAGCCCCGCCTGGCAGATGTATTTGATGTTGAGATATTCCTCGATCCCGTGGTGGGAGCCTTCACGCCCCACCCCGCTCATCTTCACTCCGCCAAAGGGCGCATGGGGTGTGGAGATGAGGCCCGTGTTGATCCCCACCATTCCGCATTCCAGCTGGCGAGAGACGCGCGCGATCGTCGCCGGGTCTTCGGAGCACAGGTAGGCGGCGAGCCCGAACCGGGTGGCGTTGGCGAGGCGCACGCCCTCCTCGACACTCGCGAAGCCGACCACTCCGGCGAGCGGGCCGAAGGTCTCCTCCCGCGTCAGCGCGGCATCGGCCGGGACGTCCGCCAGCAAGGTCGGCACGAACAGCCGCCCATCGGCGCTGATGCCGCCCGCCACGCAGCGCGCACCGCGGGAAATCGCATCGTCGCGATGCTCCTCCACCTTGGCCACGGCGTCGTCATCGATCAGCGGGCCGACATCGCTCATCTCGTCGAAGCCGTCGCCCGCCCGCATCTTGCCGATCTTCTCACCATAGGCGGCGAGGAAACGATCCTTGATGCCCTGCTGAACATAGATGCGGTTGGCCGCGATGCAGCTTTGTCCGCCATTGCGGAACTTGGCGATCATCGCCGTCTCCACCGCGGTGTCAAGGTCCGCATCGTCAAAGATCAGCAGCGGAGCATTGCCGCCCAGCTCCAGCCCCAGCCGCTTCATCGTGCCGGCGCAATCGCGATAGAGCTGAACGCCGATCTCCGTGGACCCGGTGAAGGACAGTTTGCGCACCACGGATGAAGCCGTCAGTGCCCCGCCGATCTCCCGGGCAGAGCCGGTGAGCACGCTGAACACGCCCTTCGGCACCTCCGCCTCCTCACCCAGCTTGGCGAAGGCCAGTGCTGTCAAAGGCGTGGCGGAAGCAGGTTTCGCCACCATCGTGCAGCCTGCCGCCAGCGCCGGACCGACCTTGCGCGTCAGCATGGCGAGCGGGAAGTTCCACGGCGTGATCGCCGCACACACGCCCACCGGCTCACGCTCGGCCAGCAGGCGGCGTCCCGGCACTGGCGCGGGGATCGTCTCCCCCAGCACCCGCGTCGCCTCATCGGCGTAGAACTCCATGAAGCCGGCGCCGTAATCGAACTCGCCCTGCGCCTCCTTGAAGGTCTTGCCGTTCTCGCGCGTGATCAGGCGCGCGATGTCGTCCCGATGCTGCTCCAGCAGTTCGAACCAGCGGCGCAGGATCCGCCCTCGCTCCTTTGCCGGGCGCGCCGCCCAGGCGGGCAGCGCCTCCTCGGCGGCGGCGATTGCGCGGTTCGCTTCTTCCGTGCCTAGGTTCGGCACCTCGCCGAACGCGGAGAGCGTGAACGGATCGTCCACCTCGATCGGCGCGCGGTCCCCCTTCACCCATTGCCCGGCCACAAGGGCGCGGGAGATCAGCAGGTCAGTCTCGGTCAGGGCGCCGCGAGTGTGGTCGGTCATTGTTCCTCGTCATCCAGCTTGGGATTGGTGATGGGCGTGTCGCTTTCGAACAAATGTTCGAACCGGCGATAGGTGCACAGCCAGCGCCCATCCCGCAGCACGTAGCGGTCCGTGGCGAGCGAGATCGTGACCGGCGGATGCGTCGGCAGCACCTTCACGCCATTCGCTGCATAGAGGAACAGGAAGTTGGTCGCCTCCGCACTGTCAGGCGCGGTGAACCAAGCTCGAAAGTTGGTGAAGCTGTGGACGGAAAGGCGCGGCCCCTGGTCTCGGCGCCAGTCATAGAACTGCTGGATTTTCTCCACCCCGATGTAGGAGGCGAACTGCCCGTGGAACTCGGCCTCCGGCACGTAGTAGCTGGACGCATCGCGGCCGCCATTGAAGTCGATCTCGTGCCAATATTCGGCGAGTTGGAGCGAGAGGGTGGCATTGAGCTCGATCAGCTTGGCGTCGGCCATCGGGGCGCTGTCTCCTGAAATGGTCATGCAAAGGCTTTTCCGGGCACTTCGTGAGCTGGCAGGGCCGCGTTTGTGCCCTCGTTCCGCTTCGAAAGCGTCCGCATTGCAGCCGCTTGCAATCCACATGCAAACGGCGCCTGTCTTGATCCAGACGGCAGTCTCGGTTGCGCCGCGCTCTCAACTCCAGGGATGCGCCTGAAGAGACGCAGGCGGCAATTCGCAGTACCGTCCCATGCAAGTCCGCCCTTGCCGAAGCGCGCACATCACCACCTTCGCGGAGGAGTGGAACAGCACATGCCCAAGGTTGCTCCTGTCTCTATAGCGAGGCGGCAGATCGCAGCATCCGGCGAACGTGCCGGGCCGCAGGAGGGTATTCTTGCTCGATAAAGTCATGGTCGTGATCGGCGGCAGCCGGGGCATCGGTGCCGCCGTGGCGCGCAAGGCCGCCGCAGCCGGATGGCGCGTGCTGCTGACCTATTCGTCCCGGGCGGACGAGGCCGAGGAGGTGGTTCGCACCATCGGGCAGGCCGGCGGCTCCGCGAGCGCGGTCCGCTGCGATGTGGCGGAGGAAGAGGATATCGTCGCGCTGTTTTCCCAAGCGGCGCAGTTCGGACGCATCGATGCGCTGGTTTATTCGAGCGGCATCACCGGCCCTGCCTCCCGCCTCGTCGATGTCAGCAGCGAGACGCTGCGGGCGGTGATCGACGTAAATTTAACCGGAGCGATGCTCAGCGCGCGAGAGGCGGTGCGGCACATGGCCTCCAGCCGCGGCGGGACGGGAGGCACCATCACCTTCATCTCCTCGCGCGCCTCCGATCGCGGCTCTGCGGGCGAGTATGTCTGGTACGCCGCCAGCAAAGGCGGGCTCAACAGCTTCTCGCTCGGACTGGCGCGAGAGGTGGCGACCGACAGAATCCGCGTGAACTGCGTCTCCCCCGGCCCCGTTGCGACAGATATGTTGAGCGCGGAGCGGCAGGCGATCGGCGCCGCGGCCGTGCCGATGCAGCGCGTCGCCGCGCCGGAGGAAATCGCGGACGCGGTGCTGTACCTTGCATCCGAACAAGCGTCCTACGTCACCGGCGCCAACCTTGCCGTTTCAGGGGGAGCCTGACACGGAGGGTTGCAGACGCGCGCGCATTGGGGAAGTCTGAAGAAGATCGGCAGAGGGCTCAGAAGGGCCCCGCCTGGGGAGAGATGACAATGCAGACTTACAACTCGGAAGCGCTGCCGAGGGCCACACGGGCATCCGCATGGAACGCCCTTTACTCGCAGCAGATGAACCGGGTCGATTTCACTCCGGCAGACCGACAAGGCTTCGCCGCGCAGCTCATGCTGGGCCAACTCGGGCCGATCCAGTTCGCCCGCATGTGCGCCAACCGCAGCAATATCGAGCGCACCCGGCGCCACATCGTCCACGGCACCCCGCGGCTCTACTCCTTCCTGCTGCAGGCGCGCGGCAGCAGCGTTTTCAATCATTGCGGTCAGGAGGCCAGGCTGGCGGAGGGGGACTTCGCCCTGTGCGACAGCAACGCCCCGCACAGCTTCACGATCGACGATGCCAGCACCGTCATCATGCTCCGCGTCAGCGCCTCCACGCTGAAGGAGCACCTGCCCTCGCCGGAGCGGTTCTGCGGGCTGCACCTCAGCAACGAGGTCGGGCTGACAGGCACGATGTCCGCCATGGTCGAGAAGCTGAACGCCCAGCTGGAGACCGGCTTCACCTCGGTCTACGACGAGCGCCTGGCGCGCCATGTGCTTGAGATGCTGTCGATGTCCTATACGCTGGGATTCGAGCACCAGGCGGACATCTCCGCCGTCTTGCGCGGCCGGCAGTCGGACGTGGTCCGCTACATCGAGGATCACCTGCGCGATCCGCAACTCTCCCCCGCCAGCATCGCGGAAGGGCTGCGCATCTCTCCCCGCTACCTCCGCGCGGTCTTCGCCAGCATGGGCGAGAAGGTCTCCGCCTACATCGTCCGCCGGCGGCTGGAGGAATGCGCGCGGCAGATCCGCAACCCCGCCTGGGCGGGCCATACGCTGACGGAGATCGCCTTCTCCTGGGGCTTCAACAGCGCGGCGCATTTCACCCGCACGTTCCATGAACAATACGGCGTTGCGCCGCGCGAATACCGCCGCCAGGCGTCCAACTGAGCGTGGAGTACACCGGGGGCTGAGGCGCTCCCGTCCTCATCAGCCCCTTCAAAGAAGCGGCCGGACTCCTGAGGGAGCCCGGCCCAGTTCCGGGAGGGAACATCCCGCACGCAGCTCCGGCAGCCTGTCGAAGGCTGGCGTCTCGACAGAGATGCCGGTCTTTCAGTGGTCTGCGCTTTGCTGCCTAAAGAGTATCTCCTGAAGCGGTTCAGGCGTCTTTTCCGAAGGGGCGCTCGTCCCTGACCGCAACGGCACCTTGGAACGAGACCGGCCGGGCATGTTCGGCGCTGGCCATAGGCCGAAGCGCCGCCCATGCCCGATGCGCTCAGTACCTGACCCGCAGGCCAGCGCGGAACCTTGAGCCGAACGTGTCGAAGAACACAGGGTTGGTCGGGTAGTTGGACCCTGCCCCGCTGCCGCCGCCCGGCGCCACGGGCGGCTTGCGGTCGAACAAATTGTCGATCGCGCCAAACACCTCGACATGCTGGTCATCGTCATTGCCGAAGGGGATCTGGTAGGTCATCGCGATATTGAAGTAGCTCGCGCCCTTCACCCGGTTGGTGTTGATGCTGTTCTCGATGGTGGGGTCGTAGCCCTCGTCCTCCGGCCCAATGCGATTGACGTTGTAGATGCCCTCGCTGATGCGGCGCCATGACACGGTCGTGTTGAATCCGGCGTTCTGGTAGCTGAGGAAGGCGCTCCACATCCAGGGCGGAGAGGTGTTGAAATCCCCCCCGTCCGCAACCGGTCCCGTCTGCCCCGCATAGTTGATGGCGGGCGCCTCCGGGTTGGGCTGGGAGATGAAGTCGTACTGCCGGTTGGCCAGCAGCCGCGCGCTGACGGAACCGCCCCAGTTCTCCTGCACATCCGACAGCCGCATGGAGTAATCCACCTCGAAGTCGAAGCCCCGCAGCGTCATCTTGGCGAGGTTCACCTGCCGCGCATCGATGAAGGTGATGTCCGTCGCCCCTGCCGCTCCATAGGTGATCCGCTCGCAGAAGATGTCGTAATCCTCGCAGAAGTCGACGATTCGCTGGGCCGAAAGAATCGTCACCGCGTCCGCGATCTTGATCTGGTACCAGTCGGCCGAGAGGCGCAGTCCGGGGATGAAGCTGGGCTGCAGCACCACGCCGGCGGTGGTGGTGTCCGCCTTCTCCGGCTTCAGCGCGAAGCTGCCGCCGTTCAGGACTGGCGTCCAGTCATTACCGCCGGGTTGCTGGCCGAGCGCCGGGTTGTCGACGATGCCGCTGACCGAACCGGGCTCCGTCGGCACGTTGCGAAGGAACAGCTCACGGAAGCCGGCGGCGCGGATGTCGCGCGAGCGGGAAGCGCGCAGGCGGATGTCCGGAATCACGTCATAGATCGCGGAGAGCTTCCAGCTCGTGGCGTTGACCGTCTTCTCCTCGTCCGTGTCGCGGTTGGTCGCGTGATTGCTGGTGTAGCGGATCGCCCCGTTCAGCTCAAAGAAGTCGCCGATAATCGAGTCCCGGAACACCGGCACGTTTAGCTCCGCAAAGCCTTCGATCACCTCGATCTTGCCCGAGTAATCAAGCCCGAAAGAATAGGCGAAGTCGTTATATTCCGGGTCATCGCCATGCGTCACCAGGCCGCTCTCGGTGCGGTAGTCGACGCCCGCCGCCGCCGCGATCGGTCCGGCGCCCCAGCCCTCGAACACGGTGCCCTGCGTCGCGCCGGACAGAACGTGCTGCTTGTAGTCGAAGTCCTCGAACACCGGCCGATAGACATAGGCCAGTGCCGCCGGGTCGGCATTGTTCAGCCCGAACAGGTTGAACGGCACGCACCCTTGCGCGCGCGGGTCCGGATTGGGCCGCGTCAGCTCCTTGCAGACGATGTTGTTCGGGTTGTTGGGGTCGCGAACCGCCTGCAGCGCGAACTGGAACGGTGCGTTGACGCGGACATTCGTCCGGTCCTGGTGCCGCTTGTTCTGCCCGTACTGGTAATAGGCGTTCCAAGTCCAGTCGCCGAACAGCTGTCCTTCCAACCCGATCAGCCCGCGAAACACGTCCGACTCCGAGCGGTTGTCGGATGTCAGCGTGTCATCGAGATCCTTGCCGAGGTTGAAGTCCGTGCCGGCAAGCAGCGCCCTCAGATCATCGGGGATGAACGGGTTGTCGTTGTTGACCACGAAGCTTGAACGCGGCCCGATGATGTAGCTGGTGTTGGAGGCGGTGCGCTTCGCGTAGGTCAGCTCCGTTTGCACCGTCAGCGCGTCCGACAGCTCGTATTCGCCGAACAGGTAACCAACCCAGCGCTCCACCGGCGTCTGGATGTCGCTGTCGTCGTAGGTGGAGGCGCCATCGCCACCCTGGCGCGCGCCGATATGCGCCGCGTTGAGGAAGCGGCCCGTGTCGTACTGAACCACGCCCGTGCCGGCCTCGTTGAAGCGCATGTTGCGCGCCGCCAACGCCGCCGGGGCGCGATCCCGCACCACGCCGCGCGGATCGTTATAGGCCTGCTTGGAATTCGGGCCGATGACGTAGTGCGGCAGGCCGTATCCGGGTGAGCCCGGGATGCTGTAGCCGGACCGCGCCGTGCTGCCGGGAATCAGGTTGTTCGAGTTGGTGAAGATGTCCCAGCTCTCGGCGCACCACAGGCGCACCTTGGCGCAGTCGCCGATGCCGCGGTTGTTCTGGTACTCCACGCTCGCCACCACATGGCCGCGTCCGTCGCCGAAGGTGGAGCCGCCCAGCAGCGAGGCGTGATAGCTCTTGCCGTCGCCGCGGAAGGTCTGGCCATAGTCGGCCTGCGCCTCCAACCCCTCGAAGTCGCTGCGCAGGATGATGTTGACGACGCCCGCGATCGCGTCCGAACCATAGGCGGCCGAGGCGCCGCCCGTCACCGTCTCGACCCGCCCGATCATGGCGGAAGGGATGACGTTGAGGTCGATCGCACCGCCGTCAGACGTGGGGATGAAGCGGCGGGAGTTCACCAGCGTCAGCGTTCGCGTGCCGTTGGACGGGTTGAGGCCGCGCAGGTTCGCGAAGGTGGAGCCGACATTGGCCCCGGCGGTGATCCCGGCGGTCGCGTCGGACTGGAAGTTCGTGTTCTGCGGGATGAGCTTCAGCGCATCCGTAACGTTCACCACGCCCAGATCCTGCAGAAGCTCTCCGCCGATGATCGTGGCCGGGGTCGGCTGGTTGAAGCCGCTGGCCCGTTCGATCCGGCTGCCGGTGACGACGATCATCTCCCCACCAGCCGACGCCCCGCCTTGCGGCTGGGCCGGCGGTGCCGATGCCGGCGCGTCCTGCGCCAGCGCCTGTCCTGCCGTCAGTCCCAGTGCGAGCGCTGCGGCGGCAGCCCCCGTGCGTAAAGCGTTTCTGCCCCTCATGATGCCGTGCAAGGCCATCCGATCCTCCCTGGTTCGCTGCGAGACCTGCTTTTCAGCTGCTCGTCCTGAGCCAGCCTGGTCCTCGCGATGGGGCCTTGTGGCAGCGAGAGAGGGTGGAGACTTTCACCGGAAGGCACGTGGCCATGCCGTATGCGGCACTCTCCCATTAAGGGAGAGCGTCAGGAGAAGTAGAGTTTGAGCGCGGTGCGATCGATCTGCGCCCGCTTTTCCGCCTGCGGAACCCAGCGATGATAGCTCGCCAGCACGTCGGCATAGCTGCGGCGCGCCTCGTATCCGACGAAGGGAGCGTCACTCCCCCACAGCAGCCGGTCGCAACCGACCTT
The DNA here is from genome assembly GCA_966251025.1 of uncultured Erythrobacteraceae bacterium. GTDB lineage: Bacteria > Pseudomonadota > Alphaproteobacteria > Sphingomonadales > Sphingomonadaceae > Croceibacterium. The sequence goes on along the minus strand of CBINJM010000008.1, from coordinate 119,369 downwards.
CGTCACCAGCGCCTCAGCCACCAGCTGGGCGGTGCTCTCCAGATCACCCTCCGGCTCGTCGCGCCAGGCGGAGGGGCCTGGCAGGCGAAATCCGGCCGAGAGCTTGATCCATGTGTGGCCCTTGTCGACCGCTTGCAAAGCCGATGCAAAGCCGTCGCAATTGAGCGGATCGGCAGGGTCGGGGTGACCGAAATGATCGAGCACGATGTCGACGCCGCTTTCCATCAGCGCCTCCAGCACCGGCCGCAGGAGTTGCCCCTCGATCGCGACATGCACATGCCAGCCGAGGTCCCGCACCCGCCGAAGCAGCAGGCGATATTCGTCGCTGCGGAAGTCCGCCAGCCGTTCCTGCCGCGCAAGTTGCAGCCGGATGCCGACGATGCCGTCTGCCGCCATCTGCTCCAGCGTATACCGGTCGATCCCCGGCGGCACGATGGCCGTCCCCCGCAGCCTTCGATGCCTCCGCAGCTCGGAGATCATGTAGTCGTTGTAATAGCCGGCGATGCTGAGGCCGGAGATGATCGCGAAGTGCACGCCATGCCGGTCAAGCTCGGCAAGAAGAGCGCTCGCCTCGAAAGCGTAATCGGGTGTGACCCACGCATCTTCGGCCACCGGCATGTCGGACCGGAAGATATGTGCATGACAGTCTACGATCGGGCCGAGGCTTGCCGCCTCCGCAGTGGCGGTCATCAAATTTCTCCTGCCATTGGACGAGCGCCTATTGCCGCGCAGCAGCGGCGCGGCGCCCATCGGACCAGGCAAGCAGCGTTTCGGGACGACGCCCGCTCACCGGGTTGGCGAAGTGGAAGCCCATCGGTGCCACCTCTGGGAAGGGGGCGAAGGTAACGCCGCGCAGCGGCGCATCCGGCGGATACTTGGCAATGTCCTCCGGCCGGGGCGCGAAGCGGCTGCTGGCCGCTGGATCGATGCCCGCCCAACCGCGGTTGTAGTCCCCCAGCCAGACGTAATCGAGGTCCATGCCGTGGATCTTCCAGATACCGTTCTCGAGCACCGCCTGGTTCTCGTAGATGCCGGAGATCCATGACCCGGGAGCCTCGGCTTGCGAGTTGAACTGGAACAGCCGCGAGCGAATGTTGGCGCGCCTCCCGTCCGCCGAGGGCGTGACGTAGGGCTGCGTCTTCTGGTGGATGGCCATGTTTGGTCCGGTCCGGCCCCTGTCGCCGTAGCGGTTGAACAGCGATCCGCGCACCCGCTCACGCCCGATATAGGTGCCGATATAGGACAGCTCCTTCCACCCATCGATGGAGAACAGGTCCGCCGTCTCGTTCCAGTCGAACTCGTCGATGTAATAGCCGTAGGCGTTGGAGATGTTCTCCGCCCCGTCGAACGCCTCCGCGCGGGCCAGCAGCGTTGCCGCATCGCCGCTTCCGGTGAAGCCCGGGCGGGGCCGGGGCGCGTTCGTGAAAGATGGGCGCGGCGCTGGCGCACGGGGGTAGTCCGCCGCCGGAAGAGCTGAGCTGCGCGGCGGGCGCCTACCTGTGGCCTCCCCGGCGGGAAGCGGGTCCTGCCAGCCTTTCTCATAGCTCGCCCGCATACGCGGGAAGCGGCGCAAGGCGGCGATCCGCCAGACCGCATCCTCGCCGCGGACGAGATCGAACTCCTGCACGGCCGCGGACCAGAAGGTCTCACCTGCGTGCTGGCCGGACATGCCGAGTTCGATGTTGCGCACAGTGGCCGTTCGGCCATCGGCCGCGACATTGACCACCGGCATCAATTGGGGCCGATCGTTCAGCTCGCCCCTGCTCAGGCCTTCATCGCCAAAGCTGCGCAACCAGGCGAGGATTTCCTCTCGCCCGGTCCACTGGCCCACTCCGGCCACGTCGACGGTGGCGTTGCCGGTGAACAGATCGGCCATGTCCTGAAGCATCAGCCGGTCAAGATAGAAGCCATAGGCCGCCTGCAGGTTCTGCACCTCGCTGGCGGCGAGCAGCAGTTGCGCCTCCGCAGCAATGGCGGTGCGTGCCGGCACCTGCGCCGCGGCGCGAGTGCGAGACACCGGGCGGCCCGCCTGATCCGGCGTGTAGTGATAGGGCACCTTGGGCACGAGCGCCGCAACGCTTCTCCAGCCTTCCGCAAAGGAGCCGGCATATTGCGGATGATAGTGCATCCGCGCGATCCGCCACTGGCCAGCGTCCTCGACATAGTCGATGACATGAATGCCGCCCGCCCAGGCGGCGCTCTCACCGGCACGCCCGGTCATCGCCACCTCGTGCCAGCGTCCGGTCGCCTTGCGCCCATCGGAGGACAGAGTGATCACCGGCGAGAGGAACAGGCGCAGGTTGAGGCGATCAGCGGCGAGTCCCTCAGCGCCCCCGCCCATCGTCTCCCGCAGGAGGGAGCGGATCGCATCCTGCCCCGCAACCTCGCGCGTTCCGTCGGTCCAAATTCCGCCAGAGGTGAACAGCCCCGCCATGTCACTCCACTGGCCGGCATCGGCATAGTGAGACCAGCTGTGCTGCAGCCGCTTGATCGAGCGGACCGCCGCGAGGTCCTCCGCCCAGCCCGCGAGGGCGGCATCGTCCGCGGGCATCGCCGCCGCACCCAGGCCAGCCTGCCCCGCGCAGCCCACCACCAGACCGCCGGCCAGCGTGGTGCCGCCCGCCATCAGCAGCGCACGTCTCGTGAATGAAGAGCCGTTCATCGCCCATTCCCCAGCGCCAGCGCCTCTTCATAGACGCTGGTATCGATCAAAGTCGCGAGCTCTTCGCGTGAGCGGGCCGGACGGCCGTCACGCTCTGCCAGCCAGCGCTCCTCTTCCACGAGTACCGCCAGCAGTTCGTCCGCCGGCAGATTGGCCGGGAAGGCGTGGTGCTTCCACGCATCCGCGACATCGCTGGCGGAGAAGCCGCCGCGCTCCACCACCAGCGCCTGCGCTTTGGCGGGGTTGGTGCGCGTCTCTGCCGCCGCATCCATCACGCCGCGCACGAAGGTGACGATCTTGGCGCGCTTGGCCGGATCAGCGAGGTTTTCGGCAGTGGTGTTGAGGTTGAACCACTCGTTGTAAACGCCCTTCCCGTCGAACTCGATCAGGTCATCCCCCAGCACGCGAGCGGCCTGCTCGCTGTAGGGCTCCCAGATCACCACCGCATCCACTTCGCGCTTATCGATCGCCTGCGCCCAGGCATCGAGCGGGGAGACGCTGCTGACCTGAATGTCATCATAGGTCAGGCCCGCGGTTCCCAGCATGCGGCTGAGGAAGTAGCCGGAGGACGTGGTCGGAATGGTCGCGACGCGCTTGCCGGCAAGATCCGCGACGCTCTCGATCCCGGCAGATCGGCGGGCAACGATGCGGTACAACCCCTGCGAGATGTTGAGGATGATCCGCAGGTTCGGGTTGCGGACGGAATAGCGCAGCGCCTGAGTCTCCGCGTGGGTGGCCACATCGGCCACACCTGCCTCGCCGAAGCCCGCGATCATCGGCTCGCCCACCAGGTTAGGGATGCCGCCCATCTTCACGCTAGCCTCTCCCGGGTAGTAATCCTGGGCCGCAAGGAAGACGGGAGAGATCTCGAAGGTGCTGGTGTTGCCGTGGACGGCGATCGGACCCGGATTGGCGGGCACATCCTGCCCGTCAGCCGTCGCGCAGCCGCCCAGCAGGACCATCGGCGCCAGCACAGCGGCGACGTAGTGGCGCATTCCCATCAACACCTGGTTCCCTCCCTCGGCTTCTTTCAGCTTGGGTATCCTGCCTCGCTCGAACCGGGCAAACGATCTTCAAAGGAATGCCGGAGGGTGAAAGTCTGTCTTCCGGTGCGGGCAAATCGGGGGCACTTCAACGGCCCCGGGCGCCGTCGACACACGCGCGGGCCGCCTTGCCGAACAGGGTTGCGTCATTGCTGACCATCACCAGTGAGTAGCCAAGCGCAAGGTAGCCTCGCGCCTCCTCCACGCTGGCGGCGGCGATGCCGGATACCTTGCCGGCCGCGCGCGCCGCCTTCGCCACCCGCTCCACCATCGCCTGCGTTTGCTCGTCCTCGGGCCTTCGTCCACTGGAGAGCAAGAGATCGCCGAGGCCCACGAAGACGCCGCTGACACTGTCGATGGCAAGATAGTCCTCAGCCCGCTGCAGCACGTCCCACGCCTCGAGCTGCACGATCCGCAAGGTTCGTTCATCGCCGTGCCGGACATAGTCGGCCATCGGCACCAGCCCCCACCGGCCGGCACGCGAGGTGGCGCCGAGCCCGCGAGTGCCCTTGGGCGCGAAGACCATGGCGGAGGTGATGCGCCGCGCCGTCTCCGGGTCGCTGACATGCGGCACCAGCAGGCCATCCGCCCCGCCATCGAGCAGGCGCTGGATGTCCGCACCCGAGCGGTCCGGCAGGCGAACCAATGCCGCCATGCCCATCGCCTGCGCCGCGAAGACCAGGCGATAGGCGGTTTCAAGCGAATGGGGCGCATGCTCCATGTCGATCACCACGAAGTCGAAGCCCGCATGGCCCAGCAGCTCGACGGTCTCCAGCGACGGGATCTTCACCCAGGTGCCGATCAGCCCTTCCGCCTTGCGCCCAGCCCGTCCGAATTCCATCATGATCCCTCCCCTGCCTGCCGCCTGCTGCGGCTCTTCCCCGCGTGGCTGGACCAGATAGGGCCGCCCGGGAGCGAGGTATTTGATCCAGACGGCGGTAAATGCGGACGGAGAGGGAAGCAGTGCGCTCTCACTCAATACTCGTCCGCGTTCCGGGCGCTATGCCGAAGCCATGCCTATCGACCCAGACGCCTCGATCCGCTCCCACAACGGCATTTCGCCGCGCATCCATGACACCGCCTTCGTCGCGGCAGGCGCGCGCATCATCGGGGATGTGGAGATCGGCCCGCAAGCGAGCATCTGGTACAATTGCGTGCTGCGCGGCGATCTCAACCGGATCGTGATCGGCGCACGCAGCAATATCCAGGATGGCACCGTCATCCACGTCGAGGACGGCGATGCCGGTTCCCCCGGCCTGCCAACCCTGATCGGCGAGGAGGTGCTCGTCGGCCACATGGCGATCCTGCATGGCTGCGTCATCGAGGACCGCGCCTTTGTCGGCATGGGCTCGATCGTCATGGATGGCTGCCGCATCGCCTCGCACGGCATGCTGGCGGCAGGTGCGCTACTGGCTCCCGGAAAGGCGATCGGCTCCCGCGAGCTTTGGACGGGCCGCCCTGCCGTTCTGCGCCGCAACCTGTCCGACGAGGAGCTTGCGGGCGCATCCACAGGGGTGCGCAAATATCTCGCCCTCGCCCAAAGCCATTCAGCGGCGGGATAGACGGCGGCGCCTCCGCGCCGCCGCCAGACGAATTCAAAACCGCTTGCTCACCGTCAGGTACCACTCGCGCGGCGGGGCGGGCTGCGCATCTGTCTGCGGATAGCCGAGACCCTGGTAATCGAAGACATTGCGGTAGTAGAACTTGTTGAACAGGTTGATGACGCCAAGGGCAACGGTGAAATCGTACTCATCGTTGTTATAGGACACGCGGCCATTGAACAAATGCCGCGCCGGCATGAGGGAGTTGTACTTGGTCGACGTCCCGCTCACGACCTGGCTGCTCTCGAACGTCCAGTCGAGGCGAGGCGTGACCGTTCCACTCAGAATTTCCGCGGGGATCTCGTACTGAACGCCGGCATTCGCGGTCCAGAACGGGTTGAACTGCCTGCGATTGACCAGCCGTGCCTCAATATCGGGCGACTTGAACTTGGACCAGCCGACAGAACCATTAATGACCAACCCGTCCATCGGGTTGATCGTGTACTCGACCTCGACACCCCGCACGGTCGCCGGCTGGTTGCGGAAGTAGGTGCGGCCCAGGCACACAATGCCGGTGTTCGTGGGAAGCGTGGTCGTGCTGCACTGGGTGGAACCTGGAGGTCCCCCCGGCAGCGGGATGAGTTGCTGGTTCCCCGCCTGCGGCTGCCCGGCATCGTTCAGCAGAGCCTCCGCGCCCGCGATCGTCGTCGGCCGATTGCTGAAGTCGGTGTAGAACGCGGCCAGGTTCAGCCGCAGGCGTCGGTCCAGCAGGTCGAGCTTCGCGCCGACTTCATATGCGACGTCCTCGTTCGCGCCGCTCTGCTCCACCTGCGTGAACTGCAGCGGCCGGGTATTGTAGCCCGGCAGCGAATAGCCGGTGGCCGCTGAGGCGTAGATCAGGACATCATCTGTCGGCTGGTAGTTCAAACCCGCCTTCCAGCTCAGCTTCTCGCGAGCGGGAACAACCCGGAAGACAATGTCGGATGCCTGAGTGAGATAGCTGATGTCGGAGATGTTGGAGAAGTTCACCTCCATCTTGTCGTCAGCATAGCGCGCGCCGAGCACGATCCCGAGCCGTTCACCGAAAGGGCGGATCGTGGCGTTTGCGAAGACCGCCTTGCTGTTCGGCTCATAGGTGGTGTGCAGTTGCCGCTGAAGGCCGGAACTCGCCTGGATCAGCGATGCATCCTGCTCGCCCTTCGCATCGAAATAGAAGCCGCCGAGCACCCAGTCCATGAAGTCGAACCTGCCCGCAAGGCGGACTTCGGCATGCACATATTTCTGCCTGAGGTGGTTGATGACATGCTCCACCACCAGCGGCATGCCGTCCGTGTCGAACGTATGGATCTCGTCCAGGTCGCGATAGGCGACGATGGCCGTCAGATCGATCCTGTCCGTCATGTCCCAATTGACGCGGCCGGATATGCCCCAGTTCTTCAAGTTGTTCTCATTCGGGAGGACGTACCCGCCCCGCGTACACTGGCCACGCTCATTGACCGCACCGTTGTAGTAGGTGTTGCCCGGAATGACCGTGCAAGCCGCGATCCGATCCGAATAGCTGACGTAGGTGGTGTACGGGTCCCCCGTCATGAAGCGCTGGTCGATGATCAGACCGAAATAGGCGGCCTGCGTGCGCATGTTGTTGTTGGCTCTGGTCGGGTCGACATCCACCAGGGTGTCCGCCGGGTTGTCGGACTGGTCGCGCAGGTAATCGCCGGTGAAGGTGAGACGCAGGGTATCCATCGGTTGCACCAGCAGGCTGCCACGAACGGCCCGGACGTCATCACCACCGTACCGCCCGATCTCGCAATCATCGACATTGTTGCGCGAGGTCGAATTCTGCAGCGGGGTTGTATAAGGAAAGCTCCCCGCCAGCTCCGGCGTGCCGCGCCGGTTCATCTCGCAGGTGAAGTCGAGCTGCTTCTGATAGCCCTCCCGCTTCCGGGACAGTCCGGAAATGAGAACGGCCGCACTGTCACCCAGCGGCAGGTTGAAACCGGCGCGAAGATCGTTGCGCTTGAAGGAGCCGACCGTCACTTCAGCATAGGCTGATGCGTCGCTGAGGCTCGGTTGCCGGGCCACGACGTTGATCGCGCCGGCCAGCGAGTTGCGGCCAAACAAGGTTCCTTGCGGGCCGCGAAGGACCTCGATGTGGTCGACGTCCAGCAGGTCGAAATTGGCGCCCAGCAGCACCGGGTAATAGACATCGTCGATGTAGAAGGCGACCGCCGGCTGGCCGGCGAGGCTGGTATCGCCCGATCCCAGACCGCGAATGAAGGCCGAGACGCCAGGGCCGAAGGCGCCCTGGACGCGGCGGAACTGGGAGTTGGGGACGACAGAGGTCAGGTCACCGATATTGGTGATGCCGCGCTGCTCCAGCGCCTCGGCTGTGACCGCAGTGATCGCGATCGGCGTATCCTGCATGTTCGTCGCTTGCCGCGTTGCGGTCACGATGATGTCCGCAATACCGCTCTGCGCCGTCGTCTCCTGCTCACGCGGGGAGGCTGGCGTGGTCGCCCGATCGTTCGATGTGACCGCTTCCTGAGCCGTTGCCGACTGGGATGCGAGTAGCGCGACCAAAGCAGTCGAGACCAACAGGCGCCGCTCCATCAACATTCTCCCCCTCCCGCTCATCTTTTCTTATGAAGCTGACGCTCAGCTGTGCTCGATCAACACTCTGAGATTAGGGGAATGGCCGGGGCAAACTTGACCCGAACGGCTGATGGTTATGCATCGGAAGGACGGCTTCGCGCGGCGGGGCAGAGGCCCGGCGCGCCCTTGAAGCGCTGAATGCTTGACGGGCTCGCCCCACCATGTGGGTGGGATCAGCCGGGGAGGAGAGCTTGCTCCGCTGCTCGCAGGGCTAATGCCCCGCGGCAGACCAGTGATGATGGATCAATCGGTGGTGCCGCCGATCCGCGCCTCTGCCAAGCGTGACGTGATCCGCAATCACCTCGGGAAGCACGGCCTGAACTGCAGAAGCAGTGGGTTGCCATCGGCGTCTTCGAGCTTTCAGCCCGTCACCCGCCATCTTCTCGGAACGCTTGGCTCGCCGCCATGATACCCCGAAGTGAGAGCGTCCCGCCCGTACTCAGCGTCGCCGATACCCATCGAGGCAGAACTCAGTAATCCTCACGCGGCGGCTCCCTGCGAGGAGCCCTGTGGATACGGGCCGCAGCCCACTCGCAGAGGCCGAAAGCGCAGAGGAACCCCACCGCCAGGATCAGAAGTGTCAATACGGCTTCGGACATGGGAAGCTCCTACTGGGCGGGAGCTCATCCAAGACTCTCGGCCGCTTTTTATCAAATACCTCATTTTTAAGACAAATCGGAGTCGAATCCGCGCCGCCAGCCAAGATTTCTGCTGAACCTTCCTCTGCTTGCAGCGTTTGCGGTCCATGCCTTGCTTCTACCTCCACCTTTCGGTTGGCGGCGTGTTCCTGCCGGATGAGGAAGGGACGGAATTCCCAACGCTTGAAGTCGCCAGACAAGCTGCGATTTTCGGCTTGCGCGACACCTTGGCCGGCGAAATCTGGGAAGGCGAACTCGACATTGGCTCTTTCATCGAGATCGAGGATGAGCGCCAGCAACTGGTGGATACAGTCCGCTTCGCAGATGCTGTCATGATCGTGCATAGCCCACCTGTTGAGCGGCCGTCCAAACCCTGATCCGCTAGCCTACGCTCGGAATGATCCTGATCCGCTCCTCGGGCATGATGTCCGCCTGGAGATATCCGCTGGCGAAATCGCCGACCTCGGCAAGCCGCTCCCAATCGACGATCCGGACCATCTTGTGCCGGAACTGCACTCCGATCGGCTCCAGCGCCTTCAGCGTCCGGTTGACGTGCACGGGTGTGAGGCCGGCTGCATCCGCCAGTTGATCCTGCGTCATCGGCAGGCGGAACTGGACCTGCGCGCCCTGCCGCGGGGCCTTGTAGCGGAAGGCCATCTCGCACAGCAGATGCGCGAGGCGTGCCTTGGCGTCTCTCCTGCCGACATTCACAACCCACTGCGCCAGGATCATTGAATCCACCATGGCGTCGCGCCACAGAGCCTCCCCGATCGCCGGGTGCGCTCCTGTTGCTGCTCTGATCGCGGAATGGGGAACCTGCAGCACCGTTGTCGTCGTGAGGGCCTGCAAGGCTGACGTCGCGGTCGGCTGCACGACCGATGCAAGGTCAGGCATGTCGCCCGGAATGTGCAGCGCCGTAATCTGCCGGTCGCCCCGACTGTTCTGGTCGAAGCGCCCGACCAGCCCCTCGACGACGAAGTTGGAGTGATCGACGCGCTCGCCGAGGTGTACAAGGTCCCGGTTCGGGTCGACCTGCAGCGCCCGGGTGGGAAGACCAAGGATCGATTAATCCTCCTGCCTCGAGAGCACCGAGCGACTGGTCAGTCTGTTGAGGAAGCGCTGAAGATCAGGTTCTGCGGTCTGAGGCATGATGACATCCCGTATTGCAAGCGGGAGCACCACGACTCTCAGCCACCGAAAGCCTGCGGGCTAGTTGATCGGTGATAAGGCAACTCTAACACCGATGGGTCGGGCAGCCGCATGAAATCGACCGCGGGGGGAGCGGCGGCATGCCGTGGCACGCGGGCCACGGGGTTCATACAGCAGCGGCTTAACCGGCCGAATCCTAACCCGCCCTCACTCAGCTGTCGTTTGCAGCTCTGCCAGCCGGTCCTTGTAGAACTGGATGCCGAGCGACAGGCTCTCCGCGATCCGCGCGGCCCTGTCCTGCATCGCCGCCGCGGCTTCCTTTGACAGCAGCTCGCTTGTCGTCTCGCTCCAAAGTTCCAGCCAGCGGGCGAAGGCGGCGGGCGTGATCCGGCCCGCGTGCCGCACATGGGCGGGCATGGGCTGCCCCTTGTAGCGGCCGCTGGCGAGCATGACGGAAGACCAGAAGGCCTGCAGTTTCTCCAGATGTTCCGGCCAATCCCCGATCGCGTCATTGAAGATCGGGCCCAGCATCGGGTCCTGCCGCACCTTGGCGTAGAAGGCGGGCACCACCCGGGCGATCTCCGCCTCCGTAACCACGTTGGTGTTCAACATGCTGCCTGCTCCTCCTGCGGGATGACGCTCCGCAACGCCCGTGTGAGATCGTCCGTCAGCAAGGGTTTTTCCACTAGTGGGGTGCCCGCTGCTTTCGCCCGCGCCTTTATGCTTCGGGTGGGGTTGGTGGCCAGCAGCACTGCCGGTGTGTCACACCCGCTGTCCCGCAACTGCGCCAGCAGAGCCAGCCCGTCGCCCGCCCCGTGCCGCTGCTCGATGATCAGGCAGGCCGCCTGAAGAGGGTCCGCGCCCGCGCTGGTCCCGTCGAGCACCTGAAAGCCCTCCAGCGCCAGCGCGAATTCCAGCGAGGCAAGAACCGACCGGTCCTGCTCGTACACCAGGATTGGGCGATGAGGGCTCATGGTCAGCCTCCTCGATGGAAAAGGGCCGGCAGTCGCCCGCCGGCCCGTTTCGGTTCACGCCGCCTGCTTCCAGGTCGGCTCCAGCACCGCGTGCGGCGGGCATTCGGCCACATCGCCGACCGGCAGCCCGGCAAGCTCGTTCGCATAGGAGTGGTTCACGTCGCGGTGATGGGCCTCGTCCGCCCGCACCACCAGCACCACGTCACGCAGGGTCGCATCGTCCGGCAGGCCCCAGTACTTCTTGGCGATCTCCGGCGCCGGAACGTTGGCGCTGCGGCCCTCGTCGATCTCGGCGAGGTAGTGGGTGTAGCTGATCACCGCCTCTTCCTCGAAATAGCCGACCACGCGGTGCGCGGTCTTCGAGCTGACGAGGTAAAGGCCGAAGAAGAACAGGTAGAACACCCACTGCACGCCGATGATCACCGCCCGCTCGAACAGGGTGGGCTTGGAGATCTCGATGAAGGTCATCAGGTGCATCCGCTCATTCTCGGCCTCGTCCATGAGCGTCTTGATCCAGCCCTTGTCGTCGCACATGCGGCGCAGGCAGGCGAGGTGGTTGATCGTGGCGCCTACCATGCCGGGCACTGCAGCGACCGTCTCCAGAACGACGGCACGGTGGCCATAACGCTCTGCAAAAAAGGTGTCGGCGCACCAGCGAAGCGCCTTGGTGAAGCCGAACGCGACCCGGTCCGAAAGCCCGCGGGGCTTGTGGTGGACGCCAAGGTCGATGAAGGGGGCAACCATTGATAGTCTCCGTCTGAAGCGGCGCGTTCACTGGTGCGTCGCTGTTGGAGGCGATCTACGCTCGCTGCGGAGGCTGGAACATTTGGATCTTGTCCCTACCCCTTCTCCCCTAAGGGCTGTCCCGGAGGTACGGCGGGCGAGCTTTGCCAGCCGCTTCCTCCCGCGCCTGTCGGTCCCTGCGGCGCTGCTTCTTGCCGGGATTGCGATTGCCGCCGGAGCGGGCGTGCGGCTGTTGTTCGACGCAGAACTGGGCCAACGCGCGACCTATATCTTCTTCGTACCCGGAGTGGTGGTGGCAAGCGCCCTCTCCGGTCTCCGAGCCGGCGCAGTGGCGGCACTCGTGGGCGCGGCTGTTGGGCTGTGGTGTGACAGTCTCAGCGGGTCGATCGAGAACGGCAGCCTCATCGCGGCAGGGGCTTTCGTGGTGATCGGACTTGCCGTGGCGTTCGGCGGCGAATGGTTCCAGCACGCCCGGACGGAGACGGAAGCCGCCGCCGCAGGGCTGGCCCGGCGGGAGACGCATCTGCGCTCGATCCTCGACACCGTGCCGGACGCCGTGGTGGTGATCGACGAACAGGGGCTGATGCATGATTTCAGCCCGGCGGCGGAGCGGCTGTTCGGCTGGACGGCGGAAGAGGCCAAGGGGCGCAACGTCGCCATGCTGATGCCCTCCCCTTACAGAGAGGCGCATGATTCCTATCTCGAACGCTACTACCGCACGGGCGAGCGGCGGATCATTGGCACCGGCCGCGTGGTGGTGGGCCAGCGGCGCGACGGCACCACCTTCCCCATGGAACTGGCCGTGGGAGAGATGCGGCTGGATGGGCAGCGCTACTTCACCGGCTTCATCCGCGACCTGACCGAGCGCCAACAGACGGAAACACGCCTGCAGGAGCTGCAGAGCGAGCTCGTCCATGTCTCCCGCCTCACCGCTTTGGGCGAGATGGCCTCCGCCCTCGCCCATGAGCTCAACCAGCCGCTCTCCGCCATCGCGAATTACCTCAAGGGCAGCCGGATGCTGCTGGGGCGCGAGGAGGTGCCGCACGAGAAGGTGGCCGACGCGGTGGAGCGTGCGGGTGAGGAAGCTTTGCGCGCCGGCGCCATCATCCGCCGACTGCGCGATTTCGTTGCGCGCGGGGAGACTGAGAGGACGGTGGAAAGCCTGCCGAAGATCATCGAGGAAGCGAGCGCCCTGGCGCTGGTCGGCGCCCGTGAGCACGGCATCAACATCCACTACGCCTTCGACCCGGAGGTGGATCTGGTGTTGGTGGACAAGGTGCAGATCCAGCAGGTCGTTGTGAACCTGGTCCGCAACGCAGTGGACTCCATGACCGCCACCGACCTTCTTCATCGCGAACTCACCATTCGGGTCCAGCCCGACGGGGAAGAGATGGCGCAGGTGATCGTCGCCGATACCGGCCCCGGCATCAGCCCGGAGGTGGCCGATCAGCTGTTCCAGCCGTTCGTTACCACGAAGCGCACCGGCATGGGCGTGGGCCTGTCGATCTCCCGCACCATTGTGGAGGCGCATGGTGGCCGCATCCGGGCACAAGCGAATGAAGGAGGCGGCGCGCTGTTCGCCTTCACTGTTCAGCGCGTGGGGAAAGAGGAGTTGTTCGATGGCGAGTGAGCCGATCGTCTATGTGATCGATGATGATGAAGGGGCGCGCCATTCGCTTGAGTTCCTGCTCGATTGCGCCGGGCTGAAGGTGCGCAGCTTCCCCTCTGCCGACGCTTTCCTGAAGGGCGACCCGCCTCTCGATCAAGCCTGCGTCATAACCGATGTGCGAATGCCCGGCATGAACGGCATAGAGCTGGCGCAGGAGCTGAAGCGGCGCGGCGCTTCCGTGCCCGTCATCGTGATCACCGGACATGCCGATGTGCCGCTGGCGGTGCAGGCGATGCATGCCGGCGTCTCAGACTTCATCGAGAAGCCCTATGATGACGAGGCGATGCTCGGCGCCGTTCGTACCGCCCTCGCGCGGCAGGCCGATCGTGGCGAGCTTCAGGCCGAACAAGATCGCGTGCAGGAGCGGCTGGCCACCCTTTCCGCGCGTGAGCGAGAGGTGATGGAGGGTCTCGTCGCCGGAGAGGCGAACAAGGCCATCGCCTACGATCTCGGCATTAGCGCCCGCACGGTCGAGGTCTATCGCGCCAATGTCATGCTGAAGATGCAGGCCAAGACGCTGTCGGAACTGGTGCGGATGGTCACCATCGCCCGCCTCGCCTGACAGGCCCCGCCACCTCCGGTGAGGCCCGTAGGGAGATGACCCAAAATGACCTCATGCGCCGCAGCTCCTAGGCGGATGCAAGAGCATTGCACCGCCGTGCAAGCCAGATGCAAACCAGGAGCAAATCCATGTCCCGCACGCTCAGCGAGCAGACCATCGCCATCGTCAAGGCCACCGTCCCAGCGCTGGAGGCGCATGGGCTGGACATTACGCGGGCCATGTATGCGCGCCTGTTTCAGGACCCGGCGATCCGCAATCTGTTCAACCAGTCGCACCATGGGGACACCGGCTCACAGCCCAAAGCTCTTGCCGCCGCAGTGCTGGCCTACGCGCAGAACATCGACAATCTCGGCGTCTTGTCGGAGGCGGTCGAGCGGATTGCGCAGAAGCATGTCGGCCTGCAGATCCTGCCAGAGCACTACCCCTCCGTCGCCAACGCTCTCCTCGGCGCGATCAAGGACATTCTCGGCGACGCCGCAACGGACGAGATCCTCGCTGCCTGGGGCGAGGCCTACTGGTTCCTTGCCGACATCCTCATCGGCCGGGAGGCTCAGCTCTATGACACTCTGGCCGAACAGCCCGGCGGCTGGCGCGGTTGGCGGGATTTCACGGTGGTGGAGAAGCACAAGGAGAGCGAGATCATCACCTCCTTCCTGCTGCGCCCCGTGGATGGCGGCGCGGTGGTTCGGCACCGGCCGGGCCAGTACCTGACCTTCTGGCTGGACATTCCCGGCGAGCACCCCCTCAAGCGCAATTACAGCATTTCCGCAGCCCCTAATGGGGAGACCTATCGCATCAGCGTGAAGAGAGAGCCGCAGGGCATCGCCTCCACATGGCTGCACGATGATGTGGAGGTCGGTGCCACCCTGAAGGTCTCCGCCCCGGCCGGCGAGTTCTTCCTCTCCGACGCGGCGGAGCGGCCCATCGTCCTGCTGAGCGGCGGCGTCGGCCTGACCCCGATGGTCAGCATGCTGGAAAGCCTGGTGCGGGACGGTGCATCCGTGCCGATCCACTATGTGCATGGCACCCTGAACGGCTCCACCCATGCAATGCGCGATCATGTCCGCGCGCTGGCGGAACAGGGCGCTGACGTCCGCGTCACGACCTTCTACCAGCAGCCCCGCACCCAGGACGTCCAGGGCCGGGACTATGACGAAGAGGGCATGATCACGGGCGAGTGGCTGCGCGCCCATACGCCGTTCGCGGGGGCGAGCTTCTACCTGTGCGGGCCGAAACCCTTCCTCCGCGCCTTCGTGGGAGAGCTCAGCCTTGCAGGCGTGCCGCGCGACCGCATCCACTTCGAGTTCTTCGGCCCGGCTGATGAGCTGATGGCGGCCTGATTTCGCTGGGGAAGGCGCGGCAGGCAAGCCGCCCTTTCCAGGCAGCGGCCGGCTATTGCATCAGGCCCCTGCCTCCCTTGCGACAACCAGCAGTTGCTGGCGCAACCAGGCAAGCGCGGCGTCGTTCGTGCGGGCGGTGTGGTATTGCATCATCTCCCGCATGATCGGCAACTCGACCGGAGGTTCCGCGATCGAGAGGGACAGGCGCGGCGCAACCAGCCTCGCCAGCCTCTCATGCATCAGGGCGAGGCGCTGCGTGCCCGGAAGCAGCCATGGCGCCTGGATGAAGGACGGCGCCGTGACTTCGATGCGTCGCCGCTCACCGTACTTGCGCAACGCGCTCTCGATGAAGGTGTCGCGTCCGGAAATGCGGACCGCGACATGGCCGCTGGCGAAGAAATCCGCCTCTGTCAGACCGCTCTGCATCACCGGATTGCCCGACCAGCCCACTACGACGTGCCGCTCTTCAAAGAGGAGCTCGCGCGGATGATCGGGCGGCATGAAGTCTTCCGGCGTCAGAAGAAGATCGAGGTCTCCATTGCTGAGCCGTTCGCTGCTTCCCGCAGTCGGAAGGGTGAGGTCAAGGCGCACTCCCGGGGCCTCACGCGCCAGCAGCGACAGGAGCGGCACCAGCAGGATCGTCGTGATGTAATCAGACGCTTCAACCTTGAAGCGCCGGGTGGAGGCTGCAGGGTCGAACGCTGCGCTGGCGGAGATCAGGCTGCGCAGCTGCGCGATCGCACCGGAGACCTGGGGCGCCAGCCTCAGCGCATGCGGCGTCGGGATCATCTTCTTTCCATGCTGCACCAGGATCTCGTCCTGCATGGCCTCGCGCAGCCGTTTCAGCGCGGCGCTGGTGGCGGACTGCGTCAGATTCAGCCGCCTCGCAGCGCGGGTGACGCTGCGTTCCTCCACGAGCACGTTGAAGGCGATCAGCAGGTTCAGGTCGAAATTGTCGAGACGCATCGCAGATCATCGATAGCATCAATGGTAAACCAGCAGAACAATTAGTTGGACCGATCATCCCTCAGGTGCGAGCGTCATCTTCTGCCTGACCCCTCAAGAGGGGCAGCGACCGGGAGATTTTGATGCCTAGACGCCTCCTCGCCACTACGGCGGTTTCACTGATGCTGATGAGCCATGCGGCTCACGCACAGACCGCGAGCGACGAAAACCAGTCTGCCGACGCCGCGGAAGATCGCGTCGGCCTGTCCGTCATCACCGTCACCGCCCAGCGCCGTGAGGAGAGCCTTCAGGACGCGGCCATTCCGATCAATGCCGTCAGCGGCGAGGATCTCGCGCGTGCCGGCGTGGTCGATGCCACCCAGCTCAACAAGGTCGCCCCCGCATTGTACGTGCCGGAGGCGGGCGGCGCCAATGTCGGCTATTTCATCCGCGGCGTCGGCAACTTCGCCAATAACGGCTACACGAACCCGGCGGTCGCGTTCAATCTGGATGGGGTCTATATCGGCCGGCCGTCCTCCACCGTGGCCTCGTTCCTCGACGTCAACCGGGTGGAAGTGCTTAAAGGCCCGCAAGGCACGCTCTATGGCCGCAATGCCACCGGCGGCGCGGTCAACGTGATCCCCAACGCGCCGCGCCTTGGCGTGGTCGAAGGCAGCGTAAGCGCCCAGTACGGCAATTACGATGCCGTGAACTTGACCGGCGTCCTCAACCTGCCGGTGGGCGATAATGTCGCCGCACGTTTCGCCGCAGCCTACGCAGACCGGGACGGCTACTTCTCGGACGGCACGGGTTCGGCAAAGGATCTCGCGCTGCGCGGGCAGCTCCTGTTCGACATCACTCCCGACATCGATCTTCGCCTCTCGGGAGACTACTCGACGCAGAAGGGCACCGGGCCGGGCCTCAACATCGACGGAGTCTACACCTTCGCGCCCTTCACCCCCGGCGCGACGGTCCCCAACTGGCGCTTCATCCCCGCGCCCGAGAATGTCAGCGAGCCCTTCACCGGCCTCCACGCGCCGCAAACGCTCGCCTTCATCCGGGCGAACGCCACCGCCGCGCCGCTCTATTCGCCGGTCGAAGGCTACGCCTACCCTTCGAGGGACGACGAGTACTGGGGCCTCAACGCGGAGCTGAACGTCGATCTTGGGGCAGCCGATCTGGTGGTGATCCCCGCCTATCGCCGGTCGGAGCTGGACAACCAGTTCAATGGCCCGCCCTTCCGCGGCGCGCTCAACCGGGACAAGGCGGAGCAGTTCAGCGTCGAAACCCGCCTGTCGGGCGACGCCGGCGCGCTCGAGTGGCTGCTCGGCGGATACTATTTCGATGAGAGCGTGAAGGGGGTGAACTCGTACAACCAGTTCGCCACCGTCTCCTTCCAGGATTTCGAGACGAGCACCGAGTCGCTCGCCGTTTTCGGCCGCGCCAGCTTCAGCGTCACGGATGATCTCAGGCTCGTAGGCGGCATCCGCTATACAGACGAGGATCGCTCGATCGATGCACTCTCGATTGCCGCCACCGGCGTCTGCCTGGTCCAGCCCGCGGCCGGTCCGCCACGTTGCCCTCAGGTGCCCAATATTCCCGTTGGCCTGACGCTCCAGGACTCGCTCAGCCAGCTGAATCCGGCGCTCTTCCCCGCCGGCTCGCCCCTGACCGCAGCCTCCCCCTATGGCGCTTTCCCCTACGGCCCGTTCGGACAGTTCGGCCCGCAGGCGCTGCTGATCCTCGACCCCACCACCATCGACCGCTCAGCTGGCGACGAGGAAGTGACCTGGCGCGCGGCTGTCGAGTACGACGTCACGCCGGACAACCTGCTCTACGCGAGCTTCGAGACCGGCTTCCGCGCCGGCGGGTTCAACCTCACCTTCGGGCAGGAGGAGTACGACCCGGAATATATCGACGCCTACACGATCGGCGCCAAGAACAGCTTCTTCGACAACCGCCTGCAGCTCAACCTGGAGCTGTTCTACTGGAAGTACGAAGGGCAGCAGCTGGCCGCGCTCGGCGTGGATGATCGAGGGAACAACTCCTTCTACACCCGCAATGTGGGCGAATCCTCCATCAAGGGCGCGGAGATGGACTTCCAGCTTCTCGCCACGCTCACCACGCTCCTGCGGGGCGGCGTACAATACCTCGACGCGACCTACGATTCCTTCCGGTACGATCAGGTCGATCTTTCGGCCGCCGGAGATCCGCCCAACTTCCTGACGCCGGTCACCGGCTGCGACTACACCCAGAACATGGGCCCGCCCCGTACCTTCACGATCGACTGTTCGGGCAAGCCGGCACTCAATGCGCCCAAGTGGACGGTCAATCTCGGCGTGGAGCAGACATTCGCCTTCCCGGGGTTCGACCTGGTCGCGGCAATTGACGGGCGCTACCGCAGCAACCGCGTGGTGGGCTTCAACTACCTGCCCACCGGCAACAGCGGCAAGGATGTCACCGTGGACGCCAGCCTCTCGCTCGTCCCGCCGGACCGCGGCTTCAACGCAACCCTGTTCGTCCGTAATCTGACGAACGAGGCCATGCCCTCGCTCTACCAGCTCGGCGCGGCGAACGTCGCCTCCGTTACGCTGGAGCCGCCGCGCACCTATGGCCTGCGCGTGGGGTACGATTTCTGATGGCGACGAAGCTCAACATCCTGGTCATCGGCGGCGGCATTGGCGGGCTGACGGCGGCCATTGCCCTGCGCCGGAAGGGCCATCAGGTGACCGTGATTGAGCGCGATCCGGACTGGTCCGTCTACGGCGTCGGGATCATCCAGCAGGGCAACGTGATCCGCGCGATGGACCAGCTGGACCTGCTCGAGTCCTACGTCGCGGCCGGCGTACCGTTTGACAAGGTCGCCGTGCACATGCCCGACGGGACGCTCGTCGCGCAGGTCCCCTCACCCCGGCTGGCGGAAGGCTATCCCGCCAATCTCGGCATCAGCCGTCCCGCGCTGCACAAGGTGCTGGGCGACAGCACGATCGCAGCGGGCGCTGAGGTTCGCCTTGGCATCACCGCCTCGGAGATCAGCGACAATGACGATGCCGTCGACGTCACCTTCTCGGACGGCTCCACCGGGAGGTTCGACATCGTGGTTGGCGCAGACGGGGTCTATTCCGACACTCGCCGCGCCATCATGCCGGATGCCCCACAGCCGGAATTCACCGGCCAGTCCGTGTGGCGCTACAACTTCCCGCGCCCGGCGGACCTCGACGCGCTGCACGTCTATAACGGCCCCACTGGCGTCGGCCTCGTGCCGATCAGCCGGGATCTGATGTACATGTACGTGACCACGCCGGAGCCGGGCAAACCCTTCTACCCGAAGGAGGGTCTTGCCGCCGCGATGCGCTCCAAGCTTGCGAAAGCAGCACCCCAAATCCGCGAGATGGCGGAGCAGATCACGGACGATGAGGGCGTGGTCTATCGTCCGCTCGAAACGATCATGCTCACCGGCCCGTGGCACAGCGGCCGCGTCGTCCTGCTGGGCGATGCGGTGCACGCCACCACACCGCACCTCGGCCAAGGCGCCGGAATGGCGGTGGAGGACGGCATCGTGTTGGCCGAGGAACTCGACCGCCATGACACGCCCGAAGAGGCCTTCACCGCCTATCGCGACCGCCGCTTCGAGCGCTGCCGCTACATCGTCGAGAGCTCGCTGGCGATCTGCCACGGCCAACTCGGCAAAGCCCCGCCCGTCGACAATGCCCGCGCCACCGCCGAAATGTTCGAGCGCGTGGCCCAGCCGATCTGAGGAACACAATGAGCCCACACCAACAGCAGGAAGCGACCACCGCATGAGCCGAGTGACCGAAATCCGCTATGTCGGCTACGGGGTCGAAGACTTCGACACCGAGCGCGCCTTCTACGCCAACGATTGGGGGCTGGTCGAAGTCCAGGCCACCGACGACATGGCGTGGTTCAAGACTCACGGGCATGACGAGCACCACGTCGTGCGCCTGCACAAGGCCCAGCAGAATTGCATTGAGGTGATCGCCCTCGCCGCCGACACTCGCGAGGATGTGGATGCGCTGCAGGCCAAGGTCGCCGAAGCCGGCTGCCGCATCGTGCATGAGGCGCGCGAGCTGGATGCGCCGGGCGGCGGCTACGGCTTCCGCTTCTTCTCCCCGGATGGGCTGCCGTTCGAGATCTCCGCCGACGTCAAGCGCCTGGACAAACGCGCGATGGAGCGGTGGGAGGGGATGCCCGTCAAGATCAGCCACATCGTCCTGCACTCGCCGGACCACAAGGCGGCGGCGAAGTTCTTCTGCGACGTGCTTGGCTTTCGCGTGTCGGACTGGCTGGGCGACTTCATGGTCTTCCTGCGCTGCAATTCCGTGCACCACCGCATCGCCCTGCTGCCGGGGCCGCCGTGCCTCAACCATGTGGCCTATGACATGCTGACGGTGGACGACATGTTCCGCGGCATCAGCCGGCTGCGCCAGCACGGGACGGACATCCGCTGGGGCCCCGGCCGGCACACGGCGGGCGACAACACCTTCTCCTATTTCTGCACGCCCGGCGGCTTTGCGGTCGAGTACACCAGCGAAATGGAAGAGGTCGATTTCGAGACGCACGAGGGCAAGGTGCATGAACCGGCCCCCGGTGTCATGGACCAGTGGAATATCGGCGTCGGGGGCCCGCAGACCATGCCCAAGCCCGCGCCCGACCCCTGCCTATTTAAGCCGGCGGAGGTCTGACCGATGGCCCTGTTCGAATATTTCCCCAACTACATCTGGAACCTCTCGGTCGCCATCGCGATGGAGAGCGGCGGGCGCATCGGCGAGATCGTCGATATGTGCGAGCCGATCCGCGAGGCCGCCCGAACCGGCGACGCCGCGACGCCGGATTTCATGCGCCGCTGGGCCGCCAAGGGGCATGAGCTTCTCGAACTCGCCGCCGAGGATGAGGCCAGGGGCCGCGCCTTCTCCGCCTCCAACAAGCTGGAGCGGGCATCGCTCTACCTGTTTGTGGCAGAGCGGATGCAGGGCCATGGCAGCGAAGGGCGCAAGGAGACCTACGCCCTCGCCCGCGACAGCTTCGACCGATCTACACAGCTCGGCGGCATTAATCGCGAACGGGTGGAGATCCCTCTCAAGCGCGGCACGATGCCTGCGCTGCTGACCCGTGCGCCCGGCGACGGTCCCCGGCCGTGCGTGGTCTATTGCAACGGCCTCGATAGCTGCAAGGAGCTGCTCTACTGGACGAAGCTGCCGGAGGAACTGGCCCGGCGCGGCGTCTCCACGCTGTGCGTCGACCAACCCGGTTCGGGCGAAGCACTGCGCCTTCAGGGCCTGCCGGTCGATCCGCACTCGGAAAGCTGGGCGTCCAAGGCGGTAGACTGGCTGGAGCAGCAGCCGGACATCGACCCCGCACGCATTGGAATGACCGGCATCTCGCTCGGCGGGCACTTCGCCCCTCGTGCGGTGGCGTATGAACCCCGCTTCGCCAGCGGCGCAGTCTGGGGCGCGAACCACAACTGGCGCGAGGTCCAGGACAAGCGGATCATGCGTGAGGGCGAGAACCCGGTGCCGCACTATTGGGAGCATGTGTGCTGGGCGTTCGGCGCCCGCGACATGAACGACTTTCTTGAGAAGTCGGCCGACATGAACCTCAACGGCCACATGGACCGGATCACCGTGCCGTTCCTCGTCACCCACGGGGCGAAGGACCGGCAGATCAGCCTCTCCTACGCCCATGATCTGTATGATCAGCTGGTAAATTCTCCCCGCCGTGAGAAGGTGATCTTCACCGAGCGCGAAGGCGGCGTGGAGCACGTCGGCGCGGACAACATGAGCTACGCACGCGACCTGCTGGCGGACTGGTTTGCAGAGACCCTCGGTGGCTCCACGCATGCGGAGGTCGCCCGATGACCGAAGCCCCCGTCCGCCGCATCGTCACCGGGCATGACGCGCAAGGCAGGGCCATTATCCAGGCGGACGAGGCCGTTCCCCGCGTCCAGCGGATCGGCGGCCCCACTGGTCCTCTGTTCCACGAAGTCTGGAACACGCGGGCGACCCCCGCCCCCATCGACGCCGCATCGGGCGAGCCGCACGAAGACGGCATCATACTCGCTCCGCCAAAGAACGGCACGCGCATCCGCGTGCTCGACATCCCGCCGGACGATCCCAGCCTCGCCAACCAGACAGCCGAAGAGGCGCGCGCCCACTTCGCCGAAGTCGGCGCGGGAGATGCCGCCTCCCACACCGGCACGGGCTCCCGCCACGCCCGCATGCACCGCACCGAAACCATCGACTACGGCATCGTGCTGGACGGCGAACTCGTTCTCATCATGGATGAAGGAGAGACCACTGTGCGCGCAGGCGACATCATCATCCAGCGCGGAACGAACCACGGCTGGGCGAACCGTTCTGATCGCAATTGCCGGATCGCCTTCATCCTCATCGACGGGGAGTTTACCGGGGAACTCGCACGGTGAGGCTGGCTACCCGCGACAACAGTACCCCCGATGGAGAGCTGGTCGTTGTGTCCCAAGATGGTCTGCGTGGTGCACCCCACCCCCGCTGGCCGAACCTGCTCACCGTCATTGCCGAATGGGAGGCTGCGGAACCGGACCTGTCCGCTCTGGACCGCGATGTCGCCGCCGGAGCCGGCGATCCGCTCGACCCGCAGCGCCTGCGAGCGCCTCTGCCGCGAACCTGGCAGTGGCTCGATGCATCGGCGTTTCAAACCCATGCAGACCTTATGCAAGTGGCTTTCAACACCGATCCAATCGAGCATGACAAGCCGCTCATGTACCAGGGCATGTCAGACCGCTTCTACGGCCCCACCGAACCCGTGCCGTTCACCGGTGAGGCGCAAGGCATTGATTTCGAAGGCGAGTTTGGCGTCGTCGTCGACCACGTCCCCATGGGCACCTCCGCCGCCGACGCCCTGCCCCGCATCAAGCTGCTGGTGCAGATCAACGACTGGTCCCTTCGCGCACTCGCCGTCCCCGAGATGAAAACCGGTTTCGGCTGGGTCCAGGCCAAGCCTGCCTGCTCGATGGCGCCGTTCGCTGTCACGCCCGATGCACTGGGTGACGCGTGGCAGGGCGGGCGAGTCTGTCTTGATCTCGTAATCGACTGGAACAACACGCCTTTCGGTCGCGCGAACGGACGCGAAATGACCTACGGCTTCCATGAACTCGTAGCCCACGCCGCTGCCACCCGCGACCTTGCGGCGGGCACGATCATCGGTTCCGGCACAGTGGCCAACGCGAACTATGCCGAAGTCGGCTCAAGCTGCATCTCGGAACGACGGGCCATTGAGATCATCGCCGAAGGAAGGCCCACAACCTCGTTCATGCAATTCGGCGACCGCTGCCGGATGCAGGCGGTGACGGCCGAAGGTTGCGCCATTTTCGGAGTGATCGACCAGCAGGTCGTGAAGCACCCCGCTGGCGCAGAAGCCACATAAGTTCTCAGCAGGAGAGAGACGATGCGTAAGATAATGATGGCAGCCGTTCTGGCGTCCGTTTCGGGGCCCGCAGCACTGATGCTGGCAGCGCCGGCCTTCGCCCAGGCCGCACAGGCTGAGCGCTATTCCGTCAGCGAGACTCTCGTGGGCAAGATGATCGATGATCCCGCAGCAGCCGCCATCCTGCAAAAGCACATCCCGACCATCTGGGCGAACTCGATGTTTCAGTCTGCCGGCCGCGAACTGACGCTGAAGGCGATCCAGCAATACGAGCCCTCGCTCACCGACGAGAAGCTGGCGGAGATTCAGGCCGATCTCGACAAGCTTGCTGCCGGCGGCTGACGCGATTTCGCACCAGCCCGGTCGCCGCCGCGCGTGGTAAGCCACGCCGGCGCCGCCAGCCAAGTCATGCACTCCAGGAGGATGGATCATCCTCCTGCGCCACCAGGGCAAGGCCGTGGGCGATCGAGGTCAGTTCGCCACCGGACATGATCCGCTCCTCTCGGAAGCGGCTGGTGAAGATACGTCGCACCGCCGGCACCAGCGACGTGCCGCCGGCCAGGAACACGCGATCGATGTCCTTCTCGTCGAGACCGGCATCCTCAAGCGCCTCGCCCATGGCCTGGGCCATCCGGGCGACGTCGCGCTCGATCCAGCTCTCGAACTCGGCACGAGTGACCGCCGCCTCAATTTCGACGCCGGCACCTGAGAAGCGGAAGGTCGCCCGATCCTCAGTGGTCAACGCCCGCTTCAACCGCGTCACCGCATCGTTCAGCGGAAGCCCGAGCTCATTCTCGATCATCGCGATCATCCGTGCAATCGCTTCCGGCTCCAGCGCGCTGCGCCGCAGCCGCTCGAGTTCGTCGAGCGTGCGCCGGTTCCGCATCAGCGCCAGCTTCGACCAATCGGAAAAATCGGCGAAGTAGCCGGGCGGAATTTCAAGCTCCTTATCGAAGGATCGGTAGCGGCCGCCCTTGCCCAGCATCGGCAGCACCAAGTGATCGATGATGCGCTGGTCGAACCGATCGCCGGCGAGTCCCACGCCCGCATGCCCCAGCGGGACGCACCGCTGCGACGCTCCGGGCTCCCGCACCCGAACCACCGAGAAATCGCTGGTCCCGCCGCCGAAATCCGCGACCAGCAGGGTCGCCGGTTCCGTCAGGCGCGACGCATAGCTGAACGCCGCTGCAAGCGGCTCGTACACATAATGGATCTCACGGGCGAAGCCGGAGAACATTGCATCGTAGCGCTCCCGCGCCAGGCCAGGATCAGGCGTAGCCCCGGCATAGTGGACCGGTCGGCCTACCGCCAACCGGTCCAGTCCATCCAGCATCCCCCCTGCATGGGAGGCAAGCTTATCGAGAAACAGCCGCCCCAACTCTTCGAAGCGGAACGGGCGGTTGAACACGGAAGCGCGATCGAACGAGCGGCTTGCGGCGACCGACTTGAAGGATTGCAGGAACCGGCTGTCGCTCGGATACTCCAGATATTCGTGGATCGCGGCCGGCCCCGCTTCGACGGCCAGCCCTCCCTGCTCGCTCTCTTCGCGCCAGAAGCACAAAGCAGAGCGGAACACCTCACCCGGCCCGTCCGGCCCATCGAGCGCAATCAAGCGCGGCTCGCCATGTTCACCAGCCAGAGCCGCGACGCTGTTGGTCGTGCCGAAATCGAGCCCCGCCCAGCCTCCTCGGGTTCGAGAGCTCATGTGATCCTGGAAAAGTCGAATTGCGTCATGTGCGACCGCCTAGGTTCACTCGACTCGCCGCCGCAAGGGGGCGTTTCCGGCAATCGACCGCTCACCTCAACATTATGGTTGGGGCTCTAATCGGCCCGGGCCGGTGCTGTGGGCGTCAGCTCTCCGAGCCGGACAGCCATTTCTTCGTCTGGAATCTCGACCTCGTAGACGGTGCCGATCTGCGGCAGCGTCAGGCGCCAGCGGCCGGGAGCAAGCCCCGTCAGGCCGAAGCGGCCTTCTCTGTTCGTGAAGAACGGCACCGCCTCTCGTTCCGGGGCTGCAAGTTCTGTTGCCAGGCCGGAAACAAGCGCGACAGGCTCCCCATCGCCCGTCAGCAGGCGGCCCACGGCACTGACATTGTAATCGGACCCGACCGTGAGCCGATAACCTGCTCGATACGGGGGCAGAAGGCGCAAAGCCCCCGGGCCGAGGTCCAGAGTGATCGGAGCCTCCGGCGCTGTCACCAGCAGCGAGCGATCGCTGTAGCTGCTCAGGCTCGGCTGCAACGCCGTGCCGAGCGCGCCCGTCACCGCGACGGCGGAGTCTCCTGAGGGATCGACCAGGATCTGGTGCTCGCTGATCGAACGATGGGCCTCCACGAGAGCGAAGGCGTCGTGGACCGGGCGGCCCACCGTAAACGCGCCATCCGCCATTGCGAGCGCCGTTCCAAAACGCAGCGAACTGCGCTGGCCGGTCGAGCCGCCGAGATCCCGCTCGAACAGCCCAAAATGGCTGAAGCCGAGCTCCGCCCGGTTTGCCAGATAGTTGCCATTGACACTTGCCCCCGCGCCGATCTCGCTGTGCTCCACGTCGGCGCTGAGGCTGTAGGTCCCTACGCCGGAGCCGCCGAAAGTCTGATAGGCGAGACGAGCGCGATCGAACCGGCTGTCAAAGTCAGCCCGGAGGCTGGACCGCCGATCCAGGCGGTAGGTGAGCGAGAGAAAGGTGGCAAACCGGCTGCCGCGCTGGTCGCGCTCGAAGCCGACATCTCCCGTCAGGCTCAGGCGGGGTGAGACGGTCCAGCCTACGGTGCCCCGCAGGCTCGTCACGTCCGGTTCCGCGCCCCGGCCTCGCGAATAGCGCAGATCCGCGCCGGCATAGATGCCTTGAGTGAAGCTCGTGCTGTAGTTCGCGCCGAGCACGATGGAATAGGGGTTCACCGGCAGGCGTACGCCGACTGGCGCGAAATCGCGGCTCCTCGCCTCCACGGAGAACGACAGTGCATCGGCGCCGAGCCCACCGCGCGCAATGGTCCGCTGAAAGCTCACCAGCGTCGCCCAGCCCGGACCCACGCCATCAACATGGGAGGCGGAAGCGAAGGCCGCGAGCGAGCCGATCGGCGTCGCCACCACCCCCTCACCGCCCCCCATCCAGCCGTGGGTGTCCGCCTGAAAGTTCGCGCCGAGCGTCAGCCGATCGGTCAGGCCTCGGCGATAGAACCCGCTCACCGCAGGCGTATCGGTGTAGCGCGGGCCAGAGAAGCCCAGCGGCGCCAGAACGCCCGCGTAGAAGCCAAACTCGCTCAGCCCCCGTGCAAGCTGTGCCTGATCGAGGAAGATGTTGAAGTCGACCCGTTGAGTGCGGCCGCTATCATCCGTAATGGTGAGCTCAACGTCATTGGCGCCCTGAGTAAAGGGGAAGTCCTGCAGGTCGTAGGCACCCGGCTCCAGCTCGACGCGCCGGACGAGCTGCCCGTTGATCCGCACCTCGACCAGCGAGCGGCGCTCCAGTTGGAAGCTGCGGCTTCCGCGCGGGCGGACGATCGTCTGTGGCTCAAGGATCGAATAAAAGCGGCTGACGGAAAAGCCTGCAATCTCGGGTGCGGATTGAAAGCCGCGCGCCACGGACAGCAGGTCGCCAGCGGACCATCGGGCGAGGTTGGCACGGTCGTCATAGACGAAGCGTGTGCCGCGGCGCTGGAGATCGACGCCGGCGGCGGAGGGCTGCCAGTTCGCTTCGCTCTCCAGCACCACGTCCTGCCAGCGCGCCGCACCGTCCAGGAACATCACCGGCGGAGCGAGGCCTTCATCCTGCCCCTGCTGCACCCAATCCAGCGAGCCGCGCACGTTGAGGTAGGCGCTGACCTCCGCCGGCTCCAGATAGGCGACGGTGCGCCCCGGCTCTCCACTCAGGTCGATCGTGCTGGCAGCTCTGCCGGCGGGGGCGACGTCGAGAACCACCTCCAGCGTCTGCGGATCGTAGCGGATGCCGATGCCGTGCGATCGCAGGTCCATCGGCGCGAGCGAGCCGGTGCGGACAAGCGTCTCCCGCAAAGCCTGCACAGAGCTGTCCCTCACGCGGGGCTCGATCAGCGCCAGCAGCCGCTCCCCTGAAAGCAGCACCGCCCCGTCCGCCTTCAACGTGATCGTCGCGTCGCCGAGATAGAAGGAGCCATCCACCACCGGGGCCGTAAGCGTGACATCGCGGCCGGACGGATTGATCTCGGCAGCCGGGCCCGCAGGCGCGATCATGAGTGTTCCGCCAGCAGCGGCATCCTCCTGCCCGTATCCAGGGCAGGCGGCGAGCAAGACGGCCAAGGTGATGACGTCCCGAGCGCGGGACAGGAGGAATCGCACGCGGATCAGGAATCAGGTGTGTATCCAACCGTGACCGTGCCGTCGGCTGTCGGCAGCGGCACGGGCAGTGTCACACGGCGGGTCTGGCTACCGCCGATCAGCCCGTATCCCAGCGTTTGCTGGACCTCCGGACCTGACAACTCGCGTTCGAACACCTCCTTGCCGCTCGCGTCGCGCTGCACAATTCGCAGGCGGCCCCTCGACAGATATCCGTGCGCGGCGGAGGAGTTCTGCGCGCTGATCACCGGCACCGGCATGCCCTCCTCGTTCCGGCCGATTTCCACCGACGAAACACTGATCGCGGGTCGCGCTCCGTTCGGCGCAACGCTGACCAGGACCTGGAAGTTGTAGAGCAGCTGGATGTTCGATTCGCCGGATACCTGCTGCACCGGCAGCTGAGCGACCGTGACGAAGAAGTGCCTGCTTCGCGCCAGCTCAGGATCGCCCACATATTGCACGCGGAAGTTCTGCCGCTGACCGGGCTGGATGCTGGCCTGCGGTGGGAACACTGCCAGCTCGCCGGTGTCCTCCCCCGTCGCGCGAACCCCTTCTTCCGTCAACTCGATCGACTGGACGCTGAGTTCCACGTTGAGCGGCTGCTCGAAGGTATTCTCTACGATGATCACATCGCTCATCGCCCGGCCGGCCGTGGCGAGATCGATCACCACCGGCTGCACCGTCATGGCCCCCACAGCGGCCGGTGCAACCAGCGCGCTCAGGGCGAGCAACGCGCTCGCAAATGGTCTGGACTGGCGGCGCATGGCGATCATCTCGTCTTCCCCCTCCCGGCAATCAGCTAGCAGACTTCCAGCGCGAATTGGATCGGCCCCGATCCCCACACTCATTCAGGGAGCTTAACGGAGATCGGCGCTTGTTTATCCGCGGCGGTTCCTGCGGCGGCTTCGTACTCTTCGGCAAGGAAGAGGAGGTCCGCCCGCTCGGCAAGACCGACCGCCGCAGCGCGCTGGCGGAACTCCGCCGCGAGTTGCAGCAGGTCGGCTGACGTCATTGTTTGCCCTTCCCCGGACTGGCCGCTCGCTTAGAGAGCGGCCGTGATGGTGATGTCGACGGTGCCGCTGTAGGTGCCAGCCTCCAGGATGGCGGTCGAGCTTTCGGTGGCGCCGTCGGCGATGGTCAGGGAGACGTTGTTGGCCACCGCGGCCAGGCGATCGCCGATGCGGCCGGTGGTAGCGCCGTTGTTCAGCGACAGGTCCGAGATGCTCGTGCTGCTGCCCTTGGCACCCAACGCCGCAAGCTTCGCGGTGTAGTGGACCTTGTTGGTGTAGCCATCGGCCGCCGTGGTCACCGCAGCGTTCACCAGCGGGCGAGCCTCAACCGACAGAAGCGGGTTGGAGCCGTTGCAGCGGACGGTGAAGGTGGTGCTGAGGCCGCCGGTCGCCTTAGCGAAGGCGCGGTCGACAGTGCCGTCATCCTTGGCAAGTTCGCCCAGCGCAATCGTGCCGTTGATCGGAGCGACGGCGGAGCACTTGGGCGCAACCGTGCCGTTGACGACGACGGTGCCGCTCGCCTGGGCATAAGCGGGGACTGACACCGTGGCGGCAGCGGCGATCAGCAGGGTGGCAACCAACTTGTTCATCTCATTTCTCCGTCATCGAAGTCGCTCTTGATGAGACGGAGATAACCGGGTGACGGCGGCCCGGACATTTAGCGGCTGGCCAAAAGCCGACCTAACCTCCGGCGTGATTTCCTATATCCAGCGATATACCGCCTTCATCACAACCCCGCGCATTGCTGCGCGGCGGAGGCCATGATGATCGGCGTGAAGGTAATCGTGATCGTATCGGCATAGCTGGAGGAGGGAGTCTTACCCGCGCCGCCTTCCGTCAGCTTCGCGCGGATAGGCAGCACGCCAGCCGCTCCGCCAATTCCTGCGCGCGCGCAGGTGCGGGTGCCGAATGCGCTGTTGGAGGCGATGTCCTGCCCCAGAAATCGGACCGAGTAGCGAATGGTTTGCGCGGTATTTCCTGTGTTCCCCCCCGGAAAGGTCAGACGAAAATCGTTCTGTGAGCGAACCCGCACCTCATACGGGCCGGAGCTTCGCACACGCAGCGAGTTGAGCGAAGGGGTGGTGTAACGCTCCGGATTGGCCAGAACGTCCTGCGTGCTGACATCCCCAACCTCCCCGAAATCCAGCGTCGACCCGGCGTAATAGGCCTGCAGCGCGCTGACCACGTTAACATCCAGTCGGATCGCCTGGCTCTGCCGTTGGGGAATAGGGACATCGAGCTGCCCCCCGTCGCCTGAGCAGAGATAGACGATATCCAGATAGATTGGCATGCCGGGCGAGAGGTCCGCCCCAGGTGGTACCGACACGCGCAGGTTCAGCGGCGCCGACTGGTCGGACGCGAACAGCCCTCCGAACTGGTAGCGGATCTCTCCCGCAGCGCCGAAGCCGCCGTCCCGGGATGTGAGCGCGCGGGGCCGCCCCGCAGTGCCCCCTTCTGGATAGAGCACGTTGGACCCTTGGTAGGTGATCGTCAGAGGGGGTGTTCCCGCCGGGGCCGTCAGCACCAGGCTCACCTCATCGGTCCTCCCCGTCAGGATGCCTCTGTTGCGCTGGAGGATCAGCGGGACAGTGGCTTGGGATAGCCCCCCCGGCGAAAAGGGATCGTAGAGGATGGAGGCCGGTGCTGTGGCGATCCCGGTGACCCCGCAGAAAGGGTTGTAGGAGGATTGCGCGGATGCCGGCAGGCCCCAGCCAGTGGCTATCCCCGCAACGGCAAGCGTGAAGAGCTGCCCGGCCCCGCTGCTCAACTTCTGGGGAATACTGTAATAGTCATGACACGAGGAGATGTCAGTCGACCGCTGATGGATTCGGCCGCAGGTCCCCCCCCTCGCAATGGCTGTTCGCTTTTCTCGACCTGAACCTGCAGGGCTCGACCACTGCAGCGCACATTCGCCGTCCCCAGCAGAGTCGCAGACGGCATGCCCTCGCTCTCCATCGATGTTCCGGCGGGCGCAATCCAGCAACGCGGCGTCACTTGGCCCATGATGACAACACGGCCCGTCTGCGCAGTGGCAACGCTCGACATGCCCATGCAGATGGCAATTGCGAGCGTGCACGGCGCCGCCTCGCCAATCAGTGTCTTCGGGCAAGAGGGGCGGCTGCTCATCTGCCATGGATTACGGCTTCCTTTCTAAACAAGTTCCCGCCTGCATTAGCTGAACAAGACAATAACCTAGACGGGCGGGCGCCTTACGGCGCGATGCTGATCGTGATCGTCAGCGTATCGGAATATTGCCCCGCCAGGAGTGGCTGCGCGCCCGCATAGGGCGGAGCGCTGA
Organism: uncultured Erythrobacteraceae bacterium; assembly: GCA_966251025.1. Classification (GTDB taxonomy): domain Bacteria; phylum Pseudomonadota; class Alphaproteobacteria; order Sphingomonadales; family Sphingomonadaceae; genus Croceibacterium. Next base: position 88,411 of record CBINJM010000008.1, on the reverse strand, counting down.
TCCGCAGGTACGAGCCGTTGTCTCCGGTGGACGCGGCGCCGAGGCGCAGGCCCGTGGTCCCGCTGGCGGTGCCCGAGAAGGCGCAGCTGCCCGCCCCCTTCATGGTCGCCGCGTCGCAGCTCGCGGTGGCGACCGTGCCATTGTCGGCGGCGAGGCGCAGCTGCACCTGATAAGGCGCGCTGGAGGAATAGCCCGGCACCGAAGCATCCTGCGCGAGCGCACCGTTGGCGGAGGTGACCGCCACGCGGGAGGCGCCGGAGCAGTTCAGACGGATGGCGAAATCCTTCGAGAGGCCCGTGCTGTCGAAATCCGCCTGCTCCATCGTCCCGGTCGGCGCGCCTGCCGCCGCGAAGCCGCAGCGATCCCGCACCGAGGCGCGAACGTCGATACCCACCTCGATCCGGTTCACCGCGCCCTGACCCACCGCATAGGCCGTCATCTGAGCGTGCGCCGGCAACGCGGCCATTCCGGCCACGGCTGCGAACACGAGAAGGAAAAGGCGGAACAGGGGCATCGGGCTCGCTTGCGTGGGAGACAGGCAAATGCCCGCCGCTACGCTGCCCAGATGCGAGCATCGGTATCATCCCGCCATTCATCGGCCGGCCAGAAGAAAGTTAACCATCGGCCGAAGCTCCTATGCCCTTGGATATAGAGGCCTCAGGGTGCGGCGCTGCTGCTCGCCATCAGGATCAGGTCCGTCCGGCTACGCAGATCGAGCTTTTCGAAGATCTTGTGGAGATGCACCTTCACCGTGCCTTCGGTCAGCCCCAGCTCGTCCGCGATCTCCTTGTTGCGCAAACCGCGCTGCACCAGGAGTGCAATGCCGCGCTCCCGCGGTGAAAGCTGGTTGAAAGGGCTTTGCTCAGCGGCCGCAGCCTGGGAAAAGTCCATCGCCCGCTGCATCACCTCCTGGTCGAACCAGCGACGCCCCTTCACCACGGTGTCGAGGCATACCGGCAGGTCGCGCGGCGCGCTTCCCTTGATGACCAGCCCGTTAACGCCGAGGTCGATCGCCTCCTTCGCGTTCTGGTCGTCGATGCTGCCGGTGAGGAGGACGATGGGCCGCATGTCGCCCCGCCCCCTCAAGGTCCGCAGCACGTCGAGCCCGCTGCGGTCGGGCATGCGGATGTCGAGGATCAGGATGTCGGGCCGGGAGGAGGCGAGGCTTTCCAGCACTTCCTTGCCGGAGGAGGCGGTCGCCACGACCTTGAAGTTGGATGCACCGAGCAGAAGCTCTATGCCCGAAAGGGTCAGGGGATCATCATCTGCGACCAGAACTCTTGCCATTCGTGGACCTAATCCGAGCTACGCTTGTTCACATGCTACACAATTCTGCTGGGGCTCGTTCCCGATGGCGCCCCTTGAGCCGAGCATGATGGACGCTTTCTCCGAACGAATGCAACAGCTCCGCACCCGCTTTACGGAGCGGGCGCTGAGGGAGCGGGACGAACTGCAGGCGGCGCTCTCGACCGGAGATCATGCGACGGCGATCCGCATCCTCCACTCGCTGGCAGGCAATGCGGGCATGTTCGGCTATCCGAAGCTGAGCGTCGCTGCCCGCGAGCTGGAGGAGGCGCTCGAACGTCGTGGCGAAGGCAGTGGTCCCGACAGGGACCTGCCGCAGATGTTGCAGGAGCTCTGGGACGAATTCCCCGGCCGCCAGGGAGCGGTCGCGACGGAGCCGAGATGAGACGTGAGAGGTGAGATGATGCCGTTTGGCTTGCTGAGGCAGCGCGATCGTGGCGTCGGATAGGCGGCGTGATCCCCAGGGCGGGTCTCCCAATGAAGCAGGCCTGCTCGACCGGGCGAAGTTCGAACGGCACGCCTGGGAACAGACACCGCTCGGGGCGCGCGAGAGATGGCCGGGCCAGCTGCACTTTCTGTGCGAACTGCTGCTCTGCTCGGAGCAGCCGATGTTCCTCCTGTGGGGCAGCGAGCGGGCCTTCATCTTCAACCGCGCCTATCAGGCATTGTGGCGCGGCCGGACGCTGGAGGGGCTTGGCCGGCCGATCCACGACGTCGCGGGAGACAATTGGGAGCAGCTGAAGCCGCTGGTCGAAAAGGTATTCGCCGGCACCTCCTTCGTGGAGAGCAACTTCACCGTCTTCGATGAGGTCGAGAACCGCCGCCGCTATTTCGACCTCAGCTACACCCCGGTGCGCGGCTATGATGATGCAGACGGGCCGGTGATCGCCGCCCTGTGTATCACCACCGATGTGACCGAGAGGTTCCTCACGGCCGAGACAATGCGGCAGGAATGGGAGATCCTCGCCCTGACGGTCGGGAACGTGACGGAAGGCGTTGCGCTGATTGAGCGTGATTTCTCCCTCGTCCTGTGGAACGAGCCCTTCCGCATGCATTTCGGCTATGAGCCGGAGCAAGTCCGATCAGGCATGAACGCGGCAGAGCTGATCCAGCACAGCGCCAGCCGGGGTGACCTGGGCCCCGGCGATCCGGGTGCCATCGTTGCCGCGTTGGTGCAGTCCATTCGGGAGACGGATAGCGGCGCGCTGGAAGTGCAGCGGCGGAACGGAACGGTGCTGAGGCTGCTGCGCCGCTCGCTGAGTGGCGGCAGGCACCTGCTGGTCTCCCATGACATCACGGATGAACGCCGCACCGCACGCCTGAAGGACGAGCTGGTTTCCACCGTCAGCCATGAATTGCGGACGCCGCTCACCGCGATCTCGGGCGCGCTGGGGCTCGTGAGCGGAGGCGCGGCGGGCGAAGTTTCAGAGAAGGCGGAGCGGCTGATCCGCATCGCCCAGCGGAACAGCGAGCGGCTGATCGCGCTGGTCAACGACCTGCTGGACGCTGACAAGCTGCAATCGGGCACGGTGGAGTTCCAGTGGGAGCGGCTTGATGCTGCCGATCTGTTGCGCGCGGCGGTGGAGCAGAACCAGCCCTACGCTGCTGGCACGGGAGTCACGGTGGAGGCGGAGCTGCCCGCTCGTCCGGCGATTATCCGCGCGGATCGCAACCGCCTTCTCCAGGTCCTCGCCAACCTGATCTCGAACGCCGTGAAGTTCTCGCCCGCAGGCGGTGCGGTGGTGGTGCGGCTGGCGGTGAATGAAACCAACGCCCGCATCAGCGTCATAGATTGCGGGATCGGCGTGGCGGAGCAGTTCCGCGAACGGCTCTTCGAGCGCTTCACCCAGCATGACGCCTCCGCCAGCCGGGTTCAGCAGGGAACGGGGTTGGGGCTGGCCATTTCCAGGAGCATTGTCGAGCAGCTTGGCGGCTCGATCCTGTTTGAGCCCACTGACCCGCAAGGGGCCACGTTCCATGTCGACCTGCCGCTTGCCGACTCATGACATGATCTGCACCGCCGCGCCCATTTAGTGGAGACCTCAATGACCTGGCGCATCCTCTACGTCGATGACGAGACCGACCTGCGCGAGGTGGCGCAGATGAGCCTTGAGCTCGATCCGGAACTGGAGGTGCTCAGCTGTCCGTCCGGTGCGGAGGCGCTTCTCCAGCTTTCCGACTGGAAGCCGGCATTGGTGCTGCTGGACGTGATGATGCCGGAGATGGACGGCCCGACCACATTGCAGCGGATCAGGGAAAGGCCGGAAGGGCGAGAGCTGCCGATCGTATTCATCACGGCACGGGCTGGCAACGGAGACGCGGCCAAGCTGATGGCGATTGGTGCGGCCGGAGTCATCACCAAGCCGTTCGATCCGATGCGGCTGGCGGAGCAGGTGCGCGGCTACCTGCCTGCTAGCTGATCCTCGCCCAGATCCTCCGCCCGCTGCTCGGGCGCCTCGTCGGCGCGGCAAAGGTCCACATGGAAGCTGGTCCCGCGCCCCGGCTCACTGTCGAAGCTCAGCTTACCGTGCATCAGCGCCACGATCTCAGACGCGATCGTCAGCCCCAGGCCCGTTCCCCCCTTCCTGCGCGTGTCGGAGGAATCGACCTGAACGAACTTTTGGAAGATCACGTCGCGGAAGTCCTCGGGAATTCCGGGCCCTCGATCCACGACGCTGATCCGGATCATGTCGTGCAAGGGCGTGACCGCGACGCGCACGATCTCGCCCGCTGGCGAGAACTTGATCGCGTTGGAGATGAGGTTGGTGAGCACCTGCACCAAGCGGTCTTCATCTCCCAGGCCGTACGCGTCCGAGGGGACTGAATCGGCCTGCAAGCCGACGCTGAACTCATTGGCGAAGCCCTGGTTCTGCTGAATCGTCTGCTCGACAAGCGTGCCAAGCGCGATCGGCCGAAGGGGAAGGCGCAGCATGCCGGCCTGGAGCTTCTCGACGTCCAGAATGTCGTTCACCAGCCGCACGAGCCGGGTGCTGTTCGAGTGAGCGATGCCAACCAGTTTCGCAGCACGCTCCGGCAGCGCGCCCGCCGCACCCCCGGCCAGCAGGCCGAGTGAGCCGGCGATGGAGGTGAGAGGTGTGCGCAGTTCATGGCTGACGACCGAGACGAACTCGTTCTTCATCGTCTCGACCTGCTTGCGCTGAGTGATGTCGCGAACGACCGCGAGGTAGCAACGCTCGTCGACGCCGGAAACCGGCGACACCATGACTTCTACGGGGAAGTGGCTGCCGTCTCTGCGCATCGCCTCGAACTCGCGCGGGGCAGTTGCCTCGCCTCCGCCGATCTCCAGCGACTGGAGAAAACTCTGCACCCGATCGGATGACGGTGCTTCGTGGAACAGCTGCGTGACATGGCGGTCTTGCAGCTTCCCGGATTCGTAGTCGAACATCGCCGCGGCGCAGGGATTGAGGTGATCGATCTGCCCCTTCTGGTTCAGCAGGATCAGCCCGTCCGGCGCGCTGTTGAAGACGGCCTCCTGCCTCGCCACTGACTCCCGAAGCTGCTCCACTGCCTTTTGGCGCGCGCGATTCATCCGCAGGGCGAGGAGTGCCGCTAGCAGCAGCAGCACGCTGAGAAGGGCCGTCGCGCCAAGAAAGATACCACGCACTCGCTCGCGCGATCGTTCGCCTTGCTGAATGCGACGTGCGAGCCCGGCGCTTTCCTGCTCATCCATCCGCGCGACGAGGGTGCGGATGCGGTCCATCAGCCGCTTGCCGCGACCAGAGGCGATGAGTTCCCGCGCCTCCTCCTGCCCTCCCGCCTGGGCGATTGCGACCGTGCTTTCAGTGAATTGCCGCTTGGCCACGGAAGCGGCCCGCAGCGCTTCAAGGTTCTCGCCTAGTGCCGATGCAGGACCGAGGGTTGCTGCCAGAGCGTCGAAGGCGTTCTCGATCCTTCCCTCCGCCTGTTCGTAAGGCTCCAGGAAGCTCGAATTGCCGGTCATCACGTAGCCGCGCTGCGCGGTTTCGAGGTTCAGATGCAGGGTCAGCATGCGCTCCAGCGTGAAGCGGGTCGCATAGGACTGGTTCAGCTCGGCGCGCAGTCGGCGGCTTTCCCGGTACTCGGACTGAAGCAGTATGGCGGACAAGCCGAAGATGACAGGCGCAAGGCAGACGGTGGCGACCAGCACCGTCCTCAGACTGACGGACAATCCCTTCACGCTGCCTTATACCGCCGTGCCTGCCTCTGCGCCGAGGCCAGTGCTGCTCGCACCCGGGCACGGGTGGAGATGAGAGGAGCTTGCCGCGGCTTCTTCACCGACACGGTCGTTCTTCCTACCGGAAAGATTGCGATGACAACGCACGACAGTGCCGATCTGGTTCCCCCGCATGACATGCCTCGAATTTCAGAGCCTAAGCCGCTTGCAAGCTGCCCTGGCTGGAAGGATCGCCGATGAAGAATGGCCGCTCGAGGAGGAACCCCTGACCCAAGCGAATGGATGTCTGATCGAGCAGGTACTCTCGTTCCGCATGCGTTTCGATGCCCTCCGCGACGATCGTCATGCCAAGGGCACTGCACAGGGATTCGATCGCCTTCAGAACGCTTTGGTTGCGGGGGCGGCGATGGATATCGGTGATGAAGGTCCGGTCGATCTTGACCTCATCGGCCGGAATGTCCGCCAGTGTGGCAAGGGAGGAATATCCCCGGCCGAAATCATCGATGGAAAGCTGTATGCCCGCCTGCCGGAGCTTCGGGACCACAACTTCGCGAAGCACATCAGCCTCGATGAATGCCTCTTCCGTCGCCTCCAGCTTCACGCGGTGACACCAGGGGCTCGCAGCCAGTCGCGCGATCAGTTGCTCCATGAACGGCACAGTGGAGATCTGCCGCGCCGAGATGTTCAGGCTGATCTGAGTGCCTGCTCCATAGCGGCTGTCCAGCAGCGGGAAGCTGGAGAGCACGTCGTTCACGACGAGCATGGTGATTTCATCCACCAGGTTGAAGCGGCTTGCCGCATCCAGGAAGGTGAGCGGAAGGTGAACCTTCCCCTCCTCATCGACCCAGCGCACCAGAGCTTCGAAGCCGACAACCTTCATTGAGGACAAATCGAATTTCGGTTGGTAGCCGCAACGGAAGCGTCGGTTTGCGATAGCGGAGCGGAGGTCCTGTTCCAGACGCATCTGCGCCAATGCCGCGACGCCCATTTCGTCAGTGAAGAAGGAGACAGAGCCCTTCGCCACGTCCTTCGCGGTGTACATGGCGATGTCGGCTGCACGCCGCAGGTCCTCGTAAGTGCGGCCGTGATCGGGATACAGAGCGATGCCGAAGGTGGCCGAAACGTCCAAGTCGAACCCCTCGACCGCAAAGGGGCGCTGCAGTTCGGCTATCAATCGATCGGCCACGCACCTCACATCGTCCAGCGACGTACAGAAGCGAAACAGGATCACGAACTCGTCACCACTGATCCGCCCAACCTCGTCATCATGGCGGATCGCCGTGCGGATCCGCGTTGCCACCTGCTTCAGAACCTGGTCGCCCACGCTATGGCTGTAGAGGTCGTTCACCCGCTTGAAATCGTCGACGTCGACGAACGCCAGAGCCATCTTCTCGCCGCCCGCGCAGCTGGCCAGCGCATCGCGAACCAGCTCCTGCATGAAGGCCCTGTTCGGCAGCTCCGTAAGCACGTCATGGTTCGCCCGGTGGGTGAGCTCCGCACGGCTCTGCTCAAGCCGCACGGTCAGCTGCTTGAGCCGCTCACTCTCGGCTTTCTCGTGGAGATGGATGCGGGAAGCGAAGGCCAGAGAGGCGAGCAGGCCGAACTTGCGGGCGAGGACGACGTGCCCGCGATCGAACCCTTCCTCGCCCACATCGCGAAGCAGGATCATCAGCCCGCGCTGCGCTCGCATCCTCAGCGGCAGGTAAAGCGCCGGCTGGTGCACCGACAGGATATCAGCCGGAATCGGCCCCCATTCAGCCAATGCTTCGTTGTTGATGGTCGTGGCGACGCGCCCTGCCAGCACCTTCTCGAAGAACGCCGCGGCTTTCCAAGGCAAGCCGACCAGTGTGGGCGGATCGGCGATGATGGTCTGCAGCGCTCCGGTCTCGGCGTCTTCGACCAGCACCACCGCCTGTCGAAAGTCGAAGACGCTCCGCAGCGCGATGAATGCGCCGGCAAACGGGTCTTCGCTGTCGTCGGCCAGCAGCTTCTCCACCGCGCCGATCAAGAGAGATGCGTGCGCCTTCTCGATGCCCAGAGCGTGGTTTTCCAGCTCCAGCCTGTGAAGCGCCTCCCGCAATTCTTCCGAGCTTTTCATGCCGGCGCGCTATTTCCCGAAGACCACGGCCGAGATCATGAGGTTGCCGTGCACATTGCGCTGCAAGACCGACCCTTGCTCGCCAAAGGTGAAGCAGCCAAGGAATGGGACCGGGCCGAAACTGCGCGCGACCTCCGCGACCACGCCCGACATTTCATCGCCCACCGCCATGCGGCAACCGCCGCAATAGACGACAAGGCCGCCCGCGACCTCAGAGCCCGCCTGCGCAAGCGTGTCTCGCGCAGTGGCGGCCACTCGACCTGCCCGCTCCACCAGCCGGCGGCGCTCACCCTTCATGGCGTAGATGCGAGAGCCTTCGGCGACAGTAGCGAAGGTCTTCAGCCCGCGGTCTTGCGTGACCTCCGAAGGATGAACGAGGAGATAGTGCGGCACCTCACCGGACTGCTCGCTGTCCAGCCCGATCGGGCACAGCGTCGTCTGGGCCAGGATGCTCCCGCCCAGATCGAGACGATCCGAAAGCGTGCCCCCGGTCCACTCATTGTAGACCTCCGCAGCGGGTCGGCCGTCGATCTGGACGATGTGGCGGCCCTGCGTCTCGGTGGCGATCCCGCTGGCGCCTGTCGGATCGAAGCCGATCCGGGTGATGACGCCGCTCGACCCGGTGGGTTCGTAGCCCCCTTGGAAGGCGAAGCCGATGCCGCCTGATGAGAAAAGAACCCCCACCGCCAAGCCGTCGATCAGCGGTCCGCCCGGGCCCATTTGCCGCCAGTCGCCCGCCACCGTCTGGTCGGCCGCACTGCCGCCGATGATCGGGCACCGGTCGCCGACCACGCGGCGCAGTCCTTCGATGACAGCCTCCTCCTGGCCCGGTGCCTGGTAGATCCAGATCAGCTCGGGCAGTTCTCCGGGACACCCCGCCCTCGCGAGAGCGTCGTGCAAGGCACGCTCCGCCGCGCTGGCAGGGTCCGACCCGAAGGCAGCCGAGGCAGAGCCATACTCACCGTCCGGATCCTCGATCAGCAGGACGCCGATCGAGGCCGACCCTGCCAGGCCGCGATCGGACATGACGCCGGAGCAGGAGGTTCCGCCAACCAGCGGGACGCCGGGAAACCGTCCTGCGAACGCGGCGAACACGTCCGCGTCATCATGGTCGCTGCTGTAAAACAGATAGGCAAAACTTGGCTCGACCGTCGTGTCGGCCAGAAGCGCGCGGAATTGGGCGAGCGCCAAAGCCGCATCCTCGCCCGTGCCCGCAATCGACTCAACCCGCACCATCTCAAGACTCCAGTCGGCTGCGGGCGCTGTAGGGGTCTGACTTTAAAGAAGTGTTGCTCTGTGTTCTGGCGGGAGAGCGGCCGAGGAACTCGGCTTCGCAACAACGCACAAGGTTGTACTGAATTTCTCAGGATATCGGGTGCGGCACAGCACGTCGTCAGCGTCAGGAATCCGCGCTCGGTCTCTGTGGCGCGGGGTTAGCGCATGCAAAAGAGAACCCCTGACACCGCTCCGCCTGCCCACCGAAGAGCACGAGCTTCGGCGGGGTGGGGCGGATATGCTATCGCGGGTAACGAACCTAACCGGCCGCTGGCCGGTCGATCGCGCCTGAGTCCAGCAGGGGGGCGGCGTCCCCGGTCGTGCCGAGAAGGTCGGCCAGGCGGCTGAGCCCCGCGAGGATCATCGCCTGTTCCCACTCCGGCAAGGCTGCGAACCGCTCACTCAACCGCGTCTGCAGCAGGTTTGGCGCGCCCTCGATCATCCGTTTGCCGTCTGGCGTGGCCGCGAGATGGACCCTCCGCTTGTCCGTCTCGCTCCGCTGACGGCTCACCAGCGCCAGCCCCTCCAGCCGGTCGACGATGTTCGTGATCGTCGCCTGGCCGAACTGGAGCGCGGCTGACAATTCCGTCGGAGTCGCCGCTCCCCGCTCGTCGATTTCCTGTAGAACGAGAAGCTGGGACGGCGTCAGCCCGGTCTCCGTGGCAAGCTGGCGATTGGACAAGTCCGACGCGCGCAGAATCCGTCGCAGCGCCTTGAGCGCGGCAAAGGTGAGTTCACGATCCATCCCCTTGGCTACCGCCGCAACGCGGCGCAGCCAAGATCGATTATCCAGCGGAGGATGAAGCATTTTCCTTCGCTTCTGAAAGCTTCTCGCGGTTGCAAAACCTGCCCAAGGGTTGTGTTTCGCCGCCTTTCCTCTAATTAGCGCCCTCCTCCCGCCCCTTTGGGCGCCACTCAGAAGGAGCTCCGGTAGTTCGCTATCCGAACTATGTTGTATCGCTGTTTTGAACCAATCGACGCTTACCCTCGTTCCCAATGGCAGTACCGGCACAAAAGATCTCACGCTCCGGATGCCCGACGCGCAGGATGGTCCCCGGGTCACCCAGTTGATCGCATCATCCCCGCCCCTCGATACCAACTCCGCCTATTGCAACCTGCTGCAGTGCACGGACTTTTGCGAGACCTGCATCATCGCGGAGCGTGGCGGAGAACTGATCGGCTGGATTTCCGCCTATCGACCGCCCGCCGCCCCGGATCGCCTGTTCATCTGGCAAGTGGCCGTTCACTCCTCTGCCAGGGGAGAGGGGCTGGCGCTCAAGATGCTGGAGGCGCTTGTCGCCCGACCATCGGCCGCTGGCGCGACGATGCTCACGACCACGATCACGCAGGACAACCAAGCCTCGTGGCGCCTGTTCGAAGCTTTTGCCCGCCGCCACGGCGCATCGCTGACAAAATCGCCCCGCTTCGAGCGGGAGATGCACTTCGCCGGGGCGCACGCCACCGAATGGCAAGCCTGCATCGCACCCCTTCCCACCCCTTCGAACTGAGACGGAGAGCCTCATGACGACCATCATTCCTCGCCCCAGCAAGGCGGCGCCCCCCGCTGCCGTCTACGATCGCCGGGAGTCCGGCGTTCGGAGCTATTCCCGTTCCCTTCCCCGCCACTTCAACAAGGCACAGGACGTGTGGCTGCATGACGTCGACGGCGGTCGGTATCTCGATTTCCTCTCGGGCTGCTCCTCGCTCAATTACGGGCACAATCACCCGGTCCTGAAACGTGCCCTGCTCGACTACATCGAAGCTGACGGCGTCGCCCACGGGCTGGACCTGCATACCAGCGCCAAGCAAGCCTTCCTCGAAGCGCTGGAAGATGTGATCCTGGCCCCGCGTGGGATGAACCATCGCGCCATGTTCACCGGCCCCACAGGGACGAACGCGGTGGAGGCTGCAATCAAGCTGGCGCGGAAGGTCACCGGCCGCGAGATGATCATCGCGTTCACCAACGGCTTCCACGGCATGACACTGGGCGCGCTGGCCTGCACCGGCAACGCTGGCAAGCGTGGCGGAGCGGGCGTGCCGCTCTCCCACGTCGCGCACGAACCGTTCGACGGCTATTACGGGCCCGACGTGGACACGGCGGCGCTGCTGGACCAGCGGCTGTCCGATCCCTCCAGCGGCCTCGACGCGCCGGCGGCGATCCTGGTGGAGACGGTCCAGGGCGAAGGCGGGCTCAACGCAGCCTCCCCGGAATGGCTGCGCGCGATCGCCGGCATCGCCCGCAAACATGGCGCGCTGCTGATCGTTGACGATATCCAGGCGGGCTGCGGGCGCACCGGGAGCTTCTTCAGCTTCGACGGCATGGGCTTCACCCCCGACATCATCACGCTGGCGAAGTCCCTGTCGGGCATGGGCCTGCCTTTCGCGCTGACCCTGTTCCGGCCGGAACTGGATGTCTGGTCCCCCGGTGAGCACAATGGAACCTTCCGGGGCAACAACCACGCATTCGTCACCGCTGCTGCCAGCCTGCGTCACTTCTGGTCCGATGACCGGTTCCCGAACGACATCGGCCGGCGCGGCAGCCTTCTGGAACAGCGCCTCGACCGGATCGCGCAAGAGCACGGCCTTTCCACGCGAGGCCGGGGCATGATGCGCGGCATCGATGTGGGTTCGGGCGAGGCGGCTTCCGCCATCACCGCGGCCTGCTTCGAAAAAGGCCTGATCATCGAAACCAGCGGCGCGCATGACGAAATCGTCAAGGTGCTGGCGCCTCTGGTGATCGACGATGCGCTGCTCGGTGCCGGCCTCGACATTCTTGAACAATCCGTTCGCGCGGAACTCGCCGGGCAAGCCCCTGCCCTGTCCGCCGCCGCCTGACGAGGAGACACGACCATGATCATCCGCAAGCTCAAAGACATCCGCTCCAGCGACCGCAACGTGAAGTCAGAAGGTTGGGAAAGCGCGCGCCTGCTCCTGGCTGACGAGGGCATGGGGTTCTCGTTCCACGTGACCACCATGTACGCGGGCAGCGAACTCAGGATGCACTACAAGAACCACCTCGAAGCGGTGCTGGTGCTGAAGGGTACCGGCACGATCGAGGATCTGGCGACGGGCGAAGTGCACCAGTTGAAGACCGGCGTCATGTACGCGCTCAACGAGAACGACCAGCACGTCGTGCGGCCGGAGACCGACCTCGTCACCGCCTGCGTCTTCAGTCCGCCCGTGACCGGCACTGAGGTTCACGACGAAACCGGGGCCTATCCCGCCGCCGAACAGCTCCGCCAACCCGTTCCGGCAGACTGAGCTCGAGAGGAGATCCATGCAGGACATCTATCCGACCCGCCGCACGGCGGAACCCGAACTGCTGCCCCGGCATGACCCGGTGGTTCATGGTGAGTGGCAGCCGGGCGCGCCGCTCAGCCATGAACAGGCCGCGCAGTTCGAGCGCGACGGTTATCTGGTGATCGAGAACGCCTTCGATCCCGCTGAAATCGTTGCCCTTCAGGACGAGACTCGCCGGCTGCTGGCGGACCCCTCATCCCTCGAGGCCGAGACGATCATCACCGAACGTGGCAGCAACGAAGTCCGCTCCATCTTCGCCATCCACGAACAAAGCCGTTTGATGGCGCGGCTGGCTGCCGACGAACGATTGGCCGGCATCGCCTCCTTCCTGCTGGGGGACGAGGTGTACGTCCACCAGTCCCGGCTCAACTACAAGCCCGGTTTCAAGGGCAAGGAGTTCTACTGGCACTCCGACTTTGAGACCTGGCACGCGGAGGACGGCATGCCTCGCATGCGCGCCCTCTCCATGTCGGTGCTGCTGGCGGAGAACACGCTGCATAACGGCCCCCTGATGGTCATGCCCGGATCGCACAAGACCTACGTCACCTGCGTCGGGGAGACCCCGGAAGACCATTATCGCACGTCGCTGAAGAAGCAGGAATACGGCGTGCCGGACGAGCAGAGCCTCGCCACCCTCGCCGAGCGGCACGGGATCGACGCGCCAGTCGGCGGTCCAGGGACCATCATCCTGTTCGACTGCAACACGATGCACGGCTCCAACGGCAACATCACGCCATTTCCGCGGGCGAATGCGTTTCTGGTTTTCAACGCCCTTTCGAACCGGTTGCAGGCGCCTTTCGCAGCCGAAACGCCGCGGCCCACCTTCATTGCAAATCGCACATTCGAGCCCCTCGCAATTCGCTCGGGCGCGCTGCAAGGGAAGGCGGCATGATGCAGGGGCACAGCGTCGAGAAGATCGGCGGCACATCGATGGCGGCCACCGCCACCCTGTTCGAGAACGTCCTGATCGCCGGGCGCTCCGGTAGAGACCTGTATGGCCGCATCTTCGTCGTCTCGGCCTATGCGGGGATGACGAACCTGCTGCTCGAGCACAAAAAGACCGGAGAGCCGGGCGTATATGCCAGCTTCGCCCGCAACGATCCCGACTGGAGGGACGCGCTCGATCGCGTCCAGTCAGCGATGTGCGAGCGCAACGCCGCCATGTTCATCCGGGACGAGAGCCGGGAAGAGGCGGACCGGTTCATTCGCGAACGGGTCGAAGCCCTTCGCGCCTGCCTCCATGACCTTGACCGTCTCCGGGCACACGGCCGCTTTTCCCTCAAGGACCAGTTGGTCACGGTGCGTGAGATGCTGGCCGGGTTCGGCGAGGCGCATAGCGCCCATTCCACCACGCTGATGCTGCGCGACAGGGGCGTGAACGCCACCTTCGTGGACTTGACGCTCTGGAGCGAAGAGGACCGCGTGAGCCTGGACCAGCGCATCCTGGAGGCGCTGAACCCGATCGACCTGGAAACGCAGATGCCGATCGTGACCGGATATGCCGGCTGCGAGGGCGGCATGGTGCGCCGGTATGCGCGCGGATATTCGGAGATGACCTTCTCACGCATCGCCGTGCTCACAGGCGCAGCGCGGGCCATCATCCACAAGGAATTCCATCTTTCCAGCGCCGATCCCAAGCTCGTTGGAGAGACGCGGGCGCGAAAGATCGGTCGAACCAACTACGATGTGGCGGACCAGCTTGCCAATCTGGGCATGGAGGCGATCCACCCGCGCGCCGGACGGGGCCTGCGGCAGTCCGAAATCCCCCTGTGCGTCAGGAATACCTTCGATCGGGATGACGAGGGAACGCTGATCTGCGGTGACTATGTGTCCAACCGGCCCAAGGTGGAGATCGTCGCCGGCCTGCGCGAGTTGCACGCCCTCCAGTTCTTCGAACAGGACATGGTGGGCGAGAAGGGCTACGACAGCGGCATTCTTGCAGCGCTGGACCGACGCGGAGTCTGGATCGTCAGCAAGGTGTCCAACGCCAACACCATCACCCACTATCTCTCCGGCAGTTCGAAAGCGGTCGCCAAGGTGGTCTCCGATCTGGAGGAGGCGTTTCCGAGCGCGGTCGTTACGACCCGCCCCTGCGCCATGGTGGCGGCGATTGGCAGCGACATCTCCGCGCCAGGTCTTGTTTCCCGCGCGCTGAACGCTCTGGATGAAGCCTGCGTCACCGTGCTCGCGCTCCAGCACCAGATCCGCAACGTCGACGTACAGTTCGTGATCGAGCGCGACGACTTCGACGGAGCCGTGCAAGCGTTGCATTCCGCGCTGGTCGAGACCGGCAGGGCCGGTGCTGACAATCGTGCGGCCGCCTGATCCTGCGGAACCTTCCAGGCACGGCCCTCCTTTCTTGATGTGCTAAGCGCAGTTTCCTCCGTCCGCAGCCTTCTGCTCGCCATCTTCATGCTGATGGCGGGCGGAGGCTTTATGTCCACGCTTCTGGGCGTCAGGCTGGAGCGTGCGGGAAGCAGCGCCCTGACGGTGGGGATCGTCGGCACTGCCTATTTCCTGGGGCTGGTGCTGGGATCGACCCGGGCCGGGTTGCTGGTCGCGCGGGTCGGCCACATCCGCGCCTTCGCTGCCTTCGTCTCGCTCTTCTCCGCCAGCACGATCAGCTATGCGCTCTACCGAGATCCGTTCTTCTGGGCGAGCTTGCGGCTGATCGACGGCATTTGCGTCGCGGGGGTCTATGTCTGTCTGGAAAGCTGGCTGAATGAGCGGGCCGAGGGTGGCTCGCGCGGGACGGTGCTCGCTTCGTACATGATCGCCCTCTATCTCGGCCAGGCGGCCGGCCAGTTCCTGCTCAACATCAGCGATGCGAAGCCTTCGCTGCCGTTTATCGCAGCCTCGATCCTCGTCTCCCTCTCCGCCGTTCCCGTCGCCCTCACGCGGATCAACGCGCCAACTCTGCCCAGCAGCGAGACGATGTCGATGCGGGCGCTCTATTCAATTTCCCCATTGGGCGTGGTCGGCGCGGCGCTGACCGGGGCAATGCTGGGGGCGTTCTATTCGCTGGGCGCGGTCTACGCCCGGCGCCTGGGAATGGACCTATCCTCCGTCGCAGTGTTCATGAGCACGGTGATCTTTGGCGGTGTCGCGCTGCAATGGCCGCTGGGCATTCTCTCCGACCGCTTCGACCGGCGGCGGGTGATCGTGGTGGCCTTCGCGGGCACCCTCGCCGCCGGCCTTGCCGCGGCATTGACGACGGAGCCGGGGCTTCCACTTCTGGCGTTCGGCGCATTGTTCGGCGGGCTGAGCTTCGGCCTCTACCCGCTCTGCGTCGCGCACGCCAATGACCACCTCTCACCCGGGCAGCGAGTGGCCGCCAGCGGAGGGCTCGTGCTCACCTACTCGGTCGGGGCCGCAATCGGCCCGCTTCTGGCGGCGCTGCTCATGACCGTGACGGGCACAGCAGGCCTGTTTCTGTTCGTCTCCGTCTGCGCAGGGGCAGCCCTGCTCTTCGGCCTCTGGCGGCAAACCCGGGCGGCGCCGGTCCCGGCCGACCAGCAGCAAACTTATCAGATCCTGCCCCGGACGACGCCCGTTTCAGCGGCGCTCGACCCAGTGGCCAGCGTCGATCCCGAGGAGGCCCGATGAACGACCGCTCCAATCATGATCTCGCCGGTGCTGACGTACGGCCAGGCCACCCCGAGGAGGTGCCCAAGCCGGTGATCCGGCGCGCCATTGCCGCATCTGCACTGGGCAACGCGACCGAATGGTTCGATTACGGGATCTACGCCTACGGCGTCGTCTATCTGTCCGCCGCGCTTTTTCCGGGGGACACGGCGGAGGCCACATTGTTCGCCCTCGCCACATTCGCGATCTCCTTCCTCGTCCGCCCGCTCGGCGGCTTGTTCTGGGGGCCCTTGGGCGACCGTTATGGCCGGAAGACGATTCTGGCCTTCACCATCATCCTCATGTCGGCAGCCACGGTCTGTGTGGGCTTGATCCCGTCTTATGAAACGATCGGTTTCTGGGCCCCGGCGCTCCTTGTCGTCCTGCGCATGATCCAGGGGTTCTCGACGGGCGGCGAGTATGGCGGCGCGGCAACCTTCATGGCGGAATACTCGCCTGATGACCGTCGCGGCTTCTACGGCAGCTTCCTGGAGTTCGGCACGCTGGCCGGGTTCTCCTTCGGCGCGCTGTTGATGCTCGGCTTCTCCCTGCTGCTGGGCGAGCAGGCGATGTACGATTGGGCGTGGCGCATCCCCTTCTTCGTCGCCGGGCCGATGGGCCTGATCGGCATGTATCTGCGCTCG
Source organism: uncultured Erythrobacteraceae bacterium (assembly GCA_966251025.1). Classification (GTDB taxonomy): domain Bacteria; phylum Pseudomonadota; class Alphaproteobacteria; order Sphingomonadales; family Sphingomonadaceae; genus Croceibacterium. The sequence continues at coordinate 71,991 of CBINJM010000008.1, read as the reverse complement.
AAGATGGAGGACACGCCCATCTTCCGCGAGATCGAGGCCCATCACGAGAAGGAGCCCGCCGCCTCGACCGAACTGCGCCACCTGATGACGCGGTACTGGCGCCCGCTTGTCACCATGGGCGGGCTGGTCGTGGCGCTGAATGTCGTCAACTACACGCTGCTCAGCTACATGCCGACCTATCTGCAGCGGCGGCTGGGCCTCTCTGCCGACGATGCGCTGATCGTCCCCATCGTGGGCATGCTATTCATGATGGTCTTCGTTCCGTTCGCCGGTCGCCTGTCCGACAAGGTAGGGCGAAAGCCGCTATGGTGGTTTTCGCTCATCGGCCTGTTCATCGGCGTGGTGCCGCTTTATCTCCTGATGGCGCAGAGCTTCACAGGTGCCGTCATTGGCTTTGCGCTGCTCGGCCTGCTTTACATCCCGCAATTGGCAACGATTTCCGCTACTTTCCCGGCGATGTTTCCAACCCATGTGCGCTTTGCAGGGTTCGCGATCTCGTACAACGTCGCGACCTCCCTGTTCGGAGGAACCGCACCAGCGTTCAACAGCTGGTTGATCGGCGCAACCGGCGAAGAACTGATGCCGGCCTATGTCATGATGGTGGCTTGCATCGTCGGAATGATCGCGCTGCGCTTCACGCCTGAGACGGCAGGGAAGTCGCTTCGCGGAACGCAGCAGCCTGGGGAGCGGATGCCGCGCGCTGCCGCAGCGTAGGCTTCTGCCAGAGTTCAAGCGAAAAGGGAGGTCAACATTCTTGCGTTGAACACCATGCTGGGGATTGTCGATCCCTGGGCGCAGGGGCTGATTGCCGCAGGGCTGCTCATCGCAGCCGCCTTCATTGGTTACTGGATCGCCAAGGAAGTCCTGCTTCGCGCCCTCACCATGGCGCTGGCCCGGGGCACGCACGAGACCGAGCGGGCAGCATTCCTCCGCGTCGTGCGACGGTTGGCCAACCTGATCCCCGCGACCATCATCCAACTGGGTGCGGGAGCCGTGCCGCATCTGCCGCCGATGCTGGTGGCGCTGATCCAGAATGTCACGACCGGCTTCATCATCCTGACGATCGCACTGGCGATCAGCGCGGCACTCGACTGGGTGAATGTGCTTTACGCCCGCCGTCCACACGCCGCCAGCCGCCCGATCAAGGGCTACCTGCAGGTCATCAAGATTGGCGTATTCTCTGCGGCCGCGATCCTCATTATCGCTGCTTTGATCGATCAGTCGCCGCTCCTGCTCCTGTCGGGCCTCGGCGCGATGGCCGCTGTGCTGATGCTGGTGTTCAAGGACACGATCCTCTCACTCGTTGCATCCGTCCAGCTGACCTCGAACGACATGATCCGCCTGGGCGACTGGATCGAGATGCCCGATTTCGGCGCCGATGGGGATGTTATCGACATCGCGCTCCACACCGTCAAAGTGCAGAACTTCGACAAGACGATCACCACGGTCCCGACACACCGCCTGATCAGCGAGCCGTTCCGGAACTGGCGGGGCATGTTCGAAGCAGGCGGCCGGCGGATCAAGCGGGCTTTGGTCCTGGACCAGAACTCGATCCGCTTCCTCGCGCCGGACGAGGTCGAGCATCTTCGGCGCTTCTCGCTCCTGGAAGATTACCTCGCGCAGAAGGAACGCGAGTTGGCCGAGTGGAACTCTTCACAGGCTGAGCGGGTCCATGACCTCGTCAATGCGCGCAGGTTGACCAACATCGGCACGTTCAGGGCCTACGTGACAGCCTATTTGCGCTCGCATGCGGGAATATCGGACGAGATGTTCATGCTGGTTCGTCAGATGCCCCCCTCGGATGTCGGGCTGCCACTGGAGATCTATGCGTTCTCCAAGAGCACGGCTTGGGCAGAGTACGAACGGCTGCAGGCGGACATCTTTGACCACCTCATTGCCATCCTTCCGGAGTTTGGACTCGGACTCTTTCAGCGGCCTGCAGGTCGGGATCTTCCCGGCGCCTGGCCTTCAGATGAAAGACGGGCCGCGCCCATGCCAGCGTGATCACCTCCCGGCCCCGGCTCCTGAGCTTCTCGCATCGCCCTGGCCGTGGGCTTGAGAGGTTTGCGCGGTGGGGAGAAGAACCTGGGCAGGAACAGGATGAGGAGCCGAGCGCGCGAGGTCTTGGCAACCGGCAGCGATCGAGGCCGTTCCTCCATCAGCGCCTGTTGGAAAGCGGCGAGCAAACAAGCTGGGGAGACGAATGAGCGAGCCCGTATTGACTGAGGCGGCTTCCCCGGAGCGCACGCCCCGCATCAAGGTCAATCCCCCCGTCTTCTTCGTGTCGGCCGCGCTGATCCTCGCCTTCGCGCTGTTCGGCGCCGTCTTCCCGCGTCGCGCGGAGCGGCTCTTTTCCTCCGTGCAGTCGCTGATCCTCGCCGATTTCGGCTGGTTCTACATTCTCGCGGTCGCTGGCTTTCTGGTCTTCGTCATCTTCCTGATGATGAGCCGCTATGGTGACGTGAAGCTGGGGCCGGACGACAGCGACGCGGAATATAGCTACCTTTCATGGTTCGCCATGCTCTTCAGCGCCGGCATGGGCATCGGCCTGCTGTTTTTTGGAGTGGCAGAGCCGGTGCAGCACTATGCGCTTCCACCGGTGGGAACAGGAGGGACGATCCAGGCCGCTCGTGACGCGCTGCCTCTGACGTTCTTCCACTGGGGCCTTCATGCATGGGCGATCTACATCGTCGTGGGCCTGGCCCTGGCCTATTTCGCCTTCCGCCGAGGGCTACCGCTCACCATCCGCTCAGCGCTCTACCCGCTGATTGGAGATCGCATCCGCGGCCTGATCGGCGATGCGATCGACACCTTCGCCGTCCTCGGCACGATGTTCGGGGTCGCCACCTCGCTCGGCTTCGGTGTGCTGCAGGTGAACGCCGGTTTCAGCTATCTCTTCGGGTTGCCCACCGGCCAGGTGACGCAGGTTATCCTGATCGCATGCATCACCGGGCTTGCCACCATCTCGGTCTCGGCTGGGCTCGATGCCGGTATCAAACGGCTGTCGGAACTGAACATCATATTGGCGGTGTCGCTGCTGCTATTCGTGCTGTTTACCGGCTCCACCACCTTCCTGCTGCAAGCTTATGTGCAGAATATAGGCGCCTATCTCGGCACTGTCGTCCAGCGGACCTTTCGAATGTACGCCTACGAGCCCAATCCCTGGCTGGGCGACTGGACGCTGTTCTATTGGGGCTGGTGGATTTCCTGGTCGCCTTTCGTGGGCATGTTCATCGCACGGATTTCCCGGGGAAGGACGATCCGGGAGTTCGTTGCCGGCGTGCTGCTGGTGCCCGCTCTCTTCACGTTCCTCTGGATGACCGTGTTCGGCAACACCGGGATCGCGATGGACCTGAGCGGGGTCGCGCCCATCGCGGAAACGGTGACCGACAACCTGCCGGTTGCCTTGTTTGAAATGCTGTCACAGCTCCCCTTGTCGGCGATCTCGTCCGGGCTGGCGACGCTCCTCATCATCACCTTCTTCGTCACATCCGCAGATTCGGGCGCGTTGGTAATCGATATGATCACCAATGGCGGAGCGCAGGACCCGCCGGTTTGGCAGCGCATCTTCTGGGCCGTATGCGCCGGAGTGGTCGCAGCCGTCCTGCTCGTCGCCGGGGGCTTGCAGGCGCTCCAGACAGCCGCCATCGCCAGCGCGCTTCCGTTTGCCGTGATCATGGTGTTCATCTGTTACGGCCTGCTGCGGGCGCTGCAGACGGAGAATGAAACGTCCTCGATCGATCTTTCGGTGGCAGCCGAGGCCCCTCCGGCATCGCGCAGCACCATGAGTTGGCAGCAACGGCTGACGAGCATCACCCATTTCTATGAGAAACCGGAGATCACGACCTTTCTCGCGGACATCGTTGATCCAGCATTCGACGCGATTGCGGGGCAAATCGGCGAAGGCAGCCTTTCACCTCAGATCGAACGCAAAGAGGACCGGCTTGATCTTGCTATCCCGCACGGGGACCACGGCACGTTCCGGTACACTGTACGTGCCAGGCCGTTTCGCGCACCGAGCTTTGCCTTCGTCGAGACGAGCAAGACAAAGGACAAGGAGCCGCAGCACTTCCGCGCGATCGCCCACACATCGGAGGGCGATCAGCCCCATGACGTTACCGGATTCAGTCAGGACCAGCTGATCAATGATCTGCTGAATCGGTACGCTCGCTTCCGCCACGCCCGCAGGATGAGTTGACGCTCCTGCTCCATTCGCCTGAATTCGCTCGGAAGACGCCGAAAGCCACCCCTCGCCATTTCCTCACTTCCTGTGCTCAACTCAGCAGACCTCAGCCTCGCCCGACGAACGGCATCTTCGTGGCCATCACGGTCAAGAACTGAACATTCGCCTCCAGCGGCAGGCTGTCCATGTAAGCGACCGCTTCGCCCACATGGTCAAGGGACATCAGCGGCTCAGGCATGATCGTGCCATTCGCCTGCAGCATGCCCACCGCGGCCGAGCTGCCCATCGTGCTGGCGGCATTGCCGATGTCGATCTGCCCGCAAGCAATGTCGAACTCGCGCCCTTCCAGCGATGTCGCCTTGGTGAGGCCGAGGATGGCGTGCTTGCTGCAGGCATAGGCCACAGAATTGGGGCGCGGCGTGGTGGCCGCGATGGAGCCGTTGTTGATGATCCGGCCTCCGCGCGGCGTCTGCCGCTGCATCGTGCGAAAGGCGGCTTGGAGCACAAGGAAGGCCCCAGTGAGATTGACGTCGATGACGTTGCGCCAGTCGCCCTCTGCAACTTCGCCGATCGAGGCCGACGGCGCACTGACACCGGCATTGTTGAACAGCACGTCGACCCGGCCGAACCGCTGGACAGCACTCTCGAACAAGGCCTCGACGGAGGCGGCATCGGTGACGTCAGTGGCGCAGGTGATGGCGCTGGAACTGGCTTCCAGCAGCGTGGCCGTCTCCTCCAAGGCCGCAAGGCGTCGGCCCGCAAGAACCAGCCGATAACCGCGCCTCCCCAGCGAAAGCGCTGCCGCCCTCCCAATGCCGCTGCCCGCTCCGGTGATGACAGCCACCCTGCTCATGCTACCGGACTCGGCAGCGGTTCGCCGGCCAGGAACGCCCGCAGATTGGAAAGCACCAGCTCGGCCATCGACCGCCGGCACTCCGCGGTCGCGCTGGCGATGTGCGGCGTCAGGACCACTCTGCCGCAGTCGATCAGCGCCTGTGGAACGCGAGGTTCGTCGGCGAAGACATCGAGCGCGGCCCCGGCAATCGCGCCCGTGGTGACTGCTTCGATCAGCGCCGCCTCATCCACCACCGAACCGCGCGCCACGTTCACAAGGTACCCATCGGGTCCGAGCGCTGAAAGGATGCGGCCACCGATAAGCCCGCGGGTGGTATCGTTCGACTGGCAGGTCACCACCAACACGTCCGCCCACTCAGCCAGTGAGAGCAGATCCGGTTCGTAGTCGTAGGGCGCCTCCTTCTTGGAAGGCCCGTTATAGCGCACCGGGCCAAAGACCGTCAGGCGATCCGCCGTCGCCCGGCCGATCCGCCCCAGGCCGACCACACCGAAGCGCCTCCCGGTGACACGCTGCATCAGCGGGCGCTCTCCGGTGAGCCAGAGGCCTTCTCGCACGTGGCGGTCCGCCAGTGTGATGCCCCGCAGCAGGTCAATCACAAGGCCGACCGCCAGGTCGGCTACGTCGAACGTGAGGACATCGGGCGTGGTCGTCACCCGCACGCCGCGCGTCCTCGCCTCCGCCAGGTCGACCTTGTCGTAGCCGACGCCATTAATGGCGATGATGCCGAGTTGCGGGAGCGCCTTCATCAATTCGGGCGGGCAGCCGATATGGCCGCCCGTGACGATCGCGCGCACCTCGTCCGCGCGGCTGCCGAGCATGTCAGAGCGCGCCGCATCCTCCAGTTCGAACCAGCGTGTCACCTCGAAGAGCTGCGCCAGTCCCTCCTCCAGCATCGGCGAAAAGGGACACAGCTGGAGCGCCAGCGGCTTGCTCATACGACCACCGTCATTCCGCCATCGACGAAGATGGTCTGTCCGTTGATGTAGTCGGAAGCTGCGGAAGCCAGAAGAACGGCTGCTCCGTGAAGATCGCTCAACCTCCCCCATCGCCCGGCAGGTGTGCGCCCGCACAGCCATGCATCGAACGCGGGATCTTCGACCAGCGCCTTGTTCAACGGGGTGTCGAAATAGCCGGGCGCAATCGCGTTCACCTGGATGCCGAAGCGCGCCCAATCCGCGCACATGCCGCGCGTCAGGTTGCGAACCGCACCTTTTGAGGCAGCGTAGGGCGCGATCGTCGGCCGGGCGAGCTCCGCCTGCACGCTCGCGATGTTGATGATCTTGCCCCGCCCCCGCGCGATCATCTGCGGGACCACCGCTTTGCTGACGAAGTACACGCTGTCGAGATTGGCGCGCATGAGCTCGTGCCAATCCTCGTCTGCGAACTCATGGAGGGGCGCACGCCGCTGGATGCCGGCATTGTTGACGAGGATGTCGATGCCGGCGCCATCCTCTTCCAGTTGCGCGATTGCGTTGCGGACCTGCTCGCTGTCCGTGACGTCAAACGCCGCAATCCTCACACTTGCCCCGCGCGCGGCCAACCGATCGGCGGCGGCAGCGAGCGTGTCCTTGTCGCGCCCGTTGAGGATGAGTGACGCGCCCGCGTCGGCCAACCCCTCTGCGATCGCAAGACCGATCCCTCGGGAGCCGCCGGTGATGAGGGCCGTGCGGCCCGCCAGATTAAACAGGTCCATCAGCCGCGCGTCAGAGGCGATCGTCAATGGGCGTGCGGATAAAGCCTTCGGGGAAATCCTCGACCTTGTTGCCTACAATCGTGAACTCCTTGGCCCGCCCGCTGAAGCGGCCTTCAAGCTCCATGTAGCTCTGCGGATCGAACAGGGGCGTTGCACTCATGCCCATGATGCCGGTCGCATCCACCTTCTCACAGGTATAGTCGCAGCCTTGTTGCGCCACGTTCTTCAGGCCGTGCTCCAGCATCCCGTCCATTGCCGCCTTCAGGAGGTAGTGCATGGTCAGGAAGTTGAAGCCGAGCGGATAGATCTGGTCCACCGTAACAGCCGGCTTGCCGTCGATGTTGCGCACGTCCGGGAACATCTTCCAGCCGGGCACCTTCTCGGCGACGACCTTCGCGTGATCGAGCGTGCTGATCTTCACGACGGTGGTCATTTGCGCGCCGAGCTCGTGAGCAAGGCGCATCCGCTCGCAAGCCTCATCCATTTCCGTCTCGGGATCGGCATTGGTGCGGGCGATGAGGATGCAGTCGGTGCCCTCCAGCGCCGCAAGGGCAGCGCGGACCTTCTCCAGATAGCGCTCGCGCGGAAGCAGTCCGGTGGACTCCTCCATGTCGCTCGCATCCTCCAGCTGGAGCGCCGTGGCGCCGGCAGCAGCCATCCGCCGGGCGCTGCGATAGACGGCAAGAGGTCCGCCGAAGCCGTCCTCGATGTCGGCGGCCAGCGGCAGCGAGCAGGTCTGGCTGACGCGACTGGTCACCCATTCGATATCTGTCAGGTTCGTGAAGCCGTAGTCTATGACCCCGTTCATCGCGATGGAGACTTCCCCGCCGCTCAGCATCATCGCCTCGAAACCGACGAGTTCCACCGCGCGCGCAGAGGCGCAGTCGTAGACGCATGGGGCGACGATACAATGGTCGGATGTCTGCAGCAGCTGCGTCAGTGTCTTCTTGGGCATGCCTATTGGTTTCCTTGAGTGAAGCAGGTCACAGGCGCAGCCGCGCACCGACCTTGAACGAGCGTCCAACCGGGTCGAAATAGACCTGGTTGGTCGCGCCTTGCGCGCTCGCTGCGAGCGGCGGATCGCTGTCCAGCACGTTGTTGACGACGACGAACACCTCCGCCCGGTCGTCCACCTTGAGGGTGGCGCCAAGATCGAGATAGAAAGCGCTGTCCACGCGGTTGCTGTTGATGCTGCTGGGCAAGGTTGGCGCGTAGCCCGCATCTTCCGGCCCCACGAGCGTGGTGTCGAAGATGCCCTCCGGGATGTACTTGCCGTGGGCGTTGAGGGAGAGATCGCCCACCGACCAGACGACGTTGCCGTCGACGATCCAGTCGGGAACACCGGTGGTGGTGCCGGGTCGGAACCCGGTCTGGCCTGTGCGATCCACACCGCCGATGGTCAGCTCCAGATAGCGCGTCGCCAGCAGGCGGAAGTCGAGCCGGCCAAGATTGCCGATCCCTGTGGCGTAGCTCGCCTCGAAGTCGATCCCGCGATTGGTAATGGCGCTGACGTTCTGGAGCACATCGCTGACATTGACGAGCGTGCCCGTGGCGCTGCGCTGCACATATTGGCACAGCTCTGTCTGCCCGGCGGCGCAGCGATCGACCAGCACCTGTGAGCCGAGGGTGGAGATCGCGCCGCCAAGGTCGATGTCGTAATAGTCGACCGCCAGGCGAAATCCGTCCAGGAAGCCCCAGCGGGGTGCCAGCACAACGCCCACCGTCCAGGTGTCCGCCTTCTCCGGCGCAAGTTGCGGGTTGGCGCCCGAGAAGGCATCGACCTGGATCTGTGCACCGTTGTTGAGCGGATCGAGCACGGTGGTGCGGCCCAGCGTCACCGGCCCGAACAGCTCGTTCAGGTTCGGCGCGCGAATATCGCGCGATCGCGTCGCGCGGAAGCGGATCTCCGGAATCGGCGCATAGACCGCGCCGACCTTCCAGGTGGTCGCGTCCACCTCGGTGGCACTCTGGCCAGGCGTGGAACGCGAATAATGCGTCTGCCGCACCGCGCCGTTGAGCTCCAGCGTGTCGGCGAAGCTGAGGCCGCTCAGGATTGGCGCCGTCGCCTCCACATAGCCTTCGACCACCTCGATCGTGCCGTTCACCGCCTTTCCGTTGAACGACCAGAAGGCATTGGCCGTGGACAGCGGGTCGGCCGTTCCTTCAGCCTTGTCCCGCCGGTATTCACCGCCCGCTGCGATTGCGAAGTCGCCGCCCGGAAGCCGGAATAGTGATCCGGTGATGTTCGCCGCCACGACGTGCTGCGTGGTGTCGGTAGTCTGGAAGCCAGACGGTGCGACATAGGCCGCTGCCGCGGGCGAAACGTTGCCCGCGCCAAAGATGTTGAGCGGCTGGCAAGCGGGGTCGTCGTTCGCAGCAATTGCATCGGCGTTGATCCGGCAAACCACCTGATTGCCCACCCGCACGGCATCCACCGCGTTGGCCACCCGCGGGAAGGCGGCAGTATTGACGACGTTGCCGCTATAGACCTGCTCGAACTCGTTGCGCCCGAATTGATAGTAAGCATCCCACTGCCAGGCGTCGCTGATCTGACCCTCAAGCGACAGCACCGCCCGATAGGTCTCGTTGCGCGCATCGTTGACCGAGCCTCCCAGGTCCATGAACGCGCGACCCAGGATGAAGGAGGTAAGCCCGTTGGCATCGAGGATCCCTGCGACGCCCGCCGGCAAGTACGCGTTGTCGCGCCGGACTGTCACCGTCGCGCGGGCGACCGAGCCGATCACCGTCCCGTCCACCCGGCCATAGGACAGGTCAAGGCTGGCTCTGAGCGCGTCGGAGAATTCGTAGGAACCTTGCGCATAGCCGACGATCCGCTCGACCGGCGGGCTCAGCAAGATGCCGTCGAGGAAGCCGTTGCGGACCGATTCCGTCCCGCCCAGGGTGAACAGCGGCGAAGGATTGGTGCCGAAAATGGTGCCGAAGTCGTAGGCGAAGGTGCTGCCGTCGGGGTTGAAGGCAAGCCCGCGCAACGGCCCTGAGTTGGCGACGATCAGCCCGCCGGAGGAGAGCGTGCCAGTGCCGGCGGGGCCGCCGCGAATGCTGGCCGGCAGGCCGCCCGCACCAGCCGGGGTGTTCCCGATCAGCTGCTCGGTCGGGCACCAGTCCCGGGTGTAGCAATCGCCAAGCCCCTCGGCGTTGTCGTACTCGCCCGCGATCATGAAGTGTCCGCGGCCATCCGCAAACGCCTTGCCATAGGCGAGCTGGACGTTCTGGCTGGCGTAATCACCCCTCTCCGACACGCCGAACTGGACAGAGGTTTTCAGCCCCTCCAGGTCACGGTCGAGGATGAAGTTGACGACACCCGCCACCGCGTCGGAGCCATAGGCCGCCGAAGCACCGCCGGTGACAACCTCCGTGCGCGACACGAGCGAGCTGGGGATCAGGTTGACGTCGATCGTCCCCTGCGTCGTGGAGGGCACGAAGCGCTTTCCATCGACCAGCACCAGCGTCCGCGTTGCGCCAAGGCCGCGCAGATCAAGGATGCGCGCTCCGACATTGCCGCCGACAGCCTGCTGTGTCGCTGGCGTGACGAGGGGGCGAAACGAGGGCAGCTCGTTCAGCGCCTCGCCCACATTGGTGATGGCGCGCTGCTCGAGGCGCTCTGCAGTGACGACCGTGACGGGGGTCGGCGCCCGTGACCCATCACGAGCCACGCGGCTGCCTGTGACAACGATGGGCCCCTCGCCCTCAGCTGCCGCGATGCTGCGCGCGGCGTCCTGCGCAAATGCTGCTGTGGGCATGGCAAGCGCACCAAGCGCCGTCCCGATAGTCAGTCTGATGAGCCGAGCGTTCGGCTTGCCTGTACGGCTCATGGCCAATCCTCTCCTGCCAGATCGGTCGAAGGCATCCGAGCCCCACGCCGATACATTATTCTGATAACGGTAACATCGGCGGGAGTTCTGTGCAAATCAGAAAATCAAGCCCAGCCCTAAGCTCTCTTAGTCTCTCGCCTCGGTGCCGAGAATGCCGGCCACCCGTTGCCACCGTAGATCCTGAATGATACCGCTATCAGGCGATTTGGCTGAGGATGAGAAATGCTGGCGGCTGTGTGCCATGGAGCGAAGGACTTGCGCATTGAGTCTGTGGAGGAGCAGCCCCTCGCGCCGGATCAGGTGCGGGTGGCCGTGGCTTACGGAGGGATCTGCGGGTCTGACCTGCACTACTACCACCGCGGGGCTGTCGGGGATTTCGCCCTCCAGGAGCCAATGACGCTCGGTCACGAGATCTCCGGCACGGTCATTGAAGTGGGCAGCGCAGTCTCCGGTCTCGAACCGGGCACCAAGGCCGCGCTCGACCCAAGCCGCCCCTGCCTTTCCTGCTCCTATTGCCGCAGCGGGCGCGGCAATCTGTGCGAAAACATGGTCTTCCTCGGGAGCGCTGGGCGCTACCCGCATGTCCAGGGTGGCTTCAGCCAACATCTGGTGCTGCGGCAGGATCAGGTGGTCCCGGTGCCGCCCGAGACCGACCTGTTGCGACTTTCCGTCGCCGAGCCGCTCTCGGTGGGCTTGCACGCGGTGGTCCGGGCAGGCGCGTTGATGGGAAAAAGGGTGCTGGTGAGTGGCTCAGGGCCCATCGGGCTGCTGACCGCCCGTTGCGCATCACTGGCTGGCGCGCGATCGGTGATCTCGACCGATATCGAGGATGCACCCCTCGCCGTGGCCGCATCCCACATGGGCGCAACGGCAATCGTCAATGTGGCGAAAGATCCAGATGGCCTCGCCACCCTCGCCGCGCAGCAGGGCGAGTTCGACGTCGCTTTCGAAGCATCCGGCTCACCAGCCGCCTTGCAATCGCTGTTCCCCGTCATGCGGAGAGGTGGGCGCATCGTTCAGGTCGGGATGATGCCCCCCGGCACCACCCCTATTCCGCTCAACCTGCTGCAGGCGCGGGAAATCGAGTTGGTCGGGGCTTTCCGCGCTCATGACGAGTTTCGCCTTGCGGTGGACCTGATCGTGCGCGGGGTAATCGACGTCGCCCCCATCCTCTCGGGCACCTATCCGCTCGCAGATGCGGCCACGGCGCTCGAGCGGGCCGGCGATCGGGCGCAGGTGGTGAAGCTCCACCTGGTCCTGACAGAGCCCGCCTGACGTGACTATGGAGCGGATGCGGCACCCCGCTGGGCGCTCTTACTCTTTCACAAATGAGAAAGGCTCGTGCTGAGGCAAGCCCATGCCCCGCTGTTCCGCGCGTGCACAGGTTGGTAGGGCAGTCTTTTCATGGGGCGCGGAGTTGGTGAGCGAATGGCGAACGAGCAGAGCGAAGCGGCCGCCCAGGGTGCCCGCAGGCGAAGCGCCGGCTCGCGACGGCCAACAATCCGCGAGGTTTCGCAACTGGCGGGCGTCTCGCGGATGACCGTCTCGCGCGTCTTGAGCGATCCGGAACTGGTGCTGCCGGCCACGCGCGACCGCGTGCTGCAGGCGATAGCCGATCTCGGCTATGTGCCGGACAAAGCCGCCGGCAGCCTCTCCAGCCGGCGCACGGGGTTCATCGCCCTGATCCTTCCGACGCTGACGAACGCCAACTTCGCCGCGGTGGCCCACGGTCTCACCGAAGTGCTGCGCGAAGCCGACTACCACCTGCTCATCGCGTACACCGAATATGACATGGCCGAGGAGGAACGGCAGCTGCGCAACCTGCTGGCGCGGCGGCCAGAGGCCGTCGTGCTGACGGGTGCCGTCCACCGGCGCAACGCTTCGCGGCTGCTGATCGCTGCCGACATTCCGGTCATCGAAATCGCCGACGTGCCGCAACAACCGATCGAGCATGCGATCGGCTTCTCCAATTACCAGGTGGGCCGAATGGCGGCGCGCTATCTGATCGGTCGCGGCTTCAAGCGGATCGGCGCGGTTGCCGCCACCAACGTGGGGGATGTGGTGGACCATCGCGGCGAGGAGCGCATGCGCGGCTTCGAAGACGAGCTCGCCATCGCCGGCTATCCAGCCGATCTCGTCCTGCGCTTCGGTGAGGCGCCAGTCAGCTACTCCCACGGCGCAGCGGCGATCGGCGAGTTGCTGCGCCGCGCGGAGAATGTGGAAGCCGTGTTCGCCGTCTCGGATCTTTCAGCAGTCGGCGTGATCATGGAATGCCAGCGGCGGGGGATCCGTGTGCCGGGCGACATCTCGGTAATGGGTTTCGGCGATTTCGAGATCGGGCGCGAGATCAATCCGGCGCTCACCACCATCCATGTGGACTTCACGGCCTTGGGCGGACGCGCAGGGCGAATGATCCTCGAAGTGCTCAAGGCCCAGGAGCAGCAACCCTCCCGCGTCATCGACGTGGGCCTTGAGCTTGTCGAGCGCGCCTCGGTGGGGGATCGCCGGTGAAGGTCGCAGTCATCGGCGTCGGCATCATGGGCTCAGCCATCGCGGAGCGCCTGCTCGCGACAGGTGCCGAGGTGGGCCTGTTCGACCTTTCGCCCGAAGCGATGGAAGCCCTCGCCCGGAAAGGCGCAGTCCCTCATCCGTCAGCGGCCGCCGCAGCAGAGGGAGCTCATTTCGTCATCACCAGCCTCAACACCGCCGACGTGGTCGAGTTGGCGGTGTTCGGCCCCGGGGGCGTGGCGGAGGGGGCAGGCACCGGCACCCTGCTGATCGACATGTCCAGCATCGATCCGGGAAGAACCGCGAAGATGGCGGAGCGGCTTGCCCAGCTTGGCTCGATGCGCTGGGTGGACGCACCGCTCTCCGGCGGCGCTCCGGCCGCGCTGCAGGGCACGCTTACGTTAATGGTCGGCGGTGAGCCCGGCGATGTGGCCGCCGCCCGGCCGGTGCTGGAGCGCCTGGCCGCGCGCATCACGCATATGGGGCCCCCAGGCGCAGGACAGACCGTCAAGCTGGTCAACCAGATCCTGTGCGCCCTCAACTTCCTGGCCGTGGCCGAAGCGGTAAAGTTCGCGGAGGCGAATGGGATCGATGCCACGTTGATCCCGGAAGCGCTGGCGGGCGGGCGCGCGGATTCTCGCATCCTTCAGGAGTTCATGGCCAAGATGGCCCGGCGCGATTTCAGCCCCACCGGGCGCATCGACAACATGCTCAAGGATCTTGAGACCGTGCAGCTCTCGGCGCTGCCCCTCCGCGTGCCGCTGCCGCTGACCTCGCTGGCTATCGACCTCCACCGCATGCTGGTGGCCGGCGGATTGGGTGCGGCCGACAGCGCTGAATATATGCGTCTGTTTGATCTTGGGCAGACGAGCGGATGACCCGGCCCATCGTCGTCATGGGGCCCAGCGGCAGCGGCAAGACCACGCTCGCCGTGTTGCTGGCGAAGAGCCTGGGGCGCCCCTACGTCGAAGGCGACGATCTGCATCCTCCGGCAAACCGCGAGCGCATGGCCCGCGGCGAACCGCTGACGGACGAAGACCGCATCCCCTTCCTTGATGCCGTGGCTGCGGCTCTCAGGACGAAGCCTGAGCCAATCGTCACCTGTTCGGCCCTCAAGCGAGCATATCGGGATCGCCTGCGGGCGAGCGTTCCGGGCGTGGTGTTCGTGGAACCTCGGGTTGACCGCGACGAATTGCACCGCCGCGTCTCGCACAGGCGGGGCCATTTCATGCCGGCCAGCCTGGTCGATGATCAATGTTCGACGCTGGAACATCTCGCGACAGATGAGGCCGGCATCGTGCTGGATGGCTCCCTCACCCCGGCCGAGCAGTTGACGCGCATCCTCGCCGAATTGAGCGACTTGCCTTGAGGCTCTAGGTTGCTAACGTGCATGTGAACGGTAACATGGCTCGTTCGAAGCCGTGCCGGTTGGGGGAGATCGACGCATGGCAACGCCGCCAGAGGACCATGACAAGACAGAAGCGCCCTGGCCCAGCGCAACGCGGGGCTGGTTGCTCGTGGTGCTCCTGGCACTCGCTTCCATCGTCTCCCAGTTCGACCGGACCGTCATCAACCTGATGGTCGGGCCGCTGAAGGCGGAGTTCGCGCTCAGCGACACGCAGTTCGGGATGTTGCAGAGCCTGGCATTCGGCATCTTCTACGTCCTCGCCTGCATCCCGATCGGCCGACTGGCGGACAATCACAGCCGCAAGTTCATCATCGCGACCGCACTGGGGCTCTGGAGCCTGTTCGCCATGGCTTCGGGCCTTGCGCGCAGCTACGCCCAGCTCTTCCTGACAAGGATCGGCGTGGCGGTTGGGGAAGCGAGCCTGACACCCGCCGCCCTGTCCATGCTCAGCGACCAGTTCCCGCCCGAGCGGCTGGGCCGGCCTGTGAGCGGCTTCCTGCTGAGCGCTCCCATCGGACAGGGCCTCGCCTTCATCGGCGGCGGCAGCCTGCTCGCCTGGCTGAATACGGCGCCCCTGCTGCAGACCGGCCTGCTGGCCGGCTATGAGCCCTGGCAGGCGGCGTTCCTGATCGTTGGCGCTCCCGGCCTGCTGCTGGTGCCGCTCTTCCTGTTCTTTCGCGAGCCGACACGGCGCGGGGCCGGTGCGACGGAGGCCCTCAGCGCCGGAGAGGTGGTGGCGATCGTACGCAGCCGGCGAAAGGCCCTCGTGCCGATGTTTGCTGGATTCGCGATGGTGTTGCTGGTCGCATATTCCTTCGCCATCTGGACTCCGGCCCTGCTTGAGCGGACCTATGGCTGGGGACCGGCGCAAATCGGTCTCTGGTACGGCCTGGTCCTGCTGGTGTTCGGCACGACCGGCGTGTTCGCGGCCGGCCTCCTCAGTGACATGCTGGCCGCGCGCGGCCATTCCGATGCGCCTCTAAAGGTCGCGGCCGGCGGGTTTCTCGTGTGCGGTGTAGCCGGAGTTGCTGCTCCCCTGATGCCGTCAGCGCCGCTCGCTTTGGCGCTGCTGGCTGTGGCGACGTTCTGCGGCAACATGCCCTTCCCCTGCGCCGCCACGGCGCTGCAGCTCATCGTGCCGAACCGCGCCCGTGCGCAGGTGAGCGCGCTCTACGTCACCTTCACGACGCTGGTCGGGTTGACGCTCGGCCCGCTGATCATCGGATTGATGACGGACTATGTCTTCCGCGATCCGTCCGACATTCGCTACTCGATCAGCGCGGTTGTCGGCGTGGCGGCGCCTGTCATGGTTGCCATGATGCTGGTGGCGATGCGTCCTTACCGGAGCTTCCAGCTGGAGATTGTCGGGTCGAAGTAAACGGCCGACTGGCACGGTCCCGCACCGAAGCCTTCCCGCCGCGGCGCTGGCGTACGACCGCCGGCTAAGACGCCTTCGCCTCTACGGGTCCGTGATCAGGCGAGCCCTTCGCCCGAACGTCGCATAGTCCCATAACCAGTTGAACCCTACCGCAATGCGGTTCCTCAGCCCTATGAGGAAGTAGACGTGGGCGATGCCCCAGAAGATCCAGCCGATCCATCCTTTCAACGTCACCTTCTTGAGCTTTACGACCGCAGCGTTGCGCCCGATCGTGGCGAGATCCCCCTGGTGGCGGTAGCGAAAGCGGCCCGGCTCTGGTTTGCCTGCGGCACGAGCGGCGATGACCGCGCCGACATAGCGCCCCATCTGCTTGGCCGCCGGCGCGATGCCGGGCACCGGGTTGCCTTTCGCGTCCGTGACCGCGGCCGTGTCCCCGATGACGAAAATCGCCGGGTGACCCGGTACGCTAAGGTCCTCTTCAACCTTCACACGGCCCGCCCGGTCCCGGTCCGCTTTGAGCCAGTCTGCGGCGGGTGATGCGGCAACGCCTGCTGCCCACACGATCGCTCCCGCCGGAATGCTGCGTTCTTGCGTGAAGACCTCACCCGCCTTGATCTCTGTCACGGGCGAGCCGGTCAGGACTTCAACACCCCGGCGCTCCAGAACTCGTCGTGCGTAGGCGCTCACTTTCTCCGGAAACGTGCCGAGCAATCGTGGGCCAGCCTCGACAAGGATCACGCGCGCCGATGCCGGGTCAACCTTGCGGAAGTCGTCCGGCAAGGCCTCTCGCGCCATGTCGGCGATGGCGCCGGCCATCTCCACTCCGGTGGGCCCGCCGCCGATCACGACAAAGGTTGTCAGCGCTTGCCGCCGTGCCGGATCGTCCGTCAACTCCGCGCGCTCGAACGCGGTCAGCACGCGCCGCCTGATATCCGTTGCATCTTCGATCCGCTTCAATCCCGGAGCATGAGGTGCCCAATCCTCGTGCCCGAAGTATGCGTGGGTGGCTCCTGTCGCGAGGATCAGCTGATCGTAACCGAACTCCCCCGCATCCGTGTGGACGATGCGTCGTGCCGGATCGACCCCCTCCACATTGGCCATGAGCACCGTGGCATTGGCTTGTCCGGAGAGGATCCCGCGGATCGGCCAGGCCACGTCCGCGGGAGAAAGCGTGGCGGTCGCGACCTGATAGAGCAATGGCTGGAAGCAATGGTGGTTCTGTCGATCGATCACAGTGACTTCGACCGGAGCACCCGCCAGCGCCTTGGCCGCCTCAAGGCCACCGAAGCCGCCTCCAATGATCAAGACGCGACAAGCGGTCATCTGCCCTTCCAAGCCGGAGTACACGGAACGGGCCCAGCTCCTGACAGGTTCCGCTGCCGTGCTGCTCCCGGCGTCAGGCCCGGCGCGCTTTCAAAGTGGCCGCGTACTATTCACCCCCCACGCGCCGCGACGCTTGCACCATCAGCATCTACCTTCCACAATTCGGCGTCGTGCAGGCCGTCACCTCGTGGATGTAGCGGTTCATCCCGCCCTCCACCCGAAAGCTCTGGCTAGCGGGAGTTCCCGGATGATCCGCCGGCAGCCCGGCATCGATCCACGAGAAATTGTGGAAGATGCTGACCGCTCCCACAGTCTCGTCGATGACGTAGCGGCGGTTGCCTGTTTTGATCGGCTGCGGAAATGCGCCCATGGTGCAGGTCTGCCCACCGGGGTCCTTGCTGTCTGTGTAGATGCGGCCCTCCAGCCGGGTGCAGGGCGTGCCGTGCGGTACCGGCAGGTCCGGGTCTCCCCAATTGTTGATGTACGCATCGGCCGCCGCCTGGATGACCTCTCGTCTGTCGCGCTGGCTCACCGGGATCTCACCCCAGTTCTCTTCCCGCGTGTGGGTGAGGTGCTCCGCGGCGCCGAAGACCCAGTCATCCGCATCCGTCACAACAGATTCCAGCTTGCTGATCTCACCCGTGTCGGTCGCCTCCATGCGCGTGTGGATCACGTAAGGGTGCGGGTGCGAGGCTGCCGTCAGTTCCGTGAAGGTGGCGCATTGCGTCGTGTCATAGAAGCTGCGCGTGAAGTCGACCGTCAGCGCCTGGGCCAGAATGCCCTTCGCGGCATCCACGGCGACGTCGTTCTCTCCGTAATAGGCCCCAGCCGCCAACGGCAGCAGCGCAGGTTTCCCTGTCGATTGAGCCTCGACATAAGTCTCCGCCAGCTCCTTGAGCATGTCCCGGCTGCATTCTGCCCGGGCATTGGTTGCGCAAGCCACGCCAGCCAGGGCGATCGCGCCCTTGATCGTGACCTTTGCCACCATCGAAGGGCGGCTGCCCCCGTTTCGCACTTTTCTCATGCAGGCGTGCCTCCCAGGCTTTTCTATTGTCGTTGGCCGAAGTCTCGCCCGTCGGCAGTGGCGAGTCAAACGCAGTCTGCGGCGCACACACCATGACGCAGCGCCATTCAGCCAGTCCAGTCTCGGGGAAAGGGAGCCGCGCGCCGCCCGCCTCTGGGCCATCAGCACCTGAACCACTCTCCGCCGCCACTGCTGAGATGCGACAAATAGCGACTTGATAATCGCAATAAGGGTTGCAAAGCTGCACACGTAAAAGGGCGCCGGACAAACGGTGCCGCGTGAGAGGACGCAATCTGATGGCCAAGCAAACTCGCCTGCTCCTTGCTTCATGCCTTCTTGCCCCGGCTTTTTTGCTCGGCGGCGGGAGTGCCGCTGCTCAGGAGCACAGCGGACATCACGATGTCGACGCGACCGCGGAGAGCACGCCCTCGTCGCTGAGGACGATGCGCTGGTCCGATCCGGCGGCATGGCCGGACGGCAAGGTCCCGGGAGAAGGCGCTGCCGTGACTATCCCGAGAGACATGGATGTCCTGCTGGATGTGAGTCCGCCCACGCTGCGCAGCCTGACCATCCAGGGCAAGCTCCGCTTTTCGGACGAGCGCGATCTCGAACTCGCCACTGATTGGATCTACCTCCCGGGCGGAGAGCTGCACATCGGCAGCGAGGGCAATCCGCATACCCGCAAGGCGACCATCACGCTGACGGACAACGTCCCCGGTGAGAATATCAACACTATGGGCGACCGCGGCATCATGCTCATGCGCGGCAAGCTCAACCTGCATGGCGATCGCGAGCACACCTGGACGAAGCTGGCGAACACGGCCGAGAAGGGCAGCACGTCCATCGAAGTGCTCGATGCCAGCGAATGGCGGGTCGGCGACGAGATCGTGCTCGCCTCGACCGACTTCGATCCGCGTCAGGCGGAGAAGCGGACCATCACCGCCATCGCCGGCAACAGGATTACCCTCGATCGGCCGCTCGAGTACATGCACTTCGGCAAGATCACTTTCGGCGTCGATGAGCGTGGTGAAGTCGCCATGCTCACCCGCAACATCAAGATCCAGGCGTCCGAAGATGCCGAGCAGAGCTATCTCGGCGGGCACATCATGGCGATGGCGGGGAGCCAGATGACCGTGTCGGGTGTCGAGCTCACGCGCATGGGCCAGCATCTGCAACTGGCGCGCTATCCCATTCACTGGCACGTCATCGGTGACGGCAAGAACCAGTATGTCCGCAACGCCGCCATCCACGACACCTACAACCGCTGCGTGACGGTCCACGGCACCGACAACCTGCGGGTGGAAAACAACGTGACCTTCAACACGGTAGGTCACTGCTTCTTCCTCGAGGATGGCATCGAGACGGGCAATTATTACGTCCGCAATCTCGGCATCCAGACCAAGTGCCACCCGACGCTCCCGTGCGAGCCGTCGAACCTCACCGATGCCTCCCGCGGCAGCAAGGGACAGGAATCAGAGCATGTCCTGATCCCGTCCGACAACACGGTGGCGACCTATTGGATCACCAATCCGTCGAACCACTACATCGGCAACGTAGCCGCGGGCTCCGACCAGATCGGCTTCTGGATGGCCTTCCCACAGCATCCGACCGGCGAGTTCGAAGGCTCGGAAATCAGCAAGCGAACGTGGCCGCGCCGCATGGCCATGGGCACGTTCACCGGCAATGTCGCCCATTCCACCTTCGATTCACTGATGTTCGACCGGGGCCCCAACCCGGACAACACCTTCAGTGTCGCAGGCTCCGGGCACACGGCCTATGTCGATCCTGCTGATCCGACGAGCGGAACGGTCGTCACGCATGTCGACGATTACACCGCCTACAAGAACCGCAACGGCGCGATCTGGGGCCGCGGCCAGCACCACCTCTACACCAACCTGAAGCTGGCGGATAATGCGATCGGCTTCACTCATGCCGCAGGCGGCCACGGCGCGCCCTATTCGTCGCGCGTGCAGGATTCGCTGTTCGTGGGGGAGAGCGAGAACATCGGCAATCCCTCGACGCCCGAGGAGATCGCTTATGGCCGCACCCTGCCGCATGTGACGGCAGATTTCCCGATCCGCGGCTACGAGTTCTACGATTACCGCCACGATGTCGTGAACACGACCTTCGTCAATTACGAGCCCAACGATCTTCGTGACGCCGGCGCGATCTCCTACCTGCTGTTCACCAGCTTCGGCATGAGCACGGAGAACATGGTGGAAGGCGCGAAGTTCGTGAATGCCCAGCCGGTCCACTTCCCGCAGATCCAGCGCCGCTGGTCCTCCGACTATCTCGGCAAGGCTGCTTACAGGAGCGCGGCGTTCAAGGACGTGGACGGCTCTGTCAGCGGAACCCCGGGCGCCTATATCGTCATCGACAACGGCATCGCCTCGGCCGAGGATACCTGCGTCATCAAGGCAAACTGGAATGCCGCCGTTTGCGAAGGCGACATGGGGCGCCTCAGCATCGACGATACGAAAGAGTGGCAGGAATTTTCCACCGGTCCGGCGACGAACCCGGTCGTCCTCGAACGCAACGGCAAGCGGTACGAGTATAATGGCGAGACCACCGTCCAGAGTGGTTCCCAGATCAGGGTTTCCACCATGCGGGACAAGGTGTCGCTCCACCTGCGCGAGATGGACAAGGGTTCGTGGGTTCTCTTTGAGCTTCCCGGCTTCACCGCGCCAGCTGGCGGTATCGAGGTCGACAGCATGGACGCGCTCCACGCCGCTAATCAGACGGCCACCTACCGCGATGAGAACTCGCTGTGGGTCAAGCTCGTGGTGGAAGATGATGCCGCCGATGGCCCCGTCGTCGTCCAGGTCGGCGAGTTGAAGGCGCAGGCATCGCTCGACGTCCGCCGGGACAATCTCGGCGGGTGACGGATGTGCGCTGCTGAGAGGTTATTCAGCGGACGCACTTGAGGGGAAATGTCAGGCCAGCCACAGCAAGGCGAAGCCTGACGTTTTCTTATCGATAATTTCTTCCTGAACCATCTCCTGTGTGAACGATACCGACGGTGTGTAAGGGTACCTCCCTCCTGTGGCCGGTCGCATAAGCCTGTTTTTCAGGCGCTGCCCAAGGGCGATGCGCGCCTGTTGCACGCCGCTTGCAACCAGCTTCCGCCATGCATTCAACCCAGGGCTGGTCGTGGTGCAAAACAGCGCCCGGGCCTGTCAGGCGGCGGGCACGATAGCGTTGTCAGCATTGATCCGGATGTGGGGCAATCCCGCCGCACGGGTGACCGTCTCAAGGTATTCGGCGATCTCTCGTGAGCGCCTGCCATGGGCCAGAACCGGGCGGCCGGGCGGCTCAACATGCACCGGGATGATTCCCGCGGTGAGGCGTCCATCCCGGCTCCAGGTCAGCCGTCCGAGGAAGGCATTCACCGCCTCCGGGTGAAACGGAGCCAGCGTGTAGGCAGGGTCCGGCTCGAAGCCGAACAGGCGCTTCCGGCGCTCGGCCCATTCGCGTCGAGCAGCATGATCCTGCGCGGGGCTGAGGGCCGACGTCACCACGCAGCCATTGCCAAGGCCATGGAAGATGGGCCGCCCGCGGTGAAACTCGATGCCTTTGACGATGTGAGCGTGGTGCCCCAGCACCGCGTCGGCCCCGGCATCGATGGTGGCGTGGGCCAGCGCACGCTCATAGGGAGCGAGCCGCGCGGGCACGTGCACAATGCCCTTGTGGAGTGAAACCAGCACCAGTTCCGCCTGCGTGCGCGCAGCAGCGATGTCCTCATGCAGGATCGCACGCGCCTCTTCGGAGACATGCTCCAGCGGAGCGGTCGGCTTGATAGGAGAGCCGTCAGCCGTGTCGATCCGCAGATAAGCTGCGCCGGCCTTCGCCGGTCCGGCCCAGCCAATTTCCGGGCCGACACAATTGTAGCTGAGGAGCGCGACGTGACGCCCTGCGCATTCTACCAGCGCCGGCCGCCGCGCTTCCGCAAGGCTCAGGCCTGCGCCGCTATAAGCGACGCCTAGCTGTTTGAGGCGTTCGACAGTGTCGGAGATGCCTTCCGGGCCGCAATCTGTGATGTGATTGCCGGCGAGGCTTACGATGTCAAAGCCCGCCTCTGCCAGCGCAACCAGGTTCTCCGGCGGCGCGCCCGGTGCCGGAACGTCACCCTCCATCTCCTGCCCCCGTGTGGTATGCGGGACTTCGAGGTGTCCGATGGCGAGATCCGCCGACTGCAGGGCCGGGGCGATGCCTGCGAGCCAGTAGCCGGCGTCGGGCTCATCCAGCACCAGATCGCCGGCCAGTACCAGTTCGAGATCGGTCTCACCCCTCATACAACCTGTCCGCGTTGATCCGTCCTCTGGGGTTCATGGTGGTCCGTTGGAGAGCTATTGGCCAGCGGCTCACGGGGCACCGGGAAATTGCTTGCGTTGCACATTCCAGCCATAGGTCGTGCACAGGCCGCAACCTTCCCCGACGAACACCTTTGCCGCCTGCGCATCGCCCTTCAGCTGCCAGCGCAGCCAGGCAGCACCGGCGCGAGCCCAGTCTCCCCCGTTGGCGAGGTCCAAGGTGCCGCCATGGCCGACCGGAAGGTTGGCGAGAAGGACGGGGACGTGGCTGATCCGTGCGAAATCGTCCGTCCCGTTAGGGTAGGCGATGTCGGTCGGGCCACCTAGGATGTAGCCGACGGGAGTGTGGAGCTTGGCGAGATCGTCCTTTGCGATACCCACGCCGCTGAGGCCTGAGCCAGGGCGATTGTAGACGCCGCTGCCGAAGACCAGCACCGTGTCGATGCGCGGATCGGCGCCGGCCGCCAGCGCCTGCAGGCCGCCACAGCTATGCCCTGTTGCAGCGACGCGGCTGGTGTCGATGCGCGCGAACAGCTCGTCCGCAGGGTCGGTCGCCACGCGTTCGGCCCAGTCGATTGCGGCGAGGAGCTGCGCCACCGAGGTCTCGTCAGGCGCAGCGCGCGGTGGAGGCGGCGGCCCACCTTGCGGCACCGCCGGTTCGGCAGGGAGTGCGGCGAGCACCGGGCGTTCCTCTCGCGGAGCGCCGTTGGCGATGACGAGGAAGCCGTGGCTGGCGAATTCCCGCAACGCATGGCTGGCGCTCAGGCCGTTGTCGCGGCAGCCGCCATTGCCCCAAAGGACCACGGGCAGCCGTTGCTCCGGCAGAACCTGCGGGCGGTAGATCGTGTAGCCGGGCGCATCCGCCCTTGCCTGCGCGATCGCAGGATAAGGCCCGCTGCCGGCGGGAGCGCCGATCTGCCCGGGCAGAGGCGCAGCCTCCGCAACCGGCGCTGCGGCTGCCTCCGGCCTATCGGCGAGCTGCCGCACCGGGATGTCGATCCGGGATTCCGCATCCCAGCCGTAGTGGAGGGTGATCCGGGGCGCAGGATCCTGCCGGAGATCGGCCAGGTTGCGCTGGCGAGGATCGGCGCCGGTGACGACGAAGCGCAGGCGTGATCCCGCTGGCACGTGGCGTGAGGTCGCCAGCATCGTGATGGACATTCCGGCAGGTTGGCCTTGCGGAAGCGGTGCGCTGTCCGCCTCCAGCCCGGAATGCCAGGGCAGGCCCAGATTATCCCACGGCGCGTCCGCCAATGCCCGGTGCGAGGCCTTGAGGCGCCCGAAGGAGAGCACCTCCACCTCGCCCGCTGCCTTCACCTCCTCGAGGTAGACGAAGATGTCCGCATCGGGGCGGTCAACGCCGACCGCCAGATGGGCGACGGGGAAGCCGAGCAGCTCCAGCGGCTCTGCGAGCACTTCGGTGTCAAAGGTGACGCCATGCTCGTCCAGCGGATTGGGCCAGAAGGAAAAATACTCCTCGTTGGCGACGTCATAATCGACCGCGAAGGTGGCTGAGCCCGATGCCGCGGGTCGCGCCACCAGCGAAAGGCCCTGCCCTCCGTTGGCGGCCGAGGCGGGACCGGAGAGGTAATAGGCCAGCGTCTTGCTGTCTTCGCCCGGAAGCATCTCGCCCCGGACATAGTGTCCGTCCTCACTGCCCTCGTGCTTCCAGTAGGTTACCGGCGGCTGGTCGGCGAAGCCGTTGTCGATGCCCTTGAGGTGGTAATCGAAGTAGCGGGTGATCTCGCCTGCGAAGTCGAAATCGCGCGGTGTCTCGCAGTGGCTTCCCGGCCCGACCAGCAGACGGCTGCCGAGATTGCGCGCGGCGACGATCATGGAACTGGTCGGCTCGTCGTTCCAGTTGCTCCACATGTAGGTGGCGATGCCCGCCTGGCGGATCGCGTCCGCATATCGCCACACGCCCGCCTCCTCCCAGAAGGCGTTGCCGGTGAGCGGGGAGACGCTGTCGCGGTAGGGCATGGAGTACCACAGGCCGGCCATGGGCGTGTTGGCGGCATGCTGGGCCACCGCCTCACGCAGCAGCGCCCCGCCCTCGTCATCATCGACGGGGATGCTGGCAAGATCCACCCCAAGGGGCTCGTCGGGCCGGGTATTGAACTGCGCGGTGATGCCGCCGCGGCGCACGAACTCGTACTTGTCCCAGTCGGTCGCGCCGGTGAAGATCGCCCTGAGAGAGGGCGGCGCGGTGCTCGCGGTGTGCATCGTGGTGCCGCCGAGATAGGAGCAGCCGACCATTCCGACCTTGCCGGTGGAGAAGGGTTGCGCCGCCAGCCACTCGACCAGATCGTGCCCGTCCTGCGCTTCCGTCCGATCCTGGAACCCGCGGCGCGTGCCGAAGGAGGCGCCCTTCCCGCGGATATCCGCGACCGCCACGACATAGCCCCCGCGGATCAGCGAGCGCAGCGCCAGCCCGTCTCCAAGCGCCAACTCCTGCACCTGCCCCTGCTCATCGCGGTAGCGTGCGCGATAGGGAGTGAAGGCGAAGACCACCGGCAGCTTCTCCTGCTCCACGCCGGCGGCATTGGCGGGGCGGTAGATGTTGACCGCCAGCCGCGTTCCATCGCGCACCGGCACGTAGAGCGAGCGTCGCTCGTAGTCCGGATAATCCTTGCCGTAGGCGCCCGACACCAGACCCATCAGCGCCGCGAGCGCCAGCAGAACCTTGTATGGCAATGTCCCTCTCCCAAGAGTTGTGAGGCCTTCTCGCTTCGCCCGTCAGCGCAGTTCCAGAACCTTGGCCGGATCGTCGCGCAGCTTCTGGCGCTCGAAGAACTCGAAGATCGTCGGAAGGCTGGCGCCGTAAGTCTGCCCGTGATTGACCGAGGGCGTCTCCACATAATTGACGCCAAATCCGCGCGAGAGCAGGTCGATCGCCAGCTGCCGGTCGGCGGCCAGCGAAGGCGGATCACCGCCGCCCTGCAGGATCATGATGCCCATCCCGCGCAGCCGCTCGAAATCATATCCGTCGATGAAGAAGGGGCCGGCGGATGGCGCGATGGCCTCCCACAACTCGGGATGCTGGTGCGCCAGATACCAGGTGCCACCGCCACCCATCGAATGGCCGGTGAGGAAGATGCGCGAGCGATCGGCGCCATATTCGCGGACGGTGCGCTCCAGCACATCGAGCACGTCGCGCTCGCTGCGGGCCAGCAGCCGGGCGCGCTCCGGGGCCCCGACGGCCCGCCCCTCCTGCGTCGTGGTGCCATAGACCGAGGGCAGGCGGATGGGGCTGCCATAGGCGCCGAGCGGATGATAGCCGAGCGGGGAGACGACGATGGTGCGATAGCGCTCCGCGAGCCGCATCAGCTTGCCGTCGTCGAGGTCCATCATCTGGTTCTCGTCGCCGCCCCCGCCATGGAGGACGACGACGACCGAAAGGCTCTCCTGCCCGTCCCAGTCGCTGGGCACGTAGAGGCGATAGGGGATGAGCTCGCCCGTCTCGGCAAAGCGATAGGCGCGGTGCTGGTCCCCCACGCCTCGGTGGACGATGTCCCTTCCCTGCTCCAGCGCCTCAAGGACTTCGCGCGAGCGGGCGAGCCGGTCCGTGAAGGGGCGCCGTTCGGGCTCGCGCTCACCCGCCGCGATCCGGCGCGCGAGATCATAAGGGAACCGGATGGCGGCCAGCGCATCCTCGCTCGCCTGAGTGCTCGCCCCGGTTGAGGCCAGCCGCGCCTCGACAGCGCGCTCCAGCTCGGCTGTTTGGACGCTATCCGGCAGCGCCTGTGCCGCGGCTGGCGGGGCGGCTAGGCCGCACAGGAAGGCGGCGCACAGGATCGCCGTCCTCAAGCGTCCGCTTGTGCGAGCCATTGCAGGATCTCCTCCCTGTTCTCGTCGAGGCGCGGCGGGGCTTCATTGGTGCCCGGGGCGCCGGGCTTCATCTTGAAGCCCGCATTCGGCACGGAAATCCGGCCGGAGCCGGGCAGTCCGGCGATCTCGATCTCCAGCAGGCTGTCTTGCTGGGCCAATTGCGCGGCTTCGCCCACCTGCCGGATCTTGCCGCATGGGATGCCCGCCTCGCTCAGCAGGCGCTCCCACTCCGCGGCGTCACGGGTGGAGAGGATTTCAGTTAGCTCGGCGTGCATCACATCGAAATTAGCCCGCCGCGAGTCAGGGCTGGCGAAGCGCGGATCGTCGAGCCAATCCTCTCGCCCAAGCAGCGCGGCGAGGGCACGAAACTGGTTCTCCTGCACCACGCCGAGCGAGATGTGCCGTCCATCCCGCGCGACAAACACGCCGGCGGTGGGAAGCTCGCTATATCCGGTGTTGCCCAGCCGCCTGAGGGTACTGCCGGTCACCAGGAAGGGTGTGAGCGCCGAGGTCATGAAGGCCATGCTCGCATCCAGCATCGACACGTCGATATAGGCACCCTTGCCGGTCCGCTCGCGCTGAAAGAGCGCGCTGAGGATCGCCACAGCCGCCGTCTGCCCCGTGAGCGTGTCCACAATGGGAAAGCCGATGCGCACCGGCGGATCGCCTTCCGCGCCGCTCAGCATCATCATGCCGCTGGTGGCCTGCACGATGTTGTCGATCGCCGGCCAATCGCGCTGCGGGCTGTCCTGGCCGTACCCAGAGACCGAGCAGAACACGATCCCCGGGTTGCCTTGGCGCACCTCTTCATATCCGAAGCCCAGACGGTCAATCACGCCCGGGCGGAAGTTCTCCAGCAGCACATCGCTGCGTTCCACGATCCGGCGGGCGACCTCCCGGTCCTCCGGAGCCTTCAGGTCCAGCGCGATGCTCTTTTTGCCGACATTGGCGGCGATGAAGGCCGGTGCCATCCCGTCATAGTCGCGATTGCTGCCGTAATTGCGGAACTGATCACCTTTGGGCGGTTCGATCTTGATGACCTCGGCCCCGAGCAGCCGCAATAGATGGCTGGCGAAGGGGCCGGCCATCACGTGGCTGAAGTCTGCCACCCTGATGCCCGCAAGTGGTTGCGTCACGATAATACTCCACATTCAACTCTGTCGCGTTCCACGAGGCTGGATCGCGCGAGGCTATAGGCGCTCATCCCGTCGATCCCGTAGCGGGCGAGAGCACGAGCATTGGCCTCGCCATCCCGAAGGTACAGTTCGTCAAACGCCGCCTGCTCCGCTGGTGTGGGGGTGGCGTAGCGGATGCGGCCCTCGCCACGAGCTCGGCCGACAGCCTCGGAGGCGCGAATTTCAGTGGCCAGCGCCTGTTCCCATACCGCACTGCTGCGATCGAGCAGCTCCCGCTGCCACGGCGCGAGCGCATCCCAGCGTTCCTGTCCGATGGCTCGCGCGGGATAGGCACCGCGAGGCACCCGCAGCTCATAATAATAGTCGGCGACTTCGGCGAGGTGCAGCGCCTGGAACGTGTCAGGGGGTGCGATAACGCCGTCGATCACCCCCTTGGCGAGCGCCGAATAGACCTCCCCCATCGGCATGTTGACAGGGTCCGCGCCCAGACCCTTCAGCACAGGCAGCAACTCGGTGGGAGCGCGGATGCGCAGGCCCTTGAGGTCAGCCAGGCTCTCCACTGGCTGAGCGCGCGTGACGACCCCCGGCATCAGGCCGCCTTGTACCGCCAGAACCTTCAGCCCCTCCAGCTCGCGCGTAATCTGCGGAACACCGCGTTCGAGGCAGCGGTAGAGCGCGACCTGCGACTCGATGGAATCCGCACCGCTGTAGAATCCCGTCTGGATGCGCAGCAGATGCGTTCCGCCGCGCGTATAGATCGGAGTGATGAGGCCGATATCGGCAACCCCGTGGCGCAACTCCTCCATCGACATGTCCGAGGACAAAAGCGCTCCGGACCAGATCGGTCGGATACGCAGGCGCCCGCCCGATTCCTGCTCCACGAAATCCATCCAGCGCTGGTCGGCTTTGCTGAAGGGGTGCGAGGGAGGATAGGGCGTCGCGTAGGTCAACTCGGTGACGCCGGGCGGGACAGGCCGCGCGCAGGCGGCGAGGATAAGGCAGAGGATCAGCGCGGGGAGCCTCATGCGAGGCCCCTTTCGCGCAGGAAGTCGGCGACCATTCCAACCATCCGGTCATGGTCCCAGATCTTGGCGTCCACCATGTCCGCCCCGACCATCAGCACCGGCACGCCCGCTTCCTCCAGGGCGTGCGCGGTCAGCTTCGTCCCCGATTGCGAAGGACGGTTGTCCGGCGGCAGCAGCATGATCGCAGCGTCGATGCCGCACCGTTCCGCCTCGGCAGTCATCCACCCGTTCATCCAGGGCGGCAGGTGGAGCGTCTCGTTCATGGACGCGACGCGGCTTGCCAACGCCTCCATCGGCTTGCCCTTCAGGTCGCGCAAATAGGCCGGACCGGCGAACGGCATGTACATCGACCAGACGAACACCGCGCCGAGGCTCTCCTCCAGCGCCTGGTAGAAGCCGGGATCGTGCCAGACGCCCGCGCCGATCCACATCAGGCGCAGCCTTTCGTTGGCGGAGGCGCCGAGACCGGCGTCGATCCGCTCCATCACCTGATCGCGGAACTTCCTGGCATGAGCGACCGCCCAGTCAGAGCCGCGATGCCATTGCGGGATCATCGTGTTCGGCATCTGCTCGGCGATCGAGACAGGGCACGGGCGCGCCCTGCCGATCGCCTGCGCGGCCTCCCAGATGAAGCCTTCCTGCACGTTGATCTGCTCCATCAGGTGATGGAACTTCGCTTCATCGAACCGGCGGCCGGTCCGCTGTTCGAGAAGGGCGATCAGGTCTTCCATCTCGCGCACCATCTGCGCGATGCGATCAGGCTGGTAGACGCGCTCCCAGTCGCCGAACGCATGGTCGAACCAGCGCGGATCCTTGTGCGTCCAGGCGGGTGCTTCCATCGGGAAGAACTCGCTCCCAAGCGCCTTCGCCCACTGGCCGAAGACGTGCTGGATGCAATCGCAGGTCAGCCGGGCCACCAGCACCGTCGGCTTCGGCAACCCTCCCCAGGGCGCGCTTTGGGGATTGTTCGCCACCGTGCAGGCAAGGCCAAGCGAGCAATATTTGCAGCTGTTCGCCGGATAGCCGGCCTCCACCATCGCATCGAAATAGCGGGCGGAGAGTTGCTTGGCCGAGATGTAGGCCGACCACCACTGGTTGGTGATGATCGGGATATCCATCGCATGGAACAGCTCGTGCGGCGTGTCGGCCTGCACGATGGCGAAGGGCTCACGCTCCTCCACCACGCGGCGGCGCAGCTCCTGGCCAAACGCCTTCTGATGCGCGATCGCTTCCACCGTGCAGGCGAGCGTCTTGCGGCTGCGCTGGTTGGTCGAGGCGTTCACCGGAACACTCCTTCGCTATCGAGCTGTGTGATCCGATCCTCACTGACGCCGCAGATCGTTCGCGCGACCTCATGGCTGTGCTCGCCCATGGCGGGTGCACGGAACGGTTGCAGCCCGTCGAAAGAGAATTGCATCGGCGTTGCAACATGCCCGAACGGGCCGAGCACCGGGTGTTCGAGCATCACCAATGCCCCTCGCCCAGCGATCTGCGGATCGGCCTCCATCAGGTCCTCAATATCCTGCAGCGCGCCCGCTGCGATGCCGGCCGCCTGCAGCTCCTCTGCGACAGCACGGTCGTCGCGGCTGGAGGTCCAAGCGGCGATATCAGCGCCGGTGATGGCAAGCAGGCGCCTTCGCTCCTCCTCGCTGAACGTGCTGATCGCCACCCAGCGATCTTCGCCCGCGGCCGGAAGCACGTCCTGCCAGAACACCGCCGGGTCAGCGTTGCCGAGCCGGTGGGGGCGACTCCCGGTGCGGGCCATGGAGAGAAAGTCGCGCATCTGCTGGACGCAAATCTCGTACATGGAGGCGTCGATATGGCAGCCCTGCCCGCTCTCACGCCGGTGCTGCAGCGCGGCGGCGACATGTCCGGCCATGACGAAAGGCACGATTACGTCACCATAGGGGACTGCGCCGGGGATGACCGGGTCGCCATCGGGGTAGCCGGTGAGGTAGGTGCGGCCGGACAGGGCGCCGCCCGTGCCGTCCACCCCCCATTCCTGCGCGAGTGGGCCGGTCTGGCCATAGACGCTGCCGGACACCATCACCACGCCGGGGTTGCGGCGCGTGAGGCTGTCGTAATCGAGGCCGAGCCGAGCCATGGTGCCGGGGGAGAAGTTCTCCACCACCACATCCGCCCAGTCGATCAAGGGATTGATGATCTCCCGCGCGCCGGGCTGCTTGAGATCGAGCGTGAGCGACTTCTTCGAGGAGTTCAGGTGGGCGAACCAGGGCTTGTCGTCGAGGCTCTTGGCGCTGGAGGCGGACACCTGCACATCGAGCCGCGAAAGATCGGGGCGGCTGCGGCTCTCGATCTTGACCACCTCGGCACCAAGGTCGCCAAGGGTCTTGGTGGTGATTGAGCCGACCAGCGCCCAGGCGAAATCGAGCACTCTCACGCCCGACAATGGCCCCGGCCGATCACCGGCATGGATGGCGGGCGGCGACGCCAATGCTGCGCCCGGGCGGATGGTGGCGAAGCGATCGGGCAGGCCGGAGGGCGTGTCCAGGAACCCTCGGGCGGCGAGATGCGGGTCGGCGAGCACATCGGCTGGTTCGTTCACCACGCAGGCGTTGATGCCGCGGCGACGGCCCTCGGTGGCGATCTCCTGCTTCGTGCGGGTTGCGAAGAACTCAGCCATCGCCGCCTCCCACTGCGCGCGGGTCTCGGCCGGGAGGGTGGAGCGGTTGTAGGCCAGCCAGTCGACGCCCGCCATAGGATTGGCGATACCCGCCTCGTCCATCCAGTCTGACAAGGCCTTGTTGGCGGGCGCGCCTAGGCGGCCGGTCATCAGCGCGTGGAAGCACCAGCCGTCGGCGAGGCGCCAGATCACGCGCACCCTCGCCTTGCCGTAGGCGATGCAGCCGCCCGCCCGGTCCAGCTTGCGCCGGTCGAACTGCCAGACGAGCACGCCGTTGACGTTGCGGCTGAAGGCGACCTGCTGGATGGAGACGTCGACGTGCTGGCCCTGCCCGTGCGTGCCGCGTGCATAGTGGGCCGCCATCGCGCCGGCTGCGGCGACCATGTCGGCATGGAAGGTGCAGGCATCACCGGCTTCCTTGACCGGTTTTTCCCCCGGCTCCCCGGTCAGGCGCAGCGCACCGCCCATGGCCGAAGCGACAAGCTCGCCGGCCTTCCAGTGCGAGCGCGGGCCGCCTGAGCCGAAGGGGGTGACGGAGACGTGCACCGCAGTTTCTGGAATGGCGAGGCCGGCCGTCACCTCCGGGCCGAGATCGTCGACCACGAAGCTGGCGCCTTCCACCGGCCCGCCCAACTCGGCACCGAGGAATGCGAGGTAGCGGGCGAGTGGCCGGCCGGCCATGCCGCCGAGCACGGCCACGCGATGTCCGGCGAGCGGGCTCATACGGTCACTCCTTCAAGAAACTGGCTGATCTCTTCAGCGGCCCCATCGCGGGCCAGCCAATCCCGCCGGGTGAGCACCAGCGCGGGGATACCTGCGGTTTCCAGGACGCGGCGCTCCGCAGGGAGGTGCCAGGTCTGCGCCTCGTCCTCCTCGATCCGCCAAAGGACGACCGCCCTCGCCCCGACCCGCTCGATCTCGTTCCCGAGCACGGCGGCGGGATCGGCGAAGCTGCGGGGGCCGCGAGGGCGGGCGTGAAGCTGACGGGCAATCGCTGCCAGGGGATCTCCGGTGCCTTCCTCCACAGGTTCGCCGAGGTCCATCCAGTCTTCCGCCAGCGTCGGCCCTACAGGCGTGAACCCCGCGGCGGAGACGGCGTCGTGCAGCCGGCGGTCGGGCGGTGCCGTGCCGGCAAGGAGGCAGACCTTGCCGCGCGCCGGATCAGCGGCGGCTCGACGTGCATTGCTGGCGGCGATCGCCGCCTCGATTGAAGCGTCATCCACCGCCAGATCCTTCGCCAGAGCGCGCAGGCTTTCCGCCGTGCGCGCGACACTGCTGGCACGTGGAATCTTGGCGATGTCGAGGATAAGTGGCTCGGGCCCGGCGATGAGGCCGCGCCGCTGAAGCTCGCACACGTAGTAGTAGAGGCGCTGCGAGCTGTCTTCGGCCCGGCTGAACAGCACTTGGTCGAGGTGATCGTAAGCGCCTTCCGCCCAAGCTTCCACCACCAGAGGGGCCCAAGGCGGGAACTTGCTTTCCACCCACTGCTCAGCGCGCGGGGTGGGCCGCTCAAGCTCAAAAGGGAGCGGACCCGCATGGCGGCCGGCGGCGAGCAGGAGCTCGTGCGGCAGGTTGGGTCCGGCGATTGCGATCATCGATCAGCTTCCCATGAATGCCGGCAGCCACAGAACGAGCGCCGGAAAGAGGATGAGCAGGAGGAGGTGGACACAATCGCTGGCGAGGAAGGGCAGCACGCCGCGAAAGATGCTGGAGATCGAGATGTCCTTGGCCACCCCCTGCATCACATAGAGATTGATGCCCAGCGGAGGGGTGAGGAAGCCGACCTCCATCGCCCGCACGAGGAAGATGCCGAACCAGATGGCGGTCATGCCGGTCGTCTCGACGATCGGCAGCAGGATCGGGGTCATCAGCAGCATCAGGCCGAGCCCATCAAGGACTGTGCCGAGAAGCAGCAGGACCAGCCCGATCAGCACCAGCGTGAGGAAGGTGCCCAGCCCCAGCCCTGCCACCATCTCCCCCGCCGCCGCGGCGAGACCCGTTACGCCCACGAAGACCGAGAAGATCAGTGCCCCGATGACGATCAGGTAGATGAGACCGGTAGTGCGGAGGGTTTCCGCAAAGGCATTGAACAGGCCGGCCCGGCTCAGCTTGCCGCGCAGGGCCGCGATGAGGATCGCACCGGCGGCACCCACGGCGGCCGCTTCCGGAGGGCTGATGAAGCCGACCGTGATCCCGCCGATCACCAGCAGGATGAGGAGCAGGATCTCCCAGATGCGCGTGAGTGCTCGCAGCCGCTCCGCCCATGACACCCGCTCGCCGGCTGGCGCGAGGTCCGGGCGGAGGCGGACGAGCAGGAACACCACGCTCGCATAGAGGATGGCCTGCGTGATGCCCGGGATGATGGCGGCGGTGAAGAGGCGGCCGATCGACTGCTCGGCAATGATTCCATAGACGATCAGTGCGCCGGACGGAGGGATCATCTGACCGAGCGTGCCGCCGGCGGCGATCGTCGCCGTGGAAAGCCGATCGTCATAGCCGCGCCGCTTCATCTCCGGGTAGGCGACCAGGCCCACGGTGGCGGTGGTCGCAAGGCTCGACCCGTTAATCGCCCCGAAGCCGCCGCACCCGGCAATGGAGGCGTAGGCCAGTCCCCCCCGACGGTGCCCGACCAGCTTGGCCGCTGCGTCAAACAGGTCGCGGCTCACATCGACCGAAAAGAAGATGTGCGCCATGAACAGGAACAGCGGGAGCGTGCCGAGTTCGTAGCGTGTGAACGTGTCGACGACGATCACCCCGCTCTTGATCAGCGCCGCCTCCGGCCCGAGGATCAGCGCCAAACCGCCGATGCCCACGATCCCGAGTGTGGCGCCGATGCGCCCGCCCAGCAGCAGCAGGGCGAGCAGGATGACGACGCCAACGAGGCCGGTTTCGGGTGTCGCGATCATGAGCGCGTACCCCGCACGATCCGGACGGCGAGGATGAGGGCGGTTGCGAGCAGGCAGGCATTGGCGATGAGGCGCAGCAGCGCCCATGGCACGCCGAGAAGCTCGCTGCGCTCATGCGCATGCCACAAGTCGGCCGCCAGCCATACCGATCCGGCGAGCAGGCACAGCACCACCACGAGCGTCAGCGCGTCGGAGAGCCGATCCGCCACGCTGCGCAGGCGCGGGCCGAGCCGGTCGACCACCAGCCGCACCCGCGCGTGGGAGCTTTCGAGCGTGGCGATGATGACGCCGATCCCGCTCGATACCAGCACCATGGCCTGCATCAGCTCGATCGAACCGGTCAGTGGCAAGCCGATATGGCGCCCGATCACCGCGATCGTGTCGATGAAGGTGGCGGCAAGCAGGGCGATGCCGCCGATCCAGACGAGAACTCGTTGCGCCACGCTCATGCGGCCGCGCGGGTCTCTTGGCCGGGACCGGAGACGATGTGGCCAGCAGCCTTTTCAAACGGCTTAACCCGGAACGGAGCGCGGCCGACCTTGGCGGCGCGCGCCGCCTTTCGTGCAGACATGGACCCCGCAACTCCCATCCAGGATCAGAAGCGCACGCGCGCGGACGCGGCGAATACGCGGCCAAGGGGGCTGGCTGCCGTCGCGTCATAACCGCCGCTCCCGTTCCCGCCCGGGGCAAGGTTGACGTAGGGAGGAACGATGTCGAACAGGTTGCGGACCTCCGCGCTCAGCTCAAGTCCCTCGGTCAGCGAGCCCGAGAAGCTCTCGCCTACTCGCCAGGTGAGGGTGAGGTCCACCGGCGTATAGGAATCCACCTTCTCCGCCGGCGTCACTAGGTTGTTGGTGTAGCCGCCCACATGCGTTGCCATTACGCGGGCGCTGAGCGGACCGTGGTCCCAATTGGCGACCAGCCGCGCCTTGAAGCGCAGCGGCTGGAAGATGATGTCCAGCCGGTCGAGGAGCGCGGCCTGCGGCGACACCGCCACCTTGTAATCGGTGAGGTAGGTGCCCGATGCACTCAGAGACAGCGCGTCCCGCGGCCCCAGGTCCGCCCTGTAGTTCACCGCGAAGTCGATGCCGCGGGTGATCGACTTGCCCAGGTTCAGCGAACGCCCGTCAACGAACACGTCGATATTGTTGAGGCTGCCCCCGGGGAAGGCACCCAGCACGCCTATGCCCTGGTCAATCAGCGCCTGGATCCGGTCTCGCGCCTCCTGCCCGCGGAAGAGCACCCCCGTCCCTGCATAATCTGCCGCTTGTCCGAGGATGGCGAGGTTCGAGAGGTTCGCGGTCACCTGGTTGTCATAAGTAACGTTGAAGTAGGTGATCGACAGCCGCAGGCGGTCCAGCGGCTCGATATCGGCGCCAACGGACCAGGTGGTCGCCGTTTCAGGGCCAAGATTGGTGTTGGGGCCGGACAGGGCGACGCCGA
This sequence comes from uncultured Erythrobacteraceae bacterium, assembly GCA_966251025.1. Classification (GTDB taxonomy): domain Bacteria; phylum Pseudomonadota; class Alphaproteobacteria; order Sphingomonadales; family Sphingomonadaceae; genus Croceibacterium. Next base: position 36,493 of record CBINJM010000008.1, on the reverse strand, counting down.
CGATGGGCGCGCCGCCCGCGGGGTTCTGGTAATTCTGGACGAACAGGTTGTTGCTGTTGCCGTAGATTTCCGGGATCGTCGGTGCGCGGAACGAGGTGCCGTAGCTGGCGCGAAACTTGAGCCCGCTGATGGGCGTCCAGTCGATGCCGAATTGCGGGTTGGTGGTGTTGCCCGCATCGCTGTAGCTGTCGTACCGGACGGCGGCAGTCAGTTCCAGTTCCTCCACGCCCGGTTGCGCATTGCCCGGGCCGAACACCGGGACCAGCAGTTCGGCATAGGCCGAATCGACGCTGCGATCGAAGGTGCGGAAGGTCAGCGGCGTGTTGGGTGCGCCGCGGGCGGAACCGAGGTCCACGGTGAAATCCTGCCGCTCGTACCCCGCCGCGAGCCGCACCTCGCCGCCCGGAAGATCGACCAAAGGTCCGCTGACGCCCGCCTCGTAGAAGGTCAGCTGGCCGTCCGTGGGGGCGAGGAAGATCTGGTCGAAGATGCCGGCCCGCACGCTGTTCGAGGTGCGGCCGAGACCGTAGGGATCGAACGCGGCGGCAGGATCACCGCTCGCCAGTGCGGCATTCAGCGCGGCGTTGTCGACGCCGTCATACGAACCCGAGAAGTCGTGAGTTTCGCCATAGGCGATGAGCCCCTCGAACTCCCAGTCATACGGCAGCTGAATGCGGACGCCGGGCGAGATTTGCCAGCTCTCGGCAAAGCCTGTTGACCGGCTGAGCGGGATATCATCGACGAAGCTGTAATCGATCTGATAGCTGGTTCCGGTGAAGCCGGGCGGGCGCACGAAGAAGGCGTTCGTCTGCGGCACGGTCAGCCGCGCGCTGGGCACTGCGCTGATCCGCTCGAACTTGCGGCGCGAGTAGAAGCCGTCAACGAAGAACTCGGCCCAGTCGGTGAACTCGAACGTGCCGGTGGCGTTCACCGAGTTGTAGGACTGGCGCGGGACCAAGTCCTGCCCGATCAGATTGTTGCACAGGTTGCTCGTGCCAGCGGTGATCGCCCCGGCATTGGCCTGCGTATACTCGTCGGGCAGCGCATAGGTCGTGCCGCCGATCAACAGCGTGCCGGGAGCGCAGCGCGTGACCCGGTAATCCTGTCCGCCGAACGGACGCTGATCGGCCACGAAGAAGCCGCGATCGTCGCCACTGAGGTTGGAGCGCTCGACGTGCTCGTACGCGACCATCACCTGCCCGCGATCGAAGGTCATGCCGCCGGCGATGCCAGCCGACCATTCATCAAACCCGCCGCGATCGGCAACACCGTAGCGGGCGAAGGCCTCCACCCCATCGAGACTGCGGCGCGGGATCAGGTTCACCACACCGGCCACCGCATCCGAGCCGTAGATGGCGGAAGCGCCGTTCGCCACCACCTCCACGCGCTCGACTCCCAGCGTCGGCAGGACGGAGGGATCGGTCGATCGGCTGTTGTTGACGACCCGATGCCCGTCGATCAGCACCAGCGTCGCATAAGGGCCGATACCCCTGAGATTGACGCTGTTGCCGTAGGTGATGTTGCCCGAGCCGCCGGCCTGAGCGCGCGAGTTTTCGGACACGCCCAGGTCGAACACCTGCGGCAACTCACGAATGACCCGATCGATGGTGACCGCACCGGACTCGACGATCGCATCGCGCCCCAACACAGTGGCAGTGGAACCGACGGGAGCGCCCACGCTGACGCGGCTTCCCGTGACGATGATGGGACTCCCGCTCTCAGGTCGACCGGCCCTTGCCGCGTCAAGATCCTGCGCCAGGGCTGTGCCGGGGAGACAGAGGGCACCGAGTGACGCCCCAGCAAGCCAAACCTTAGAGCGGCGGCTGACAGAAGTGTGCCCGTCTCTGAACATCGATGCCTCCCAAACATCACGGCTCTACGACCGCGTCCTCCGCAACGGTCCCTGATCCTTCAGCCAATCGCAAGCAGAAGATGGCCGACAACATTGTTGACAATATTGCTGTCTCTTAAGATGTTGGTTCCATGGCTGACCCAGTGCTCTCTTCCATCAGCAAGGCTCCCAGCGCGCCGGAGATCGCGGACTGGATCCGGGCGCAGATCCGCGCCAGCAAGCTCGTGCCGGGGCAGAGGCTGATCGAAATCGACATCATCAGAAGAACCGGGGGCAGCCGGTTCAAGGTTCGGGAAGCGTTCCAGCGGCTGGCGGCTGAGGGCCTTGTGGAGATTGAGGAGTTCCGCGGAGCGACGGTCCGGGAATCCTCAATGGAAGAAGTGTCACAGCTCTATCAGGCACGTGCCGTCCTGGAGGGCTTGTGCGCCCGCGACTTCACCCGCAATGCCTCGGCGGAAGAGAAAAGGTCGCTTCAGGAGATCGCTCAGGAAATGGAGCGATGCCTGGAAAACGGCACTCCCGAGCTCTTCAGCCGCCTCAATTCCGAGTGGCACAACCTCATCATGAGAGGCTCAGGGAACTTCGCGATTGAAGAAATGGTGAAGCGTTTAAGCACCCCCGTTCATCGTCTTCTATTCGGCACCTTTTACAGAGGCGAACGACTGCGTGAGGCGGTGCGAGATCACTTTCGAATCCTTGAAGCGATTCTGGACGGCAATGCCGAACAGGCCGAAATTGCAATGAGACACCATGTTGAAAGCGGATATCGCTTTCTGCTTCATCTTGAACGGTCTGCCTGCTGATCGTACGGTCTGCCTGCTGATCGTGCTGCACAACCGTTGCGAGCACTGCCTGAATCATCGTGCTCTGAAAGATGCGGACCTGCCAGTTCGGTCGGCGAAGTAGCCGGCTCACCCGATCCTGCAGCTGAACCGCGCAGGAATGGTCACGGCGCGCTTACCTCGCCAGCTCTTGCCATTCGGCGGATCATCGCGTCAGTCAACAATCGTCTTGCCCAGTCGCCCTTCGATCCAGAGTTTTCGCACCAGCACGAACATCAGAACTGTGATGGGCCCGCCCAGGATAAGCCCTGCCGGCCCAAAGATGCTGCCGATGGCGAACAGTGCGAACATCGTGACTGCAGGCGGGATCTTCACGGAATGGCGCATCACAATCGCGTTCACGAGGTTCCCGTCGATCTGCTGCACGACGAAATAGAGCAGGATCACCTGCCAGATGGCATCTCCGCCCATGGTGACGCCCACCAGCACGCCAGGGGCTGCCGCCATGAGCGGACCGATGACGGGGATAAAACCAAGGATCGCGGCGATGACCGCCAGCGCCAGGGGTGATGGCGCCCCGATCGCATACAGGCCAATGAAGATGGTGATCCCGACGAACAGCATCGAAATGACCTGCCCTGCCATGAACCGGCGAAGCGCCCTTCCAAGGGTGTGAACAACATCGTCCGCCTGTTCCTCCCAACTGGTGGGCAGCAGCATACGAAAGCCCTTGCGGTACGTCTCGGGCTGGGCGGCCAGGAACACGCCGCCCAGCATCGCCAGCATCGTCGCCGTCAACATTCCGCTGACGAAGGAGAGGATCGCCTGCACGATTGAGAAGATATTGCTTCCGCTGGGCGCCAGGCGCTCGACAGTGTCATTGATCCGGTCTTCCCCAAAGCGCTCACTGAGGGCTTCCCAGCCGCTCGGGATCAGCGCGGCCAGTTGATTGACCTGCGTGACAAGCTCCGCGCCGAACAACCAGACGACGCCTCCAACGCTGCCGAAGATCGTCAGCGCTGCAAGCGCGAGAGCCACCGCATGGTGCATCCGGGTGCGCTGCTGGATCAGCCGGGCAAGAGCATGGAGGACGATGGCAACCAGTGCTGCTGCAAACAGCAACAGGAGGACAGGCCTGAGCTGCCAGAGAAGCAGAGCCAATCCCAGAACGGCGAGAACAGCCACCGCACCTCGAAAGGCCCGGTTAACGCCTTGTCCCGAACGGGGCTCCGCGACCTGGGGCTCACGGTGATCCATTAAATCTTCCTGCATGGCGTCGAGAACAGAAGCATGATCAACCGCCGGTTCCGCGGGGACAGTGTGTGGCGGCAATCCATCCCGCGCAGGTGAGGATAGAGGGGCATGTCCGCGGCACAATCGCTTCGTGGATGCTCAAGATGCGAACCCTCGTGACGAACGACCGAGCGGGACAAGGCTCCGCAGGCGCGAAGTAGCGCCGAGTTGATCCGCGCATCGGGGGATGGCGCGCATCCGGGACGATGCCGTTGCCGGCCATGAGAGGCGATAGCTCACCAGAAGGCCATCATGATCCGCCAATGGCGCGCCTTGCCATGGCTCGTCGAACATCCCTTCGACCCGGACCGGTCGCACTGTCACGATCTCGCCGTCGTCAAAACTCTGCAGGTCCTGCGTATCCATCCATGGAGCGTCACCGTCCCAGCTCAAGCCCACCTCGCACCCTGAGGCATCGAATGCGCAGTACTGATGCACCAGCGTATGGGGCACCGTGTCGGTGAAATGAGTGAAGCGCTCGTCATCGCCGCGCATATTGAAGTCGCCGCCCAGGATCAGCGGAGAACCAGCTCCTCTCTGCTGCTCGATGAAACGGGCGATCTCCTCTACCTGCAGGTTGTGGGCGATCAGCGAACGCTCCGGCCGCACGCGCGATGCCCCACCGGAGTTCAGATGGGTGTTGAACACTTCCAATGGCTGCGGGACCCCGGGAACCTGTATGGTGACATGCTGCAGGCCTTTGTTGGCGAGGCAATCGAAGCCAGCGCATTCCCGCCTGCGGAAGGGTTGCCCTGCCGTCTGCATCACCGGGAAGTCACTGAGGACGTAAAGACCGCTGGAGAACAAGCGGCCCAGGCTCTCCCCCTTGAGCAATTTGCGCCGGCTCGTCAGCGCCGGGTCGGCCTCATCGCTGGTCGGCGGACGATGCGCTCGCCGGCCGGGGCCCCTGACCCGGCTGGCGTAGCCGGAACTCTCCGTGATCCTGCCCGCGTCGGTCGTGAAGACCTCCTGCAGGAGAACGATGTCGGGAGCCACTCCGCCTTCCCGCATGGCGGAGAGCTGCCGGCCGATTTCCCGCAATCGCGGTGACCGGTTGGCGCGTGCGGGCCATGGCAACCCTTCCACATTGTAGGTCAGTACGCTCAGTTCAGTCGATGCTTCACCAGTATCCTGGTCGACGTGGATCCGGGGCGCTCCTGTCTTGCACTGCGCAATCCGGTCTTCAGGAAAGGTCGCGCATCCGGCCGCCGAGAAAGCCGCCAGGGTAACCAACACGCGAGACCATGCTGGCGCAGATCGAAGCACGCCCAATCGTGAAGCAAGCCAATGTCTCATGCCGAAGCGGATGAACGGCAGCCGCCCGCATGCGTTCCTCTCCGCCGCTCAGGCCTATCGGGAGGTGACGCGCAGCTTCACATCCGCGGCGACCTCACAGGCGCGCCGCGACCGACCAGCGCTACGACTGCGGCAAAGGAGGCGCCGCCTCATTGCGGCGCCCCCGAGATCCGGTCGATCAGAAGGCGATCGACAGTGCCGCCCTGCCAGCGTGGGTGTCGCCCCGATCGCTGAGCGTGCCGGTATAGCTTACACCCAAGCGGATCGCCCGGGATGCGTCCCAGCTAAGGCCGACGTCCAACAGGCCGGCATCCTTCACCAACGGAGCCCCTTCGATGGAGAAGATGGGTCCGCCGTTTGCGAATGCGACATCCGAAGCAACGCTTGTGTCGCTCAGGGCATGCTGCCAACCGGCCTTGAAGTTCGCCGAGATGGGCGAGCCGCTCCCGAGGCCGAAGCTGCCCTTCGCGCCAAGCGTGGACCACACATAGCTCTGTGTCTGGCCGACGCTGGTGAGCGCGAGGCTGCCGCCCTGCTCGCGGAAGCCATCCGTCTTCAACCAGAGGGCGTCCACTCCGGCGAAAGGCTCAATGGCCCCGGGGCCGACTGGAAGGCTGTAGCCGGCTTCGGCGAAGCCCTGGATGATGCGTCCGTCATACGACGCCGTCAGCTGCTGCGCGAGCGCCGGTGCCGTGTCACGGGCTGTTCCGATGTCGAGCCAGCTATGGGTCGCGCCTGCGCGGACGCCGACCCGACCCAGCGTGCCCGCCGCATACACGCCGGCATGCGTGCTTGTCAGCGTGGCGCTGGAGGACCGGCCCGCCAGCCGCAGATCGCCATCATCGTGCCCTGCCGCGATGCCGAACCGAGCAGTACCGAACGCAGCCTCGATGCCGCCACGCAGTCCGCGGGAATCGGCGGCTACATCCACGGCATTGCCATTGCCGTCGATATCCGACCATGCACCCGTTCCCTCGACCCAGACATGCGTGGACGGGGCACCGGCCATACCTGCCTTCTGCAGCAATGCATGGCGCATACCCCCGGTATTCTGCACGGCCACGTTGAGCGCGGAAGCATGTACCTCGCCGGACAGGTGGTCGAACATCGTGCGCGCACTCTGCGCGTCCTGATCGACAAGCGCGTAGTAAAGCTCCGAAGACGGCGCAAAGCTCGTCTCGATCGCAGAGGCCGTGGCAAACTGGTTGGCCGTTAGAGCGACATCCGTGAAGCTCACGTCGTTCCGCGTCAGCGTCAGCGACACCTCAGTGGGAGTATAGCTGAGCGTCGGCATCAGGAATGCGAGGTTGCTGGTGACGTTCGAGAACTCCCCGTCCACACGCGCCGCCTGAAGGATGCTATAGCGGGTTTGCGGGCGATAGTTGCCATTCTCCGCCAGCACCTGAACCGTGCCGCCCTCCAGAGTGGCGGTCCCGGTCGCCACCACTCGGTCCGACGCTCCGGTCGCATCGACCTCCACCTGGAACACTGAAGTCGGCTCGAACAGGACGGTCGTCGCGGCCCGGATCTCACCGATCGAGTTTCCAGGCGCTGCGGTCGCGCCATTGCGAACGATCAGCCCGCCGACCAAGCCGTTCCCGCCGATCGTCGCACCCGCATCGACTCCGACACGCGATTGGCTGATGGAGCCGTTAACCGCGAGAAGGCCTTGCTGGACGATCGTGTCGCCTGCGAAGCTGCTGGCACCGGTCAGGTTCAAACGTCCGCCGCCGGTCTTCACCAATCCGCCGGTGCCTGAGAGGGCGCCTGCATAGGTGCCGTCGGTGCCTTGCGCGAATTCAACCACGCCTGCGTTGACGATGTTGCCCACCAGCGAGGTGCTATCACCCGCCAGCGTGCCACCCTGCACGATGGTGCCGCCGGCATGGCTGTTCGCTCCGCTGAGGGTCAGACGCCCGCTGCCTGTCTTCACCAGGCCGCCGGTGCCGGAGAGCGCGCCCGCATAGGCGCCATCGGTGCCCTGCGCGAACTCGACCACGCCGGCATTGGCGATGTCGCCCACCAGCGAGGTGGTATCCCCCGCCAGCGTGCCAGCCTGCACGATGGTGCCGCCGGTATGGCTGTTTGCGCCGCTGAGAACGAGGCGGCCGTTACCGGCCTTCACCAGTGCGCCAGTGCCCGACAGAGCGCCCGCATAGGCGCCATCCGTGCCTTGTGCGAACTCGACCACGCCGGCATTGGCAATGTCGCCCACCAGCGAGGTGGTGTCACCCGCCAAGGTGCCAGCCTGCACGATGGTGCCGCCGGTATGGCTGTTTGCGCCGCTGAGAACGAGGCGGCCGTTACCGGCCTTCACCAGTGCGCCAGTGCCCGACAGAGCGCCCGCATAGGCGCCATCCGTGCCTTGCGCGAACTCGACCACGCCGGCATTGGCGATGTCGCCCACCAGCGAGGTGGTGTCGCCCGCCAGGGTGCCAGCCTGCACGATGGTGCCGCCCGTATGGCTGTTCACTCCGCTGAGGGTCAGACGCCCGCTCCCTGTCTTCACCAGTCCGCCGGTGCCCGACAGAGCGCCCGCATAGGTGCCATCGGTGCCCTGCACGAACTCGACCACCCCGGCATTGGCAATGTCGCCCACCAGCGAGGTGGTATCCCCCGCCAGCGCGCCACCCTGCACGATGGTGCCGCCGGTATGGCTGTTCGCGCCGCTGAGAACGAGACGCCCGCTGCCAGTCTTTACCAGTCCGCCGGTCCCGGATAGCGCACCGGCATAGGCGCCATCCGTGCCTTGTGCGAACTCGACCACGCCGGCATTGGCAATGTCGCCCACCAGCGAGGTGGTGTCGCCCGCCAGCGTGCCACCCTGCACAATGGTGCCGCCGGTATGGCTGTTCGCTCCGCTGAGCACGAGGCGGCCGCTGCCGCTCTTCACCAACGCACCGGTACCGGAGAGGATGCCGGCATAGGTGCCGTTCGCGTTCTGCGCGAACTCCACCACGCCGGCATTGGCGATGTCGCCCACCAGCGAGGTGGTATCCCCCGCCAGCGTGCCACCCTGCACGGTTGTGCCGCCTGTGTGGCTGTTCGCGCCGCTGAGGAGGAGACGCCCGCTGCCAGTCTTGATGAACCCGCCATTGCCTGTGACAGAACCTGTCAGGGCAGCATCGTTCGACCCGGTGTCGATCACGTTCACGCCGTTCATCAAGGTGACCGGCGCATTGATCGTCGTGGCTGCGGACGTCGCCAGCCGTCCGTTCATCAGAACGACGCCGCCGGTTCCCAGTGCCGCGCCACTATCGATCTGAACGGTCGAGAAGTCGCTGATGACGGTGCCGCCAGCATATGTGTTGGTGCCACCCAGGGCGAGCGTGCCCTGACCGGAGACGATCAAACCTCCGGTGCCGCTGATCGTCCCGGCCAGGGTGCTGCTTCCACCTGCCGTGTTAATGAAAGCACCACCGTTCTCGACCGCAACGTCAGCAGTGACGATGTTCTGGGGATCGGGGCCGCCGGTCATGTCCAGCGTGCCGCCGTCGAACGTGATAGTCGTGCCGCTCGCCGCCGGGTCGGACAGGTTGAAGCTCGGCTGGCTGGCATCGATGATCGATGGCGCGGTCGGGGTCGGGGTCACAGTCACCGTGCCCGCCACGAAGCCGATCATCCTGTCGATCAGAGAGCGGAGGGCGGGCGTCGCGTTGTAGAAGTTGGCCTGGAACGTGTTCACGTCCAGATAGGTCAGCAAGCGGCCGGTGGGCGCGTTCTGGAGCGATCCTGCGCCAAACGCGATGCCGGTGCCCGCGCCAGTGCCGCCGGGGCCGTCCGTCGTGATGAATACGCCGTTGCCCGCGGTCGCGAAAGTCCCTGAGGCCGGAACATAGAATGACGTGAGACTATCGGGCACAACCGTGGCCGCGCCATTGAAGACATCGGTGACGTATTGGCTCGTAACGAGACCCCCGCCATATTGTACATCGCCGCCGCCCACGCCGATGATAAAGTTTACAATGGAATTGTTCCGCAGGGCGAATCCGCTGTTCTCGCCCAGCAAGAACAGGCCTCCCGCGCCATTGAGGTAGTCCAGGTAGGATGTGCCGACCGCGCTTTCCAGCGGCGCATTCATCCGAACATCCCAGACCTGCTTGTAATTGGAAAGAGAGCCAGTGAGGTCCGATGGTACTTGCGTCGTGGTAACGTCATAGCCAGCGACTACGAGGCGATCGCGAAGGCCGTCTGCAGCGCTCACGTTGTCGGTCAGAATGATCACGCTGTCGGCTGCGATCGCCGCGCCGGAGGTAGAGGCGCAGAGCAACGCCGCAAGCGTGATGCCGACGTTTTTGATCTTCGAACGCAACGATGTTCTCCTGAAAAGTCTGTTCAGACTTCATAGGAGACAAAGCGGCATGGAGGCGCCGCGTGACAAAAAAGATGGCGGTGCGAATCCACGCGGAGGAGTGCTCCCGGACGGCAGCACGCCGGCTCCGATGGAGGGGCTCCAGGCTGAGGGTACGGGCACCCGCCGCAACGCGCCAAGGCTCCCCAGGATGTGCTTCTATTGGCGCACACCAAGACTCGCCGGCCAACTCTTCCCGGCTACTCCGTCACAGCGGTTCAGGGACGAGGGGTTGAGAGAACTGCAGCGAGTGACGCGAGCGCGGCCGACTTAGCGACAGGCGCATCGCATATCACAGCACCCATCGCATCCTTTCGTCTGCGTCCCCAGCCGCTCCTGATCAGAACCGGTAGCGCGCGCCCACGCCATAGGTGCGCGGCTGGCTGGTATAGCCCGACACCGCAAACGGCTGCGCCACCGAATCGAAGATGGAAAGCAAGTAGCGGTTGTTGAGCAAGTTGCGGCTCCAGACCGACAGCTCCACTCCCGTATCTGCCATGACATAGGTGAGCGAGGCTGAGAGGTCGTTCACCTCCCGCGTGAACTGGTCGGCCGCCGCAATCGCTGCGCCCTCGCCCCGGCTGATGAAGCCCGGCAGCCCCTCCACGATGTTCGTCTCGGATTCGTGGTGGAACGTGGAGCGCAGCACCAGTTCGTCGCCGTTTGAAAGCGGCTGCACCCATTGTCCGCCCGCCACGATGGTCCAGTCCGGCACCCCGGCCACGCTCCGGCCCGACAGATCGCCCACCGAGGATAGCAGGAACTCCTGATAGGTCGCATCCAGCCATGTAACACCCAGGCTGAGCGTGAGCGGATCCACCGGATTGGCCGTGCCCTCGAACTCAACGCCATAGGTGCGCTGCTTGCCCGCATTGGCGAGGAAGAAGCCGGTGCCGGTGAAGATGTTGGACTGGAAGCCGTCGATGTCCTGCCGGAAACCGGTGAGGTTGGCTGAATAGCGGCCCCAGTCGGCCTTCAGGCCCAGCTCAATCACAGTGGCTTCCTCCGGACCTGCGAAGCGGCTGCCATAGGTGAGATTGTTCACCGCCAGCCCTGCGGCAGCCAACGCCGCAGCGTCGCCTGCGAAGGGGCGGCTGTCGCGTGACAAGTTGAACGAGCTCGCCTTGAATCCGGTGGCGTAGCTTGCGTAGATGTTGAGGTCGGCATCCACGTCGTAAGCGAGGCGGATGGTATAAGCGAAATCGTTGTCGTCCGTCTCGCCGCTCTCCACCGCATTGGGGATGTTGACGAAGGGCGGGAACAGCTGAAGCGCGCGTGCGCCAAGCAGCGGGTTGACCTGCGGGTTGCTGGCGTTGGCTGCGGCGAAGGCCTGCGCGCCCACCTGCACCTGGGCAAATCCGGCAGGGTTCGCCTGCGCGAAGCCGCCGATCTCGGCCTGCGTGGCGGGCCGGCCGAGCTGGAGCAGATTGCCCACTGTGGTGGCAATGCCCTGCGCCGTGATCGCGCGCCGGCCCGCATCCACCAGATCGATGTTCGAAAACACGCTGGACGAACTGTAGGCGGTGGTCGCCCGCTTGTCGTCCATCGTGTAGTTGCCGCCCAACGTCAGCACGAGGCCGTCGACAATCTCGACATCGAACTGCCCGAACAGGGAGAGCGCCTGGTTCTTGAGCACGAAGCTGCCAGTCTCGGTGACACCGGGCACGAAGAACTGGCCGAGATATTGCGCCGGGTTGCCATACAGCACGCCCAGCGTGCCTTCCAGATTGGTCACCGCCGCACCGCCGCCATTGCCCCCGATGCTGATGTCGGCGAAGGTCCGGAAGGCGTCACCGGTGACGACGTCCTGCCGCTCACGCACCTTTTCGTCGAAATAATAAAGGCCCAGGAGCGCCGACACTGGTCCGAAGGTGCCGGTGGCGCGCAGCTCCTGCGTGAAGGTGTCGAGCGTCTGATCATAGAAGCGGCGCAGCAGGTCGGCGGAGGTGAAGTCCACGTCCTGGCCGTACGTGCCGTCGGTCTCGCGGTAGGCGGTGATCGAGGTCAGCGCCACCGGGCCAAGGTCGAGGTCGATCTGCCCCGACACGCCCGCATTTTCGATGTCGTTGGTGGAGGCGAAATTGTTGTACACCACATTGCCGAAGCGGTCTTCCGGGTCGCTCACCTGTCCGCCCAGCGCGCGGATCGCAGCAGTCGCGGGCGAGCTGAGCAGGTTGACGACGCCGCAGCAATTCTCGTCGATCCGGTCATAGTCCACGATCAGCCGGGCGGTGAGCGCACCGCCATTGTCGAACAGGCCCTGCCCCCGCACGAACCAGCGGTCTCGCTCGTTGGTGCGCGTGCCGGAGCCTTCGTCGCGATTGTACCCGTCGCGGCGGTTGATCCCGCCCGCAAGGCTCACCGCGAAGCTGTCGTCCAGCGGTCCGCTGACATATGCGCGGGCAACGAGTGCATCGAAATTGCCATAGGACAGCTCTGCCGATCCGGTGGGCGTGAAGCTCGGCCGGCGGGTGACGATGGAGATGACGCCCGCGCTCGCATTCTTGCCGAACAGTGTGGATTGGGGCCCGCGCAGCACCTCTATCCGCGCAACATCGGGCAGATCACCGATCTGCGCGGAGGTACGCGAGCGATACACCCCGTCCACGAAGACGCCGACCGACGGCTCGATCCCGGCATTGTTGGCCCCGTTGCCGAAGCCGCGAATGATGAAATTGGTGTTGGCCGAGCTCTGCAACTGCGTCACCCGCAGCGATGGGACAACCGACTGCAGGTCGCGCAGATCGCGGATCTGCTCCCGCTCGAGCGTCTCGGCCGTGGTTACGGTGACCGCCACCGGGATCTCCTGCAGCGTCTGCTCGCGCTTGGTGGCGGTGACGATGATGGCGTTGCCTGGGGCTTCCTGCGAAGCCAGGTCCACACTCACGTCGGCGTCAGCGGTGCCGACGCCCAGAGCCGAATCCTGCGCGTAGGCGGCGACCGGCAGGAGCGCCGCCGCAGATGCGCCGGATAGCACGATCGCGCGCAGACGATGCGCCGCGAGAGCACGTTCGACGATCATAAATCCCCTCCCTCGCCCCGCACGTGCGCTCCTGCACATCGCCAAGCTTCCGTCAAATTTCGTAGGGCGGCGAATAGTTTGCGGATTGTCGCGACGCAATGACTTGCGCTCTGCTCATCCAACGCGATCCTGCCGCTTGCCGGTCCCGTGGAGATCGACCGCTTGCCGCTCACGCCGGACTCGCTAGCGCAACGGGCCATCGTTCATCCAACTCCGCGGCACTTTCTTGAGCCGGAACGTTCTTCTCTGCTGCTCGTAGGATCGCCAAGGTAGCGAGCCAGAAAGTGCGCTCGCGATCAGGGGAAAGGGGGCCCCGATCTGGCGCAGGTCTTTCCACCAGCCGCCGACACTGCATTGCGTCTCGCAGCGCTGGGCATTGTCCTTCTTTTGCTCGGCTTCCTGCTGGGGGCGTGGGACTACGCGGAATCCATCTATGCCACTCAGGCGGGGTGGGTGGAGAGTCAGCCCGTCCCGTTCAGCCATCAGCATCATGTCAGCGATGACGGGATCGACTGCCGCTATTGCCACAGCAGCGTGGAGGAGGGACCGTATGCCGGCCTTCCTTCCACTCACACCTGCATGACCTGCCATTCGCAGATCTGGACCGGCGCCCTTCCCCTCGCCCCGGTGCGCCAGAGCGAGCAGACGGGAGAGCCAATCCGCTGGCGCCGCGTCGCCCAACTGCCCGATTATGTGCATTTCGACCACTCGATCCACATCGATCGCGGCGTCGGCTGCGTGGAATGCCACGGCCGGGTGGACCAGATGCCGCTGACGTTCCGCGCCGTTCCCCTGCAGATGGAGTTCTGCCTGGATTGCCATCGCGACCCGGCGGCGCGCCTTCGTCCACCGGAGATGGTCACGCGAATGGAGCCTCTCCGCTGGACGCAGGAGCAGGCGCGGGAGTTCGGGCAGCGGGTTCTGACCCGGCAGCACATCAACCCCAGCTCACTGGACGATTGCGGGATCTGCCACCGGTGACGCGGCCCGATCAACCGATAGCCCACCTCTCAGGCGCAACCGGCCGGCAGTTCTGGCGCGGACTTGATGAGTTGATCGACCAGCCGGAGTTCCGCGCGCAACTCGCCGAACGCTTTCCCGCGCTGGCCCGGCATGCGGGCGACTGGCGGCGGCGGGACATTCTCAAATGCCTCGGCGGCGCTGTCGCCTTGGCCGGCCTCGACGGGTGCGAGCGGGCGCCCGACGAGGAAGCACTCCCTTACATGGAGACGCCGGAAGGCGCGACACCCGGCATCGCTCGCTACTACGCCACTGCCTTCGAGTATGAGGGGATCGCCCAGCCGCTGATCGGCAAGACTCGCGAGGGGCGGCCGCTCAAATTGGAAGGCAACCCGCAGCACCCCGCCAGCCGGGGCGCGAGCGATCCGATCACACAGGCTGCCCTGCTCGGCCTGTATGATCCCGATCGCTCTGCCGCGCCTCGCCGGCTCGGCCAACCCGCCGACTGGGCCCTGTTCGACACGCAGATTGCGGAACTTCGCCAACAGCTGGACGCGAGCGCTGGCGCAGGGTTCCGCCTTCTCACGGGGCCAAGCCGCTCGCCGACGCTGCTGCGGCAAATCGCCGCCTTGCTGGAGCGTTGGCCGCAGGCGCGCTGGCACGCCTGGTCGCCGGTCAACGATCCGTCGGGGCAAGGCCAGCGCTCGCCCGCCCGCAGGCTGCTGCTGGAACAGGCGCACGCCGTCATCGCCCTCGATGCCGACCCGCTGGGGCCCGGCCCATTGCAGACCTGGCATGCGACCGGTTGGGGCGCCCGCCGCCGCGCCTACCAACAGGGCGATGGCGCGGCGCAGCTCCTCGTTGCCGAGCCGACTCCCACTCTCACCGGAGTCACGGCTGGCGAGGAGCGGCTGATCGCCCGCGAGGACCGCATGGAAGCGCTGCTGCAGGCGCTAGCCGCGAGGCTGGGCCTTGCCGCCGATGCTCCGCCCCTCGCGCCTGCCGAGCAGGCATGGGTCACGAAGGCCGCCCAGGCCTTGGCCGACCAGCGGGGCCGCGGTCTCGTTCTCGTCGGCGAGCACCACCCCCCCGCGCTCCACGCGCTCGCGCAGCAGATCGACATGGCGCTCGGCAATCTCGGCCGCACCTCGCAGGCCGTCCCTCGCGTCCGTGCGCAGAGTGCCGGCTCACTCCGCGATCTCACCACGGCCATGGCCGCTGGCGAGGTGCAGACGCTGTTCGTGCTCGAGGGCAACCCGCTTTACGCCGCGCCTCCCCACCTCGGTTTCGCCAACCTCTTTGTTCGCGTGCCGCTGCGCATCCATGCAGGCCTGCATGCCAACGAGACCGGCGTTGCCAGCCACTGGCACCTGCCGCTGACGCACAGCCTTGAAAGCTGGACCGATGGCGAGGCGGCGGACGGCTCCATCCTGCTGACCCAGCCCCTGGTCCGCCCTTGGACCAGCGTGCGCTCCCGCCACGCACTGCTCGCCGGCCTGCTGGACGATCCCACCACCGACCGAGAGCTCGTCCGCGCCACCTGGAGCCTCGACGGTCCCCAATGGGCAGCAGCGCTGGTGCAGGGCTGGATCGACACCCCTACCTCGGTAGCAGCCCCGGCCGTCGCCCCGCCCCAACCCGCCCCGCCCCCCGCTCCACCTCGCCAACCCGGCCTGTCGCTCCTCGTCCGCCCCGACCCGAGCGTTTGGGACGGCAGCTTCGCGTCCAATCCCTGGCTGCAGGAAACGCCCAAGCCGCTGACCAAGATCACCTGGGGCAATGCCGTCCACATCAGCCCCGCTCTCGCCGCCGACCGCCACCTCGCCAACGGCGACCTCGTCCGCCTTGCAGCCGGTGGGAACAGCATCACCGGGCCCGTCTGGATCGTGCCGGGGCAGGAGCGGGATACGGTCCTGCTCCATCTCGGACACGGTCGCAGCGCCGGCAGCCGCGTGGCTGAAGGCGTCGGCTTCAGCGCCACCCCGCTGCTCGGCCTGCCTGCCGGTGCAGAAGTGCGCCTGACCCGCATCGAAGGCCACGAGGCCGTCGTCACCACCCAGCACCATTTCGAAATGAAGCCGGACGAATTCGTCCGTTTCGTCGACACCGCCGGTGAGGCGCTGCCGCCGGAGAAGCCGAAGCCCAGCTTCTATCCGCCGCAGCACTCCAAGCCGGCGTGGGGCATGGCGATCGACCTTGACCTCTGCATTGGCTGCAATGCCTGCGTCGTCGCCTGCGTGGCCGAGAACAACATCCCGATGGTGGGCAAGGAGCAGGTCGCCAAGGGGCGCGAGATGCATTGGCTGCGCGTCGACCGCTACTACCAGGGCTCGCCCGGAGAGCCGGAACATTCCTTCCAGCCCGTTCCCTGCATGCATTGCGAAAACGCACCATGCGAGATGGGCTGCCCCGTAAACGCCGCGGTGCACAGTGACGATGGCCTGAACCTGCAGGTCTACAACCGCTGCATCGGCACACGCACGTGCTCCGCCTATTGCCCCTACAAGGTCCGCCGCTTCAACTGGTTCGACTATACCGGCGATGACCCACCGGAGCTGAAGGCGGCGCGCAATCCCGAGGTCACCGTTCGCCAGCGGGGGGTGATGGAGAAGTGCACCTACTGCATCCAGCGCATCAGTGACGCTCGGATCGCTGCGAAGAAGGAGGGGCGTCCCATCGCCGATGGCGAGGTCGTCACCGCCTGTCAGGCCGCCTGCCCCACTCAGGCGATCGTCTTCGGCGACGTCTCTGAGGAAGACACGCAGGTCTCGCGCAAGAAGGCGAGCGGCCGCGATTATGACCTGCTGGCGGAGGCCAACACTCGCCCGCGCACCACCTATCAGGCGCGCATCCGCAAGGGAGCGCGGGAGGCGTGAGGCAGCGCAGCGCAGAGGATCGCGTCACTCGCGAAGTGGTCCGCATCCCTCCGCATTTTCCTGCACGGCGGGCTTGGTGGGCCTGCTTCGCCGTCGCGCTGCTCCTGCTTGGGCTGTTCTTCGTCTCGGTCGCGGTGCTGTTCGGCTACGGGCCCGGCGTTTGGGGCAACAACATTCCCGTCAGCTGGGGCTTCCCCATCGCGAATTATGTCTGGTGGGTCGGCATCGGCCATGCCGGCACGCTGATCTCGGCCATGCTACTGCTGCTCGGCCAGCAATGGCGCAATTCGCTCAACCGCTTTGCTGAGGCGATGACGCTGTTCGCGGTGGTCTGCGCCGGGCTCTACCCGATCCTTCATCTTGGCAGGCCGTGGCGCTTCTACTGGATGGCGCCGTACTTCAACACGATGAACCTGTGGCCCCAGTTCAAGAGCCCGCTGACCTGGGACTTCTTCGCGGTGCTGACCTACCTCATCGTTTCGGCGCTGTTCTGGTTCATCGGCATCATGCCAGATCTCGCCTCGGCACGAGACCGGGCGGAGAAGCGCCGCTGGAAGATCTTCTTCGGCCTCGGCGCGCTCGGCTGGCGCGGCTCCGCCAACCATTGGCACCGCTGGCAGCAGAGCTATCGCCTGACGGCCGCCCTCGCCGTCCCGCTGGTTGTCTCCGTCCACTCGGAAATCTCCCTGCTCTTCGCGAGCGGCCCAGTGCCGGGATGGGCATCCACCGTATTCCCGCCTTATTTCGTGCTCGGCGCGGCGTTCTCCGGCTTCGCGGTCGTTTCGATGCTAGCCGTCTGGCTGCGGTCGATGCTGGGGCTGAAGGATCTCGTCACCTCCAGGCATCTCAACCGGCTCGGCCAATTGCTGCTCGCCTGCGGGCTGATGACTGCCTACGGCTACCTCGCAGAAGCCTTCACCGCGGCCTACGCCGGGGGGAAAGAGCTGGAGACGCTGCTGGATCGCTTCGCCGGGCCTTACGCATGGAGCTACTGGGCCGCCGTCCTGCTCAACTTCGTGCCGTTGCAGCTGATGTGGTGGCGCGGCATGCGGCAGCACCCGCTGGTCCTGTTCCTGGTCGGGCTCAGCGTGGCGATCGGCATGTGGCTGGAACGGTACATGCTGCTGGTCACCGGCCTTTACCGCGATTGGCTGGAAAGCTCGGTCGGCTATTTCCGCCCGACCTTCTGGGACTGGAGCCTGTTCGCCGGGACGCTGGGCGTGTTCTTCACCGCCTTCCTCCTGTTCATCCGCTTCCTGCCTGTGATCTCCGCCTTCGAGATCAAGGAAGAGCTGGAGAAGGCCCGCGATGGCTGAGCGGGCGCCCCCCTACGCCGTGCTGGCGGAGTTCGACAGTTCCGACCGACTGATCGAGGCCGCGCGCAAGGTTCGCGCGCGAGGCTTCGAGAATATCGATGCTTTCACCCCCTTTCCGGTCGAGGGACTGGCCGATGCAATCGGCTTCCGTAGCCGGAGCGTGCCCCTTGCAACCTTGTTCGGCGGCATCGCGGGCGCCCTCCTCGGCTTCCTGATGCAGGTCGCCACAAATCTCGACTACCCCCTGTGGATCGGTGGGCGGCCGCTACTGGCGGTGCCTGCTTTTCTTCTGATCGCATTTGAGATGCTGGTGCTCGGGGCGGTACTGGCGGGGATCGGCACGATGTTCATCGGCAACCGCCTGCCTCGGCTTAACCACCCCCTGTTCGATGCGGATGATTTCCGCTTCGAGTCGGACGACCGCTTCTTCCTCGCGATCTTCGCTGACGAGCATTTCGACCGCGATGAAGCGGGCAAGGCGTTGGCCGCGCTAGAGCCCAAAGCCATCATCGACGTGCCGGGGAGGCCGGCGCGATGAGGTGGACCGCCTGCATGCTTGTGTTGATCCCGACCGCCTGCGGCCAGAACATGGTCCAGCAGCCGCGCTATGATGTCTATGAAAGCGCCGAGCTCTTCCCGCACGACATGGCGATGCAGGCCCCACCGCCGGGAACCGTTGCGCGCGACACGCCGCATCGCCTCGCCGCCGCCGAACGTCCGCAGATCACCCGTGCCCTGCTGGAACGGGGGCGGGAACGGTTCGAGATCTACTGCTCCGTCTGCCATGGGGAGGACGGACGAGGACATGGTCCCGTCGTAGAACGCGGCTTCCCCCAGCCGCCCAGTTATCTGGAGCCGCGGCTTGTCGCTGCCCCGGCTTCGCACTTCTATCAGGTGATCACGAACGGCTATGGCGTGATGTATTCCTACGCCGACCGGGTGCCGCCGAGCGACCGTTGGGCCATCGCCGCCTATATTCGCGCGCTGCAGAACGCGGGGAGCACGGCTGATGATCGTTAGGGCGCCTCCTCGGGAGCGGCGGCTGGCGCTGGGCGGCGCGGTGCTTGCGATCGCGGCGCTGGCGCTGGCGGTCGCCTGGCCCCGAGAAGCGCTGACGGGATGGCTCTGCGCCGCTTTCGCCCTCGCGGCCATCCCTGCCGGGGCGCTGCTGTTCCAGATGATGATGCGCCTAATTCCCGGCGCCTGGGGAGAGGAATTGCGCCTGACGTGCGAGGCTGGGGCGCTACTGGCTCCTTTGGGCGCGATCGCTTTCCTCCCGGTCATCCTCGGCGCTGGCGTCATCTACCCTTGGGCAAGCCGGCCCCCGATCTCCGCCTTCCAGAATGCCTGGATGGACGTGGTGCCGTTCGGACTGCGCACGATCCTTTGGTTCGCATTTTTGACTGTAGTCGCGCGATGGATGCGAGCGCGCCGATCCACCACGGCGGTCGCAGCGGCGGGGTTGGTTGCCTTCCCGGTGTTCGGATCGCTGGTGGGCATCGACTGGCTGATGACCCTGTCTCACGATCTCGCCTCGTCAGGCTTCGGGCTGCAGATGCTGATCCTGATGGCGGTGCTCGCCTTCGCCGCGCTGCTGTTGCTGCGCCTCTCTATCGGGCGGCCGCCGGCGCACGCCGGAGTGCTCGGTGCGCTCTTGCTGACCCTGCTGCTGCTCTGGGCCTATCTGCAGTTCCTGCCCTTCTTCATCATCTGGTCAAGCAACTTGCCCTCCAACGTGCGCTGGTTCGACAGTCGATCAACGCTCGGCTGGGATGCGGCTGAGTGGGCTTTCGGGCTGCTTGGCGGAGTTCCGCTCCTGCTCCTGCTGTTCGCCGGGTTCCGGAAGGATCCGCGCCGGCTGCGCTGGCTTGCAGCGAGCGTGCTGCTGGGCAAGCTGGTGGAGATCGCCTGGTTCGGGCTTCCGCAGGCCGGAGCGCTGTCGGTGCTCGCCTATGTGCTGGCGCTCGCCGGGCTCGGCGCGCTGGCGGCGGCGGCACTGCCGCTGGCGCTGCGCCATCGGATCTCTGCACGTTTTCCGGGGGAGGCCTGCGCATGACGCGCGAGCTCCATGCCGAGACCGAGGTCCAGCGCGCCGAGAGCGCCGAACAGGCAGACCCTGAAGCGCGCGAGCGGGGCTACGAGAAGCGGGATGCCCCCGCTGGCCGCGTGGCCTTGGCAGCCGGATCGCTCTTCGCACTAATGCTGGTGGGCCTCCTCGTCGCGGGACTGCTGATCGCCTATTTGCGCAGCAAGTCTCCCGAGAGCGCGCCGCCTTTCGCGGCCGCGCCGGCGGAGCCCCCCGCGCCACGGCTGCTCGAAACCGAAGTGCCGCCGCTGGAGCCGCCACTGCGGACTCACGTCCCCGAACGCACCGCTCCGCCCGCGGTCGAGGCGGCGATGCGGCAGGTGGAGGAGACCGGGTGGGGAGAGGACCTTCCCGCGCCGCCACCGGAAGGTATGGCGCGCGAGCACCGGATCAATGCCCGATGATGCTGCGCGCTATCCTCATCGTCCTGCTCGTCGCACTCACCGGGCCGCTCGCTGCGCAGGACCCGTTCAACCCCTTCGGCCTCGCGAGCATTGACGAGCGACCCGGCGCGCACATTCCGATGGACCTCGCTTTTACCGGTGCGACCGGGCAGCGCACCACGTTGCGGGAGATTGGCGCGGGCAAGCCGATCCTGTTGGCGCCCGTGCTGCACGATTGTCCGAATCTGTGCGGCGTCACCCTTGCCGGGCTGGCTGACGCAATCGCCGCGCAGCCGCACCGGCCGGGACAGGACTTTGTCGTCACCGCCTTCGGCATCGACCCGCGAGAGGATGCAAGTGCCGCAGCGCGCGATCTGACCCGGTTGCAAAAGGCTTCCGGTGGGAATGCAATTGCGCCAGTTTCCGCGCTCATCGGAGACGAACGCAGCATCCGCGCCGTCACCAATGCGCTCGGCTTTCGCTACGCCTGGGACGACCGGATGGGGCAGTATGCCCACGTGGCCGCAGTCGCCGTTCTGACACCAGACGGCCGCCTGTCGAGCTGGCTCTATGGCCTCACACCCCAGCCGCAGGCGGTGGGCCAAGCCATTGCCGCAGCCGCAGAGGGGCGGACGGGCAGCTGGACCGACCGGCTGCTGCTACTCTGCTATCACTACGATCCGGCGACGGGCCGCTACACCCCGGCGATCGAAATGATCCTGCGCATTGCTGCCGCCCTTACCGTTGCCGGCTTGGCACTGCTGCTCTGGCGCCTGCGGAGGCGACCCGCATGATCGGTCAGATCGACCTGCTGCCGCCGCAGGCTTCCGCCCATGCAGGCAAGCTGGACCTGCTGTTCGGCAGTTTCGGAGCGATGGTCGCGCTGCTGACGCTGCCCGTTTTCGTGCTGATGGTGATCTTCGCGATCCGCTATCGCACGACAAACGAAGTCAATCGCGACCACGCAGAGAACCACAACCTGTGGATCGAGCTGTCATGGTCCATCATCCCCTTCCTGCTGACGGTCGGCTTTTTCGTCTGGGCCACCTCGCTCTATTTCGACCTGCGAACGCCGCCGCCAGACGCCTACAGGATCAACGTGGTCGCCAAGCAGTGGATGTGGAAGTTCCAGCATCCTGACGGCACGGCCGAGATCAACGAGCTGCACGTGCCCGCGAACACGCCGGTGCGGCTGGTGATGACATCGCGAGACGTGATCCACAGCCTTTACCTGCCGGCAATGCGCATCAAGCAGGACGTGCTGCCCGGCCGGTATACTGAGCAATGGTTCGAGGCGAATGGGCCCGGAATCTATCCGCTGCGCTGTGCGGAGTTCTGCGGCACGGATCACAGCGTGATGGGCGGGCGGCTGATCGTGATGAACCCCGGCGATTACGCCGAGTGGCTGGAGGACGAGGGCAGCTTCGGCACCAGCGCGACCCTGGCGCAACAGGGCGAGCGGCTGTTCCGGGACCTCGGGTGCAGCGGCTGTCATGGGGCCGCTTCAACGGTGAAGGCGCCTGATCTCGCTGGCGTATTCGACCGGCCCGTTGGCCTCTCCGACGGCACCGTCGTGCTGGCGGACGAGCAGTACCTGCACGATTCCATCATGCTGCCGAACAGCCAGGTCGTGGGCGGTTATCCGGCGATCATGCCCACCTACGGCAACCTCATCGAGCCCGAGCAGGTGAACGCGCTGGTGGCCTACCTCAAGCTTCTCAACCCTATCGAAGGGCGCCCTCGATGACTGCGGCCTCCATCGACCTTGACCGTGAACCGCAGGACGTCGACCACACCAGCTACCTGCGCGCCGGCTATTCGCTCCGATCGTGGTTCTTCACCACAGATCACAAGCGGATCGCCATTCTCTACCTTTTCTCGATCAGCTTCTTTTTCGCGATCGGCGGGGTGGCCGCGGCCCTGATCCGGCTGGACCTGCTCACGCCTGCGCCGGACCTGCTGAGCAACGAGGGTTATAATCGCGCCTTCTCGCTCCACGGGATCATCATGGTGTGGTTCTTCCTGATCCCCTCCATCCCGAACACGTTCGGCAATTTCCTCATCCCCCTGATGATAGGCGCGCGAGAGCTCGCCTTTCCGCGGCTGAACCTCCTGAGTTGGTACATCTACATCTTCGCGGGACTGCTGACGCTGGCCGTGGTGCTTGGTGGCGGGGTGGATACCGGCTGGACATTCTACACCCCGCTAACGACGATGTACGCCAACGGCATGGTGGTGATGACGGTGATCGCCGTATTCATCAGCGGCTTCTCGACCATCCTCACCGGCCTCAACTTCATTGTCACGATCCACAAGCTTCGCGCGCCGGGGATGACGTGGTCGCGCCTGCCGCTGTTCTGCTGGTCGCACTACGCGGTGTCGCTGATCTTCGTGCTGGCGACGCCGGTGCTGGCGGTGACGTTGCTGCTGGTCGCGGCGGAACGGGTGCTGGGGATTGGTGTGTTCGACCCAAGCCTGGGTGGCGATCCGCTGCTGTTCCAGCACCTGTTCTGGTTCTACAGCCACCCCGCCGTTTACATCATGGTGCTGCCGGCGATGGGGGTGATGAGCGAGCTGATCACCTCGTCAGCGCATAAGCAGATCTTCGGCTACTGGTTCGTGGCCTATGCCTCCATCGCGATTGCGGTGATCGGTTTTCTGGTGTGGGGGCACCACATGTTCGTGGCGGGCCAGTCAATCTATGCCAGCGCTGTGTTCTCCTTCCTGTCGCTGGCAGTGGCAGTACCGTCGGCGATCAAGGTCTACAACTGGACGGCGACCCTCTACAAAGGCGACATAGACATCAGCGCGCCGCTGCTGTTCGCAATGGGTTTCATCGTGCTGTTCGTCGCGGGCGGATTAACTGGGCTGATGCTGGCGATGCTCGCGATCGACGTGCACGTGCACGACACCTACTTCGTGGTCGCCCACTTCCACTACATTATGGTCGGCGGCACGGTGACGGCCTTTTTCGGCGCGCTGCACTATTGGTGGCCGAAGATCACCGGCCGGATGTACAATGAGGTGCTGGCGAAGATCGCGGCGATTACCATCCTGATCGGCTTCAACCTCACCTTCCTGCCGCAGTTTGTGCTGGGATACCGGGGGATGCCGCGGCGCTACCACGTCTATCCGGAGGAATTCCAGGTGCTCCACGTGCTCTCCTCGGCTGGCGCGGGGCTGCTGGCGGTCGGCTATCTGATGCCGCTGTTCTACCTCCTCTGGTCGCTCTTCCGGGGGAGCCGTGCAGCGGCCAATCCCTGGGGCGCGACGGGGCTGGAATGGACGACCTCATCCCCCCCGCCCAAGCACAATTTCACAGAACAGCCGGTGGTGATCCGCGGGCCGTATCACTATCCGCTCAAGCACCCCTCCAGCCGCACCCATGGCTGAAGAGCGCCACCTGCACGAGCCGTTCCACGAGGTAGAGCGGCAGGAAGAGGCGGACCGGCTGGGCATGCTCGTCTTCCTCGGCAGCGAAGCGATGCTGTTCGGCGGGATTTTCGCCGCCGCAATGACCCTGCGGCTGCTGCATCCGCAGGAATACATCGCGGCATCGGGCCAGATGAAGCTGTGGCACGGAACGCTGAACACCGCCATCCTGCTCACATCCAGTCTCCTGGCAGCCGTGGCGGTGGAAGCGGCGCGAGGCAACCGGCCTCTCTGGGCCAGGCGCGCGCTCTGGGCTGCGGTGGCGCTGGGCGCCGCATTTCTCGGCATCAAGGGCCACGAATACTGCCTGGAGTATCGGGCGGGAGTGATCCCCGGCCTTGCCCCTTTCGGTCTGCGCAGCGCCTTCGAGCAGCTCTTCATGAACCTCTACTTCGTCGCCACGGGGCTACATGCGCTGCACCTGATTGCTGGCATGGTCCTGCTTTCGATCGCCGCGCTCAACCGGCGTGCGCAGGAGGATGTCCACGCGGTGCTGATCGGCAATGTGGCGCTCTACTGGCACCTTGTCGATCTGATCTGGGTGTTCCTCTATCCCACCATCTACCTCGCCGGAGCGGCGCAGTGAGCGCCCCCATCCTCCGCCTGCTGCTGGTGTGGTTTAGCCTGATGCTGCTGCTCGGCGTGACTTTAGGTGCGGCCTTCCTGCCTCTGGGAGAGGCAAAGCCTTGGATCGCCTATGGCATCGCCGCGGCGAAGGCGGGCCTCATCCTGTGGTTCTTCATGGACATGAGGAAGGAAGGTGGCCTGCTGCGGCTAGCGACCGGGGCGGCGCTTTTGTGGATCGTGTTCATGATCACACTGATTGCGGCTGATTACCTCACGCGAAGCTAGCGGGCGGGTTCAAGGGATCGCCTGAGCGAGGCCGGAGCTGGAACTCTGAGTGGATCGGCTGCTTGGACCTAGCTTGGCTTGCTGCGTTAACTCAGAACGTTGCCGCAACTCTCGGAGCCCCTGAGGTCGTCCGCCGTTGCCGACCTGCTCGTCGAGACGCTTGCTGACATCGGCGTGAAGCGGGTTTTCGGGATCGTGGGCGATGCGCTCAACCCCTTCACCGATGCCCGACCTGACAGGCCGAAAAGGAGCTGCGCCTCCGATAAGGGAAAGACGAAGCGGTTATTCAGAGGGCAGGCTGCGGAACTCGAGGGTGTGAAACTGCATTTGAGAGTTGGTTGTCACTCATTCGGCTGCCCACTGAGCCATCACGCTCCTTCGCTATGTGCGAAGTGATCAATGAGGCAGGAGCGTAATTCAAGATGCAGCACAGAGCAGGCGCAAGAGCGGATCGCCCTATAAGCCCTCTGCACGCCATCCTGATCGCTTCTCCAATTCCGCTGTTCCTTGGTGCTGTTCTCAGCAATTGGGCTTACGCATCCACCTATCAGATCCAATGGACTAACTTCGCCTCCTGGTTGGTGGCAGGGGGCCTGGTGTTCGTCGGCTTTGCCTTTGTGTGGGCGATCGTGGACGTCCTTACCAGCCGCGGTCAACGCAGATGGCTTCACGTGGCGCTGGTGCTTGCGACTTTCATCTGCGGCCTGATTACAGCGCTCGAGCTAGCGAAGGATGCGTGGGCCGCCATGCCGGGTGCTCTGATCCTCTCGATCATCACGCTGATCCTCTCAGTTGCTGTGAACTGGGCAGCCTATTGGAGCCGTGGCGTATGAGGCACTTACAGCTCCCAGTCACGATTGCCGCCATCCTACTACTCTCCGCCTGCGGCGACGACGCCGATACCTTGGAATATGGCGCCACGCCGCAACTTCCGGAACCCCATCGGGGTCTTTTGCCCGCGATGAAGATCGCGGATCCCGCTGACTGGGGCAATCAGAGACCGGCCGTACCGGACGGCTATACCATCACGCTGATTGCCACCGATCTGAAGATCCCCCGACAGACGCTGGTCTTGCCGAACGGTGACATTCTTGTGGCCGAAGGCAAGGGCGGCAATGCTCCGACCCTCACTCCGAAAGATCTGATTGCCGGTTACATCAAGAAGCAGGGTACAAGCTCGATTGAGGGCGGAGACCGCCTGACGCTCCTGCGCGATGCGGATGGGGACGGGGTGTACGAAGGCCGCTCGGTGTTCGCCGAGAACCTCAACGCGCCCTACGGTTTGGCACTGATCGGCAATCGCCTGTTCGTCGCCAACCAGGATGCGATCGTGCGTTTCGACTATGCTCCCGGTCAGATCCGCGCGAATGGAGACCCCGTGGAGGTCACCAGACTGCCCTCCGAGATCAACCATCATTGGACCAAAGCCATGACGGCGGGGCCGGACGGGCGATATCTTTACGTTGGCATCGGGTCGAACAGCAATATCGGCGAGCGAGGCTTGAGCGTGGAGGAAGACCGTGCCGTCGTCTGGCAAGTCGATGCCGCGACGGGCCTGCACCGCGTGTTCGCCTCGGGCCTGCGCAACCCGACGGCGCTGGCAATAGGCCCGGGTGGGGGACAGCTCTGGGCGGTGGTCAACGAACGCGATGAGCTGGGCGCAGACCTTGTGCCAGACTACCTTACTTCCGTACGGCAAGGGGCGTTCTACGGCTGGCCCTACTCCTACTGGGGTCAGCATGTCGACCCACGCGTCCGGCCTGAGAACCCCGAAAAGGTCGCGTCTGCCGTGCCTCCTGACTACAGCCTCGGCTCCCACACAGCGCCGCTTGGCCTTGCCTTCTCCAGCCCCGCCATGGGTCCGCAGTTCGCAGAGGGAGCCTTCGTCGGCATGCACGGCAGCTGGAACCGAGGGACTCCGTCCGGCTACAAGGTCGTCTTCGTTCCGTTTCGCGGCGGTCGTCCGGAAGGCCAGCCAATCGACTTCGTCACCAACTTCATGGGAGCAGACGGCAAGACAAGAGGGCGACCCGTCGGAGTGAGTGTCGACCCCCGCGGCGCGCTGATCGTGGCGGACGACCTCTCCAACACGCTATGGCGTGTAACGCCGGTAGCGCAGCGCCCCCCAGCCGTCATTCCGGAGGCCGCAAACCAAGGCCGCTAGACTAGGCTTTGTCACTGCTTTTGCCCCATTGAACCGAGCTTTGATTCTCGGGATGAGACCCGCGCCTCGCGTTGCACGATCGCCATTCTCAACACAGGCTCAGCGTGAGGACCGGAAGGCCAATCCAGGCGGTGGCTCCAAGTGCAATGATCGCCAGAGTGAGCGATGCGAGGCGCACAAACCGCAGTTCCTGCCGTGTTGTGCGCAATCGGTGAAGCAGCCAGGGGATCAGCCCCGCGAGGGCCGCGATCACCGCCAACCAAAGGCCGATCAACACGGTGCGGGCACTCGTCTCCCCCAGGAGGCCGGTGGCGCAGATAGCCCCATGCGCGCCGTAGAGGAGACCGAAGGCCAGCGACCAGAGCGCAAAGCCAGCGAGAAGGCCGAGCGCCTCCCGGTTTGTCGGTCCGCTGGTCATGGGACACCGACCAGCGGCATCAGGTGGATCGCGCCGACCACCATTGCGCCGCTCACCCCGGCATAGGTGCAGAACATCGACAAGTTACGCGCAGCGAGGTTGCGCAGGGGCGACACGAAGCCGCTCCTGCAGCGAACCAGCACGAACAGCGCGCCGACGGTGGCCAGGCCCGCATGCAGAGCGCCGTAAGCCGACAGCATCAGTACGGAAGCCGCGTATGCATGCTCTGTTGGCGGTGGCGCCAGGAAGGTCGGAACCACCACAAATCCGGCCGCGGCAAGCATTCCGCCGCCAGCCGCGACCAGCAGCCAGAACTGCCTGGCCGCAAGCGCTCCTTGTCGATTGGCCCGGGCGGCGAGAAAGCCACCCGCCACGGATGCCGCCAGGGCCGCGATCGTGGTGACCCCAAGCAGCGGGCTTGGCTCGATGAACCTCGGCGGTGGCCAATGAGGGGCGATCGTCCACAGGAAGAGATAGCCAAATAGCAAAGATGCGAAGAGCGTTGCATCAAACACCAAAGTGAACATCATGCCCCACCAGCCGGGTGCCTGTTCCGCGGCAGGATGGAGCGGCAGCTGCCTCCCCCCGCCCACATCGACTGGCGCCGGATCTTCGCGCAGGCCGGTGTTCCACAGCCAAACCAGCGCGAGGCCAAGGAACACCCCCGCCAGCAGCACCGAGCCCCAATAGATGCTGAAGAGGAAGCACAGCGCCACACCGACGACGGAGACTGCGGCGAACAGCGGAAGGTAGGTCGGCCCTGGCAGGATGATGACCTGCTCAGGCGTGCCGGTCACGCCGTCGACCCCGAGCGTCTCGCGCCTCCCGGCGCTCGTAACCCCGGCGAGGTGCCCTTGCCCGCTGGCAAGACGGGCCGGGAGGTCAGCATCCGCCTGCAGCGGATCGCGCTGATCCACCTGAGGCAGGCTCGCGAAATTGTAAGCCGGGACCGGCGTCGCCATCGCCCACTCAAGCGAGCCGGCCTTCCACGGATTGCGCGTGACATGCGGGGCGAAACGCCACTGGATCAGCATATCGATCAGGACGACGGCAAACCCGATCGTCAGAATAAAGCCACCGATCGAGGAGACAAGGTTTGGCACCTCCCAACCGAGCCCTTCCGCATAGGTGTACACCCGCCGCGGCATGCCGAGCAGCCCGGTCAAATGCATGATGAAGAAAGTCAGGTTGAAGCCGAGGAAGATCAGCCAGAAGGCGAGCTTCCCCAGCCCTTGGTCGGACCTGCGCCCGGTGATCTGCGGGGTCCAGTAATAGAGCC
This sequence comes from uncultured Erythrobacteraceae bacterium, assembly GCA_966251025.1. Taxonomy (GTDB): domain Bacteria; phylum Pseudomonadota; class Alphaproteobacteria; order Sphingomonadales; family Sphingomonadaceae; genus Croceibacterium. The sequence continues at coordinate 8,131 of CBINJM010000008.1, read as the reverse complement.
CGGCGAGAACCGGGAACACGAAGCCGCCGACGAGCACGTAGTGGAGGTGCGCCACCACGAAATGGGTGTCGTGCACTTGCCAGTCGAACGGCACCACGGCCACCATGACGCCGGTCAGCCCACCGCTGACGAAGTTGAAGAAGAAGCCGTAGATCCACAGCATCGGCAGCGACAATTCAGGGCGCCCTTTCAGCAGCGTCGCCAGCCACGAGAAAATCTGGATTGCGGTGGGCACCACGACCAAAAGGCTCGCGGCCGAGAAGAAGGCGAGGCTCAGATGCGGGATGCCGGTGGTGAACATGTGGTGCACCCACAGGCCGAAACTGATGAAGGCCTGGGCGATCAGCGCCGCGACGATCCAGTTGTAGCCCACGAGTGGTCGCCGGGCGAACACCGGAAGGATGGTCGAGACGATCCCGGCGGCCGGCAGGAAGATGATGTACACTTCCGGATGGCCGAACAGCCAGAACAGGTGCTGCCACAGGAGCGGGTCCCCCCCGCGGGTCGGGTCGAAGAACGGAAGGCCGAAAGCGCGCTCGATCTCCAGCATGATGGAGCCGAGGATCAGCGGCGGGAAGCCGACCAGCATCATGGCCGAGGTCACCCAGAGATACCAGGCGAGCAGCGGCATCTTGCCGAGCGACATGCCCGGTGCGCGCACCTTCAACACGGTGACCATGAACTCAATCGCGGCGCATACGGCGGAAATTTCCACCACCGTCACCCCCAGCAGCCAGACATCGGAGTTGATCCCGGGCGAATAGGGCTTGGACGACAGCGGCGTGTACATGAACCAGCCGCTGTCGGGCGCCACGCCGAACAGGAGCGCGGCGAGCAGGATCAGCCCGCCCAGCAGATAGCACCAGTAGCCGAAGGCGCTCAGGCGAGGAAATGCCAGATCGCGCGCGCCCAGCAGCTTCGGCAGCATGTAGAGTGCGAAGCCCTCGATCAGCGGAATGGCGAACAGGAACATCATCACCGTGCCGTGCATGGTGAAGACCTGCGAATATTGCTCCGCATCCAGGAACTGCGTGTTCGCGCCCGCGAGTTGCGCGCGGATCAGCATCGACAGCACGCCGCCCACCAGGAAGAACGCGATCGCCGTCACCATGAAGCGGATGCCGATGATCGTGTGGTTCGTCGCCGCAAGGAAGCCAAAGCGCGTCCTCGGAGGCGAGTAGAGCGGCTCCAGCTCATGATGGAGGCGCAGCGCCTCGTTCTGCCGCGCGTCGCTCATCTTATCCCCAACCAATCGAACAGGTAATCGGCCCAGCGTGCGATGATGCTGCCCGCCGGCGCCGGGCGTTGCTCCAGGACGGGGCTAATGTCGTTCGGCACGTCTGAAGCGGCGGCGAGCGCGCGGCTGTAATCGCCAGGCGCATGGGCGCGAACCTCGATCATCATGTGGGCATGACCGATCCCGCAATATTCGGCGCAGATCCCGCGATAGATTCCGGGTTGGTCCGCCTGAAGGCGCAGAAGGTTCACCTTGCCGGGGATGGCGTCCATCTTGCCCCCAAGCCGCGGCACCCAGAAGCTGTGGATCACGTCCGTGCTGGTAATGGCGACGGTGAACTCCTCACCAGCGGGCACGTGAAGGACGTGAGTGGTCTGTTGGCCGCCTGGATATTGAAAGGTCCATGCCCATCGCTCGGCGTGGGCACGGATCGCTCCCTCCGCACCGTCAGAGCGCGCCAGAAGCTGCTCTCCGCGGAGAAAGGCGAAGCCCATTAAGGCGAGAAGGGTGACGACGGGAAAGACCAGTCCCCAGCCGATCAGCACCTTGCGGGTGGAAAAATCGCGCTCTTTCCGCACGGGTCGGAGCGCGTAGAGCGCAGTGCCGACCACGCCGGTCAGGATCACTGCGGAGGCTGCCAACATCACCCACCACAAAGTGGCCACCCGCTCCGCCGCAGGCCCTGCGGGATCCAGCGCCGACAGTTCACCCGAACAGGCCGAAAGCAGCCCGGCAACACCCGCCGCGCCGATGATCCGCAGAGTGCACTGGCAACTCCTTGCGGCCCACCACGTTGGGGGAGCATGACGAAACTTGACGAAGCCCTGGACCAGAGCGTCGGCTCTCGCATCGCTCTGGCAGGCCACCCTGTCCATGCCATGCTGGTCACCTTCCCCATCGCGCTGATCGTGGCGACCCTTGGCGCCGACATCTTCTGGTGGCTGCTGGGCGACCCCTTCTTCGCGAGGGTCGGGTTGTGGACGAGCGGTTGGGGCTTCGTGATGGGCGTGCTCGCCGGGATTGCCGGCACGGCGGAATTGCTCGCCGGACCGGGTATCCGCCGGCGCGCCGAAAGCTGGACTCATGCGGTCGCCGCGATGATGCTGCTGGCCACGATCGGCGCGAACTGGGGGTATCGGCTGGTCGATCCGCAGGCGGCGATCCTGCCGTGGGGCATGATCCTGTCTCTCGGCGGGCTGGTGTTCGTCGGATTTGCCGGGTGGCATGGCGGGAAGCTCGTGTTCGAACATCAGATCGGCGTCATGATCGAGGAAGAGGATGAGCCGGAGGAGGAGCATCAGCCCGATCTTCCTGACGTGTCAGGTAGCCCGGCTCGCTAAGCCAGCCGGGGACGAAATCCTCCGAGATGAAGGGCTTTGCCAGCACAAGGTAAAGCACGAGCGCAACCGACAGGAAGATGGCAACGACGACGCCGAGAATACGACGTGTCGGGCCCTTTGCTTCCTCATCGGCAAGATGGGTGAGCGCATGCCCATACTGGATATGTGCGATGACGAGAACGCCGACGCCCATGAGCTTCACAAACATCCACGGATGCAGCGCGTCGGAGACGAACAACAGCGCACCCCCCGCCCCTACGGCCAGGAAAGCGGCGGGGGAAACCACTCCCATATAGGCGAAGCGGCTGCCCATCCGAATGCGGGCGAAGTCCTGCCGATCATGCACCTTCTTATGGCCGAGCAGGAGAGCCGCCAAATATAGCAGCCCCGCAACCCACACCGAAATGCTGGCGATGTGCAGGAACTTCAACCACAGCATCGCTCAGGCAGTCGCCTCTCGGCCAAAACGGGAGAACAGGCGTGCGAGCACAGCCCATCCGGCGAGCGCAGTCAGCGGCAGGCTTCCCACCCACATGATCAGCCCGGCGAGCTGCTGGTCCTCCAGCGGCGAGAGGCCGTATTGCTGCGTCGTCAGGAAATGCGGGGCGTACAACGCCTGCGGGGCGAAGGTGATGATCGCGCCCAGCAGCCCCATTTGCATCACCATTGCAACCAGAGCGAAGAACACATGCGGCCCGGACGCATCGCGGCGAAACAGCGCGCTCCACAGCAGCATCGAAGAGCCCAGCAGCGCCGCCTGGCTCAGCCAATAAGCTGCATCGCTGGACAGCGCCCACTGGTAGGCCGCCGGCACGTGCCAGCCCCAGAATACCCCTACATTCAGCGCAAAGGCCGCCGTAAGCGGAATGCCTCGTGCCCTCAAAAGCCGGGAGAGCAACGGAGCAGCACCAAAGACCACGAGCAGATGATGTACCGACCGGGCTGAGAACAGCCCGGCGCTAAGACCGCACAGCGGAGAGACATAGGCTACCGCCAGCAGTCCGAGCCCCAGCTGCACCCGCGCCGGTTGCGCCCGGAGCAGCCAGAAGGCGGCGGCGAGCGCGGCAAGCAGTACCGGATCGAGGTTCCACGCAGCGTAGACCATCCCCGGGGCGGGAGCCGGTCCGCAATACGGTATCGCGTTCATGTGCGCCTCCAGCCGGCGGACACCTGGCGCGTCGCCCCATCTTACCTAATGCGCGACGCCCGATTGTGTTTCGCCAGACGCGCATTGAGGAAGGGCGGCAAGCGAGCCGGACGGTTCCCCGCGTCGCATCCGATCCTTATTCTCGAGATTCATCCGCTTGCTGGCAACGCTCGGCAGAAACGGGTGCCGGGTCCTCATCCTTTTCGAGGAGATAGAGCATCGGGCGGGAGACATCGATGATCGCCCGATTCTCGTTCAGGACGTCCTGCCCGATGATGCCGGAGACTTCCTCGCCCGATACCCGGCTGAGCGCGGTGAGGAGCTGGCCCAGGTCGGCGACGACAACGCGGCTCTGCCTTATCGTAATGGGCCCCAATTTCAGGCTGTCGATCCGCGTGGGAGTGGCGCTGCCCGCCGCGCCCGCGCTCAGCACACCGCTGAGCCCGGCAAGGGCCCCGCCATCACCGAACAAGCCGAAGCGTTCCGCCTGCGACGCATCGACCACGGTCAGGTTCGCTCCGGTATCGAGGACGAACTTGCCGCTCTGGCCGTTGATGCGGGCGTCGATGAGGTGGTGGCCCGGGTCCACCTTTTGAACCGGGACAGCTGCGAAGCCCAGCAGGCAAAGCGCATGGTCGACGGTGCCTGCCTCCTCCGGCCGATACTCGGGTGCCGTGCCGTTCTCCTGCTGGCACGCCCCAAGAAAGAGGAGCGCCGGGAGCGCCAGAAAGATGCGGGTCATCATGACGCAAAGCTTCTGTGACGAGCACTGTTCCCCGCTGCGACCTCGCTAGGTCAGGCGCCTTCAGTGCTGTCCCCCCCCGGTTCTCAGCCGCCTACCTCCTCCTGGTCGCGGCCTGGAGGACCGACGCCCGCGAAGAACGGCAGAGCCCGATGGCGGCCCGTTTCCGCCCACCTTGGCTTCGGCCCGAGCGCGGCGCGCTAAGCCGGTCCGGGTCCGGTCCGGGTTCGGCGATGCGCGTCATGCGTGCAAGCATGGGCACGAGAGGCGGAAAGGCTCGCGCCAGCAGCGTGGCCGCTTGGGCCAGTTGCGGACGTTCTGCGATGCGCCAGATTGCCCCCGCCATCCCGATCGGCCGCTGGACCTGCCTGGCGAAGCTCGTCTGGAAGACATTTGCCGCCTCTGGTCCGCCTTGAGCATAGAAATGCGCGGCTGCGACTCCGCTCGCAATGGCAATTGCCATCCCTTCGCCTGCCAGCGAGGGGATAACCGCAGCCTGGTCGCCCAGCCGGAACAAGCGCTGCTCGCCTCTCGTCGCGCGCCATCCATAAGGAACATTGGCGACAGCGTCGATCCTAGCCTCGCTGGCGCGGTGCGCCAGACGCTCCCCCAAGGCTGGAGACTCCGCCGCCATCTCACTCAGTAGAAGCTCAGGATTGCCGGCCTCGCTCAGCCGCGAGCGGTGAACCGCAAGGCATAGATTGCCGGTGCCGTCCTCCTGTTGCACCAGCCCTGCATAGGCACGATCGAGCAGGTGCAGCTCGATTGCATCGCCAATACATCGATCGAGCGCCGCCGATGGCTGAAGCCGGACTCGCAACCCGATCGTGGGATCCGCGCCCCGTGCTGCGGCTGGGCGCGCGAGGTGTCTGAGGTCGTGCTTGCCGGTGGCGAGGAACAGCGCGTCGGCGGAGATAGAGGTTCCGTCAGCAAGCTGGGCGGCGCGGTCTTCAACGCCCCGCACCGCCACTCCCCTCTCAACGAAGGCGCCCGCCTGCTCGGCGGCGGAGAGCAGCAACGCATCGAGACGCCGCCGCGAGACTGCGCGTGCCGGACGCGGCAGGAGGGACTCGGCAGTGAGTCCGCGCGCGAACAGCCGCACACGCCTCAGTTCCGCTGGATTGAGCGCCTCCGCCTCGATCCCGAGCCGCTCCAGCATCGCCAGCGTACTCCAACTCAGGAAGCCGCCGCACAGCGCGTCCCTGGTTTCTCGGGACCGCTCCAGCAGCAGATGCGGCAGCCCGGCCTGTGCCAAACGCAGAGCGAGTGCCGCCCCGGCCGGACCTCCGCCGATGATCAGCGCAGGCGTTCGACGCATAGCCGGAAGGGGAAGGCGCGGAACACACGCGCGCCAGCGATGCCGGCAGATGCCAGGGTGGACCGCCACTCGGGCGCACGAAAGGCGCGGGCGATCGACAGCGCTCCGTCGTGCCGCACGATCGGGTGCCAGCCCGCGACGCGCGCAAGCAACGGGAAGCCCCAATGGGAGAGAGCGTGGCGGTGCAGGTCATTGACGAACCAGCCCGCGGCCGCGTTCGCCTCCATGAAGCGGAGGAAGGCGATCAGCTCCGGCTCGCTCATATGGTGTGCGACGAGGCTGGAGATGACCGCATCCCAGGGCTCGTCGCTAAGGGATGCGTAATCGCCGGTCAGCCAACGGATTGCCGATCCCGGCGGCGTATGCGCCAGTGCGGCTTTCTCGCTACGCGGGTTGAGGTCGATCCCGACGAGCTCGACCGCCAACCGTCGCCGGCGCGACCACGCCTCGATCCGGCGAAGCATGTCGCCGTCGCCGAAACCGACATCGAGGATGCGCAAGAAGGTCCGCTCTCGGGCGAGCCGGTCAAGGAAGGCGATGGTCGGCCGGGCCGCCATGGTGAGGGCGTTGACCCGGGCGAGATCGGCCATGACGGCGACATAGGTGTCGTCCGGCAGGTCGTCGGCGTCCATGAGCTCAGGGGCCGAGGAGCGACCGGAAAGGTTCATGCAGCGCTCTCGAAACCAAACCCCTCAGCCGCGACCCCAGGCCCGAAGGCGAGCGCGACGCCGCGAGAAACGGGAGGGCCGGTAAGCAGGCTTGCCAGCACGAACATCAGCGTGGCGGACGACATGTTGCCATGGTCTGCCAGCACTCGGCGGGACGCGGCAAGGGCCTCCGGAGGCAGATCCAGCGCGCGTTCGACCGCATCAAGGATCGATCGCCCACCCGCATGGACGGCCCAGCAATCCACGTCCGCCGGGCGATGGCTGCCGATCGCAGCGGCGGCGAAGCCCTCGCTTGCGAGCGCGTCGGCAATCCGCGCTGGCACCTCGCCCGACAGGTGCATTGCGAACCCCTCGTCGGTGATGGTCCAGCGGATGAGGTCATCGGAGTTGGGAAGCGTGGTGGCGAAGGGCTTGCCCAGCGCGAAGCCGCCCGCCTCCGCGGTTACCAGCGCCGCCGCGGCGCCGTCGCCGAACTGGAGCATCGCCAGTATCGCCTCAAGATCAGTCGTCTGCCGAAGGTGCAACGTGGAAAGCTCGACCGTGACCACCAGAACGCGAGCGGCGGGTTCGGATCGGACGATGTGCCGGGCCGAGCGAAGCGCGGCGACCGCGGCGTAGCAGCCCATGAAGCCGATCAGCAGTCGCTCCACCGAGGAGGCCAGCCCGAGGCGGCGGGCGATGATCTGGTCGATCCCGGGCGCGACAAAGCCGGTGCAGCTTGCCAGCACCAGATGGGTGATCCCATCGAGCGGCACCTGTTCGGCCAGCCGCTCGACGGCCGAGCAGGCAAGTGCGGGGGCTTCTTGCGCGTAGACCTCCATGCGCGCTGCGGTGCGCGGCCAATTGGCGACATCGTAGAAGGCGCCCGCGTCAGTGGGTGAGCGCGCGAGCGGGAGAACGGACCAACGGTGTGCGATGCCGGACCGCGCGGCCATCCGTTCGAACAGAGCGGCATCGCGCGGCCGGTCAAGTTGCCGGGCGGCCCAGCCGAGGAAGGCCGGGTGCACGTCATGAGGAGGCACAGCAGTGCCAATGGCCTGAAGGTATGCGGACACTGCTCATCTTTCCTACTGGGGAAAGCTCAACGCATGCCGAGCGAGACGGGGGCCCGGCTTGCCCGCTCCGGGAGGAGGCCGGCTCCCGCGTGGCTGATGTGGCCAGCGTGATCCTCCATGATCCTGCAGAGGGTAACAGCCCCTGCTGCGCGCTGCGCCTCGGCAGCCGGGTTCTCCAGTATGTCCGCAGCTGACTCCCTTCAGCCGAATTGGCCGCGCGCCCCCCATCTTCGGGGGAACGAGTGCCGGCAAGAGGACCCGTGATCTTCGCCGGCAAACCATAGTGGCGGCCTCTCAACGCCGGAGAACCCGGCATTTTCCTGAAGCCGAAGATGGCGAAGCAAATCGCGCGGTTTGGCGGCAATGCCGCCATGACCCATCGCAAGTCCATCGGCGCAGCCGGACGCTGCACGTGCAGCACCCGTTGCTTCAACCCCAAGGCAGGGACCATTCCAAGCACCTTTCGCTTGAACGCTTGCCAAACAGCGAGATTCCGGGCACACGTTTGCAGAAGTCAAAAAGACTTGCGGGGCTCGCGAGTCCTGCCCGAGGGGATGACAATCATGCGCCAGTCCTGGCTCTATTCTGGCCTTCTTTCGATACCGCTCCTGGTAGCCACCAGTG
>CBINJM010000007.1:0-166148 GCA_966251025.1 uncultured Erythrobacteraceae bacterium | reverse complement strand
TCACGACTTCATAGCCTTCCATCGCGGCCTGGAGAGCGCAAATCGGGTCGATCTCGGTCACCATCACGCGCGCGCCGCCATTGCGGAGCGAGTCGGCCGAGCCCTTCCCGACATCGCCGAAGCCGGCGACGCAGGCGACTTTGCCGGCGAGCATCACGTCGGTGGCGCGGCGGATCGCATCGACCAGCGATTCCTTGCAGCCATAGAGGTTGTCGAACTTCGACTTGGTGACGCTGTCATTCACGTTGATCGCCGGGAAGGGAAGCTTGCCCTGCTTGGCGAGGGAGTAGAGGCGGTGGACGCCGGTGGTCGTCTCTTCCGAGACGCCCTTGATCGCCTGCACCGTCTTGGTGAGGTAGCCGGGCTTGCGCTTGAGGAAATCCTTGAGCGCGCGGACGAACTCGATCTCCTCGGCATTGCTCGGCTCGAACAGCGCCTCACCCGCCTCGACGCGGGCGCCCCACAGGGCGAACATCGTGGCGTCGCCGCCATCGTCGAGGATCATGTTGCAGGGCTCGTCACCCCAGTCGAAGATCCGGCCGACATAATCCCAGTACTCGGCCAGGCTCTCGCCCTTGATGGCGAAGGTCGGGATGCCAGCGGCGGCCATCGCGGCGGCGGCGTGATCCTGCGTGGAGAAGATGTTGCAGGTCGCCCAGCGCAGGTCCGCGCCCAGCGCCACCAGCGTCTCCATCAGAACGGCGGTCTGGATGGTCATGTGCAGCGAGCCGGTGATGCGCGCGCCCTTCAGCGGCTGCGACGCGCCATATTCCTCGCGCAGGGCCATCAGGCCCGGCATTTCGGTTTCGGCGATGGCGATCTCGGCACGGCCGTAATCGGCCAGGGCGATGTCCTTGATGATGTAGTCTCGTTCGACAACGGCGGTAGCCACGTACGCTTCTCCTGCAGGTATCTTTGGGGATGAAGGCGCAGCCGGGGCTCCACGCGGCGCCGTGTATCGCCTCGCTCCATAGACGCACCGCCCCCTGTTCGTAAAGCGGTGCATGACTTCACTGCCGCGCTGCCGGATCGGACGGTTGCGCGGGCGCGGGCAGCCGCTATGCACTCCGGCGGACGGTGACAGGAGGACTTATATTATGACCATTGCCAAGGGCGACAAGCTGCCGAACGTGCAGCTGGTGAAGGTGACCGAGAACGGCCCCGAGAAGGTACAGTCGGGCGAGTATTTCGCCGGCAAGACGGTGGCGCTGTTCTCCGTGCCCGGCGCCTACACGCCGACCTGCTCCGCCAAGCACCTGCCGGGCTTCGTCGAAAAGGCCGAGGAGCTGAAGGGCAAGGGCGTTGACGAGATCGCCTGCACGGCCGTGAACGACGCCTTCGTGCTGAGCGCGTGGGCCAAGGCCAACGGCGCGGAAGGCATCACCATGCTGGCTGACGGCAATGGCGACTTCGCCGAGGCGCTGGGCCTGACGATGGACGGCAGCGGCTTCGGCATGGGCAAGCGCGGCCAGCGCTACTCGATGATCGTGAAGGACGGCGTGGTGAGTGAGCTGAACGTGGAAGCACCGGGTGACTTCAAAGTCTCCAGCGCGGATCACCTGCTGGGCCAGCTCTGATCGCCGGAGCCGATCTGGCGGTACGGGAAGGGGCGCTTCGGCGCCCCTTTTTTGTGCCTGTGTGGCTTGGGTGCCGCGGTGTGGAGGTTGGCTTAACTTGACAAAGTTGACACCCTGTCAAGCTGAGGAATGGCGGGTAAGTGGCTGAAACGTAGCCGAAAGCCGCCAAAGCTGTCGCTTGACACTTTGCCTACGCGTTTTGGGTTTGATGCGGACGATGGAGAGAGCGGCGGAGGGTCTAGGCGGGGGTTGAGGTGTAGGACAGGGGTGGCTCGCGCTGCTTCAGGCGCCGCCACCGTCACCCTGAACTTGGTTCAGGGTCCATTTCTCGGCCAGCACCGCCAAATCGGGTGGAGGGATGGATGCTGAAACAAGTTCAGCATGACGCACTGGGAGTTGAGAAGTACTCTCTCCTCCGAGGCAGCTGTTCCAGTGTTTCGAAATAGCGGCGAAGGAGCGGATGTCTGCGCGTCGTGCCAAAGTCGGCCACCAGCTTCCGGCAAGAATCAGGTCATCCGCTTTAGAGTGTCGTCCTTCCAGACGAAGTGGTGCACCAAGGTAATCCCGATGTGACCGAGGATGAGGAGCAGCAAAGTCCAGGCAATGGGTGAGTGCAGGCTTCCGAGAGTGGCCAGCCAAGGGATTTCCTCGCCTTGCGGGACGATCTGTATTCCAAAAGCGGACCAGCCGTAGCCCGCGCCGACCATGGCCGAGATTCCGGTCAGCGGCATCAACATCATGCCCGCAAACAGCAGGCCGTGGCCGGCCCTCACCAGAAGAACAGTGGCAGGATTGTGCGCCGGGCGGACACGTCGCTTCGCTGCCCAGACAATCCATGCCACGATCAACAGGGCAGCCAGCGTGCCGATCGAAATATGCCAGGGCACCAGGGTCTGGCCGACCCAATGCTCCCCATCAGAGATGCGGTCGAAGAACTTCATCATCTGCCAGCCGATGAGAAAGGCGACAAGCCAGTGGAAAATTCGCGTGATGGTCCCGAAGCGTGTCGTTCCGTCTTTCATCGAATGCTCCTGGCTACGAAGATCCCTCAGCTACACCTTGCCGGCATGTCGCCATCAGCGTGAAGCGACGATCAGACGATAGCGCCGCAGGCCAAACCGTCAAAGGCTAGGTTCGCTACGGGTGAAGACCGGCCGCCCGCATCCAAGGCAGCAGAGAACATTCGTCGTCAGGACCGACAGCAGCCTTCCGGCCATAAGCAGCCGGTCGGAAGCAGCCGGAAGCCCCCCCTCACCCCTCCCAATGCACATCCGCCCCGAGCGCGACGAAATTGTCGACGAAGTTGGGGTGGGCGCGGCGGATGGGGTCGGCGTCGAGGATGGTGGATTCGCCCTCGATGGAGCTGGCGACCATCAGCAGGGCGATGGCGACGCGGATGATGTAGGGGCTGGTCACCGTGGCGGGGGCGAGGTGGTTGCCGCCGAAGGTGATCAGGCGGTGCGGATCGCACAGCAGGGTGTGCGCGCCGAACAGCGACAGCTCCGTGTGCCAGGTGAGGCCGCCTTCATAGACCTTGTTCCAGAACATCATCTGGCCCTGCGCCTTGACGCCGAGCGCGATGAAGATCGGCAGCAGGTCCGCCGGGATGTAGGGCCACGGCGCGGCCTCCACCTTGGTGATGAGGTGGCTGGTGAAGTTCTCCTCCACCTTCAGCTCCGCCGGAGCCTGCAGGCGCGACCAGCCATCCTCATGCCGCACTTCCGCGCCGAACTTGGCGAAGGTGCGATCGATCAGCATGAAATGTTCGGGGTGCTGGTTGCGGATCGCGATGTCGCCGCCCGTCACCGCGGAGAGCGCGAGGAAGGTGGCGATCTCGTGGAAATCCTCCGTGAAGGTGTAGTCCGCCCCGCCGAGCTCCCCCACCCGCTCAACCGACACCATCGAGGTGCCCTTGCCCTGGATGCGCGCGCCGCACAGCTCCAGGAAGGTGCACATCTCCTGCACGTGCGGCTCGCACGCGGCGTTCACGATCTGCGAGGTGCCCTTCACCGTCAGCGCGCTGAGGATGAAGTTCTCCGTCGTGGTGACGGAGGCATATTCCAGCCACATGCGGGTCGCGGTGCCCTTGCCGGTGGCGCGGAAGACGATCTCATGCCCCGCCTGGCTGACATCGGCCCCGAAGGCGCGGAACACCGCAACGTGCGGGTCGATCTCGCGCGCGCCGAGGGTGCAGCCCTTCACCTCATGCTCCAGCCGCGCCTCTCCCAGACGAGAGAGCAGGCCGGGGATCATCATGATGGAGGCGCGCATGGCCTGCGGCAGCGTGGCGCGGGCATTGGCGGGGATGGTGGAGTGATCGATCTCCAGCCGCTTGCCCGCCTTGTCCCACTCCACCTTGCTGCCGAGCTGGCCGAAGAAATCGACGATGCGAAGAACGTCGGTGATCTCCGGCACGTTACGCAAGGTGACGGGCGCATCGGTGAGCAACGTGGCGCACAAGACGGGCAGCACCGCGTTCTTGTTCGCTGAAGGCTCGATACGGCCCGTCAGCCGCTTTCCACCGCGCACGAGAAGCGCCGTCATTCAAAATTCCTTACGAGTCGAAAAGGGATGCTGAGGGCTCAATAGCCCATCAGCTGCAGCACTTCCTGCCGGCTGCGATGATCGCTGCGGAAGATACCCATGACCTGGCTGGTGACCATGGTCACGCCGGGCGTGCGCACGCCGCGCGCCGTCATGCAGGCATGGCTCGCCTCGATCACCACGGCCACGCCGCGCGGGGCGAGATGGTCCCAGATGCAATGCGCGACCTCTGCCGTCAGCCGTTCCTGCACCTGCAGGCGGCGGGCAAAACCGTGGAGCACGCGGGCGAGCTTGGAGATGCCGACGACGCGGTTCGTAGGCAGGTAGGCGATGGCCGCCTTGCCGATGATCGGTGCCATGTGGTGCTCGCAATGGCTCTGGAAGGGAATGTCCTTCAGCAACACGATCTCGTCATAACCGCCCACTTCCTCGAACACGCGGCTGAGGTGGCGGGCAGGATCTTCCGTGTAGCCGAGGCAATATTCCTTCCAGGCGCGCGCCACCCGGCCCGGCGTATCGAGCAGCCCTTCCCGCTCAGGATCGTCGCCGGCCCAGCGGATCAGCGTGCGGATCGCCTCCTGCACATTTTCGGGGACGGGCAGCTTGCCGTCTTCCCCAAGCTCCATGGAGTCCTCGTCCGGACCAACCAGGCTGCTCACGCGGCCCGCCCCGCCAGCGCACGGCGGCGCCTCTTGTTCATGCGATTCATGGCGCGGCTCAATAAGCTTCCCCGCCGAAAAAGGCCACGCCTCGGCGGAGTGATGGTGAACATCTCCGCAGGCTCCTCCGGATCGAGCATCTGGCGCTCTGCGAAATCCCTCTCCAGATCGCCCAGTTCGGCTGGGTGGAAGGGGCGCAGCGTGTGCGTGCGATCCTCGTCCAGAGCGGCGATCATCCCCGCCATGGAGCCCGCCTGCTCGACAAGGCCCTCCACCTCCTCCGGCTTCAGGTCGCAATGTTCGGCCAGCAGGCGGTGACGCAGCGCACGGATGGCGGGGGTGCAATGGCCGTTCGCCGGGCGCGCGCAATCGATGAACACGTCGCACTCGCTGTCGAGGCCGAGCGAGCGGTTGTTGAAATTGGCGGAGCCGATGCGCAGCACCTCGTCATCCACGATCATCAGCTTGGCATGGACGTAGATCGGCGTTTCGCCGGCATAGGGCGTGTAGAGGTGGAAGCGATCGTGCCGGTCCACTTCGCGAATCGCCTTCAGCAGCAGCGCACGCGCCGGGTCCATCGCGTGCGATTCGACCCAGCCATCGGCGGTCGCCGGCTGGACGAAGACGATCTCCGGAGGGTTCTCCTCCTCCAGCCTTCGCGAGATCGCCTCTGCAATGACACGGGAGGCGAAGTACTGGTTCTCCGCATAGATGAAGTGTTTAGCCCGGGCGATCTGGTCGACGAACAGGCGCTCGATCTCGTTGATCGCGGGCTCGCCCTTGTAGGCGGCGCGGGTGCGGGCGATGCCGACCTCGACATTCTCGAAATGCGGCTCCAGCCCGTCCGGCCAGGGGTTGGAATCCTCGCATTCGAGCGAGTCGAGCGGCCGGCCACCGGCGCGGATCCATCGGTCGCGGCCGAGCTCGTCGAGCGCGCCGGCGACCTCTCCCTGCATCATCATGGTGACATCGTGCCAGGGGCCGTGCAGGCTGCCGCCCGGACGCCGGCGACGAGGATCGCGCTCCCGATGCTCGGGCGTGTCCCAGCGGCGATCGGTCATGTCGATGCCGCCGCACACGGCCACGCTGCGATCGATGACTGCGATCTTCTGGTGATGGCAGCACCCCACCGGGTGCGCCGTGTCGAACTTGAAATCGATCCGCTTGTGGGGGAACCAGCGGAGGAGATCGAGAACCATGGAGCCGCGCAAGCCCCAGTTGAACGCGCCGTAGCCCCATTTGAGGATGCGGATCTCCAGTCCGGCCCGGCGCCGCACCAGCCAGGGGATGAAGCTGCCGAGGCGCGAGGGGTACTCCCGCCGCCACGCCTTTTCCCACCAGCGGCGGCCCCGGGTGAGGTGGATGCGTGTGTCAAAGTCCCACCCGATGAGCAGCACGCGGCTGCGCGCCTTCAGCATCGCCTGCTGCATCAGGTCGAAATAATCGGCCGCGTCCACGATCACGCGCACGCGGGAGGCCATGGCGAAGCGCCACACCGCTGGTTCGGCCGAATCCTCTACTGGCAATTCGGCTAGGCTTGACTGTTGCTGCAATCGACCCCCCGGTCTTCGATCCTATTCCTTGGCGTCTTCCTTTTTCTCAGGCGTGACCTCCGCTTGTTCGGCCTCGGCCTGCTTGCGGCGTTCGAACACGTCGCGCATGTACTCCTCGTCAGCCTTGGTCAGATAGCGCTCGAAATCCGGGAAGTGGTCCTCCTCCTCCTCATCGATGTGATGGAGGTAGTCATGTTTCAGCTCGCTGAACTTCTCCATCCATTCGTCCGAGGTGAGATCGGTTGCGGCAAGATCGTTGAGGGCCACCTCGATCTCGTGATGCTCGGCGACGGAATGGCGTGTCTCGTCCGTCGTCTCAGGCTTGCGCATCATGGTGGAATAGAGCGCCTGCTCTTCGGCGGCGGCGTGGCTCTTCAGCTCTATGGTGAGCTTCTCGAAAAGGCGGCTGCGTTCCTCATCCGCGCCAGCATTCTCAAGCTGACCCAGCAAGGCGCGATGACTGTCGTGATCCTGCTTCAGACGTTCGAAGATGTCGGCGGCCATGGCCATGGAGCGCTTCCCCTGTTGTTGGTTTCCCCCTGAACCGGTGAGCGCGGGGGCGGTTCCGTCCAAGCGGGAGCCTACCCGGTCAATCGCGGGCGAGCAGGCGTCGCAAACCCATCACCACAAGCACTCCCGCGCCCGCGGCCAGGACATCGGCCACGAGATCGGCCGACTCGGCATCGCGATTGAGGGTGGGAAACAGCTGGGCCACCTCGATGAAGGCGCCGAACAGCGTCAGCAAGGCAAGCAGCCGCAGCACGGAGAGGCGCGGATAAGCCAGTCCCCCAAGCACCGCGAGCGTGAAGAACGCGGCCATGTGCTGCAGCTTATCCGTGGGATTGCCGGGCAGTTGAGGCGGATGCGGCAGGAGTGCCGCGATGAGCGCGGTCAATGCGGCGGCCCAGAACGCGAGTTGCAGAAGGCGAGTCATGGCCGGGGGTATAGGGAAGATGGTGCGGCAGGCCAGCAGCACTTGTGCGCTGCAGCGGACGGGCAGGTGCATGAGCGCGCCCGGACGAAAGGCGCGTGGTTTGCGAGCCTTCATCGGACAAGACAGCAAATATCCCGCTGGTGCGGAGGCCGGCTGTTTGCTGGCGCGCACGAAGAATTGTCCTGTGCCTCGCCCCGGACGTCTCCGCCGCCGGCAGCGGCTCCGACTCCGAACACCGGTTCACACCCTTCAGGAACATACCAAAAGAGGCCGCCCCCCTTGAAAGGAGACGGCCTCTTTTGGCGCGCCCGAAAGGATTCGAACCTCTGACCCCCAGATTCGTAGTCTGGTGCTCTATCCAGCTGAGCTACGGGCGCGCTGGAGGGCGCCTATTAGGGGGGTGAATTCTGGTTGGCAAGTGGCCTCTCGCCTCCTTTTTCGAGATAATCGCACGGTGCAGCGCCTCAGCGCGGAAGGCAGTTCAGGAGTGCACGGTCCAGCGGCGCGAGCGGCAGCGCGGCAACGTCCTGAAGGGTGAACCAGCCCCAAAGCTGCCCCTCATGCCCGTGAGGTTCGCCCACCAGAACCGTAGCGCCGAACAGCAGGAGGAGGAGCGCCTGCCGCCCATTTCCCGCAGGCTCGTCCGCGAATCCGAGCGGCTGCATGGCCGCGGGATCGAGCACCAGCCCAAGCTCCTCCGCCACTTCGCGCGCCAGAGCCGGGCGCGGGTCCTCACCTTCATCCACCTTGCCGCCCGGAAACTCCCACAGGCCGCCATGGTGCTTTCCGGCGGGCCGCTGCTGGAGCAGCCATTTCCCGGCCGAATCGGTGATGGCGGCCGCGACCACCAGCATCGGCCCTGATGATTCCCTCGCAGATGACGGCACGCAGTATTTTTCCTCGGGTCTGGAGATGTGTGAAGGATCGCAGGTGCACGGGCGATTTCCTGCGGGTTTTGCCAAACCGCCTCATTCCGCCCCGGCCGTTCGGCGCTACCCGGGAAGCAGGCAAAGCCTTGCAATCTTAGGAATTTAGAAACCCTCCGAGTCTAGTGCAGCATCTGCTTAACCGGCAACGCAAGGGTCGGCACCGGCACCAGGTTTTTGGCCCCTCACGGCCTACCGGACAGGAGATGAGTAATGAAGTTCTTCAAGAAGCTGCGCCGTGACGAAGCCGGCGCCACCGCCATCGAATACGGCCTGATCGCCGCCCTGATCGCCGTTGGCCTGATCACTGCTCTAGGCACTCTGGGCACCGGACTCGGCGACATTTTCAGCAAGACCGGGACGAAGCTTTCGACCGAGGCCAATAAAGCTGGCTGAACCTAAGCCTCTCAAGGAGCTAGGACGAGAAGGCGGCAGGACAACTGCCGCCTTTTTCGTATCTGGCCCTCAGTTCCGGCGCACCACGATCTTGTACATCTGGCCCGGCACGACCTGATCGCTGGAGGACAGGCCGTTGAGCACGCGGAACCGCTCCACCTGGCCATTGGTGTAGGCCATCCGGTTCGCCAGCGTCTGGACGGTATCGGCGCGCGCGGCTGTCACCACCTCGATACGCTTGGGCACCACCTGCCCGGCTTCCGCCGCCGTGATACGCTTCATCGAGTTGAACATCGGGTTGAATACGCCCGCCTGCCCTGCAGGAGTGATCGCGGCGAAGTGATAGGCCTGGTTGTTCGCGAACTCATAAGCGAAGACCACCACGTCCACGCTCTGCTGGCCATTGGCGACACGCGCGGTGCCGTAGGCGGCATTGAGGCCGTTGACCGTCGTGCGCTGGATCGCTTGCGGGGCGAGCGGCGTGTTCCCACCCAGGGCCTGGAACACCTGGCGCAGATAGGTCTCCAGGTTCCCGCTATAGGCCGCGGTCGAGAACTGCGCGCGTCCGGCATCGCCATTGATCGACACCGCAGTGGTGCTGTTCACCATGTAGAAGCCCTGCGGCACCGAGAAGGACAGCCGCAGCTCCGGATGGATGAAGCTGTTGCCTTCGATCACACCCTGCGCCGGATCGTCATCGTAGAGCAGCCCGTTGATGCGGGTGAGGAAGGTGTCGCGATTCGTCAGACCCGTCGCCTGCCCCGCAAGGCGCGCCGCATTGCTCACGCGGCTGGCCGGGTCGGGGTGCGTGGAGGCCCATTCGGGAATGGTCGCATCGTTGCCCTGCAGCTGGGCATCGAGCGCGTTCTGCGCGGCAAGGCTCTGCAGGACGGTTGCCATGGCGCGAGGATCATATCCGGCGCCCTGGAGATATCGGATCCCGAGTTGGTCCGCCTCCAGCTCCTGCTGGCGGGAATAGCTGAGCGTTGCCAGCTGCGGCGCGGTGGACGCCAGCTCATTGCCGAGCCGGCCGAGCGGCGTGTCGCCCAGGATCGCGCCGGACAGCACCTGCCCCAGCACGCCGAGGATCTGGTTGCGCTGCGCCGTCTGCTGACGCCGGGCCGAGTGGCGCGCCGCGACGTGGCCGACCTCGTGCCCCAGAACGCCGGCAAGCTCCGCCTCGTTGTTCATCAGGCCGACGAGCTGGCGGGTGACGTAGATATAGCCGCCCGGCACCGCGAAGGCATTGTTCACGGAGCTGTTCAGCAGCGTGACGTTGAAGGCGGATTGGCTGTTCGCCAGACCGGACTGGACGGCGATGTTCTTGCCCACCTGCTCCACATAGGTCGCGTGGGGGCCGGTCATCGCGCCGCCGAATTCGGCCACGAATTGCGGGTGATATTGCGCGCCCTGCTGCGCCTCAGCCTGGGTGATGGGGGTGCCGGCTGCGAGGTTCGCTCCGGGAACGGATGCGCAGGCGGCGAGGGAGCAGGCGGCGGCACCGGACAGCAGGACGGTGCCGATCCGGCGAAAACGACTGGCAGGCATGTAAGCTCCTCATCAGGCCCGGCATTGCCCCGTCGAGTGGTCCTGGGGTGCCGGTGCTTGTGCCGGAGCAACCTGCCCGCGCGGCCAATGTTCCCGGGTGTTACTTACCCTTCGCCTTGCCGCGCTTGTCGCCATCGCCAATGGAGAGATAGCGATCCTCCCTCAGCCGCCGCAGCTGCTTGGCGCTCTTGCCGGAGAGCGCGTCCAGCTCCTCCCCGATGGCCTGGCCCAAGGTTTCGGCAGCAGCCTTCGGGTCGCGATGGGCGCCGCCGGTCGGTTCCGGCACGATGCGGTCGATCACGCCGAGGCCTTTGAGGTCCTGCGCCGTCAGCTTCATCGCCTCAGCCGCCTGGGGCGCCTTTTCCGCCGTGCGCCAGAGGATCGAGGCGCAGCCTTCCGGCGAAATGACGGAATAGACCGCGTGCTCGAACATCAGCACCCGCTCCGCACTGGCAAGCGCGACCGCGCCGCCGGAGCCGCCCTCGCCCACGATGGCGGACACCATCGGTACGGAGAGGCCGAGACAGGCTTCGGTGGAGCGGGCAATCGCTTCTGCCTGCCCGCGCTCCTCCGCCTCGATCCCGGGGAATGCGCCGGACGTGTCCACCAGCGTCACGACGGGCAGGCCGAAGCGGTCCGCCAGTTCCATCAGGCGCACCGCCTTGCGATAGCCCTCCGGCTTGCCCATGCCGAAATTGTGGGCGAGGCGGGTTTGCGTGTCGTGCCCCTTCTCGTGCCCGATCAGCATGACGCGCCGACCGTTCAAGCGAGCGAAACCGCCCATGATCGCGCGATCGTCGCCATACAGCCGATCACCGCCGAGCGGCATGAACTCCTCAAAAGCGTGTGCGACGTAATCGCGGAAATGCGGGCGTTGCGGATGCCGCGCCACCTGCGTCTTCTGCCAGGGCGTGAGGGAGGAATAGGTGGTGGCGAGCAGCTCCGCGCTCTTGCCCTCCAGCCGGCGAAGCTCGGCGGAAATGTCCACCTCATTGTTCTCGCCGGCGGCGGCGCGCAGTTCCGCAATGCGGGTTTCCAGCTCGGCGACCGGCTTTTCGAATTCGAGATACGAGATCATCGCGCGTCGCTAACCGCCCTGCCCGCGCCCGGCAAGAGGATGCCGTTCGTTCACCAGCGCCACCAGCCGTGCGGAATCGACATGGGTGTAGATCTGCGTGGTGGCGATGTCGGCATGGCCGAGCAGCGTTTGCAGCACGCGCAGGTCCGCCCCGCCCTCCAGCAAATGCGTGGCGAAGGCATGGCGCAGCACATGCGGGCTGACCCGCGCCGGATCGATATCGGCCCGGGCGGCCAGCTCCTTGATCATCTGGTAGAGACGGATGCGAGTGAGGTGAGCGCTGCGCGAGGGGAACAGGAAGCGGCTGCCGGAAGGGCGCACCGCCAGCCAGCGATTGAGCGCGATGCGAGCGCGGGTGGAGACAGGCACCATCCGCGCCTTCGAACCCTTGCCGGTGAAGGTGAGGAACGGCGCATCGCGCGGCACCGCCGCCAGCGGCAGGGAGACGAGTTCGGTCGCGCGAAGGCCCGAGCCGTAGAGCAGCTCCAGCAGCGCGAGCATCCGCAGGGGGGCTGGCCGCTCGCTCGCCGCCTCTGTCTCGGCGCGGGTGAACAGCGCCTCCACCTCCTCGTGCGACAGGATCTTCGGCAGCTTGCGGCGTGCGGCGGGGCGCGGCAGTGCGGTGGAGGGATCGTCCCCCCGCAACCCTTCCTCCACCAGGAAGCCGTAGAACTGGCGTAGCGCGGAGCCCTTGCGGGAGAGAGTCGCGGGCGCGAGATCGGACCAATGCTGCGCCAGCCGCTCCAACGCTGACCGATCAGCCGTGGCGAGCGGACCGATGGCTTCCTCGGCCCCGGTCAGGTCACGGGAATAGGCGGCCAGCGTGTTGGCCGCCGCCCCCCGCTCTGCCGCCAGCATCGCAAGGAAGGTGTCGATTTCCGCCGACATGGTGCCGCTCCCCGCGAGGGCCGGAGCCGTCAGGCGCGGGCCACGGCTTCGGCGGCGATCATCCGCGCTTCCGCCTCAAGCCCCACCCGGCTCAGCGCGCGAACGATGTGGAACAGGTGGCGCGCCGTCATCCGCTCCCAGCTCTCGCCCTGCATGCCGAGCCCGGCGAGAAGCGCGACCAGTGTCGGGTTGCCCAGCTCGCCCGCAAGATCGATCCGGCGGCTCCAGGCGCTTTCGCGAGCGAGGTTCACGCCAAGGGCCCGCGCACGGCTCTCCGCTCCGCCTTCGTCCAGCCGACCGAGCCCCGCGAGCCCGGCCACGAGGAAGCGGGACTTGCGCCGCCCCGCGCTGTCATCATCATCGATGAAGGTATCGAGCGCGCCGCCGCTGACCTCGCCCGCATTGCCGGGCTCCGCCAGCGCCAGCAGCGCCCAGGCGAGGCCGCCATTCGGAACGACGCCCGCCCAGCGCATGGCGTTCCGATCCAGCCCCGCGGCCAGCATGGAGCTGACGATGCGCGGCGCTTCTTCCGCCAGCGGCTCCGACACGGGCAGACGCGCGGCGGCATAGGCGGTCAACACTTGCCGACCGTATGAGCCGCCATTGTCGCCGGCGCCCCACAGTTCCCGCATCGCATCCAGCCGCGCCGCGGCATTGGCGGCGACATAGGCTTCGCGCAGGGTAACGGCGCTCTCCTTCTCGCCCGCCGCCACGCCGCCATCGGCCCAGAGCTGGGAGTAAAGATCGACCATCGCCTCGGACGAGATGACCCCGCGTGCCGCCGCCCTGTCCGCCGCCGCCACCCGCTGCTGGAGCGGCACAGCGGGGATGAGCACGTCTGCGATGGCGTAGCGGGCGCCGCCCCGGTCAAGCAGCCCCTGCGGCACCTCGACGCCGAGAGCTCGGGCGAAAGCGTGGCGCCAGGGGGTCAGCTCGTCGACGCCATCCCACTCGATGGTGACAGCGCGCCGCCCTTCACCAGCAGCACCGGCGTAGCGCTGGGCCAACAGCACGTCGATGCGGGGAGCCTGCCCGCGCGACAGCGTGCGGCTGAGCTGGCGATCGGCCTCTCGCGCCTCACCCGTATGGGCATCGCAGATGGAGCGGATCATGTTCCACTCGGCATCATCCCGCAGCGTGGCCTGAAGCTCCACCACCGGGCAAATGCCGAGAATGTCGCCCGTCATCAGATAGGCATCCAGCGCCACCCCGGCGAGCGCGGGAGTATAGTTGGCCGAGTCGATATCCTGCACCAGGGCACGAGCCGCCGCCCCCTCCCCGATGCGGTTGAGCACGGAAGCGCGCAGGGTGGCGAAGGTGACCGGGTCCATGCCTTGCGGCGCGTCCAACCGGCTTGCCAAAGCGCGGCGCAGGAGGATGTGCCCCCAGCGCGATACGACGGGGCCGCGCATCCCGGCGAGGGCCGCCCGCACGAGCCCGGCCGGCTGCCCGGCCAGAGACCCGCTCGGCAGCCCGCCCTCGCCCGAACCGATCACGCCGACACGGCTAAGGGCGCGCCGCGCACCGGGCGGAATGTCTGCGGATGGGGTGAGGCCGAAAAGCTGGTTCAGCTCATCCTCGTCCATCTGCTCCAGCTCGCTGAGCGAAGGGAGGCGACGGCCCGCGAGTTCTGACGGCAGCGGCTCCACGGCGGCACCCACGTTGGGGAGCGGCTGGATCACCGGCGCGCTGGTCGGAACCGGAGTGGGCGCGGCACCCGGGGTCGCACCCGGCGTCACCCTCGGCACAGGGCGCGGGGTTGCGGCTGGCGCGGGCGCCGGAGTCGGAGCCGCCGTGGGCGTCGGCGTCGGCGAGGGAGCGGGGGTGCGGAAGCTCGGCGGCAACAGCGATTCGGGCGCGGCCAGCGCCAGCGTGGAGCTGAGCGCGAGCGCCGCGCCGGCCAGCAGTCCGCTCCGGGTCAGAACGCGCCTCACCGCACTGCTCCGCCGCCGGCGACGTCCGCGGGAAGCTCCACCGTCTGCTCGATCATGCGCTGCGGCTCCCGCCCGCCGTCGATCCAGGCGACCACCAGGATCAGGACCAGCAGCACCAGCAACCCCAGCCGAACCTTACGCGACTTCATCATCTCTGGCTGTGTTGCCACCAATTGCGCATCCGTCCTCGCAAGCTTGCGCAGGCGGTTAGCGCAACTATAGCGCGGGCGGCAATGACCATCGCGCCAAGCACCCTCAGCGACGCACAGATCAAGAGCCTCGCCGCCCGGATCGACCGGCCGATCGTGCTGGTGGGGATGATGGGCGTCGGCAAGACGAGTGTCGGCCGCAAGCTGGCCCAGTTGCTCTCCCTCCCCTTCGCCGACGCGGATGAAGCCATCGAGGAAGCCGCGCAGATGAGCGTGTCCGAGATCTTCGAGCGCTTTGGCGAGGATTATTTCCGCGACGGGGAGCGGCGGGTGATCGCCCGGCTGGTAGCCGAGGGGCCGAAAGTGATCGCCACCGGCGGCGGCGCCTTCGTGCAGGAGGAGACTCGCGAGCTGATCCTCGAGCGCGGCATCGCCGTGTGGATCGACGCCGCTGTCGAAACGCTGGTGGACCGGGTGAAGCGCAAGGACACACGCCCTCTGCTGAGGGGCGGCGACCCTGCCGAGATCATCGCCCGGCTGAAGGCGGAGCGCGAACCCTTCTATGCCCATGCCCCGCTCAAGGTGATGAGCGACCCTGGCCCACAGGGCGAAACGTTGCGCCGTGTTCTGGAGGCTCTCGACCAATGGCTGTGATTCCCGTCGCCCTTGCCGGCCGTTCCTACGAGGTGCGCGTCGGCCCCGGCCTGCTGCCCGAACTTGCCGCGCAGTGCGGCGGCTTGCTGCGCAAGGCGACGGTGCCGATCGTCACCGACGCCAACGTGCATCGCCTGTGGGGCGCCGTGGTGGAGCAGGCGCTCCGTGGAGCCGGCAAGGAGCCGCGCTGGCTGGTGCATGAGCCGGGCGAGCAGGCGAAGAGCTGGGAGGGGCTTGCCCGCACAGTCGACTGGCTGCTGGCGGAGGAAGTGGAACGGGGGGACCACATCATCGCGCTGGGCGGCGGGGTGATCGGCGATCTTACGGGCTTTGCCGCCTCCATGCTCAAGCGCGGCTGCGGCTTCATCCAGCTTCCGACCACTTTGCTGGCGCAGGTGGATTCGAGCGTTGGTGGCAAGACGGCGATCAATACGCCCGCGGGCAAGAACCTCGTCGGCGCGTTCCACCAACCGGCGCTGGTGCTGGCGGATCTCGACACGCTCGGCACCCTGCCGCCGCGCGAGATGCGCGCCGGTTACGCCGAGGTCATCAAGTACGGCATCCTTGGCGACCGCGCCTTCTTCGACTGGTGCGAAGAGAACGGGCGGGCGGTGCTGGAGGGCGAGCCTGCCGCGCAGGAATATGCGGTGACCCAGAGCGTCGCGGCCAAGGCGCGCATCGTCGCGGAAGATGAGCGGGAGACGACCGGGGCGCGGGCGCTGCTCAACCTCGGCCACACATTCGGCCATGCGCTGGAGGCGGAGACGGGCTTCTCGGACCGGCTGCTGCATGGCGAAGCGGTGGCGCTGGGCATGGTGCTGGCGGCGCGGTACTCGGCGCGGCGGGGCTATATCAGCGATGCTGATGCGGCACGGGTGGCGGCGGCGATTGCCTCCTCCGGACTGCCGAGCGAGATCGCCGCACTGGGCATGGATGCTGACGGGGCGAAGCTGGTCGCCCACATGCTGCACGACAAGAAGATGGATGCAGGCACCCTGCCCTTCGTGCTGCTGCGCGACATTGGTGAGGCGTTCCTCGACAAGCAGGTGGCGCTGGAGGATGTCGCGGCCTTCCTCGACGGGGAACTGCACGCGCGCTGATCTGCGCCAGCGTTAAGTTGACAAAGTTGACACCCTGTCAACCCGACGATGGTTCTGGAAACTTCTTCCACAACAGTGGCTTACGCGGATTCCTGTTGGAAGTTGACGCTTGACACTTTGCGCCTGCGTTTTCGCGATTCAGCGGGATCGACGATGGGAAAGAGCGCAGGCACCCATGCGCCCGCAGGGGCGGATTAGGAAAGGCGGCGCGGCCTTCCTCTACGGCAGCCAAAGACGCGCTAGCGGTCGGAACGGCCGGTCGGGCTGGCCTTCGCCAGCGAGCGCAGGGCGGTGCGGCTGCCGGCCTTCTCCTTCGGAATGACGCTGAGGGACCCGTCGCTTTCCAGCACGATCGCCGCGATGTCCGACAGGTCGCCGAAGCCCTGCGTGCGCGCGGCCTGCTCCAGTTCGGCATGGGTGACGCGCTCCTCCCGCATCGCCTTTTCGATGAACTCGCCATCCTCCAGCAGCATCCGTGCTTCTGACCGGGTGGCCTTCTTGATCGGTGCCCAGGCGATGGAAAGGCGCGCGACGATCCATTGCAGGCCGGCGAGCATGGCGAAGGCGACCAGCCCCTCCGCCAGCGCGACATCGGCGCTGAGCAGGATTGTCGCCAGGGTGGAACCCAGCGCTACTGTGACGACGAGATCGAAGGCATTGAGCTTGGAGAGCGTGCGCTTGCCGCTGATCCGCAGGAACAGCACCAGCCCGCCATAGGCGACGGTCGCGGCGATGATTGTGCGCCAGATGGTGTCCCAGTTGTCGAAGAAGATCTTGGAAGTGTCCACTCGCTCTCCCGGCGTCAGGCTCGCGCCCGCGCGGGTTCAGAGCATGGCGGGCTCAAGGTCCAAGCGCGTGAAATCGGGGAAGAGTTCCGCGATCAGCAGGCTGCGGTGGCACTTGTCCGCCTCGCGGCAATAGCACAGCAGCGCGGTGCGCTTCTCCAGCGCGAGCTGGCGGAGTTCGGCCATCGCGGCGAGCGCCTCCGGCAGTTCGAGCTGGCCGGCATAGACGCGGGCGAGCGTGGCCTTGTCGCCCTTGCGCGCGGCCTCCCGACCTTCAGGCGGGGTGCCGACATCGCGGAAGTGGCGGTATTCCATACCGGCTTCCTCGACGGCGGCTTTCAGGTTGGTCTTGGAGAAGCCCGGCTTGCGGGAGAGCGGGCGGGCGCGGATGTCGGCCAGCAGCTCAACGCCTGCGTCGCGCAGGGCGGAGAGGACGGCGGGCTGCGTGGCCTGCTGGTAGCCGATGGTGAAGATGGTGGGCATGATGTTGTTTATGGTAGTTTAATCGCAGGCGACAATGCGTGCGAAGAGATGGATCCTGCACCGAGTTCAGGATGACGAGGGTGAAGCGTCACGTTTCTGAACACCCGTCATGCTGAACTTGTTTCAGCATCCATGGGGCCTCACGCGCAGCGGATGCCGACCAAGCGAAACCCGTGCGTCTACATTCTCGCAAGCGGGCACTACGGGACGCTGTATATCGGCGTGACCTCGTACCTGCTGAAGCGGCTTTGGCAGCATCGCAGCGGTACGGCCGGTGGCTTCACGTCCCGATACGACGTCACCCGCCTCATTCACTTCGAGCTGTTCGGCGACATGGAGCGTGCCATCACCCGCGAGAAGCAGCTGAAGAATTGGCGGCGGGATTGGAAAATCAACCTGATCAACGCCGAGAACCCGGAGTGGCGGGACTTGGCCATGGGGGTGGGCTTGGGACCGCTGGTACCAGGTGTGCGGAGGGATGGATCCTGAAACGAGTTCAGGATGACGAGAGTCTCCTCAGATCATACCCAAGTGGCGGAGAGCGGTTTCAATGGGTTTCCTTCTGCTAATCGGACATGGATGAACGCGCACCGCCCCCTGACGGTTTGGCGCTGTACGGAGCGTCAACCCATGTTGCGCCTTTATATCTGCGATCCAGCAGCTCTTCGGCACAAATCCATGCCTGTCCCGCACCCACTCCTGAATTTGTTTGTACGTGGCCATAGCGACTCCTCACAACGGCAGATTATCGTGCTTCTTCCACGGGTTCTCCAGCCGCTTGCCTCTTAGCTTGCGCAAACCCAGCGCGATGCGCTTGCGGGTGGAATGCGGCATGATCACCTCGTCGATATAGCCCCTCGCCGCCGCGACGAAGGGGTTGGCGAAGCGGTCTTCGTATTCCTTTGTCTTCTCGGCAATCTCATCCGCTGACAGGCCGCGGAAGATGATCTCGACCGCCCCTTTTGCGCCCATCACGGCGATTTCGGCGGTGGGCCAGGCGTAGTTGAGGTCGCCGCGCAGGTGCTTGGAGGCCATGACGTCGTAGGCGCCGCCATAGGCCTTGCGGGTGATGATGGTGATCTTGGGCACGGTCGCCTCGGCATAGGCGAAGAGCAGCTTGGCGCCGTGCTTGATGATGCCGTTGTGCTCCTGCCCCGTGCCGGGGAGGAAGCCGGGCACGTCGACGAAGGTGAGGATCGGGATCTCGAAGGCGTCGCAGAAGCGCACGAAGCGCGCGGCCTTGCGGCTGGCGTTGATGTCCAGCACCCCGGCCAGGACCATCGGCTGGTTGGCGACGACGCCCACGGTGCGGCCCTCCACGCGGCCGAGGCAGCAGATGATGTTGCCCCCATAGTTCGGCTGGATCTCGAAGAACTCGCCCTCGTCCAGCACCTTCCGCACCAGTTCGTGCATGTCGTAGGGCTGGTTGGCGTTGGCGGGGATGAGGGTGTCGAGGCTGTCCTCGATCCGGTCCCACGGATCGGCGGTGGGCAGATGCGGCACGCCGCTGCGATTGTTCGCAGGCAGCAGGCTGACGAATTCGCGCGCGGCGGTCAGCGCCTCGATGTCGTTCTCGAAGGCCACGTCCGCGACCCCGGTCTTGGTCGTGTGGGTGACGGCGCCGCCGAGCTCTTCCTGCGTGACGACCTCATTGGTGACGGTCTTCACCACGTCCGGCCCGGTGACGAACATGTAGGAGCTGTCCTTCACCATGAAGATGAAGTCCGTCATCGCGGGGGAATAGACCGCGCCGCCCGCGCACGGGCCCATGATGAGGCTGATCTGCGGGATGACGCCGCTCGCCAGCACGTTGCGCTGGAACACCTCGGCATAGCCTGCGAGGCTGGCGACGCCTTCCTGGATGCGCGCGCCGCCGCTGTCATTGAGGCCGATGATCGGTGCGCCGACCTTCATCGCCATATCCATGACCTTGCAGATCTTCTGCGCGTGCCGCTCCGACAGAGAGCCGCCGAAAACGGTGAAATCCTGGCTGAAAACGAAGACCAGCCGCCCGTCGATCGTGCCGCTTCCGGTGACGACTCCGTCGCCGGGGATGCGTTGCGCCTCCATGCCGAAATCGGTGCAATTGTGTTCGACGTAGGCGTCGTACTCCTCGAACGAGCCGTCATCGAGAAGGACGTCGAGCCGTTCGCGCGCGGTGAGCTTGCCCTTGGCGTGCTGCGCGGCGATGCGCTTCTCGCCGCCGCCGAGGCGGGCGGC
The DNA here is from genome assembly GCA_966251025.1 of uncultured Erythrobacteraceae bacterium. Taxonomy (GTDB): domain Bacteria; phylum Pseudomonadota; class Alphaproteobacteria; order Sphingomonadales; family Sphingomonadaceae; genus Croceibacterium. The sequence continues at coordinate 146,720 of CBINJM010000007.1, read as the reverse complement.
TTCGCGGCGGCGTTCGAGTTCCTCGATATTGGCGGACACTGCGCTCTCCCTGCTGTCCTGTCGGAGGGGGTTAGGGCCAGCGCACGGGGGGAGCAAGCCTAGCGGCGGCGGCGCAGAAGCCCCCGCAGCGCCAGGCTGACAACGAACCAGAACGCCCAACTGGCCACGAACGGGCCAGCTCGGAACGCGTCCTCCACGCCGATCTTGTGGGGGACCGACGTCGCGGTGCTATCGGCGATGAAGGGCGCGGGCCAGCCGCCCACTTTTCGCGGCAGCCAGTTCTGTTCAGGCGGCCCTTCCCAGCCATACATCGCCCGCTCGTCCGTCGCCGGATTGATCCAGACGGTGGCCGTTGTCACGACCAGCGCAACGAGCGCGAGCGCCGCTGTCGAGCGCAGCGCCTTCACCGCAGCAGAACCAGCTCCTCCGCCATCGTCGGGTGGATCGCTACCGTCGCGTCGAAATCGGCCTTGGTGAGGCCCGCCTTCACCGCCACGGCGGCAGCCTGCAGGATCTCCGGCGCATCAGGCCCGATCATGTGGATGCCCACGATGCGGCCATTATCGCCCTCGCAGATCATCTTGTAGAGCGCCCGCTCGTTCCGGCCCGCAAGCACGTTCTTCATGGAGCGGAAGTCCGACTGGTAGACGCGGACGGAGCCGAGCTTGTTGCGCGCCTCGCTCTCCGTCATGCCGACACCGGCGATGGGCGGGTGGCTGAACACGGCGCTGGGAATGCAATCGTAGCTGACGGTGGTGGGCTGGTCACCGAACACGGTGTCCGCAAACGCCTGCCCCTCCCGGATCGCGACCGGGGTGAGCTGCACGCGGTCCGTCACGTCACCGACGGCGTAGATGCTGTCCAGGTTCGTCTTGCTGTATTCGTCCACCTTCACCGCACCGCGGCCGGTCAGCTGCACGCCGACCTCCTCCAGCCCCAGCCCCGCGGTATTGGGCACGCGGCCGGTGGCGAAGAGGACGCAATCGACCTCCATGTCATCATGGTTTGTCATCGAGACGAGCAGCGTGCCGTCCGCCTGCTTCTCGATCTTCTGGAAGTTCGCGTTGAAGCGGAATTCGATGCCCTTGATCAGCGAGATCTGCAGAAGGCGGTCGCGCATGCTCTCATCATATCCGCGCAGGATCTGGTCCGACCGATTGATGATCGTGACCTTGGAGCCGAATTCGTTGAAGATGCCGGCAAATTCGTTGGCGATGTAGCCGCCGCCGGCGATGAGGATGCGCTTCGGCACCTCGTCCAGATGGAACGCCTCGTTGGAGGTGATGCCGTGCTCATGCCCCGGACATTCCGCCACATGCGGCCGCGCGCCGACGGCAATGAGGATGATGCGGGCGGAGAACACCTGCCCGTCCGCAAGCGTCACCTCGTTGGGGCCGGTGATCCTGGCGCGCTGGTCGAAAATCGTGACGTCACGGTTCTCCAGCGTCTCCCGGTAGAGGCCGTTGAGCCGGTCCACGTCCTTCAGCACGTTGTCGCGCAGCACCGTCCAATCGAAGGTGCAGTTCTCCACGTTCCAGCCGAAATTCTTCGCGTCCTGCAGGTCTTCCGCGAAATGCGCGCCATAGACGAGCATCTTCTTGGGGACGCAGCCGCGGATGACGCAGGTGCCGCCGACCCGGTACTCCTCCGCCACGGCCACCCTCGCGCCATGCGCGGCCGCCACGCGGCTGGCCCGCACGCCGCCTGAGCCGGCGCCGATGGTGAACAGGTCGAAATCGAAATCGGGCATTGGCGCTCCCCTGTTGGAGCCGCGCATATGGCGGGCGGGCCGGCGATTGCCAACAGCCGTGGCGGGAGAGGCGGCCTGGCAGCCTGTCCGCTTCCCCAAAAAGAAAGGAGGCGAAACGCCTCTGCGTCTCGCCTCCCTTGCTTGAGTGCCTGGTGAGCGGATTTACCCGCGAGCGGCGCCGCTGCCTGCCGAGCGGTTCCCGCCACCGCCACCACGATTGCGACGACGGCGACCACCCTCGCCCGGCTTGCCGGGATGGGTCGGCCGGGCCTGCGCGGTGCGCGGGGGACGGCGGCCCTGCATCTGGCGACGCTCCGGCCGGTCCTCATCCTTCGGCGAGGTTTGCGGCAGGGCGGCAACGCGCTCCACCTCGGCACGGAACTGCGCGGGGAGCGGCATCTGCTCCAGCGTCACCTTGGTAAGCTTCTGGATGTCGCGCAGATATTCGCGTTCGTCCGGCGCACAAAAGGACAGGGCAACGCCTTCACGACCGGCGCGCGCGGTGCGGCCGATGCGGTGGACATACTGATCCGGCACGTTGGGCAGCTCGAAGTTGAGCACATGGCTGACGCCCGGAATGTCGATCCCGCGCGCGGCGATGTCGGTCGCCACCAGCACGCGCACGCTGCCATCGCGGAACTCGCCCAGCGCACGCTCACGCTGCGGCTGGCTCTTGTTGCCGTGGATAGCGGCCGAGCGGATGTTGCTCTGCGCCAGCTTGCGCACCACGCGGTCCGCACCGTGCTTGGTGCGGGTGAAGACGAGCACGCGGTCCATTTTGCCGACCATCTCGCCGGTGGTGAAACCATCGCGCAGCACCATCATCAACAGCGCCTGCTTTTCCGCCTGGTTGACCATGCACACGCGCTGGTCGACCCGTTCCGCCGTCGTTGCGGCGGGGGTAACGGCGACCTGCACGGGATCGGTCAGGTATTGAGCCGCAAGCTGCTTGATCGCGTTCGGCATGGTGGCCGAGAAGAACAGCGTCTGCCGCTCCTTCGGCAGCAGCCGGACGATGTGCTTCAGCGCATGGATGAAGCCGAGGTCCAGCATCTGGTCCGCCTCGTCCAGCACCAGCACCTCGACCTGCGAGAGATCCAGCGCCTTCTGGTCGCAAAGATCCACCAGCCGACCCGGCGTGGCGATCAGGATGTCGACGCCGCGGGCCACGTCCTGACGGTTCTTGTTCACGGAGGTACCGCCGAAGACGGTGACGACCTTCAGATGCGCGAACTGGGCATAGGCCCGTGCGCTGTCGGCGATCTGACCGGCAAGCTCACGCGTCGGCGCGAGAACCAGCATGCGGCAGGAGCGCGGCTTCGGACGCTTGTCCGAAGCGACCAGCCGGTCGATCGAGGGCAGCACGAAGGCCGCCGTCTTGCCGGTGCCGGTCTGCGCGATGCCGAGCAGGTCGCGCCCTTCCAGCACATGCGGGATCGCCTGCGACTGGATCGGGGTCGGCACGTCATAGCCCTTGAGGGTGAGCGCCTGGAGTACGGGCTGCGAAAGCCCGAGATTTTCGAAAGTCATGTAGGGATTGAACTCGCAACAATTGCGTCGGCGCGCGGCCGAGACGGCGCGCGTTCGCGGGGTTTTACAAACCACCCGCGTGAACAGGGAAGCTTTCAGCTAGATCGAAACGCGGCCGGGGCGCCTTGGCGCCACTTCACGCTGCCATTGAGCGCTTCGATGGGGCGCATGTGGATGCTGCGCTGCGGAAAGTCAAATGAATTGGTGCTGGAGGCGGCCGGCCTGCGTGGGCGGCCGCCTCTTTGATCGAATGATCAAGCAGGCTCAGTGGCCGCCGCCCTCATCCGCAAGATCGTCCGCCGACAGCTCTTCCAGTTGCCCGGCGCGCGAGGCGGTGATGTAGTTGCGGACCTGCACGTTGCCTTCATGGCAGGCATATTCGAAGAACTCGTAGCTCTGGTCGCGCGTCCAGTCGAAGCGCACCGTCCACGGGGCGGTGAACACTTCGGGGTCCGAATAGGTCATCTCGTAGGTGATCGTGTCCGGGCCGGTCATGGTCAGCCGCTCCACCACCTTCGCCTGCTCGCTGGTGGGAATGGTGTTGTACGGCGGTACGCCGCGCGTCGCCATGTTGAGCGGAGAGCCGTTGCGGGCGTGCATGTCCTGCGTGGCGCTGTCGCCCGTCTTGAGGTTCGTCGTCTCGATGACGAGCGTGTTGCCCTCCCACCGGCCGCGACTGTCGCCCAGCCATGCCTTCACGGGGGCCGGCCATTGCTGGTTCTGCCCGGCGACGGGGATCACGCGAGTGCCCAGCATCTCCAGGTGGATGGTGACGTAGCCCGGCGACTGGAAGATGCGGATGCCGTTATTGTAGCGGAACGGCAGCATGGAGGCCGGGAAGCCGCGGCTGATGCAGCGATCCCAGGAATCGAAATCCGTCACCCAGTTGTAGTGCGTGTTCGGCGTCCAGCTGGAGCGGCCCGCTTCATACAGCTTCTGCGCCTCCGGCGTCATCGGCGGCAGCTGGCCGTTGGCCGGCTCCACCAGCATGGAGGTGCGGCGCTGGCCGGCGAGATATTCGATCCAGTGGCCGGTGCCGATCGAGTCCTCCTGCTCCTCGCGCTGGTACCGGGTTTCCAGCTCCTCTGCGCGCTCATTCTCCTTGGCCATCTCTTCCTCGGTCTTGAAGAAGCGATTGCCGTACTGCTCCGGGCGATTGACCGGCAGCTCCGCCTGGTCGTTGATCGGCCAGATGCCGCGCAGGTCCGGGTCGCCCCAGGGGGTGCGCTGCGGCTGGTAGTCGGTTCGAACCGGCGGGATGGTGGTCAGGTCCTGCGGCACCTGCTGCTGGGCCGTCACCGGCGCGCCGGCCAGAAGCGCCGCCGAGGCGGCCAGCGCGGCGGCCGTGGCGCGCCAGCGACGCTTGAAATTGCGGGTGGACATGCGATCGCTCCTCTCTGCCCGCAGCGTGGAGGCGCGGGACCGTGTTCCTGATGGGCGAATGACCTTCGCCGACCCGCGCGCCTATTGACTATGTCCGGCAGGATTTCCACCGCTTCCGGCCGCGGCCGGGCCGAGAATTTGATCTAGACCGGCAGGCCGACGTAATTCTCCGCGATGCTGGTCTGCGCGGCCCGGCTGGAGGCGATGTAGTCCAGCTCCGCCACCTGCATCTTGCGCTCGAACGGGCCGTCCTGCGGGAAGCGGTGCATCAGGCGGGTGAGCGACCAGCTGAACCGCTCCGCCTTCCATACGCGAGAAAGGGCGGTGTCAGAATAGCGGGCGACCGCATCGGGATCGTTGCGGCGGAAGAAGTTGGTGAGCGCTTCCGCCGCGTAGTGCACATCGCTGGCGGCGAGGTTCAGGCCCTTGGCCCCGGTCGGCGGCACGATGTGCGCGGCATCGCCGCACAGCAGCAGGCTGCCGTGACGCATCGGCGCGAAGACATAGGAGCGCAAGGGCGCGATGCTCTTCTCGATGGCGGGGCCGCGGGTGATGTTCGCCGCGGCTTGCGGGCCGAGGCGGATGGCCAGCTCATCCCACAGGCGCTCGTCCGGCCAATCCTCGATCCGCTCCGTCAGCGGCACGTCGATGTAATATCGGCTGCGGGTGGCGCTGCGCATGCTGGCGAGCGCGAAGCCGCGTTCGTGGTTGGCGTAGATCAGCTCGTGATGGCAGGGCGGCACATCGGCCAGGATGCCGAGCCAGCCGAACGGATATTCGCGCTCATACTCCATGCCGACAGAGGCGGGTATCGCCTTGCGGCTGGGCCCGTGGAAGCCATCGCAGCCGACGATGATGCGGGCGTCCACCCGCTGCTGCGCGCCATCCTTGGTGCAGGTGACGAAGGGGGCGTCGCTCTCGATGTCATGCAGCGTGACGTCACCGGCCTGGTAGATCACCTCCAGCCCGCGCTCCTCCCGCGCTTCCATCAGGTCCCGCGTCAGCTCCGTCTGGCCGTAGACCACGACGTGCTGGCCCGTCAGCTCCGCAATGTCGATGCGGATCAGCCGCTCGCCATCGGCGAGGTTGAAGCCGTTTTCCACCAGCCCTTCCGCCTTCAGCCGCTGGTCCAGCCCCAGCCGCTCCATCAAGGAGACGGTGATCCGCTCCAGCACGCCTGCGCGGATGCGGCCGAGGACGTAGTCGGGCGTCTGCCGCTCCAGCACGACGCATTCCACACCCTCCGCCCGCAGGAGGTGGCCAAGCAGCAGGCCAGCAGGCCCCGCGCCGATGATGCAAACCTGTGTTTTCATGCAGCGCTTTGACCAGCGACGCAGCGCCTGCGTCAAGTGCTGGTAGCGAGAGGGATTTCCACGCGCGGCTTGCGCTCTGCGCACTGGCCGTTTGCCTGCCGTTCCGGCTGGGCGTGGACTAAGCCGCCCAATCGGCTAGGTGCAGCCGTTCCGCGTGACCAATACAACCTGGAGTGCCTGCCCCGTGATGTCAGCCGTGATCCTCGCAGGCTCGCGACCCGGAGGCGACCCGGTGGCACAAAGCGAAGGCCTTCCTGCCAAGGCGCTGGTCGACATCGGCGGAGCAACCGCGCTCGATCGGGTGATTGATGCGCTGCAAGAGGCGGGAATCGACCGGATCGCCGTCGCTGCTCCTGCGGGGCCGGTGGCGGAAGTTGCCCGCGCGCGGGGGTTGGAGGTGATCGAACCTGCCGCCGGGCCGAGCGAAAGCGTGAGCCGCGCCTTCGAGCTGCTCGGCGCCCCGATGCTGGTCGCGACGGCAGATCATCCGCTGCTGAAGCCTGAGTGGATCCGCCAGTTCATCGCAGACGCTCCGGACGATGTGGACGTGGCGCTGATGCTCGCCTCTCGTGAGAAGGTGCAGGCGGCCGTTCCGGGCAGCAAGCGAACCTGGCTGAAATTCTCGGACGGGCACTGGTCCGGCTGCAACCTGTTCCTGCTGCGCACGGCCAATGCAAGCCGGGCGCTGGCGGTCTGGAAGCAGATCGAAGCGCTTCGCAAGAAGCCCTGGCGCATCGCGCAACGGATCGGGCCCATCACACTGGCGCGCTATGCCCTTGGACTGCTGTCGATCCGGCAGGCCTTTACCCGGCTTGGCCGGAAGATCGGCGTCAGGGCCAGTGTCGTCCCTGCAATGGATGGCCTGGCGGCAGTGGACGTGGATTCGGTCGCGGACCTGCAGATGGTGCGGGCGATCTGGGCGGAGCAGAGGGCCGAGCAAGGCCGCCTGCCCAGCGGCGCGAGCCAGTGAGGGCGCGCAGGTGAGAAAGGTCGCGATCTACGATCTGGACGGCACCGTTTTGCGGCGGGCTACCTTCACTCCTTTCCTGTTCTTCGCTGCGCTGCGGCATGAAAGGTGGCGGGTGTTGCTCGCCCCCGTATGGTTCGGGGCCATGCTGCTTTACAAGCTGGGCTTCTTCGGGCGGCGCGCGCTCAAGCAGTTCGGCCTGCGCCTGTTTCTCGGGCGGCAGCTGACGCACTCCAAGCTGGAGGCGATCAGCCGTGCCTTTGCCGATCGCGCGGTGACTTGGCTGGCGCCCGGCGCGGCGCGGACGATGGCGGCGGATCGGGAGGAGGGTTGCTCGCTCGTCATGGCGACAGCCGCGATGGAGTTCTACGCTGGCGGGATCGCGGAGCGGCTAGGCTTCGATCATGTCATCGCCAGCAGGAACAGGCGGCTCACCAACGACCTTTCCGCCTGCCTGATGGAGGGGGAAAATTGCTACGGCGCGGAGAAGCCCGTGCGGGTGAAGGCGCTGTTCGACCAGCTTGGCTGGGACCGGGCGGATTGCGAGATCCGCTTCTACACCGATAGCGTCAGCGATGCGCCGCTGCTCGACTGGGCCGACCGTGCCATCCTTGTGAATGCCGGCCCCTCTGGCCGCCGGATTGCGGCACAACGCGGGTGGGAGCAGGCGAGGTTTTGACGAGTAGCGACAAAGGGCGCTATGCCGCCCGCTGCACAACAGGGTCGGCAGGCAGCCGCCCTTGACCAATCCCTTGCCTGTGAAGCCGCACTAAGACGATGATCGAACACGCCATTTTATTGAGTGCCGGCCAAGGCTCGCGAATGCTGCCGCTGACGGCCGAACAGCCCAAATGCCTGATCGAGTTTTCGGGGCGGACGCTGATCGAATGGCAGATCGAGATGCTGGCGCGCTGCGGGGTCAGGCGTGTCGATGTCGTGACCGGCTTCAAGGATGAGATGGTCGACACCGTGCTGGCCCGGCTGAACGACCCGCGGGTGAGCGTCACCACGCGGTTCAACCCCTTCTACAAGGTGGCCGACAATCTCGGCTCCTGCTGGATCGCGCGCGAGGCGATGGAGGGGGACTTCCTGATCCTCAACGGCGACACGCTGGTGTCCGAGGAGATCGTCCAGCGCGTGCAGCAGGGCTCCGGCTGGCCGATCGCGGTGACGGTGGACGTGAAGCCGGACTATGACAGCGACGACATGAAGGTGATGCGCGACGGCGAGCGCCTCGTCCGCATCGGCAAGACCCTCACAGCCGAAGAGGCGAATTCCGAGTCCATCGGGTTCCTCGCGTTCCGTGGCGAAGGCGCAGCGATGTTCCGCGAGGCGGTGCGGCGGGCGATGCGCACGCCGGAAGGGGTGCAGCACTGGTACCTGAAGGTGATCGACCAGCTTGCCACGACTGGCAAGGTCGGCACGGTTTCGATCGCGGGGCTGGACTGGGCGGAGGTCGATTTCCTGACGGATATCGAGATCGCACGGACGCTCACCGACCGCTGGGCTGAACAGGGGTAGCGGTTCGTTTACTGCTCGAAGGCGGCCTTGAGCCACGCCACCAACGCGTCGAGATCAGCGTCCTCCAAGGCGACAGCAGCGCCGAGGTCCGGCACCTTGGGCCAGCCTGCATCGGGGAACGTCTTGCCATTCCATTCCCGTTTCCCCTCGTAGCGGGGGATCACGTGGAAATGGACTTCATTGTCCACCATCATCAGCATGAGATAGTTGATCTTGCTGTAGCCGACCGCCTTGCGCAGCGCCCCCTCGATAGCGGCCGTCACGGTCGCGAGTTCCGCGTGGGCGCCTGCAGGAAGCTCCGAGAACGCCTGCGCGTCAGACTTGGCCGCCAGCACCATGCTGCCCAGGGTCGGCTGCGCCGGACGGGCCAGCACCAGCCAGTGCTCAAACTCCCGCAGCAGGGTGCGGGGCCATCCGAACTTCTCGATCGTCGGGTTCATCTCATGCCTCCGATAGCCAGGAGGTGATCGTTCCACCCCGTGCCACGATTGCCCTCGCCTGCACCAAACGCACGAGGTGGACGAGGCAGCTCAGCACAGTCCACACGGCCACCGCGATCAGCCCGATATCAGGGCGGGAGAACAGCACCGACACGAGCAGGATCACCATGTTCGGGTTGCGGCGGGCGGTAATCAGGCGAAACTGACTATCGAAGCGGCGCCATACATGGATGTGCATCAGGCCGTTCCTGCGCATGAACTCGCCCTCGATCAGCCGCTGGATCACATAGCCGCCGACCAGCGCAACCATCACCCAGGCAAACACATCGCCGGGCAGAGCCAGGCCCCAATGCGCGAGGCCGACGCCCCAGAACCAGTACCAGAAGGGCGGATGGACCAAATCGATGCCGTGGTCGAAAATATCGCCGAACTTGCTGGAGGTGATGGTGCAGCGCGCCAGCTTCCCGTCCACCGTATCCAGCACCATGAACACCAGCCCCAGCGCCATGCCGAGCCAGTAGCGCCCCTCCGCGAACGCGAACGTGGCAAGGACGCAGAAGATCGCCCCGATCGTGGTGACGACATTGGGCGTGATCCCCAGCCGGGCGGAAAGGCGCGTCAGCCAGAGCGCCCATTCCGGCCAGAGATATTTGGTGAGCAGGTCGGTCACGCCCTTGTAGGCCCCGAAATAGCTGGCTCGCTCCACCGCCGCCTTCGTTTCAGGCAGCAGCCGCATCAGGAACGGCGTTTCGCGTTTGCGGAGCTTCTTGTTCTCAATGGTGGGGCCGTCCTCGTAAGCGACGATCTGGAGATCCTGAGCCTCGGAGAGCTGGCGCCCTTGCAGCATGGCCTCGCGCAGGCGCTCGGCCTCGTGCGCGTTCCGTGCATGGGCCATGGCGGGGACGCCGGCCACGGTGAGCACAAAGCCGGGATGCGCCGCGACATGGGCTGCCCATGACGGGTCGAACGCAAAATCCGCGTTTGCCAGCACGACCGCCGGTGCCTCTATATCGGCACCTGAGGCAGCGCCGATGCGACGAACTCGCTCCTGCATGGTCAAGCCCCAGAGCCGGACGGGGTTCGTTCCAACGCATTCGAAGGGAGAGGTCGCTCGCAGCTGTTGCATGACGGCGGCGTATGGACTTTCCCGGCGATCCGCAAGATTGGGCCAGGGCCACCGCAACGACGCATCCCGCCGGCTCGCCGCTGGAACAGCCAGCAGACGAACGACGAACGGATCTCAGGCGGCTTCAGGCAGAAGAGGCCGAAGCAGGGCCAAATGCTCTTCCACCGACGCCTCGACCTCGTAGGGCCGGAGCAAGGCCGGGTCGACACTCGAGCGTGCGCCATCGAGGGCCTTCGCCAGGGCCGTCGCAAAAGCCGCGACATCCTCGACCGGAGTGGGGGGTATCGCGCCGGCTTCTTCCAGAAAGCTCTCCACCGCTTCCGAACTGGCCGTCGCCACGACAGGACAGCCGCAAGCAAGTGCTTCGATCATGGTTGCGGGCAGATCCTCCCACCGCGACGGCAGCGCGAGCAGCGTCGCCCGCCGGTATTCTGACCCCATATCCGTGACGAAGCCTGCGAACGACACCCGGTCAGCGATGCCCAGAGCTGCCGCTTTCTCGCGCAGGTTCGCCTCTTCAGGCCCCGTGCCGACGATGCGGATATGCCAGGGCCGCTCAGCCATCATCGCCGCCGCTTCCAGCAGCATGGCCTGGTTCTTCTGCCGGGAAAGGCGGCCGGCGGAAAGGATGAGGGGCACGCCCTGAAGGGGCCTCTGCCCCGTCCCCTCCATCATCGCCGCCGTCACATAGGGATTGTGGACGAAGCGGGTGATGGGCACGAGCGCCGGGTCGATCGCGCTCATCCGCCGCACGCCCTTGCGCGAGAGGACGAGGATCATGGCCGCGCGCGCGAAAGCGTGTCGATAGAAACGGCGCTTGAGCCACCGCCGTGCCGGCGAATGCCAATCCTTGAGGATGGGGTTCGTCACCTTGGCGACGAAAGCGACGTCCCTCGCGCCCGCCAGTTCGTGCGCCAGAGCCGCGGCGACATTGGTGTGGTTCCCGGGCGACAGGAAGATGCGCGGTCGGCACTGTTTCAGGTGACGTGCGATCGCTGGAACTGCACGGACGAGGCGCGCGCCGCGCCCGCCCCGCCGTGCCCTTCCCACCACCGTCACCTTCACCTCCGGCGCCAGGATCGCCCGCACCGGACCTTCGTCGGCGAGCACGATAAACTCCACGCGAAGACCGCGCCTCACCAGACCATTCGCCAGAAGGCATGCCACCCTTTCGACCCCGCCCGAGCCGAAGCGCTCGAGCAACATCGTAATGTCGGGGCGACCGCTCACAGCTGAGGGATCTTCGGGTTAGGCGACGTGATGCAGCGACGCGAAGCGACGAGGGCGCACTGATGGACCTGATGGTGGTTGAACAGGAAGCGAACCCGACGCATAGGCGGGCTGTTAATGGATGATGCGGGCATTTCAAACGCAGGTCGCGAAAAGTGGCGCGATCAGGACGGAGAGGCCGGCCTGAAGACGGGCTCGTCCAGCCTATCCGCCACGCTTGATGACACCGGATCAGCAGCGCCGGCGGGAAGGCTGCGCAATATCCTGGGCAACCTGGGATGGCTGATCGGCGGCAAGGGCTTCGGCGCCGTCTGCAGCATCGTCTACCTCGCTGTCCTGGCCCGATCGCTCGGCCTCAAGGATTTCGGGCACTTTTCGCTGATCTTCGGCACAGGCCAGGCGCTGGTGGCGATCGCTGGCTTCCAGACGTGGCAGACCGTGGTGCGGTTTGGTGCGGGGCCCCTTCATGCGGGCAATCACCGCGCGTTCGGCCGGCTCGCCATCCTGTGCGGAATGATCGACGCGGTCGGCGCGCTGCTCGGCTGCATCGTCGCGGCGGTCATCTATTTCGGCTTTGCGGATGCGCTGGGCCTGAACCCCGACTTCGTTCTCATGGCCTTCTTCTTCAATTGCGCGCTTCTGTGGGCCCGGATGACCACCGCCAGCGGGGTGATCCGCGTGCTCGATCGGTTCGACGTGGCGGTCTACGTGGAAGTCATTGTGCCGATCGGGCGGCTCGTCGCCGCTCTGGCGATTTGGGGAATCGGCCCGAGCGTCGCCGCGTTTCTCGCAGCCTGGGCGCTGATCGAGCTGGCTGCCGCGGCCGTCTATTGGGTGGCCGCGGGGCGGCTCGCGCCGGATGTCCTGCGGCGCAGCAATTTCGGGAACTTCGGCAAGACGATCGAGGAAAATCCCGGCATTCTCCGCTTCCTTGGCATCACCTATGTCAGCTCGACGCTGGACGCGGTGTTCAAGCAGGGCCCGCTGCTGGCCGTGGGCCTCTTCCTCAGCACGAGCGCGGCCGGACTCTATCGCATGGCGGCCCAGATCGCGCAGGGTCTCGGCAAGCTGGGGGCCCTGCTCGCCCGCGCCATCTATGCGGAGATCGCCCGCGCCCGCGTCGCCATTTCCGCCCAGCACTTCCGCCGCCTCGTCGCGCAGGTGACGGCGATCGCCACCCTCGCCGGCGCGATCATCAGCCTGATCGCGATCTTTGCCGGGCACTACGTCATGCTGGCGATCGGCGGGGAGGCCTTCGTGGCCGGTGCGGCGCTGCTGGTGCCGCTGGCGATCGGATCATCGCTGGAACTGGCAACCATCGCCTATGAGCCGGTGCTGCATTCCGCCGGGCGCGCGGGGCTCGCGCTGCTGTCGCGAGCCTCCGCGATTATCGCGACAATTGTGGCAGCGGCCCTTCTGATCGGTGCCGGCTCCGTCGGGATCGCCTGGGCGGTGACCGTGGGGTACCTGGCGGCGTTCCTCGTAATCACCATCGTGACCTGGCGCATCCTTTCCGCGGAGCGGGATGCTCACCAGGAGCCGGACAGTGCGGCAAGCCGTTCCTCCGAGGCTTGAACCCGAGCGGAAAAGGGAAGCGGAATGGTGATACTGGATCGCCCCTCACCTTCACGCTGGCGCTGGGCAATGATTGCGCTGCTGGTGTCGGTCTGGCTCCTCGCCTCTGTTCGTGGCGGGCAAGCGTCGCCGCAGGACCGGGCTGCATTCGGCATCCTCTATGTGGAGGAGCACTCCTGGCTGGTGGAGCTTGCCTGGCTCCTCACCTGGTTGGGAGATTGGCTGGTCCTCGTCCCCTTTACCCTGATGGCCTCTGCCTTCCTGTTCCTGCGCCAGCGCCGTGCGGAGGCCGTGGCGCTGATCGTCGGGAGCGGGCTCGTGCGCCTGCTGGTTTTGGCGCAGAAGGGGCTGGTGGGACGCCCCCGGCCGGAGGTCGAGCATTGGATGATGGAGACCTCCGCCTCCTTCCCCAGCGCTCACGCGGCAAACGCCGCGGCGACCTACCTCCTCCTCGCGATGTTGCTTGGCGGCGGCCGAACGGCGGTTGTCGGCGCTGTGCTGCTGACCGTGATGGTGGGAGCGAGCCGCATCATCCTTGGCGTCCACTGGCCGAGCGACGTCATCGGCGGCTGGGCCTTCGGGGCGGCCACCGCACTGGCTGTGACTTCGGTGGTGCTACGTTGGCGTGGGGCTGGCGAATGAGCGTGGCGCGAGGCTCCTAACGGCGACGCCGGCTTAGCAAGACGCCCCCGGCGATGGCGCCGGCCGCCACCATCGCGGCAGCCAATGCCGCAGCCTTTCGCTGATTGGGCCTGCGAAACCCTCCATCCACCTGTCCATCATCGGCGGGCGGCGAGAAGAGGTCGCCGGACGTGATTGGCGCCGGGTCGGCCGTCTCGAAATAGCGGCTCATGACCTCGCTCATCAGCCGGGCCGAGAGGTTCGGCGTCAGGAACTGCGCCAGCTTCATACCGCCCAGCCGCTCCCGCGCCTGCCGGGCAAGGTCCGCCACCGCATGCGGATCGATGACGTCCGTGGGCACCGTCAGAACGTCTGCGCCCCCAACACGGCAAAGCCCGGCAATCTCCTCCAGCGCCTCCGCATCCCTGGCGGCCAGCACAAGCCGAGCGCCCCGTTGCGCAAAGGCCTCAGCGGTGGCAGCGCCAATGCCGCTCGATGCCCCGGTAATCACGATCCGCTTGGTGCCGGCATCGCGCATTGTCTTCTCTCCTCCGCCGCTCAACGCGCAGCGAACGGGATGGAGCCACGGGCGCGGCTCCTGATGCGGTCGAGGCGGGCGAGACGCTTCCGAGGCAGCGGCGCGGCCCCGGCGGCGGCGCTAACGCTTGACGAGGGAGCGATGCGACTACTGAGGCCGATGAGGCTGCGTCAGCCTGTGCCCGCGAGGCACCATTCCTGGAAGGATGAATGGTAGCGGAGGAGGGACTCGAACCCCCGACACGCGGATTATGATTCCGCTGCTCTAACCACCTGAGCTACTCCGCCCCGCTGACGTATCATGCGTCGGCAAGGCGGCGCGTTTAGGGCGGTGCCCTCCGCCGGTCAACCGCGAAAAGACCACGTTTTGAGCAAGCGCCAAGGACCGCCCAGATATGCGTTGAGCGCCAAGCCGGCGAAGGCGAAATCGAGGGGCTGAAGCAGCGGCGCAAGCTGCGCCTGAAGCGCGCGCGCTTCCTTCGGTGAAACCTTGTTCTGCACCGTCACGTGCAGGCGCGGCGTGTGCTTGTCCTGAGGCGTGAGCAGCGTGTCGAATCGCTCCGCAAGCTCATCCCGAATGGCGAGCAGCGGCGGACTGGACAGGCGCACCGCCGTTCCTCCGCCGAGCGACATCACGCCCTCCACCCGGCCCGGCGGCGCCCGATGCTCGGCGGCAATGCGGGCGAGGACCTGGCGCAGCTCCGCCTCGCACGAGGGAGGCAGCGCGTGGAACAGGGTGACATGCGCGCGCAGCTGGTTGCGTTCCGGTGGGTAATGCTCCCGCCGCAGGGCTTCCATTCGCGACTGAAGCTCCGGCGGCAGCAGCGCGGTGACGATCAGCGGCGCGCCGCCCTCGCCCCCATGGCTGCTGCCAGGTTTGCTCACATCTCGCCGCGCTCGCGCCGGATGGCGAACCACCGCGCGACATTCTCGTTGTGCTCTGCCAGTGTCGCGGCGAAAGCATGCCCGCCGGTGCCGTCCGCCACCATGTAAAGCGCGTCCGTTTGCGCCGGGTTCAGCACAGCTTCGATCGAAGCGCGGCCGGGATTGGTGATCGGCCCTACCGGCAGGCCGACCATCGCATAGGTGTTGTAGCCGTTCACCGCCGCGATCTCGGATCGGCGGATGCGCCGGCCAAGCGGGCGACCCTTGGTGATGGGATAGATGATCGTCGGGTCTGCCTGCAGCATCATCCCCTGCTTCAGCCGATTGGTATAGAGACCGGCGACCATTCGCCGCTCCTGCGGGACGCCGGTCTCCTTCTCGACGATGGAGGCGAGCACGATCGCCTCCTCCGGAGTGCTGACGGCAATGTCCTTCGCCCGCTTCGGCCACAGCTCGGCAATCGTGTCCCGCATTGCCTGCTGCATCCGCGCCAGCACGGCCTCACGGCTTTCGCCTCGTTCGAAGTCATAGCTCTCGGGCAGGATGGAGCCCTCGGCGGGTATAGGGGCGGTACCAGTCAGTAGGGGCTCACGCATCAGCCGCTCGTGCACCAGTACCGACGGCAAGCCCTCTGGTATGGTGACGAAGCGGCGGATCACCTCTCCGTGCTGGAGCGTATCCAGGATGGTGGCGGCGCTGGAGCCGCCCGGCAGCAGGAACTCACCGGCCTTCACCGGCTCGCCGCTGCCGAACACCTTGGCACGCAGCAGAAAAGAATCGGCGGAGCCGATCAGCCCCTCCGCCTCTAGCTTCGCGGCGACCGAGGTGAGCGTCGCGCCGCTGGGCACAAGGAAGCTGGTATCCTCCTCGACCTCGGCCACGCCCCACCAGCCGGCCGCGAACCATGCCGCCGCCCCCAGCAGCAGCACGCCGAGCGCGACGGCAAGAAGGCAGCCGCGCCGCTTCATCCTATTCGGCCTTGATCATTACCAAGCTGGCATTGGTGCCGCCGAAGCCAAAGCTGTTGTTGAGAATGGCGCGCACCTCCCGCTTCTTGGCGATGTGAGGCACCAGGTCCACGCCCTCACAGCTGGGCGAGGGATTTTCCAGATTGATCGTCGGCGGCACGATCTGGTCCCGCAGAGCGAGGATGCAGAAGATGCTCTCTACCGCCCCAGCTCCGCCGAGCAGGTGGCCGATCATGGACTTGGTCGAGCTCATCGACACCGTGTCGATGGCATCGCCGAACAGCCGCCGCACCGCGCCCAGCTCCAACTCGTCGCCCAGCGGGGTCGAGGTGCCGTGGGCGTTGATGTAGTCGATCTGCGAAGGGTCCAATCCAGCCTTGCGCAAAGCCATCTGCATGGAGCGGAACGCGCCCGAACCCTCCGGATGCGGCGCCGTGACGTGATAGGCATCGCCCGATAGGCCGTATCCGACCACCTCGGCATAAATCTTCGCGCCGCGGGCCTTGGCGTGTTCGTATTCCTCGAGCACGACCACACCGGCGCCCTCGCCCATCACGAAGCCGTCGCGCGCCTCGTCATAAGGACGGCTCGCCCTGGTAGGCTCGTCGTTGAAGTTGGTGCTGAGCGCGCGCGCCTGGGCGAAGCCGGCAATGCCGATCGGGCAGATCGTGGCTTCCGCGCCGCCCGCCAGCATGATGTCGGCATCGTCCTCACGGATCATCCGCGCGGCGTCGCCGATCGAATGCGCACCCGTGGAGCAGGCGGTGACCACCGCATGATTCGGCCCCATTAGCCCGTATTTGATTGAGACCTGGCCGGAGACGAGGTTGATCAACCGCCCATGCACGAAGTGCGGCGAGACGCGGCCCGGCCCCTTCTCATGCAGGACGAGCGATTCCTTCTCGATCCCCGGAAGGCCGCCGATGCCAGAACCGATGGAACAGCCGAAGCGCAGCCGCGTCGCCTCATCGGCGTCGACGAGGCCGGCATCCTCGATTGCCTGGCCAGCCGCATCGATCCCATAGACGATGAACGGGTCGACCTGCCGCTGAATCTTGTGATCGACACGCTTGTTCGGATCGAAGCCATATTCGTGATCCGCCGGCTTCACTTCGCAGGCGATGCGACACTTTTGATCCGACGCGTCGAACTTGGTGATCGGGCCCGCACCGCTCTTGCCGGCGAGGATATTGGCCCAGGCGGTCTCCACATCCGCACCCAGCGGGGTGACGAGACCCAATCCGGTGACGACGACACGGCGCATGCTGCTCTCCAGAAACTTCGCGGAACATCCACATAAGGGCGATGGGCCGCCTTAAAATGCAACAGGCCCAACCCCGTACGGGCTGAGCCTGTCTGAGCCCGTCAGGGCCGCCACTCGCCCGCCAAAAGGGGAGGCCAGTGGCGAGGGGATCGATCCCTTAGCCCTTGTGCTCTTCGATATACCTGTTGGCGTCACCAACCGTGTTGATCTTCTCGGCCGCGTCGTCCGGAATCTCGACCCCGAACTCTTCCTCGAACGCCATCACCAACTCGACGATGTCGAGGCTGTCGGCACCCAGGTCGTCGATGAAGCTCGCGTCCGGCGTGACCTTCTCTTCTTCGACGCCGAGATGCTCGACGACGATCTTCTTCACGCGGTCGGCGGTATCGCTCATGTTGTGTCCTCTTCGAAACGGGCGACGTTGCAATAGGCTGTCGCCCTAATGAACGCCGGAGACGGTGGCAAGTGCCCGAGGCACCTGCCGCGCCCGGCACTTACTCGCCCAGCTGGTCCACCCGCGTCGTCTCACCCTCGCTCACCTGCGCCGCCGCCTTGGAGGCATCGGGGGAGAGACGGATGTGCACGTCGCGCAGCTGCTTCTGGCTGACCGGGCTCGGTGCGCCCATCATCAGGTCCTGCGCCCGCTGGTTGAGCGGGAAGGCGATCACCTCGCGAATGTTCGGCTCGTCCGCCAGCAGCATCACGATCCGGTCGATGCCCGGCGCGGAGCCTCCATGCGGCGGAGCTCCGAGCTTGAACGCCTCGATCATGCCGGAGAAGTTCGCGTCCACATCCTCGCGCGAATAGCCGGCGATCTCAAATGCCTTGTACATGATGTCCGGCCGGTGGTTCCGGATCGCGCCGGAGGACAGTTCGTAGCCGTTGCAGACGATGTCGTACTGCCAGGCGAGCACGTCCAGCGGGTCCTTCGTCTCCAGCGCCTCCAACTCGCCCTGCGGCATGCTGAAGGGGTTGTGGCTGAAATCGACCTTCTTCGCGTCCTCGTCATACTCAAACATCGGGAAGTCGACGATCCAGCAGAACTTGAAGCAGCCTTGCTCGATCAGGCCCAACTCCTCGCCCACGCGGGTGCGGGCGGCGCCGGCGAGCTTGGCCGCTTCCTTCTCCTTGCCCGCGGCGAAGAACAGCCCGTCATCGGGCCCGAGGCCGAGCTCGTCATAGAGCCGCCCCATGTTCTCCGGCCCGTGGTTCTTCGCGATGGGGCCGCCGAATTCTCCACCCTTGCGGGTGACATAGCCGAGGCCGGCGAAGCCTTCGCGCTTGGACCAGTCGTTCATGTCATCGAAAAACTTGCGGCTCTTGTCGGCCGTATTCGGTGCGGGGATGACCCGCACCACGCCGCCGCTGCCGACGATGCGTTCGAAGATGCCGAAGCCGCTCTTCTCGAAATGCGAGGAGACATCGGTGATGATGAGCGGGTTGCGCAGGTCCGGCTTGTCACTGCCGTACTTCAGCATGGCCTCCCGATAGGGGATGCGCGGGAACGTGCCCGCCGGCGTCACGCTCTTGCCGCCGCTGAATTCCTCGAACACACCCGCCAGCACAGGCTCGATGGCGTTGAACACGTCATCCTGCGTGACGAAGCTCATCTCGAAATCGAGCTGGTAGAATTCCGGACTGCGGTCCGCCCGCAGGTCTTCGTCGCGGAAGCACGGCGCGATCTGAAAATAGCGGTCGAAGCCCGCCACCATCAGAAGCTGCTTGAACATCTGCGGCGCCTGCGGGAGCGCGTAGAACGTGCCCGGATGCAACCGGCTCGGAACGAGGTAATCGCGCGCGCCTTCCGGGCTGGAAGCGCCGAGGATCGGGGTCTGGAACTCGGTGAAGCCCTGGTCCTGCATCCGGCGACGCAAGCTGGAGATCACCTGGCTGCGCAGCAGGATGTTGCGGTGCAGCCGCTCACGGCGAAGGTCCACGAAGCGGTACTTGAGGCGGATTTCCTCCGGGTATTCCTGCTCGCCCGCCACGGGCAGCGGCAGCTCCTCCGCGCGGCTCTGCACCGTCACGCTGCGGGCGAAGACCTCGATCTCGCCGGTCGGCAGGTTGGCGTTCACCGTCGCCTCGTTGCGCGCCTTCACCTCGCCATCGATGGTGACGACGCTCTCGACGCGCAGGCCTTCCAGCACCGGGAGAGCGGGCGAGTCGCTGTCGGCCACGATCTGGGTGATGCCGTAATGGTCGCGAAGGTCCACGAACAGGACGCCTCCATGGTCGCGCTTGCGGTGCACCCAGCCCGAGAGGCGGACGCTCTGCCCGACATCGCCCTGCCGCAGTGCGGCGCAACTATGAGTCCGATAAGTATGCATGGGCGCGCTCCTTAGCGGAACCCTTCGGCGGAGCAAGCGGGCGCTCCTTCCGCATCGCACCCGTTCACAACTGCACCGCCCCGGTTGGCGTGGCCTGCGCAACTCGCTAACGCGGGTCAAATATGCAGATCCATCCGCTGATCACGGATACCGAGTCTCTCGCCGCGCTGTGCCAACGCCTCGCGAAGAGTGAATTCGTCGCCGTCGATACCGAATTCATGCGCGAGAACACCTACTACCCGCTGCTGTGCCTCGTGCAGGTCGGCAACGAGGAGGAGGCCGCCGCGATCGACCCACTGGCGGAGGGACTGGACCTCTCGCCGCTGCTTGAGCTGCTGACCGAGAACGAGGACGTCCTCAAGGTCTTCCACGCCGGCGGGCAGGATGTGGAGATCATCTACAACCTCACCGGCAAGACGCCGCACCCGATCTTCGACACGCAGGTGGCGATGATGGCGATCAGCCAGTCGGAGCAGATCGGCTATGCCAACCTCGTCGAGAGCTGGCTGGGCAAGACGATCGACAAGGGCGCCCGCTTCACGGACTGGAGCCGCCGCCCGCTGACGGAGCGGCAGATCGAATATGCGATCGGCGATGTCACCTATCTCGCCAAGATCTTTCCCAAGATCCTGAAGAAGCTCATCAAGACCGGTCGCGGCCACTGGCTGAACGCCGAGATGGAGAAGCTCGCCGATCCGGCCAATTACGCAAACGATCTGGGCGAAGCATGGCACCGCGTCCGCGCGCCGAGCCGCAACGCGCTGGTGCTGGGGAGGCTGAAGGCCATCGCCGCCTGGCGCGAGGTGGAGGCGCAGGACAAGAACATCCCGCGCGGCCGCATCATGCGCGACGAGACCCTCGCCGACATCGCCAGCCACCCGCCCAAGAAGCAGGAGGACCTCGCAAAGGTCCGCGGCCTCAGCCAGGCCTGGAAGGATAACGAGATCGGCCGTCGGCTGATGAAGGTGCTGTCCGAGGCGACGGAGCTGCCGAAGGACGAAATGCCGGACAAGCCGCAGCGCGGGGCGCCGCTGGGCAAGGAAGGTGCCTTGGTGGCGGACCTGCTGAAGCTGCTGCTGAAGATCCGCGCGCGGGAAATCGACGTCGCTGCCCGGCTCCTCACCCGCTCGGAAGAGCTTGAAGCGCTGGCCGCCGGTGTCCGCAAGCTGCCGGTTCTGGAGGGCTGGCGCTACGAGACTTTCGGCCGTGACGCGCTCGATCTGGTGGAGGGCAAGCTGGCCTTCGCGGTTGAGGACGGCCGGCTGAAGATGACCCATATCGACGATGCGGCTCAACAGGCGGCGGAGTAGCGCCGCCTTCGCAGTTGCAGAATGGCGGCGAACCTCGCAATGTTGGTCCAGCCGATCCTGTCCCGCGCGCCCGTGCGGAAGCTCGGCCTGAGAGACCCATGACCACCTACCTGCCGACGATCAAGCAGCTCCAATATCTCGTCGCACTGCACGAGCAGGGGCATTTCGGTCGTGCGGCCGATGCCTGCTTCGTCTCGCAATCGACCCTGTCAGCCGGCATTCGAGAACTGGAGTCCCTTCTTGGCGTGACGCTGGTGGAGCGCAGTCGCAGGGTGGTGCGCTTCACCCCGCTCGGCAATCAGGTGGTGGAAAAAGCGCATCGCCTGCTGCGGGAGGCAGAAGAGCTCTCCGCCCTGGTGCAGGCCTCCGGCAAGCCGCTCTCGGGCGAGCTGCGGATGAGCGTCATCCCCACCATCGCCCCCTTCCTGCTGCCGCGCATCCTCCCGCGCCTGCGCAAGGAGCGGCCCAACCTGAAGCTGTTCCTGCGCGAGGAGACGAGCGGCGATGCCGTCGAATCACTGCATCACGGGCGTGCCGATTGCGTCCTGCTCGCCCTGCCCTTCGCCACGGGCGAGGTTGATTGCGAAGTGATCTGCGAGGACAAGCTGCTGGTCGCTTTCCCCAAGGATGATCCGCGCGATCCTCCGGACACGATATCGCCCTCGATGATCGACGAGGGGCGGCTCCTGCTGCTGGAGGATGGGCACTGCTTGCGGGAGCACGCCCTTGCTGCCTGCAACCGGCCGGAACTGCGAGCCAGCGCGACGATGATCGGCACCTCGCTGCACACGCTGGTGCAGATGGTGGACAATGGTCTTGGGCTGACGATGCTGCCGCAGATGGCGATCGATGCCGGTATCCTCAACGACACGCAGATCGTCGCCCGGCCCCTCAACACCGAAAACGCCTCACGCCAGATCGCGCTGGTCTGGCGCAAGAACAGCCCGCGTGCGGAGGAATTCCGCATGCTGGCGAAGGAACTGCGCGCCGGCTAGCTCCCGGTCGCCGGCGCGCAGCCACCGATCAGGCGAAGAGCTCGCCTCGGCCGTGCGGCCATTAGCTCACATGAGGAGCAGGCTCTGATCCGTCACGATCACGTTCTGCAGCAGAACGGTGCTGTCATCGCCGAATGTCACCAGCGTGTCCGGCCCAGAAGCGTACAGCCCGGAGATCGACTGCCCATCCTGGAGATCAATGCTGTCAACGCCCAGTTCGAAGTCGGTGATCGTATCCGTGCCGGAGTTCATCCCGAACACGAAGGAATCCGCTCCTTCATTGCCCGTCATTTCGTCGTTCCCGGCGCCGCCGATCATCTGATCCGCGTTCTCCGATCCGATCAGGATGTCGGCGCCTAGGCCACCGTCGAGCACATTGGCGAAGGAGCCGGGAGCGCTCGAATAGCCACCATAGGCGATCAGGGTGTCACTGCCACCCTCGCCGTAGAGCGCGCCCGCGGCGACGATGTCGGCGCCGTCAGGGACGCTGGCCGAAATCCGGCTGATCAGTGTATCGCTGCCGCCGCCGCCATTGAGCACGTTGGCACCGATCATAAACGCGTCGGAAGGGGTCTCCACGCTGGCGATCGTGATGCTGAGCGTTGCCTCCAGCAGGTCAGACCCGGCACCGCCTGACAACGCGTTCCCGACGAACGACTGCGTCATGAGATTGCCGAGGGCAATGTCCATGCTCGCAATCAGCCGGTCGGCTGCGGCGCCCCCGTCAAGGAAGTTGGCGAGCGAGGCCTCTAGCAGATCGGCCGCCTCTACCTTCATCGTGGCGTTAAGAATGTCGTCGCCAGCACCACCCCAGAGATAGGACCCCAGATCAAGCGTGCCGCCGGCGGCCTCGATTCGGGAGGTCAGCTGGTCGAGACCGGCCATGCCGTAAAGCTCGTGTGCCACGGTCAAGGCATCGGCACCATTAGAGGACTGCACAACGGACTCCACGATCAGGGTATCGCGGCCGCCCTCCCCGTAGAGTTCGCTGAAAACGTCGGCCGGCGCATCGCTCCCTTCGAAATAGGCTTCCATCCGATCGGCACCCGCGCCGCCGTAAAGTGAATTGGTTGCCTCGCCTGCGTTGCTGATGCGCGCGACCAGAGTGTCGACTCCGGCGCCCCCATAGAACTCATTGACCGCGGAGTCTCCGGCACCAGCATTGCCGACGATACGTCCCTCGATGACGTCGTTGCTGACCTCTCCTTGCGCGTAGTTGGAGAGCGTTGAAGAGCCAGCTCCGCCGGAGGCACTCGCCTCCATGAAGATGACGTCGAAGCCATCGCCACCATAGACCTCGTTCAGGGCCGTGCCGTAGCCGTCCTCGAGAGTGGCGGTCGACCGCATGAGATTGTTGCCGCTTCCGCCGAGAATGTAGTTCTCGATCAGCGTGTCGTAGAGGATCGAAGGATTGATCAGCCGCGAATTGATCTCGATGACGTCACCACCGCTGCCTCCATCGGCAACCACGCCGATATAGCTGGAATAGGCGGCGATATCGATCCGCAGCCGGTCGGCGCCTGCACCGCCATTCTGAAACGCATAAATGTCTTCATCGTAGGATGAGCCGTAGTTCAGCGTGCTGTAGAGCCAGTCACGTCCCGCGCCACCGGTCAATGAGGTATTATTGTGATAGCTGGTGATACGGTCATCACCGCCCAGGCCAAACAGAACCTGCCCGTCCATGCCCGTGTAGAGCACGTCATTGCCCGCAGTCGCCATTGGAATACCTTCTGCCCCGGAGTCATTATAGGTTCCGTTAGGAATGCTAGGGGCTCGAATGAGTTTCCGATGAGAGCTTGTTTATCGTGATCGACGCAGCGGTGCGGCTGCCTTAGTCCATATGCTTGAGGCCAACGCGGAGGTAATCCCAGCCGGTGATCAGCGTCAGCACCGCCGCTCCCCACAAGCTGGTGAGGCCCACCACGCGAATCCACAACTGCTCCGGCAGCGCGCCCGAGAGGATCAGCGCACCCAAGGCCACCAATTGCAGCGTCGTCTTCCACTTGGCGAGGCGGCTGACTGGCACGCTCACCTGCACCCCGCCGAGGAACTCGCGCAGACCGGATACGGCGATCTCGCGAATCAGGATCACCAGCCCGGCGATGACGTGCAGATCGCCCACCACGGGCCCGGTCAGCATGCCCTTTGCCGTCAGCACAAGGATCACGGCGGCCACCATGATCTTGTCTGCGATTGGGTCGAGGAAGATGCCAAGCCGGCTGACCGCGCCGCTCGACCGCGCCAGCACCCCGTCCAGATAGTCCGTAACACCCATCAGGCAGTAGAGCAGGAAGGCCAGCCCGTAACCGAACTCCCATCGCGGCCACCACAGCAGCGCGGCCAATAAAGGCACCGCGAGAATGCGGGAGAGGGAGAGAAGGTTCGGGAGGGTCAGCATCAACTCGGCATCCTGGATGGTCCACTCGCCCTAGCCGCTTCGCCCGGCGGGAAAAAGAACCCACGACGGTTGTTTGTCAGGGCAGCGACGCTAAGTACGTGCGGCGCAAGGCGTTAAGGGCTGCACCGGCAGGATTCATGTTCACATCGCTACACCTGCTGCGGCAGCGGCGCTTTCTCCCGCTGTTCGCCACCCAGCTGCTGAACGCGTTCAACGACAATCTGTACAAGAACGCGATGGTGCTGTTCGTGGTGTACAGCGTCTACAGCTCTGAAGAGGCGGAGGCGCAGTTCAGCGCGATTGCCTCGGGCGTATTCATCCTGCCGTTCTTCATCCTCTCCGCTCTCGCCGGGCAACTGGCCGACATGCGTGACAAGGCCATGATCATCCGCTGGGTGAAGTTCGCAGAGATCTTCATCATGATCGTGGGTGCGGCCGGGCTGTTCCTCGCATGGCAGGCGGGGATGCTGAGCGGCCTTGCGATCCCTCTGATGCTTCTGGCGCTGTTCGCCATGGGCATCCACTCGACCTTCTTCGGGCCGATCAAATACGCCATCCTGCCTCAGCACCTGAAGCGGGATGAGGTGCTGGCTGGCACCGGGTTGGTGGAGGCCGGCACCTATGTGGCGATCCTCGCGGGCACGATCCTGGCCGGCTACATCGCCGTGCAGTGGGCTGCGGCGCTGGTGATCGTAACGGCGGTGATCGGCTTCATCACCAGCAAGCAGGTGCCGCCCGCCCCGCCCTTCGAGCATGGGCAGATCGTGGACAGGCACATCCTGCGCGCTTCCGTCGCGCTGGTGCGCAACACGATGCACCAGCGGGAGGTTTTCTATGCCATTCTCGCGATCAGCTTCTTCTGGACGATTGGCGCGGTGCTTTTCATCCAGTTCCCGCCGCTGGCCAAGAACGTGCTGTTCGCCAGCAAGGAGGTGGCCAGCCTGTTCCTCGTCATCTTCTCCATCGGGGTGGCGATCGGGTCGGTGGCGATCAACGCCCTGCTCAAAGGCGATGTCTCTGCACGGTACGCGTCGGTGTCCGTGATCGCGATGGGGGGCTTCGTCGCCGCCTTCTTCTTCGTATGCCAAGCCTGGCAGGCGGATGTTCGCGTGGTCGATCTGATGAGCGTGGGAGAGTTCCTCGCCCAGCCGCTCGCGCCGCTGGTGCTGGCGACGCTGCTCTTGATCGCCGTAGGCGGCGGCATGTTCGTGGTACCGCTGTATGCCTTCCTCACCACCAAGTGCGACCCGGCGCAGGCGGCGCGTACCGTTGCGGCGAACAATATCGTGAACTCGGGCGCGATGGTCGGCGGCTCCCTGCTTGCCGGAGGCCTGAGCGCGGCAGGCATCCCTATCGTGGAGCAACTACTGCTGAGCGCGGCCATGTGCCTCGTTTCAGCATGGCTGGGCATGATGTTGCACAGGGCGGAAAAGCTGGCACTGGCTACTGCGTGAGTTGTCTCACGGCCGTCACACGATGAAGGTGGCGGTGGCGGCGAGGGCGGCGCTGTAGACCATCAGGAAGCGCCGCAGGTCATGGCCGATGGTCGGCAGCCGCTCGCGCCACGCTACTCGGGCTTCCTTTCGCTCCTCCGCCGAAGAACGCCAGCCCGCAGGCAATGCCAGCCGCAGCCAGTGCTGCCGCGCTGGTTCCTGAATGTTTGGCTCAGCAAGGGCCAGACGGGAGGACATTGCCTAGGTAATATTCCCTAGTCTGAAATCCGCCAGCCTGACCGGCGGCTCGTCCCGCCGCGGCACGGATTCGCGCGCGATTGCTCCGGCATGGCCGGGGGTATAGGTTGCCACGCATGGACCGCACCGCCGCTCGCCTCCTGGTGGATTGTCTCGCGGAGCAGGGCTGTGACCGGGTGTTCACGGTTCCGGGTGAGAGCTTCCTGCCGGTGCTGGATGCGTTGCATGACCGCAGCGACATCAACACAGTCACCTGCCGGCACGAAGGCGGCGCTGCCTTCATGGCCTGCGCGGACGGGGCGCTGACCGGCAGGCCCGGAGTCGCCATCGTTACGCGAGGCCCCGGAGCCACGAACGCGAGCATCGGCGTCCATGTCGCGTTTCAGGATTCACAGCCGATGTTGCTGCTGGTCGGCGACGTCGCCCGTTCCTCCCGAGATCGCGAGGGGTTCCAGGAGGTAGACCTGCAGGCGATGTTCGCGCCACTCGCCAAGTGGATTGCTCGAATCGATGATCCGGTGCGCATCCCGGAATACATCGCCCGCGCTTATGCCACCGCGATCGGGGGACGGCCCGGTCCCGTGGTGCTCGCTCTGCCGGAGGACATGCTGCACGAAAGCGGCTTGACTGCCGAGCCTCGCCCCTTCGTCCACCGACCCGCTCAAGCGCCCTGCCCCGACGCGATCACGGCGATGATGGCGATGATCGGAGATGCCGCTGCACCGCTGGCGATCGTCGGCGGCGCTGGCTGGGGCAGCAAGGCTCGCACCTACTTCACCAGCTTTGCCGAGCGGCTGGGCCTGCCCGTGGCCACCGCCTTTCGCCGGCAGGACGCGATCCTGCCCTCCTCGTCCGTGTATGCCGGCAATCTCGGCTACGGCCCCTCGCCCGCGCTGGCGCAGCGGGTGCGAGAGGCAGACCTGCTGCTGGTCGTGGGCGCACGGCTGGGTGAGGCGACGACGGAAGGCTACACCCTCATCACGCCCGATCACCCGGGTCAGCTGCTGATCCACATCCATCCTGACGCGGCGGAGCTGAACCGCGTGTTCCGCACAGATCTCGCGATCTGCGCCGATCCCAACGAATTCGCCGAATGCGCCGAGTGCTGGGACACAGGCGAGGTGATTTCCTTCGATGCCGGAGCGCAGGCGAACCGCGAGTGGCTGGAATGGTCGACACCGCGCGATGGCGGAAGGGATCTCGATCTTGCGGGCTGCCTTGCCATTGCGCGGGAGGTGCTGCCGACCGACGCCATCATCTGCAACGGCGCGGGCAACTTCTCCGGCTGGTGGCACCGCTATTGGCCTTACACGGGTGAGCCGTCACAGCTGGCGCCGACCGCCGGCGCGATGGGCTACGGCTTACCCGCTTCAATTGCCGCTGCGCTGCGCCATCAGGATCGCTGCGTGGTCGCGGTGGCTGGCGATGGGGACTTCCTGATGACCGCGCCCGAACTTGCAACGGCGATGCAAGCAGGTTGCAACCTCATCATAATCGTCATCGACAACAGCTCTTACGGCACGATCCGCATGCACCAGGAGCGCAGCTTCCCGGGCCGGGTCACCGCCACCGATCTCGCAAATCCTGATTTCGCCGCCCTCGCCCGCGCCTTCGGAGCACAAAGCTGGCGGGTAGAGAGCACCGCGCAATTCGGCCGAGCGCTGCGTGAGGCGAGGGGCGTAGCGGGCGTCCGCCTCCTCCACTGCATCACCGACATTGAGCAGATCGCCGCGTCGGGTGCCACGCTCAGCAGCCTGCGCGAAGAGGGCGGCTGAACGCGAAAGGGCCGCGCCTTACCGGCACGGCCCCTCACACTTCACTTAAGATGTGGCTCAGACCTTGTCGCCAAGCGCGCCCTTGATGGTGCCCTTCAGGTTCTGCGCCTCGCCCTTGCGTTCCTGCGCATGGCCCTCAGCGCGGGTCGCCGGATCACCGGAGGCCTGCTTGGCGTTGCCTGCCAGTTCATTGGCGATACCTTTCGCCTTGTCCTTCATCTCACCCATGATCGTTTATCCTTGCATTGCTGCGGGCTCCTCGCCCGCCGTCTGCAAGGTTAACGGACCGGCGCGCCGGATCGTTCCGAGGCTCAGCTGGCGACCGGGCGCCGAGCCATGGCGCAGACAAGCTCCCATTCCTCCGGCCGGATCTCCGCGACGGAGAGGCGCGAGAGGCGCACCAGCTCCATCTCCGCGAGCGTCGGCTCCGCCTTGATCTCCTTCAGCGTGACCGGCCGCTCAAGCGCGCGGACGGGCTTCACCTTCACGGCGGCCCACTTCTCGTCCTTCGGATCGGTGAGCCCCGCCTCGCTCACCTCAACGATTCCGACGATCTCCTTGCCCGTGACCGAGTGATAGAAGAAGGCGAGGTCCCCCACTTCCATCGCGCGAAGGTTGTTGGCTGCGCGATGGTTTCGCACGCCGTCCCACACCGTCTCGCCATCGGCCAGCAGGTCGTCCCAGCCGAACGCCTCCGGTTCGGACTTCATCAGCCATTTGCGCGTCGCCATGCGTTCTCCTTTCGCCAGCGCGCCTATGGGCTGGCCGCGAGTGTGGCAACCGCGCCATTGCCAGCCATGGGTCTGGACCCTAGGTGGCAGCCATGCGCGCCGCCTTCAGCAAGATGCATGGTCTGGGCAACGACTTCGTTGTGCTGGACACGCGCGAGTCCCCCCTGCCGCGCTTGAGCCCCGCGATCGTTCGCGCCTTGGCGGACCGCCACACGGGCATCGGCTGCGACCAGCTCGTGCTGCTGGAACCTTCCACCGTCGCGGACCTGAAGATGCGCATCTTCAATGCCGACGGGGACGAGGTTTCCGCCTGCGGCAACGCCACCCGCGCTGTCGCGCTGCGCCATGCAAAGGCGGGGAATACAGGCGAGGTGCGGATCGAAACCGCCGCCGGCATCCTGACCGCGCAGAGCACCCATGCCGGCATCAGCGTCGACATGGGCTTGCCGCGCCTGGAGTGGGAGGCGATCCCTGTCGCCTATGCGCTCGATACTCTGTCGCTGCCGGTGGGGTGGGAGGATCTGGAGCAGCCCTGCGCCGTCAACATGGGCAACCCTCACGCAGTGTTCTTCGTCGAGAATTGCGACGCCGTGGCGCTCGACCGGTTGGGACCGCAGATCGAGACCGATCCGCTGTTTCCTGAGCGGGTGAACGTCAATGTCGCCACGATCGAGGATCGGCGCCACATCCGCCTGCGCGTGTGGGAGCGTGGTGCTGGCCTCACCCGCGCCTGCGGCACCGGCGCCTGCGCCACTGCCGTTGCCGCGATGCGCCGCGGGCTGGTGGACCGGGCGGTGGAGGTAGCGCTGCCTGGCGGCGTTCTGGCGATCAGCTGGGGCGAGGACGGACGCGTGACCATGACCGGACCCGCCGCTGAGAGCTTTCGCGGCACCTTCGATTGGGGGGACTTCGCTTGAGCGTGGGCCTAAGCGCCTCCGGCGTCGAGATCCACTCGCTGGGCTGTCGCCTGAACATCGCTGAGAGCGAGCGGATCCGCGCGCTGCTTGCGGGTGAGCGGGACGTTGTCGTGGTCAACAGCTGCGCGGTGACAACCGAAGCGGTGCGGCAGACCCGGCAGACCATTCGCCGCGCCCGCCGTGCGCGGCCCGATGCGCGCCTGCTCGTCACCGGCTGCGCGGCCGAGATCGAGCGCGACCAGTTATCCGCCATGCCGGAAGTGGACGGCCTGATCCCGAATGCCAGCAAGCTGGACCCGCGCGCCTGGAACGTGGCACCTCCTGTGTCGGCGGTGCCCGCTGCACACACGCGCGCGTTCGTGGCGGTACAGAATGGCTGCGACCATGCCTGCACCTTCTGCGTGATCCCCCAAGGTCGTGGTCCCAGCCGCTCTCTCACCATCCCGCAGGTTCTGCGCGAGGTTGGGCGGCACCTGGAGCAAGGGGCGCCGGAAGTGGTGCTGACCGGGGTCGATGTCACCAGCTGGGGGCATGATCTGCCCGACGGGCCGACGCTTGGGCGATTGGTGCGCGCGGTGCTGGATGCCTTTCCGCAGATGACGCGGCTGCGCATGTCCTCGCTGGACGGGGTGGAGATCGACGCCGAACTGTTTGAGCTGTTTGCCGAAGAGCCGCGCGTGATGCCGCACCTGCACCTTTCTCTCCAGCATGGGCATGACCTGATCCTCAAGCGCATGAAGCGCCGACACTCTCGCGCCGATGCAGTGCGGCTGGTCCAGCGCCTGCGAGAGCGACGGCCGGAAATCGCGATCGGGGCGGACCTGATCGCCGGCTTTCCGACCGAGGATGGGGTGATGCATGAGGCGAACCGCTCCATCATCCGCGAGCTGAACATCGTGCACGGCCACATCTTCCCGTACTCGCCCCGACCCGGCACCCCTGCCGCCCGGATGCCACAGGTGGATCACTCGAGGATCCGCCGCCGTGCCGCCGATCTTCGCGAAGAAGTTGCCGCCGTACGCGAGCGGTGGCTCTCCGGATTGGTGGGGCAGCCCTCCGCCGTGCTGGCCGAGCGCGACCGCACCGGACATTCGGGCACTTTCGCCCGCTACGCCCTGCCGGAAGGTACCATGCCCGGCACCTTCGTCACTATCACCCCCACCCGCATCGAGGACGGCCTGCTGCGATGAGCACCGACGCCACTGAAGGCACCAGCTGGACCCAGCGCCTGTTCGGCGGCTTCCGCAAGACGCAGGAGCGCCTCTCAGGCAACCTCACCGGCGTGGTCGGCACGGCCAAGTTGGACGATGCGGCACTGGACCAGGTGGAGGACGCGCTGATCCTCTCCGACCTCGGTCCCGCAGCCGCGGCGCGCATTCGCGCCAAGCTGGCGGAGAAGCGCTTCGGCCTTTCGATCACGGAGCGCGAACTGAAAGAGGCCGTGGCGGAGGAGATCGCTGCAATCCTGCGCCCTGTCGCGCGCCCGCTGGAGATCACCGCGTTCCCGCGCCCGCAGGTCATTCTGGTGATCGGTGTCAATGGCAGCGGCAAGACGACCACCATCGCCAAGCTGGGTCACCTCTTTCAGGAGGAGGATTACGGCGTGTTGCTCGCTGCCGGCGACACATTCCGCGCGGCCGCGATCGGTCAGCTTGCGGTCTGGGCCGACCGCATCGGCGTAGAACTGGTCAAAGGGCCTGAAGGGGGCGATCCCGCCAGCATCGTGTTCGACGCGGTCAAGCGGGCGACCGACACCGGCATCGACGCGCTGATTGTCGACACCGCCGGTCGCCTGCAGAACAAGCGGGAGCTGATGGATGAGCTGGCGAAGATCCGCCGAGTGCTCGGCCGCCTCAACCCTGAAGCGCCGCATGACGTGGTGCTGGTGCTGGACGCCACCAACGGTCAGAACGCGCTCGCCCAGATCGATGTGTTCAAGGAGGTCGCCGGCGTCACCGGCCTCATCATGACGAAACTGGACGGCACCGCCCGCGGCGGCGTGCTGGTCGCTGCGGCCGAGCAATATGGGCTGCCCATCCACGCCATTGGCGTCGGTGAGAAGCTGGACGACCTGCGCCCCTTCGACCCTGACCTGGTCGCGCGCGTGATCGCGGGAGTGGCATGATGGCGGAAGCGGACGCCACACAGGCGAAGAAGCCGAAATCCGGGTGGATCAACCTGCTGGTAGACTACGGTCCGCTGCTGGTGTTCTTCCTCACCTATCGCCATTTTTCTCCCGACGGGGAGGATGCGATCGCCGAGGTCGGGGCCGTCATCCGCGGCACCGGCGCCTTCATCGTTGCTGCGTTGGCGGCGCTGGCGGTGAGTAAATGGCGGCTGGGCAAAGTGTCCCCGATGTTGTGGCTTTCGACGGCGCTGATCGTCGGCTTTGGCGCGCTGACGATCTTCTTCGCCGAACCGGTTTTCGTGCAGTTAAAGCCGACGATCATCTATGTCGGCTTCGGCATTTCGCTGCTGGTCGGGTGGTATCGGGGCAAGGCGCTGCTCAAGGTCTTGCTGGAAGCCGCATTCGAGGGCCTGTCGGACGAGGGCTGGCTGAAGCTCAGCCGAAATTGGGGCGTCTTCTTCCTGTTCCTCGCCGCTCTGAACGAAACCTTGCGGGTCTATCTCAGCTTCGGCGACTGGCTTGCAGCCAAGCTGTGGGTGTTCATGCCGCTGAGCTTCCTGTTCACCTTCACCCAGCTGCCGATGCTGCTGCGCCATGGTCTCAGTGTAGAGGCGGAAAAGGAAGCGGTGCAGAACCCGCCGACGGAGTGATGTAGCGGCTCCTTCTAGACGGCGGTTTCCGCCCCATTGCGGTGAGTGGATAAGCCGGTCACATTGACAGCATGGCGATCAGGCGCGGCGGAATGACGGCGCAAGAGCTCCTTGCACAGCTAGCGGCTGATTCGGAGTATCAAGCCATGCGCAGGGCGAAGGACGCGGCGCAGGCCAAGCTCGTCGAGCAGCGTGCTCAAGAAGCTAAGCCACTGTTGGATGACTTAGCTGACGTCGGTGTCCCGGTTGATCGGATTTCACGCTTATTGGAAATGCCTGATCCGGACGAACGGATTTATCCTGTTTTGCTGGATCATCTCACTCGGCCCTACAACCCTTGGCTCCTGGAATGGATCAGTCGTGCCTTTGGCCGCAGATCCGCGCATCCGATTGTCTGGGATACACTTGTTCAAATGATCAAGTCGAAGCGCCTGGAAAGATCTGCGGTGGAAGGGGTCATGGTGGCAATCTCGGAGATGGCGCAGCCGAAGGATCTGCCGACATTGATCGATTTGCTGTCTGATCGCTCAGTCGGCCCTAGCCGCATATTCCTCGTGAGCAATCTGATGCGGTCCAAGAGACCTGAAGCGAGAGTCGCCTTGCTGCGCAATCAAGGTGATCCTGAGCTTGTGCAGGAGATCACGGCGCGGCTGTCTCGAAGCCGGCGATGACCTCAGGTTTCCACCCTTAGCCGACATTGAGCGCGAGCACGCTTGGGCCTCGAGGCTTCCGCCATCAGGCGCTTCGCGAGTGGCCTCAATTGGCCGAGAGTGGGCGCAACCCGCCCGCTAAATCTCCACCTGGCTTCCTAGCTCGACCACGCGGTTGGTCGGCAGGTTGAAGAACTGCATCGGCGTTGCCGCATTGCGCATCATCCAGGCGAAGAGCTTCTCACGCCAGATCGCCATGCCCGGCTTCTCCGCCGTCAGCAGCGTTTGGCGCGAGAGGAAGAAGCTGGTGCTCATCATCTCGAACGGGGCGCCGCAGATGCCGATCTGCTTCAGCGCCGAGGGGACGTCCGTCTCCTCCATGAAGCCGTAATGCAGCACCACACGGTAGAAGCCATCGCCGAGGTTGCTGATCTCATAGCGCTCCTCGATGGCGACGTGGGGCACATCCTCGATCTGCACCGTCAGCACCACGACCCGCTCATGCAACACCTTGTTATGCTTGATGTTGTGGAGCAGCGCGCTGGGCGTTCCGCTGGAGCCGGAATTCATGAAGATCGCCGTTCCCGGCACACGCACAGTGCTGTTGCGGGCAGACTTGGCGAAAATGTCGAGCGGCAGGCCGACCTCGCCCATCCGCTCCCGCATCAGCCGGCGGCCTTTTGACCAGGTGGTCAGCAGCGTGAAAGCAAAAGCGCCTACCAGCAGCGGGAACCAGCCGCCGTCCGGGATCTTGGTCGCGTTCGCCGCAAAGTAGGCGCCATCCACGATGAAGAAGACGAGCACGACAGGAATCGCCAGCCATGGCCGCCATTTCCAGACGGCGAGAAGCAGCACCGCGATAAGGCAGGTATCGATCAGCATCGCCCCGGTGACGGCGATGCCGTAGGCGGAGGCGAGGTTCGAGGAGTTCTGGAAGAACAGCACCAGCAGGATCACCGCAATCATCAGAACCCAGTTGATGACGGGGATGTAGATCTGCCCTTGGTGGGTGCGGCTGGTATGCAGGATGCTAAGGCGAGGGACGAAGCCGAGCTGGATCGCCTGATGCGTGATCGAGAACGCCCCAGAGATCACCGCCTGGCTGGCGATGAACGTCGCCGCCGTTGCCAGCAGCACCAGAGGCAAGCGCAGCGCCTCAGGCGCGAGAAAGAAGAAGGGATTGAGGATCGCCTCCTCTGCCGCCGCATCGCCAAGCGAGATGATCATCGCACCTTGACCGAAGTAATTCAGCAGCAGGCAGGGCATGACAAAGCCGAACCAGCTCAGCCGCATTGGCCCGCGTCCGAAATGCCCCATGTCGGAATACAGGGCCTCCGATCCGGTCACTGCCAGCACCACGGAGCCGAGGGCGAGGAAGGCCAGCCACTTGTCGATGATGAAGAACTGCAGCGCGTACCAGGGGTTCAGCGCCAGCAGGATGCCGGGCGCGTCCACGATATGGATCAGGCCCAGCACCGCAAGGGTGGAGAAATAAACGATCATTACCGGGGCAAAGAGCGCCCCGATGCTCGTCGTGCCGCGCTTCTGGATGACGAACAGCGCGACCAGCAGCACGAGCGCGATCGGGATGACCAGCGGGTCAAGACGCGGGTTGACCACCGTCAAACCCTCCACCGCCGACAGAACCGAGACAGCCGGCGTGATCATGCTGTCGCCATAGAAAAGAGCGGTCGCGAAGACGCCCAGCAGAACGGTAATCCAGCGTGAGCTGGATCGGCCGATATGGCGACTGATCAAGGCCACCAGAGCAAGGCTGCCGCCCTGCCCGTTATTGTCGGCCCGCATCAGAATGGAGACGTACTGGATGGAGACGACCAGCGTCATCGACCAGAAGATCAGGCTCACGACCCCCAGGATGTGCAGGTCGTCAATCGCGAGGTCGTGAGGCCCGCGAAACGTCTCTCGAAATGCGTAGAGAGGACTGGTCCCGATATCGCCAAAGACGATACCGACCGCTCCGACGGCAAGCTTCAGCTTGGCCGACGTGCGCTCTTCCTTGGCGGCGGCGCTCATTGGGTTTTGCGAGCCCTCATCATCCTGCTGCGCCTAGCGAGGCCGCGATTAGCAGCGCAACCGAGGGGCTGCAATGTGCTGCGCTGCGCCATCCACCGACACCACGAATGTTCTGCGGCAAACTGCGAGCGGCGCTATTGCTCCGCCGCCGCAGCCGCTTGCTGCAGGAGAACGTCGAGCCTGCTGAGCTGTTCCGCCAGAACGTCGCGGCCAGTCGCGCCTTCTGGTGCCTGTGCAAGCGTCTCGGCCCAGACGTTTCGGCCCTCGATGATGCTTCCTTGCCTCAGAAGCGAAAGCCCGAGGAAGTAGCCCGATCCGATTCCCGCAGGGTCCGCTTCGGAGGCACGGCGATAGGCGAAGAGTGCCGGCTCCGTTACCGCGCCATCGGCATGTTCGACCAGCACGTTGCCCAAGGCCAGCCACGCCTCTGCATCGCGTGGGTCCTCCGCCACCGCGCCCCGCAGCAGGGCGGCGGCATTGGCATATTGCCCGCGGGCGGCGAATGCGTCGGCGGTCAGCAATCGATCGCTGTCAGAGCGCTGCCGCGGAGCGACCATCGCCTGCCGCGCCTGCTTCAGCGTCTCGCCCGGCAAGTCCCTGTCGGCGCGCGGTTTCGCGGGCGCGCCGGGCAAGCCTGGGCTCGCCTGAAGTGCATAGCCGGCAAGCCCCAGCACCAACGCGGCGGCCAGCGCACTCCACACACGCGGGGCGACGCGAAAGGCGAACACGGCGAGCGCGAAGGATGCGCTCGCCAAGGCAATGACCAGAACCCAGCTCACGACATCACCCTCACGTCCTGCCCCGCAGCCGTCCGCGCAGGATCAGCAAAGCGACTGCGAGCAGCACCAGCGGAATGGCAAAAAGCGGCCAGGTGGTCGCCGTCACCTGCGGCTTGTAGCTGACATAGTCGCCGTAGCGCTCGATCAGCCATGCGCGGATCGCCTCCGGCTCCTCTCCCGCGGCGATGCGACTGCGCACCTGGTGGCGCATGTCGCCGGCCATCGGCGCGTCGCTGTCCGCAATCGACTGGCTCTGGCATTTGAGGCAGCGGAGCGTCTCCATCAGAGCTTGCGCCTTCGCCTCCTGCTCAGGATCATCAAGCTGGCGATAGGCGTAGGGAGCCGGTGGCAGCAGGTCCTGCGCGGGAGCAACGGCGGGGGTGAGAGCCAGGAGTGCGAGGCCGAGCGCGGCCGGGAGCGCGATCCTCATGCACCGGCCTCTCGCAACTTCTGGAGCAGGATCGGCACGTCGCGATCGCGGATATCGCCGATGTGCTGATAGCGGATCACGCCCTTGCCATCGATCACGAAGGTTTCCGGCACGCCTGATGAGCCAAGGTCGAGCTGCACCTGGCTGATCTCATCGGAGCCAATGCGGCTGAAAGGATTGCCATAGGCGCTCAGAAAGGCGGCAACGTCCTGCGGCCGATCACGAATGGCGATCGCGACGATGTCCGCCCCCTGCTGCTCCAGCGCCGCGAGCTGCGGAGCTTCTGCCGCGCAGGGCACGCACCAGCTGGCGAAGATGTTGAGAAGGCGGGGCTTCCCGTCCGTGAAGTCCGCGCTCGAGACACCGGGCCGGCTCTCGACCGCAGGCTCAAGCGTGAATTCCGGGATGGGCTTACCCACCATCGCGCTTTGCACGAAGTCATTCTTGGGCCGTGACAGCTGCACGGCAAACAGCACGAACAGCGCCGCTGCCATGGCGACCAGCAGCCAGAGAACCCAACGCGCCCGGGTCATGCCAATGCCTCTGCCGGCTCGCGAGGGGTATCCACCCGCCGCTCCTCGATCAGACTCCGCGCTGCACGGCGGCGGACATCGCCGACCACGCGTCCGACCAGCGCCAGCGCGCCGCCAAGCGCAATCAGCACGCCCCCATACCAGATGAAGGTCACGAATGGCTTCCACCACAGGCGCAGCTGCCAGCGCGTGGCACCAGCCTCGTCATTCGGCGCCTCCCCTCCGATGACGGCGTAAAGCTGGCCGTTCCAGCGGGTCAGCAAGGCGGCCTCGCTCGTCTGCTGCGGCGGTGTCCAGAAGCTGCGCGCCTGAGGCTGGATGCTCTGCGATGCACCGCCGCCGTATCCGGCGTGCAGATCGGCCTGGAGCGCCGTCCAGTTCGGCCCCGCGACCGGATCGACGGACGCGAGCGTGATCGCCCAAGGCCCCACCTCGACGGTGTCACCGACTCGCGCCGCCACCAGCCGCTCGGTCTGGAAGGCGGTATCTGCTGCCATGCCGAACAGCGCCACCGCGACCCCGAAGTGCGAGATCACCATGCCCCAGACCGGCAACGGCACCCGCCGCAAGGAACGCCCGCGCAGGGGGAGGAAGCTGCCAATGGCGACTGCCGCCGCAAGCGTCATGCCCAGCAGCGGGAAGAGCGCGGCACCCATGATCCACCATGCCACGAGCAACGCCAGCACCGCAGCTGCCGCGATGACGAGCATCGGCCCTCGCACCCGCGCCAGCCGGTCCTGCCGCCAGCGAAGCAGCGGCCCAATCGCCAGCACGACCAGCATCGGCAGGAAGAAGATTGCTCCGACGGGGTTGAAGTAAGGCGGCCCTACGGAGACGCGCACGCCGAAGGCTTCGGTGAGAAGCGGATAAAGGGTTCCAAGCAGCACGATGCCGAGGATTGCGGACAGCGCGACATTGTTCACCACCAGCGCGCCCTCGCGGCTGAGGACGGAAAACCGCTCCCCTTCCGCGACAGTGTTCGCGCGGAGGGCGAACAGCACCAGCGCGCCGCCGATATAAATCGCCAGCAGCGCGAGGATGAAGGTCCCCCTCTCCGGGTCCACCGCAAAGGCATGAACGCTCGTCAGGATGCCGGAGCGGACGAGGAAGGTGCCGATCATGCTCATCGAGAAGGCGACGACGCCCAGCATGATTGTCCAGGCGCGCAGTGCGTCGCGCGCCGCGAGCACGCCGGCCGAATGGAGCAGCGCGGTGGCCGCCAGCCAAGGCATCAGCGATGCGTTCTCGACTGGGTCCCAGAACCACCAGCCTCCCCAGCCCAGTTCGTAATAGGCCCAGTAGCTGCCGGCGGTGATGCCCAGCGTCAGGAAAATCCATGCGCCGAGCACCCAAGGTCGCATCACCTTTGCGAAGTCCGGCGTAACCTGCCGCGTGATCAGCGCTCCGACCGCGAAGCTGAAGGCCACCGACAGCCCCACATAGCCTGCGTAAAGCGTCGGCGGGTGCAGCGCGAGGCCGATATCCTGCAGCAGAGGATTGAGCCCCGTCCCCTCTGCAGGAGCCGGAACGAGTCGCTCGAACGGATTGGAGGCGAGCAGCAGGAAGGCATAGAAGCCGATGGCCACGAAGGCCTGGGCCGCCAGCGTCGCCATCATCGTGCGCTCCGGCAGGCGCCGCTCGACGAGCGCGATCAGCCCGCCCGACAGCGCCATCACCGTCACCCAGAGGAGCATCGACCCCTCGTGGTTCCCCCACGCGCCGGTGATCTTGTAGATCATCGGCTTGGCGGAATGCGAATTGTTCGCCACGAGCGCGACAGACAGGTCAGTGCGGGCGAAGAGCCAGAGCAGCATGCCGAAGGCTAGCGTGCAGAGCAGCGCCTGCACCACAGCGGTCGGCCGCACCAGCGCAGCCAGCGTCTCTCCGTCGCCGCCTCTCACGGCTAGCGCGCCCGCGAGGAGCTGCAACGCTGCGAGCGCCGCCGCCAGCCACAAGGCGGCAAGACCGAGTTCAGCAATCATTCGGACGTCTCGGCGACAGTCTCACGCGCCTGGGCGACAGTCATGTCCTCCAGCTCGCGCGGCATGTAGTTCTCGTCATGCTTGGCGAGCAGGTTGGTCGCCTGAAAGGTGCCGTCCGGCCCAAGCGAGCCCTCGGCCACGACGCCGGAGCCTTCCACGAATAGATCAGGCACGATGCCGCTGAACATGACCGGCACCCGCGCCTCTCCGTCACCCACGACGAAACGGACGGTGATGCCGTCGGGGTCGGTGACGAGCGAGCCCGTCTCCACCATGCCGCCCAGCCGCACTGCCTGCCCTACCTCAGGCGGGGTGGCGACCATATCGCTGGGAACATAGAAATAGTTCGCCTGGTTGCGCAGCGCCCAGGCGGCGAGCAGACCTGCGCCCACCAGCGCCACCAGCGCCAGGACGACCAGCACCAGTCGCTGATGCTTCGGCTTCAATCCTGTGCTCATTTCTGCCCTCTCATTTCCGGCGCGTCTTCTCGCGCCGCCGCTCGGCCGTACGCATCGCGATCCAGCTCCAGGCAATCAGCGCAAGCGTGCCGATCACACCGATGGCATAGGCAGCGAGGACGAAGGTCCACTGGTCCAGCCCTTCACGCATCACGCGGCCTCCGGCACATCGAGCGCGCGGCGGCGAAGCCGCGCCTCCGCCTGGATCTGAGCCAGCAGCGCGCGCATCCGCGCCAGCACCACGCCGCCGAAAATCAGCGAGAAGCCGATGGTCGCCACCAGCAGCGGCACAAGGAACACCGGGTCGATGGCTGACTTGCCGACGGTGATGCTCGGCGGCTGGTGCAGCGAGTTCCACCACACAACCGAGCGGTTGATTATCGGCACATTGATCGCCCCCACCAGGCCGAAGATCGCGGGGATGCGGCTGGACCCGCCCTCGCGCTGGATCGCCCCCGCAAGTGCGATATAGCCGAAATAGAGGAACAGCAGGACGAGCATGCTGGTCAGGCGCCCATCCCACACCCACCACGTGCCCCAAGTCGGACGGCCCCAGATGGAGCCTGTGGCAAGGCAGATGGCCGTGAAGACTGCGCCCGGCACCGCTGCGGCGCGCGCGGCGATGCCGGCGAGCGGATGCCGCCATACCAGCTCTACCAAACTTGCGATGGCGATGGCCGACCAACCGGCCATTCCGAGCCAGGCAGCGGGCACATGGATGAAGAGAATGCGCACCGTCTCGCCCATCAGCCGGTCCGGCGGAACAGCGGCAAGACCCCATGCCAGCGCCCCGCCCGTCAGCAACAGACCGCTCACGAGGAGCGGAACCGTCAGCCAGCGGGCGATTCGAAGGAAGCGGGCGGGATTGGCGAAACCGTGCATGGTGTGGCGTAGGGCCTAGGTGGCGCCGCTTTGACAGGTGGTGAACCGGGGGGCAAGGGACAAGCGCCCTTCGCCCCTCGCTCAGCCGCGCCCGATCAGCTTTTGCGCCATTCGGTCGGCCACGACATCAGCTCGCTGGCCGGTCGCATCACTCTCTTGCCAGATCGCGCGCAGCCGGTCCGGAATTTGCGCGATGCGCTTGCGCACCTCGTTGATGTCGCAGGGTTCGCCATGCTGGCGGCACAGATATTCCAGGCTGACATTGATGATGCCGCCCGCATTGATGACGTAATCAGGCGCGTAGAGGATGCCGCGCTCCGCAAGCAGCGCCCCATCCTCTGCCCGCGCAATCTGGTTGTTGGCCGCACCGGCGACGATCGCGCAATCGAGCTGGGCGATGCCCTCCTCATTCAAGATAGCGCCCAAGGCGTTGGGGCTGAACACATCGCAGGGCGTGCCCATGATCCGGTCGCTCGCCACCGCATTGGCGCCCAGCTGGGCTGCCAGCGTGCGTGCGCGCTCGGCATCAATGTCGGCCAGGGTCAGCACGGCGCCTTCGCCCGCCAGCAGCCGCGCCACTCCGCCACCGACGCTGCCGCACCCCTGCACGGCCACGCGCACCCCGCGAAGGTCGTTCTTGCCGAGACGATGGGAGACTGCCGCCTTGATGCCGTGGAAGACACCCATTGCGGTGAACGGACCGGGATCGCCGCCCACTGCCCCCTTCTCCGCAGGCAGGCCGCTGACATGCGCCGTGCGATTCGCGACGGCGACCATGTCTGCCACGCTCGCGCCTACATCCTCCGCCGTGACGTAGCGCCCGCCCAAGGCCTCCACCGCGTCGCCGAAAGCAGCAAGCATCTCCGGCGTTTTGCGGCCTGAGCGATCGAGCAGGACGACCGCCTTGCCGCCGCCCATCGGCAGACCCGCCATGGCGTTCTTGTAGCTCATCCCGCGGCTAAGGCGC
Source organism: uncultured Erythrobacteraceae bacterium (assembly GCA_966251025.1). Classification (GTDB taxonomy): domain Bacteria; phylum Pseudomonadota; class Alphaproteobacteria; order Sphingomonadales; family Sphingomonadaceae; genus Croceibacterium. The sequence continues at coordinate 105,970 of CBINJM010000007.1, read as the reverse complement.
AGCGCGTCTCGCATGGCCCCCGCCGGATCGGCATAGTGCCAGAAGCGAGTACCCCCTGCCCCGGGGCCGAGATGGGTCGAGTGGAGCGCAATGATGGCTGTGAGCCCAGAGGCTCGGTCATGCACCAGCTGGACAAGCTCGTGCTCGTCGAAATCAGGCTCGGTCCAGAACGCCGGCATGTGTCGATCCCCGCTTTTCAGGCGATGTCAGGCTACGGCGTCAATGCAGGGAAGAATGGGGCGATCGACGGGGTTTGAACCCGCGACCTCCGGTACCACAAACCGGCGCTCTAACCAACTGAGCTACGATCGCCATCAGCCTACTGCCGTGAGACGGCGCTGTTAGGCCCCCCCGCCGCGCGGTCAAGCGCGATCGGCACGGGCCGCAGCCTGTTGCACGAGGGCGCTCGGGATGCAACGGGAAAGCGCACTGCCGGCGCGACACGCGCAACATTCTTGCCGGCTCGGATCGCTTGCCCGGTAGCTACCCGGCAGTATGAGTGCGGCGATGGCGAATCCAGGCGAGACAAGTGCCTCATTCCTGCTGAGCCAGCCGGGCGTGCGCCGGGTGCCTTCGGCAAAGATCGAGTTTTTCGACTACCCCGGTTTCCTGCCGCCTGGCCTCTGCGCGCGCCTGATTACGCTGATCGACCAAGGCCGGCGCCCCTCCACCATCGCCGACGAGAACGGAGACACGTACTTTCGCACCAGCGAGACCTGCGATCTCAGCGCGGAGCAACCCGCCGTGCAGGAGCTTGAGGAGAGGCTGCTTGTGCTGAACGGCATCAACCCTCTGCATGGAGAGCCGGTGCAGGGGCAACTATGCAGCAGGGCAGGAGTTCAAGGCGCACACCGACTATTTCGAGCCCGACGGGAGAGACTTCCACCGCTTCTGCTCGGTCGCGGGGCAGCGGACCTGGACCTTCATGATCTATCTCAACGACGTCGAGGCCGGAGGCGCGACCCGGTTCAAGGCCATCGACAAGACCTTTCAACCAGAGGCGGGGAAGCTGGTGTGCTGGAACAACCACCGGGCTGACGGCAGCCTCAACCCCTCGACGCTCCATCACGGGATGAAAGTGCGCAAGGGCGTCAAATACGTCATCACGAAATGGTATCGAGAAAGGCCTTGGGTATGGGAGTAGAACGACATGGCGGATGCCATTGCGGCCGCGTGCGCTTCACCGCCAAACTGAGCGGAAAGCTGCGACCCCGCAGGTGCAATTGCTCGATCTGCTCGATGAAAGGCGCGGTGATGGTCGACGTGCCGCTAGAGGAACTGACCGTCACGAAGGGCCAGGACTCGCTTTCGGTCTACACTTTCAACACCGGGGTGGCGAAGCACCATTTCTGCCAGGTCTGTGGGATCCACTGCTTCCACCAGACCCGATCCGACCCCGACAAATACGGGATCAACGTCGCCTGCCTTGACGGCATGAGCCCGTATGACTGGCCCGAAGTGCCGGTGTCTGACGGGCAGCACCATTCCAGCGATCATGGAGGCGTAAGGCGCACTGCGGGCATGATGCGCTACTTGCCGCAAGGGGATTGAACCGGCTTTGCATCGGCCATGAAAGCCGGTTGCAAGCACAACGAAAAAGGGCGAGCCAGCGGCCCGCCCTCTCATGATTCAGCTCAGGAGGCTGTCGGGAGCCGCGACCAGCGGCCACAGCCTTACTTCTTCTTGAGCGACAGCCCGCCGAAACGCTTGTTGAACTGAGCAACACGGCCGCCAGTGTCGAGCTGCCGGGTGCCGCCGGTCCAGGCCGGGTGGCTCGTCGGATCGATGTCCAGAGCCATCGTGTCGCCTTCCTTGCCCCAGGTGGAGCGAGTCTCGAACACGGTGCCATCGGTCATCTGCACCTTGATCATGTGATAGTCGGGATGAATCTCGGCCTTCATGGCGCAATGTCCTTGTGCGTGAGGCCGGTGCCGACCGGCCGGGCAATGTCGGGAAGACGGCGCCCATAGAGAAACAGGCGCTTGATGACAAGAGCTGAGGGAGCCCTCAGGCGGCGGCCTTCGGCGGATCGGCGATCATGGCGGTGAACTGCACCTCGCAGGTCACCTTCCCGTCCACGCTCGCCTTGCCCCAGAACTTGCAGACGCGAGCCCGCTTCTGAATGAACCCGACGTTGAGCTCCAGCAAGCAGCCCGGCTCCACGGGGTTGCGGAACTTCGCTTCCTCGATCGCCATGAAATAGACCAGCTTGCCGGAGCCGGCGAGGTCCAGGCTTTCCACCGCAAGGACGCCGGCGGCCTGCGCCAGCGCCTCAATCTGCAGGACGCCCGGCATGATCGGGCGGCCGGGGAAGTGCCCCTGAAAGAAGGACTCGTTGAAGCTCACCGCCTTGATCGCGCGGATCTCCTCGCCGAGTTTCAGCTCCGCCACCCGGTCGACCAGCAGCATCGGATAGCGATGCGGCAGGGCGGCAAGGACGCGCGTGATGTCGTAGTTGCCGACATCGCGCGCTGTGTCCTGCACAGGGGCGGCCCCTTCGGTCATCAGCGGCCCTCGACCGGCTGCTGAGCGGCGGGAGCCGGTGTGGCGGGCTGGGCTGCAGCCTGGCCCGCCTGAGCTGCCTGCGCGGCCTCCTGCTGCTCACGCATCTGGCGCGGCAGCCAGCCCTGCGGCGGGACGAGCTGCGCGGACGGAAGCAGGGTGTTCAGCTGGTCCAGAACCGCCTGGTTCATATTGTGAGAGGGGGCAGCGTAGAGCACCACGTCCGGCGTCACCACCAGCGTCACGTTCTGAGCCGTGGCAGCGTTCTGAATGGCGGTGGCCAGCTGATCATTGATCTGCTCTTCCACATAGGCCTGGCTCAGGGCGACCGGAGCAAGGATCTGCTGCAGTTCCCGCTGCCCGGCTTCCTCGATCTGCTGGATCTGAGCGGCCTGCTGCTGCAGCTGCTGCTGGTTCGCGTTCTCCGCCTGGCTGGCGGTCTGCAGTTGCTGCACCATCGGCTGAAGCTGCTGGCTGATCGCCTGGCGACGCTGGTTCGCCTGCTCGATCTGCGCAGCGTAGGTGGTCTGGCGCTGCTGCTGCGCGGTGCGATAGGCGTTGGAGTTCGCCACCACAGCGTTGATGTTCACCACGCCAATGCCCTGAGCAGCTTGTGCGGCCACAGGGGCAATCGCCGCAGGGAGGGTGAGCGAAGCAACAGCGATACCGGCGGCAAGACCGGCCTTGAGGAGGGTCTTCATCAGAATTGGGTTCCTACGTTGAAGGAGAAGAGCTTCGTATCGTCGCCCTTCTGCTTGAGCAGCGGATAAGCGATGTTGATGCGGAACGGACCGAAGGGCGAGTTCCAGTTGACGCCGATGCCGACAGAAAGGCGCGGTTTCCACGTGTCGCCGTAGAACTCTTCGACGAAGGGCGGCAGAGTCGTACCAATAGGAGTATTCGCCGTCCCATCTGGCCCAACCGCATCGGTGACGGCCTGATAGCCGGTGATTTCGCCCGAAGCATCCCGAACCGGCTGTGAATAGAGAGGCCTGCCGCTTGAGTCGCGCGACTCCAGGAAGCAACCGTCAGGATAGTCACAGTCGTTGAGCTCAGGCCGGGCGACATTGAACACCGAACCCACATCAACGAAGAGAGACGGACGGAGGCCCAGTTCGCGCGCGCCCGAACCGAGGGGGATCTCCAGCTCCGCGCTTGCCAGGTACATGGCCGTGCCGCCGAGCGCATCATCCACCGTGTTGTCGCCGCCCAACGGCGTGAGAGTGGGCGGATCGCTCTCTGTCGCACCCGGAATCCAGAAACGGCGCACGACGCGCGGACCTACGCCGCGAATGTCGAAGCCGCGCAATCCCTGTTGCTCGCCCAGGAAGAAGCGGTCCGTCAGCAGGACATCGTCCTGACCGGGCCCACGATCCCGCAGGCCTTTAATGAAACCACCCTGCCCGCGGACAGAGAAGATGAAACCACTGCCAAGGTTCCAGTACTTCGCCGCGTCGCCGGTGATGCGCGCGTAGCGAACTGAGCCGCCCAGCCCCGCGAAATCGAGGTTAAGTGTGGCGTTCTCGCCGCGGGTTGGACGCAGGCGGCTGTCGAGCGTGCTGTAGATGAGGGAGCCACCAAGCAAGGAGGTGGTACGCGAACCCACGGCATCGCACAGGTACCGGCCAGCCAGCAGAGGCTCGCAGGTGGGTATGCCATCACCATTCCGATCGGCGTAGAACCGGCTCTCATCGAGCGTGATCTCGTCGTAGTTGAAGGTGTAGCGCGCGAGCGCAGACACATATTCCGTCAGCGGAACGCCCACGCGAAGCTGCGTTCCCGTGGTCGCCTGCTCGTAGGTGGCGCTCGCCCGATCGAAGTAGCCGTTGTTGTAGTCGCGGCGATAGATGTCGAGGCCGGCCGAAATGTTCTTATCGAACACATAGGGCTCGGTGAAGCTGACCGAGGCGGCGCGAGAGTAGCGCGAATAATTGACCGACAGACCCACCGTCTGGCCGCGGCCGCGGAAGTTGCGCTGACGGATGGAGCCCTGGAAGATAAAGCTCTCCAGGCTGGAGAAACCGGCCGAGAGCGAAAGCTCGCCGGTCGCCTGCTCCTGCACATTCGCTTCCAGCACAATCCGGTCCGGCGCGCTGCCGTCGACCTGATCGATCTCGAAGTTCTCCTGGAAATAGCCCAGCGAGTTGATGCGCGCCGTGGAGCGCTTGACCTGCAGCGAGTTGAACGCGTCGCCTTCCGCGATGCGGAACTCGCGGCGCACCACCTTGTCCTGCGTCAGCGTGTTGCCGTTGATATCGATCCGCTCGACATAAACGCGCGGCGCCTCCTGGATCACGAAGGTGACGCCCATCGTGCGGTTCTCGCGATCCGGCTGCCAGCGTGGACGGACATCGGCGAAGGCGTAGCCGAATGCACCCGCCGTCTCCGTCAGCTGCTCGATCATGTCTTCGACCAGCTTGGCGTCGTACCAGTCGCCCGGCTTCATCGGGAGCGACTGGGTGAGCGCCTCGCTGTTGAAGTCGCGCAGCTGGCTGTCCACCGACACGTCGGCGAACTTGTAGCGTTCCCCTTCCTCGATCACGTAGGTGATGATGAAGTCCCGCTTGTCCGGCGTCAGCTCGGCAACGGCGGAGACCACGCGGAAATCGGCATAGCCGTTCTGGAGGTAGAAAGCGCGCAGCTGCTGCTGGTCGAACGCCAGACGGTCAGGATCGTAGCTCGTCGCGGAGCTGAAGATCTTCAGCGGGCTCGCCACCTTCGTCACCATCTCGTCGCGCAGGTCTCCGTCAGAGAAGGCCTCGTTGCCGATGATGTTGATCTGCCGGACCTTCGACTTTGGCCCCTCAGTGATCTCGAACACCACGTCGACGCGGTTCTGGTCGAGCTGCACCATCTGCGGCTCAACCGTGGCGGCGAAGCGGCCCTGGCGCTTGTAGAGCTCGATGATGCGGGCGACGTCTGCGCGCACCTTGGAGCGCGTGAAGATCTGCCGCGGCGCGAGCCGGATTTCAGGAAGGATCTTGTCGTCCTTGAGGCGCCTGTTGCCCTCAAGCACGATGCGGTTGATGACCGGGTTCTCCACCACGGTGATCACCACATCGCCGTTGTTGTTCTCGATCCGGTAGTCGGAGAACAGCTCCGTCGCGGCAAGGTCCTTCAGCGCCTGGTCCGCTGCGGCGGGGGTATAGATGTCGCCCGCCCGAAGCTGGATGTAGCTGACGATCGTCTCCGGCTCGAGCCGCTGGGCTCCGGCCACGGCGATGGTGCGGATCGTAACGCCCTGCTCGGCGGGTGCCGGGGCCGGGGTCGCTGCCGGAGCCTGAGCTTGTGCGGCAGAGGCGGCTTGCCCCGGCTGTGCTGCCGGCGCTTGCGCGTCCTGCGCATACGCTACGCATGGCACCCCCGCCAGAGCGGTGCATCCCATCAGGGCTGCGGCAAAATGCGAGGGAGAGAGCATCCTGGCCTTAGCGGTCATTTCCCGTCCGTTTCATTCGTCACCCACGTCGCTGCCGCGTGGCGATCCTCTGCCCCCTCGAAGGATCGTCATGACCGGCCGCAACATGAAAGACGCGCCCTTGCCCGAAGGCGGGCGGGCGATCAAGCGAGCGAGCCGGTAATTGCGCCGAGAATGCCTTTCTATCCCCGCCCCTTGCGACCCGCGGGGCGATCTGTCCTGCCTAGCTGCCGAAGATGGGCAGCGAGACGATGTCGTTGATGGTCACGAACAGCATCAGCGCTAGCACGAAGGCTATGCCGGTGCGGAACGCCCATTCCTGACTGCGTGCGCTGGCTGGCTTCCGGCGGACCGCTTCGGCCGCGTAGAACGCCAGGTGCCCGCCGTCGAGGGCAGGAATTGGCAGCAGGTTGATGAACGCCAGATTGATCGAAATGAGCGCTGCGAAGCTGACGAACTGGCGCCAGCCGAGACTTAATTGCTCGCCCGAGAACTTGGCGATCTTGATCGGTCCGCCCAACTCGTCGACGGAACGGCGACCGGTGATGATCTGCCAGATGCCAGTGACCATCAACTTCACGATGTCGCCGGTCTGCCGCACCGCCAGCACAACCGCCTGGCCCGGCCCAACAGCGATGATCTCGCCCTGCCCCGAGCCGACGCCGATCTGACCGACCTTGAATTCGTTGCCGAACCGGTCGCGCTCTGTGATCGAGGGGATGGTGAAGGCAAACGCCAGCGTCTCTCCATCGCGATCGACTTCCACTGTCACCTGCTCGCCCGGATGCGGTGCGACGTGGGCTCTCAGATCGTCGAAATCCTCGATCTTCTCGCCTTCCACGCGGAGGATGCGATCGCCGATCGCCATGCCCGCCTCGGCCGCAGCGCCCTCCTCGGCGAGAACCTGCACGACCGGCGGCACTTCCAACTTTCCATAAGCGAAATTGAAGCTGGCAAGGATGGCAATTGCGACGAGGAAGTTCGTCACCGGCCCGGCGGCGACGATCAGCGCCCGTTGCCAGAGCGGCTGCGCCTGAAAGGTTTGCGCCCTTTCCTCCGCCGGAAGAGCCAGCCAATCGGCGCTGGGCTGGCTGGCCGGATTCATGTCGCCGGCGAACTTGACGTAGCCCCCAAGCGGGAGGGCCGAAAGCTTCCAGCGGGTGCCCCGCCTGTCGGTGAAGCCCGCCAGTTCCTTGCCGAAGCCGACTGAGAATGCGTCGGCCTTTACGCCGAACCACCGCCCCACAAGATAATGGCCCAACTCGTGCAGGGTGACGAGCGGCCCCAGCACCAAGAGGAAGCCGACGATCCACATCCAGAATGGGGGCGATTCGAACAAGTCAGGCAGGCTCCAACATGGCGGCGGCCCGCGCCCTCGCCTCCGCATCGACGGCGAGCACGTCGTCCAGCGAAGAAGGGGCGGCGGGCACGGTGCCGCTCAGGGTTTGTGCCACAATTTCCGCAATTTGGGTGAATGCGATCTGACCAGCGAGGAAGGCCGCAACCGCAATTTCGTTCGCCGCGTTCAGCACGGCCGGCGCAGCGCCCCCGTGCTGCACCGCTTCGCGAGCCAGACGGGTGGCCGGGAAGCGCACCTCGTCCGGGGCCATGAAGGTCAGCTCTCCAATCGCCGCGAGATCGAGCGGGGCGCAGGGCGTGTCCATCCTCCGCGGCCAGGCAAGCGAGGAGGCGATCGGCACGCGCATGTCCGAGGGGCCAAGCTGCGCCAGGGTGGAACCATCGCGGAACTCCACCATGGAGTGGATCACGCTCTGGGGGTGAACCACGATCCGCAGCTTGTCCGCGCCGACGGGGAACAGATGGTGCGCCTCGATCAGCTCCAGCCCCTTGTTCATCATGGTCGCCGAATCGACGCTGATCTTTGCGCCCATGGACCAGTTCGGGTGCTTGATCGCCTCAGCCGGCGTGGCGGTCCGCAGCCGTTCCATCGACCAGTTGCGCAAGGGGCCGCCGCTGGCTGTGAGCGTGATCCAGCGCACATCCGCAAGATCGTTGCCCGCCAGACACTGGAAGATCGCATTGTGCTCTGAATCGACCGGCAAGAGCGTGGCCCCGTGCCTGGAAACCGCCGCGATCATCACCTCGCCGGCGGAAACGAGCGCCTCCTTGTTGGCCAGTGCGATAATGCCGCCCTGCTCGATTGCCGCCATGGTGGGCGCGAGACCAGCACAGCCGACGATCGCCGCCACGGTGACGTCAGCGCCGCGCGCCGCCGCCTCCACCAGCGCAGCTTCACCACCTGCGGCCTCGATGCCGCTGCCGGCCAGCGCTTCCCTCAGCTCCGGAAGGCAGGCTTCGTCCGCAACTACGGCCAATTCAGCCTCGAACTCTCGCGCCAGACGCGCCAGTTCTGCAGCCTGACAGCGCGCGGTGAGGGCCACCACCCTCCATTCGCTGGACTGGCGGCGAACGAGGTCCAGAGTCGACGCACCGATGGACCCAGTTGCGCCGAGAATTGTAAGAGAGCGGCTCACCAAATGCGTCCTGTGCCCAGCAAGCCAACGATCAGCGCGACAGGAATGATCCCATCCACCCGGTCGAGCACGCCACCATGTCCTGGAATCAGGCGCGAGCTGTCCTTCACCCCCGCCTTGCGCTTCAGCCAGCTCTCAAGAAAGTCGCCTGCCTGCGCAGCCACGGCCAGAGCGGCGCCGGTGGCGGCCGCCAGCCCCAGCTGCCGCACCCTGATTCCGCCTCCCTCGCCGACATCGAGCGACGTCAGTGCGGAGCCGATCACCAGCATGACCACCGCCAGCCAGATCGCGGCGGCGGCCATTCCACCGAAAAGGCCCGCCCACGTCTTGGATGGGCTGATGCGCGGCGCGATGCGCGGTCCACCGATCGTGCGGCCCGTGAAATATGCCCCCGTGTCGGTGGCGATCACCGTCACCAGCGCAACGATCAGGAAGAAGAGCGGCATCTGCGTCAGGAACGCGGCCGCCACACCGATATAGACCAGCGCGCCGAGAATGCCGGCCGCACGGTAAAACGCGTTCTCAGTCGCGCGCAGCACCAGCCGCACCGCCTCGCCGAGCGCGAGAAAGGCCACCAGCACCAGGAACAGATCGAGCATGGTGCCGCCCGCCACCATCGCAGCGCCCGCGATCACGATCATCGCCACCGCCGACGCGAGGCGCTTGGGCAGGTCCGACGTTCGAACGGATAGCGGAACGCGAACGAAGCGCCGTGCGCGCTCCTTCAACCGGTCGCGCTTGCGCTCCGGCGTGAACTCAGCGCCCTCCAAAGCGCCGCTCCCGCCCAGCAAAGTTGGCGAGCGCCTCTTCAAGATGCGCTGGAGTGAAGTCAGGCCACATCACGTCCGTGAACCATAGCTCCGCATAGGCAGCCTGCCACAGCAGGAAGTTCGAGAGCCGGAGCTCACCGCTGGTGCGGATCAGCAGGTCCAGCGGCGGCAGGTCGGCCGTGTCGAGGTTTGCGGCGATTGTCTCCGCCGTCACCGCCCCTTCAGCCGCAGCCTTGGCTGCCGCGCGGGCGATCTCCTGCTGCGAGCCGTAGTTCAGCGCGACGGCCAGAGTGCGGCTGCCCTTCGCCGTGCGGGCCAGCGCATCGTCCAGCATTTCGACAATATCGGGCGCCAGGACCTTGTAATCGCCGATGATCCTCAGTCGCACGTCATTGGCGATGAACTCGGGCAGATCCGATTTGATGAAGCGACGCATCAGCTCCATCAGATCAGAAATCTCGTCCTCCGGCCGCTTCCAGTTCTCAGACGAGAAGGCATAGAGGGTGAGGCACTGAAGGCCCATCGGCTCCAGCGAGCGTACCAGCCGGCGCACGGCCTCCACACCCTTGCGGTGCCCCATGACCCGCGGCATGCGATGCCGCTTGGCCCACCTGCCGTTGCCATCCATGATGATAGCGACATGGCGAGCACCATGCCCGCCTGCAGCGCCAGCTGGGCCCGCATCCCGCCCCGCCGCCAGGTCGCCTGCGTCGCCACAGCCATTATCCAGGCCGTCAGGGCCGAGCGGGGATGCCCCTTCGCTCACCGCTGCAGGATTTCCTTTTCCTTTGCCTCCGCCGCTGCGTCCGCGTCCTTGACGTAGCGGTCGGTCATGGCCTGGACCTCATCCTCAAGACGCTTGCGCTCGTCTTCGGAGATTTCCTTCTTGCGCTCGTCCTCTTTGAGCGCTTCCATCCCGTCGCGGCGGACGTTGCGGATGGCGATCTTGGCATTTTCCGCGTACTTGCCGGCGAGCTTCGCCAGCTCCTTGCGACGCTCTTCCGTCAGGTCCGGCAGCGGCAGGCGCAACGTCTGGCCGTCGATCATCGGATTGAGCCCGAGATTGGAGTGGGCGATGCCCTTCTCCACCGCGTTGACGTTGGCCCGGTCCCACACCTGCACGCTCAGCATGCGCGGCTCAGGTGCGGAGACGGTGGCGACCTGGTTGAGCGGCATCATGGAGCCATAGACCTCGACCTGCACCGGGTCGAGCAGCGCCGTGTTGGCGCGACCGGTCCGCAGGCCGGAAAGATCGCCCTTCAGGCTTTCCACCGCGCCGGCCATGCGCCGTTCGATATCGGCCTTGTCGTATTTCTTCGCCATTTTCCTGTTCCTTAAGCGCTTGAGCTCTACGAACGCCTAGTTCTTCCGCACGATCGTCTGGACGCCCTCACCCGCGAGGACGCGCGCCACATTCCCCTTCTCGCGAATGGAGAAGACCACGATCGGAATGTCGTTTTCGCGGCAAAGGGCCACGGCGGAAGCGTCCATCACCTTGAGGTTATCGGACAACACCCGGTCATAGGAGATTGTTTCGAAACGTGTCGCATCGGGGAACAGCTTCGGATCGCGATCATACACGCCATCCACGCTGGTGCCCTTCAGCAGCGCGTCGCATCCCATCTCCGCCGCGCGCAGCGCCGCGCCGGTGTCCGTCGTGAAGAACGGGTTGCCCGTGCCGGCGGCGAAGATCACGATGCGCCCCTTTTCCAGGTGCCGTTCGGCCCGGCGGCGAATGTAAGGCTCGCACACCGTCTGCATGGGAATGGCGGATTGCACCCGCGTCGCCACGCCAAGCTTCTCCAGCGCATTCTGCATGGCAAGCGCGTTCATCACCGTCGCCAGCATGCCCATGTAGTCCCCGGTCGTGCGGTCAAGCCCGCGCGCCGCACCGGAGATGCCGCGGAAGATGTTGCCGCCGCCGATGACCAGGCAGATTTCCAGCCCGGTTTCCTTTGCCTCCTTAACCTCTTCGGCGAGGCGAGTGACGTAGGCCGGGTCGATGCCGAACTCCTGCCCCCCCATCAGCACCTCGCCCGACAATTTGAGCAGGATGCGCTTGGTGGTCAACAAAAGCATGTGTGAGGAGAACCTTATCGGGGGGCGCGAAGTGGCGGCCCTTATAGAGCGCGAGGGAACCGTGCCAAGGGGGCGAGACCGGATCTCAGGTCCCGGCTGGAGTGGCTGGACAGAGGCACACGTCTCCGCCAGCCGATAAAAAGGCTGCCGAGCCAAGTGACCCGGCAGCCTCATGGTGCCTGTAGCGAGAGGAATTAGCCCCGAACGGCGGCGGCAACCTCGGCGGCGAAGTCGGTCGCTTCCTTCTCGATGCCTTCGCCCAGCTGGAAGCGGACATAGTCGACGAGCTTGATCGGCTTCCCGGCTTCCTTGCCCGCCTGGGCAACGACGTCTGCGATCGGCGTCTTGTTGTCCATGACGAAGAGCTGGCTGAGCAGCGCGTTTTCCTTGGCGAACTTCTTCACCGCGCCGTCGACCATCTTCTCCTGCACGTTCTCCGGCTTGCCGCTCTCTGCCGCCTTTTCAGCCGCAACCTTGCGCTCACGCTCCAGCACCTCGGGATCGAGGCTGTCGGCGTCGAGGGCCTGGGGGAAGGCCGCCGCAATGTGCATCGCAAGCTGCTTGCCCAGAGGCTCCAGCACGTCGGCACCGGCCTCGCTCTCCAGAGCGACGAGCACGCCGATTTTGCCGAGGTTCGGCGCCTGCGCGTTGTGCATGTAAGGCACGACCAGTCCCTGCGACACCGAGACGCTCTTCAGGCGACGCAGCTGCTGGTTCTCGCCGATGGTGGCGACATTGTCGGTCAGCTTGTCGGCAACGGTGCCACCACCCGGGTAAGCGGCCCCCTTCAGCGCCTCGACGTCGTCGCTGCCCTGCGAGAGGGCGAGCTCGGTCACGTTACGGACGAAATCCTGGAACTGGTCGTTCTTGGCTACGAAGTCCGTCTCGGAGTTCACCTCGACCGCAACGCCCTTCAGCCCCTGCACGGCAACGCCGACAAGCCCTTCAGCGGCGGTGCGGCTCGACTTCTTCTGCGCGGCGGCAAGGCCCCGGGCGCGCAGCGCATCGACCGCGGCTTCGAGATCGCCATTGCTCTCGTCCAGCGCCTTCTTGCAGTCCATCATGCCCGCGCCGGTACGCTCGCGCAGGTTCTTGACGTCAGCGGCGGTGTAAGCTGCCATGATGAATGTCCCTTCAGAAAATCAAAAAACGGCGCCGGGCCCGATTTTGGCAGGCCCGGCGCTCTGGAATGCGATTGTGGCGAGATGCTTACGCGCCGGCGGCGGCAGCCTCGCCCTCGCCCTGCGCCGCAGCCTCTTCGGGCGGCTGCTCCATGGAGCCGAAGTCGGCACCCGAATCCACCACGCCTTCGCCACGTCCCTGACGGGCAGCGGCGGCGACCGCGTCACAATAGAGCCGCACGGCACGGCTGGCGTCGTCATTGCCCGGGATGGGGAATGCGATGCCGCTCGGGTTCACATTGGTGTCGAGCACGGCCACGACGGGGATGCCGAGCACGCCGGCCTCCTTGATCGCCAGCTCTTCCTTGTTCGCGTCGATCACGAACATCACGTCCGGGATCCCGCCCATGTCGCGGATGCCGCCGAGCGAAAGCTCCAGCTTCTCGCGCTCACGCGTCAGCTGCAGAACTTCCTTCTTGGTGAGGCCGGCCGTGTCGCCCGAAAGCTGCTCTTCCAGGGTCTTCAGGCGCTTGATCGACTGGGAGATGGTCTTCCAGTTGGTCAGCATGCCGCCAAGCCAGCGGTGGTTGACGAAGTGCTGGCCGCAGCTGCGCGCCGCCTCGGCAATCGGCTCCTGCGCCTGACGCTTGGTGCCGACGAACAGGACCTTGCCGCCTGAACGCACAGTCGCGGACACGAAGTCCAGCGCACGGGCCATCAGCGGCACGGTCTGCGACAGGTCGATGATGTGCACGCCATTACGCGAGCCGAAGATGTACGGCTTCATCCGCGGGTTCCAGCGGTGCGTCTGGTGGCCGAAGTGTGCGCCGGCCTCGATCAATTCCTGCATCGTGACGGTAGGGGCCGCCATAGGTAATTCCTTTCCGGTTCTTGTCCTCTGGAAGGCGGGGGAACCTGGCGGAAATGCTCCGCACGAGGCACCGGTCTGTCTTGCCTTCCATGTGAATTTGCCGAGCATTCACACCAGCATAGGGCTGGCGAGCGAATCCAACGGCGGGGGCCCCATAGCGCGGAGCTAGGCCCATTGCCAGAGCTTTGGCAGTATCACCCAGGTGGTGCCATGCAGCGCAAGATCAGAACACTTGACAGCGCGGAACAAATGCGGAACACATGCTCTTCCTAAGTGACTGCGGGCCAAAGCGACCCATAGCCGGGCGCACAAGAGCGGGAGTTCAATTCATGATCACGATCGCCGTCTCGCTGCTGTTCGGCCTCGCCGCTTTCCTCGCGCTGATGGTCGTCGGGCTTTGTCTGCACAGCGGGCTGGCGCTGGGCATGGCCCTGCTGGCGCGCCCGGACCTCACAGGCCAGCCGACGCCTGCTCGCAGGAACGGCGGCGCGCGCCAAACCCCAGCGGCTATTTTCCCAAAGGCGCGGGATCATGCGACGGCGGGACTACGTGGCCACTCGCCACGCGCTGCCGCTTGATGCGCCGGTAACGCGCTATGCCGTAAGGCATCAACGCCAGATAGATCAGCGAAAGCCCAGCGAACGTCCACCAGGTCTCCGTCAACAGGGCGGCGAATACGAGCCCTGCCAGCGCGATGGCCTCCAGCCGAATGGAGGAGCGCGGACGGATCGAGGTCCAACTCAGGGTTGCGAGGTTAGAGATCATCAGCGCGGCGATGATCGTCACCCAAATCGCCACCAGCCAGGGCTCCCGGAACAACTCCTCCCCACTGGCAAGCCACAGGTAGAGCGGCAGAAAGGCCAGGCCTGCGCCGATCGGCGCGGGAACGCCGGTGAGGAAGCCGACAGACTTGTGCGGTTGGTCCTCCATATCGATCCGCGCGTTGAAGCGGGCAAGGCGCAGCGCGCAGCAGATGGCGAAGGCCAATGCCGCGAACCAGCCGAAGCGCGGCAGCCCCTGCAGCGACCAAAGGAATAGGACCAGAGCGGGCGCCATGCCAAAGCTCAGGGAATCGGCAAGGCTGTCGAGCTCAGCACCGAAGCGGGACTGCGCCTTGAGCAACCGCGCGATGCGCCCGTCTATGCCGTCGAGCACACCTGCAAGGATGATCGCGAAGAGCGCTTTGTCCCACTCGCCCACGATGGCGAAGCGGATGCCGGTGAGGCCGGAGCACAGCGCCGCCGCGGTGATCGCGTTCGGCACCACCGCGCGCAAAGCCAGTCCGCGGCTCGGGCGGCCCGGCTCGCCCTCGTCCTCGCTCGCGCGGGGCCCCAGGCGATCCGGAACGGCATTGCCCAGCTCCTTCTCACCCAGAGGCTCGCGATTCACTGATTAACCCCTTCGATAAGGCGTTGGTGGCCGATCTCGGCCAGCACAGTCTCGCCGGCAAGCACGGTCTGGCCCATCACCACCTTCGAATCGGTGCCGGCCGGAAGATACACGTCTACGCGACTGCCGAATCGGATCAGACCGATCCGCTGTCCGGTGGCGACGATGTCCCCCGGCTTGACGAAGGGAACGATGCGCCTGGCGACAAGTCCAGCGATCTGGGTGCAGCCGATCGGCAGGCCATCTGGCCGCTCGATCAGGATATGTTGCCGCTCATTTTCCTCGCTTGCCTTATCGAGGTCGGCGTTCACGAACTTGCCGGGAATGTAGACCACGCGCCGGACCGTTCCGCCCACGGGGGCACGATTGATGTGAACATCAAAGACGGACATGAAGATCGAAACGCGCGTGACCGGCTCCGTTCCCAAACCGGGCGCGCCAAGTGGATCAGGCCGCTGCAGCTCCAGCGGGGGCATCACCTTGACGATCTGCGTGACGAGGCCGTCCGCCGGTGAGACAACCAGCTCGTCCCCCTGTGGCACGACGCGCTCCGGGTCGCGGAAGAAGGCGAAAACGCCGAGCGAGAGCAGCATCAACGGCCACCCGACGATTTCCCAGTCGAGCAGCAGCAGGACCGCCAGCGAGATCGCTACGGCGATAAGGCCAAAGCGGCGGCCTTCGGGATGGATGGCAGGCCACGACCACTCGACGTCGCCACGGCCCTGATTGTCGCGCAGTTCTCCGGACATCCGGCGTTACTAGGGACTGCGGTCCAATGCCACAAGGCATGGAGGCAGACTTGCCCCCGGATCGTCGCGGGGTACCGCCTTGGCTTGGTTGCGCGCACCTCCCGACTTGGCGATCGCCTCGACCTGGGCAGGCTTCCATTCGGAAAATCGCGAAATGACGGCAACGCGCCGATGTAGCGGGAGGAGAGGCGATTCCGGAACGTTGGGGCCGCCTTCGACGGCGGTACCCACGCCCACTGTTTGACGCCTTATGTTCGACCACGAACTGGCAGCGTCAGCTCATTCAGGTGTGGCAACGGAAGAGTCCATCTCAGGCCGCGACGCTCGGATGAACAGGTGCGATAATCCAGTTGACCGCCGGCCGCGCGTCCGCACCCATGGCCGGCAGCTCCCGGCGTGCGGTGACACGCCGCCCGCGATCCCATGCGAGCCGTTCGAGCACGAACAGCGCGTCCTGCCCGGTGATCCCACCCAGCACGAAGCCGGGCCGACGCCAGCGCGGGTCCAGCACGTTGAACCACAAGGCCGTCACGTCGCCGCTGAACAGGTGGACTCGCCGGTCGAAACGATCTGCCAAATCCGGCTGGCTGAATCGGCTGTCCAGCACCCATGCGTCAACACCTGCGGGCAAGGTGCGGATCTGCGCCTGCAAACTCGGGATGATCGCCGGCATCACCGTACTCCACTTGAGGAGGTTGCGCCGCGTGATCATTGCCGGGCCGCTTTCCGCGCCATCATCTCCTCCGCCAGCAGTTCGGCATGCGCGCCACGCTGCTCCAGCGGTGCGGGCAGATAAGCGGTCAGCGCGGCAAGCTGCGCGTCGCTGATCTCGGTCGGCCGAAAAGGCGGCATCCAGGCGATGCCGTTGCGCACGAAGTACTCAGTCACGGCAGGGTCCAAGTCCGTGCGGTCCTCCAACGCGGCGGGCTTCTCCTCGCCATAGCGGGTGCGCAGCGCGAGCGTACCGGCCAGCCGCGGATTGGCGGCGTGACAGGGCGCGCACCATTGAGCGAAAACCGCCTTCCCTTCCCGCAGGTGCGACGCCGTCTCCCCACTGCGCGGCTCCGCGGCGTGCGCTGCGCCGAGAGTGAGGGCGATCAACGCACCGACGCCCCATGCAGCGCCGCGCGTCATGCTCCCCTCCCCTCGCGCAGATGCTTCGGCCAGACGCCGTATCGACCGGCCGAGAGGATGCCGTTTGGATCGAGCGCATCCTTGATCCGCTCGTTCACGCGCCGCAGGATGTTGTTGTTGAAGCTGTAGGCGTCCATCACCGCATCCTGAAACGCGGGCGGGCAGCGATATTCGCCCCAACCATGCTCCCCGCAAATGCGGATGATCTCCGTCACCCCGTCGCGCAGTCGCTTGTTGCGTTCCCGATCCTTGTAGACAGGCACGGCGGCGAACAGGACGAAGCTGCGGGTCCAGCAGGTGATCGCCGGCGCGGCCATGAAGACAGGAATTTCCAGCCGCTCACATTCCCGGCGCATCACCCGGCTCGCCTCGATGATGCCCTTTCCGGAGCGCGGAATGACGGCGGAAAACCAGATGTGCCCGTCGCTGGGGTTGAAGTTGCCGGAGCCGCGGGAGCCGACGGAAAAGATCTCCATGCTGGGAATGCCGAAGCGAGCCTTGCTGACCTTCGCCAGATCCTCAGCCGAAAGGGGCAGCTTGACGAGCGCACCCTCGTTGAAGGTGGCCCGATCGAAGGCTGCGCCGAACCGCTCCTTCACATAATCCCACTGGGCGCGGATCACCTTTTCCGGCCCGTAGAATGACATCGAAGCGCGCCACGCGGGCACGCCCGTCTCCTCCACCTGCCGGTTCATCTCCTCCGGCGGCAGGAACTCCACGATACCACCCTGCCGGCCCCGCGCAGAAATAGGGGAGCTGACACCCGGCATGCCGTTGAAGATGTTGCCATATTCGAGCTCATTGAGCAGGTCGACCAGCCGCTCAACATCCTCGTACCGAAACACATCGACCGAGCCGCTGAGCGATGCTTCCGGCGCCGGAAACAGCCAGAAGCCGATCTTGGTGACAACGCCGAGGCTCGACTGGCGGAACAGCCCATCAAGACACGGCCCGATGCCCATCCTGTATTGCTGCCACGTCTCGGCACCCGGCAGCGCGCCCATGCCGGTGCGAAAGACCTCGCCGTCGGCAAGCACCGCCTCAATGCCGCACTGCGCCTCGAAATGTCCGCGATAAGGCGCCGCCGTGTAGCCGCCGCCCGAATCGAGCGCGTTCCCCACCATGCTGCCCCAACCGGGATCAGGCACGTCGATCCACAGCTTGGAGCCGGTCTCCTGCAGGTGGCGGTACATGTCGAAATAGGAGACGCCCGGCTCCACGAGGCAGGAGCAATCCCCCTCATCCACCTCGATGATCCGGTCCATGCGCTTCAGGTCCAGCACCACGCTGCCGGAATAGACAGGTGCCGAGCCGCCATAGCCGAGGTTGCGACCGGTAGAGATCGGGTAGAGCGGGATGCCGCGCTGGTTGGCCGTGCGTACAACGGCCTGCACCTCTTCCACCGTCTTCGGCGCGACGGCGGCAGAGGCGACGCGCTCCTCCGGCTCGTCCCACAGGACAGAGTAGAAATCGCGGTAGGTGTTCAGGTCCTCAGGATCCGTGAACACCCACTCCGCCCCGACGGCCGATCGCATTTCGGCCAGGCCGTCCGCGAACGTCGCCGCGCTGATCCCACGCGGTGTTGTCATGCCCGCTCCTCGTCCGCCCGCTCCCCCGCAGGCGATTTGTACGGTCGTACAAACGACCCTTGGTCGGGTCAATCAGCTGGGCGTGAACAACTTCGAAGCAGGCCAGGCTGTCAGCTGATCAAGGCAGCACGAGCGAAGCGCAGCAGGTGATCGAGGTCGTCCAACGCCGGGCCTTCCCCCCGCACTTGCCCCACATGATTTCGAGGCGGGGGGCCCAGCACGGCGGCGGAGATGAAGCGGAGCCTCGCGCGCAACTCATGCGCCGAAAGATGTTGGACAAAGGGCGCTACAGCGGATCGAAGGCGGGGGCTGAACTCTTCCATTGCGCCCAGCACCTTGTCGCTCAGCGCCGGCTCACCGTGAGAAGCGATTTCATCGATAACGATCAGCGCCCGCCCGCTCGCGGTCATTGCAGCGGGCCGCAGCATCGGCCCCAGCCACGCGCGCAGCACGTCATCAAGCCCAATGCCGGCCTTCGAGCCCGGCCCGATACTCTGCCATTCGGCAAGGATGGGATCGAGATTGAGCGAGCACAGCTCGTCCAGCAGCTTGAGGATGCTCTTGAAATGATAGGTCACCAGAGCCGGATTCAGCCCGGCGGCATCGCCCACCTTGCGCACCGACAGCGCGTTCACTCCTTTCTGGAGAAGAATGCGCTCCGCCGCTGAGAGGAGCATGCTCCGGGTGCTTGCCGTCATGCCCAGGCGTTAGCATGCCTGTTGCCGCACGCCACACCAGCCGCGACGATTGGCGGAGCAGTGGCCCGGACGGCTTTCCAGATGTTCGTCGAAGAGGCCAGCTGGTGGACAGGGGTGGATTCGAACCACCGTACGCTTGCGCGGGCAGATTTACAGTCTGCTGCCTTTAACCACTCGGCCACCTGTCCACCGGCGTGCCGGATGCGGGAGAACCCGCGTGCGAAAAGCCGCCCCGAAGGGAGGCCGTCCGGCCGAGTGCGCGGGTCCATGGCGAAGCTGCGCTTGCCTGTCAATGGCCCCACTGGCAGGAGCGCCCGCAATGGCAAAGCGAAACGAAAAGCGAAACCTGCGCGGACGTGCGGGACGAATGCAGGGCGGGCGGGGCTCCGGCCGGGGAACACAGGGTTATGTGCGCCTTTGGGGGCGGCACGCGGTGGAAGCTGCGCTGCGCAACCCCGAGCGCCAGCACAGGAAGCTGTGGGCCACGCGAGAAGGAATCGCCTCTCTCGACGGCGAACTGCCGGAAGACTTCCCCCTGGAATATGCGGAGGCACCGGATCTGGCGCGACTGGTCGCCCGCGATGCTCCGCATCAGGGCTTGGTCCTTGAATGCGAACCGCTGGAAGAGCTCCACCTCGCCGATGTGCTGGAGGCGGATGCGGCCCGGCCCATCATCGTACTGGATCAGGTCACCGATCCACACAATCTCGGCGCCATCCTGCGCTCCGCCGCCGCCTTCAATGCCGCCGCGCTGGTGACACAGGATCGGCACGCACCGCCTGAAAGCGGCGTCGTCGCCAAGTCCGCTTCCGGTGCGCTCGAGATCGTGCCGTGGGTGCGGGTGGTGAACCTGGCGCGCGCACTGGAGGAGATGGCGGAGGCCGGCTATTGGCGCCTCGGCCTTGCCGGCGAAGCTGAGGCGGTGCTGAGCGAGGCGGTCCCCACAGGCCCCGTCGCGCTGGTGCTGGGCGCCGAAGGTGAAGGCATGCGGCAGAACATCGCCGCACATTGCGATGCCCTCGCCCGTCTGCCGATCAGCGATGCGATGGAAAGCCTCAACGTCTCCAACGCGGCTGCAATCGCGCTTTACGCCATCGCCACGCGGTAAGCTCGAAAAGAGAAGAAGCCGTCGCCAACTTCGCCTGCGCGATGGCGAGCGCTGCCGGGCGGCACTGCGGATAGTTGCAAAGCTAAGATTAGCCCCTTAACCTTCCTGCAAAATATATAGGGAGGATTTGGGATGCGCGTGAGGCAGGTACGTCCGCTATGGTGCACCGGCGGTGCAGCCGCCCTGGCCGTTGCTCTTGCCAGCCCGGCAGCGGCGCAAGCACAGGCGCAGGATCGCGCTCAAAGCCAGCCGCCCGCCACCAGCCCAGGCGAAGCGGTGCCCAGCGACACCACGGTGCCGGACCAGCAGGACCAGGGTCAGGCGATCGTCGTCACCGGCTCCCGCATCGCGCGTTCGGGCTTCACCGCCCCCACCCCCGTCACCGTGGTGGACAGCGCCCGCACGCAGGAACTGGCGATCACCAACGTCGCCGATGCACTGAACCAGCTGCCCAGCTTCCGCGCCAGCACTGGCCCCGCCAACGTCCATACCCAGGGCGGCAATGTCGGCGCGAAGATCCTTGACCTTCGAGGCCTTGGCGCCCCGCGCACGCTGGTGCTGGTGGATGGACGGCGCTTCGTCCCCAGCACCACGGAAGGCACCGTGGACATCAGCCTGATTCCGACCATCCTCGTCCAGCGGGCGGAAGTCGTCACCGGCGGCGCCTCTGCCGTCTACGGGTCCGACGCGGTGGCCGGCGTCGTCAACCTGATCCTTGATCGGGAGATGACCGGCTTCAAGGGCGAGGTGCAGAGCGGCGTCTCCCAGCGGGGCGACGACGCCAACCGCTATCTCGGCCTCGCCTGGGGAACCAAGCTGGGGGACCGCGGCAATTTCGTGATCTCCGGCGAATACGAGAAGAGCGAGGGCCTCTCCAACTGCTATGACGCGCGCGATTGGTGTGCTCAGGAACGCTCCATCGTCGGCAACACCCCGGCTGGCACGGCTGGCCAGCCCTCCAGCATCATCACCTCGGACGTGCATACGTCGACGCTGTTCTGGGGCGGGGTGATCAATCGCTCCTTCAATGCGGCGGGCCAGCCGATCGGCACGAATGCCACCGATCCCCTGCGCGGCACCAAGTTCCTTTCGGACGGAACGCCCGCACCCTTCCAGTACGGCCAATTCGCCGGGCCGCTGTTCATGATCGGCGGTGACGGACATGAGAGGAACGCCTTCCTTTCCGGCGTGCTGCTGAAAGTTCCGGTGGAGCGCATCACCACCTATGCCAGCGCCGGCTACGACCTGACCGATTCCCTGCGGGCCTTCGCCGATGCGTCCTACGGCAAGGTGAAAGGCACGACCCTCTCCTCCACCTTCCGCGACTTCAACGGCTCGCTGATCGGCAACATCCGCATCGACAACCCGTTCATCCCGGCTGACGTGCGGTCTGAGGCGCTGGCGGCGGGCGTCTCCTCCTTCACGCTGGGCAAGTCGTGGTTCGACATAGGAAACCCGCAGGCCATCTCCACCAACGAAACCTATCGGGCAGTGGCCGGGCTTGAGGGCACGTTCGGCGGTAACGTAAACTGGGACATCTACTACCAGTACGGCCGAAACGAGTTCTACCAGGACATCAGCAACAACCCGATTAACGCCAATATGCGCCGGGCGGTGGATGCGGTGCAGGTCGGCGGCAACATCGTCTGCCGCGTCAACGCCGACGCGAACCCGGCCAACGACGACCCTGCCTGCCGGCCGCTTAACCTGTTCGGCGAGAACCTCTATTCGGCAGAGGCGCTGGATTACGTCATCGGCGAAGGCTTCCAGGAGACGAACACCACCCAGCACGTGGTCGCAGCCAATGTGGGTGCGGACCTGTTCTCCATCACCTCACGCCCCGTCTCCGTCGCCATCGGCGGAGAGTGGCGCCGCAACTCAATCGAGGGCGAGACCGATCCCATTTCCCAGAACCTCGGGTTCTGGGTGCTCAATGGACAGGCGGTGACCGGCCGCCAATCCGTGAAGGAGGTCTATGGCGAGCTGGTTGTCCCGCTCCTCTCCGGCTTGTCGTTCGCGGAGAACCTGGAGCTGAGTGCCGCCGGACGCTACACGGATTACAGCACCAGCGGCGGTGTCACGACGTGGAAGATCGGCGGCGTCTATGAGCCGATCCCCGCCCTCCGCTTTCGCGTCACGCGCTCTCGCGACATCCGCGCGCCCAACGTCAACGAACTGTTTGGCCCGCAGCAGAAGAGCACGATCGGCCTCACCGATCCAAAGACGGGGCTGCAGGCCAACCCTGTCGTGATCCGCGGCTCCAACCTCGCTCTCGATCCGGAGAAGGCGGATAGCTTCACCGCCGGCATCGTCATCGCGCCAGAACGCGGGTTTCTCTCGCAGATGCGACTCTCGATCGATTATTACGACATCGAGGTGGATGACGCGATCGGCGTGATCGGCGCACAGACGCTTGTGCAGCGTTGCAATGCCGGAGCGACCGAGTTCTGCCCCCTGATCACCCGCGATCCGGCCACCGACACGGTGATCGAGGTGCAGGACGTGCTGCTGAACGCCAACTCCGTTCAAACGAAAGGCGTGGAGGTGGAATTCGCCTATCGCCAACCCCTCTGGGCTGACACGCAAATGAACCTGCGCCTGCTCGGCACCTATATCGACGAGCTGGTGACAGTGGACAGCGCGGGGCCAACCGACCGCGCGGGCCAAACCGGATCACGCGCTGGCGCCATCCTCGGCGTGCCGGATTACACGATTGACGGCGTGGCCAGCTTCACCTCCGGCGATGCGACAGTGGCCCTGCACGGCCGGTACATCCCCTCCGGCATGTACAACGTGGCCTTCATTGGCCCGGATGATCCAAACTACGCCATCACCCTGCCCACCAGCGTCAACAACAACAGGATTCCCGACCGCTTCTACCTCGACATGAGCTTCACACAGGCGGTCAGTTTCGGAGAGAACAACGAGGCAGAGTTCTTCGTGGCGGTGAACAATCTTCTGGATCGGGATCCGCCGGCCATGCCCTCTGCCAATCTTGGCACGAACCAGGTGCTGTTCGACCCGATCGGGAGGGCCTTCAAGGTTGGCGTGCGCACGCGCATTGGAGGCTGATGCTCAGCCCCTGCGCGCGGCGCGCCGCTCCTCCTCGAGGCCGATCAACTCCAGATAGAGGATCTCAAGGTCCTTGCGGCTGATGTCGAGCACCTCTCCGTAATCGGCCAGCACCTCGTCATAATCCTCCTCGGACAGCACCGTCACCGGCTGCGGCGAAACATGGGGGTGCTGGCTGGGGTGAGCGTGGTGCGGGTAGGATCGGCCCAGCGCACGGTTGCAGATGATGGCGGCGATCACGAGCAGCACCGAGTTGACCAGCACTGGCGCGAGCACAATGAGGAGGGCCTTCTCGACTGTCTGGGGCGTCGCCAGTACCGCTGTCAGTGCGCAAGCGCCGCCCGGTGGATGAAGGCATCGCAGCAGCGACATCGCAGCGATAGCCAGGCCCACGGCCAGGCTGGCGGCCAGAACAGGAGAAGGCACGGCAAGCGCGACCGCAACGCCGATGGCTGCCGAGATCGTGTTGCCGCCCAGCAGCGCCCAAGGTCGCGCCAGCGGGCTGGCCGGAACGGCGAACAGCAACACGGCAGAAGCGCCCATCGGCGCCATGAGGATCGGCATGTTCAAAGAGGGGCCGGCCACCAGGGCCGTCAGCGCGCCGGTCGCGGCAATCCCGATCAGCGCGCCGGCCGTGTTGCGTAGCCATTCACTCGCCACCACGCGTGCGAAGGTGGAGGGAATACGCTGTACGAAGTGAATCATGGGGCGGCCGATGGCACCGATCGGCCCCGATTAGAACCTCTTAGCGGCGGGAGCGCTCACGATTCTCCTGCTCGGCCAGTTCCTCATTCTCGCACAGAGGAATGGACGCGGCGGCTTCCCGCAGGAACTCCACATGAAAGCGCACCTGCCCGATCGGCTCCACATGGTGAAGGATCGTCGGCTCGACCACGCCGGGCTCAGAGCTCGGCGTCAGGTCCCGCTCGGTCGGTAGGCGGCGCGGATCAGTCACCCGATAGCGCAGCACCCCCTCTTCGACGCGGATCAGGCCCCAGCTGCCGGTCTTGGTCGTGTGGTCCTTCCGCAGCCCCGCAGGAACGGTCGCCTCAGTGAAGGTCGCCGTCCGGCTGTAAGCCTCTAGCCCCTGCGGAAGTCGCTCCGCCGGTGCGACAGGATGATCATTCGTCATGGTGGGCTCCTCCACAATCCGCCTCGCATCAGTGGGGCGCCAGCCGGCCCTTCATTCGACCTGCCGCCGCTCACGCCTACCATAGATCGGCAGGCGGCGGCCGTCTCACAAGCCTGGTGTACCCCAGCGCTACATCCGCAGGCGGGCACCGATGGTGAAGGCGCGGCCGATCTGGTCGAACAGGTAGGTGTTCGTCGGAATGGTCGCGAAAACGAAGTAGGAGCCGGAGTTGCGCGGCGGGTCCTGATCGAACAGGTTGTTCACCGTCGCGAACAGCTCCGCCTGCCGATTGCCCGCCTCCAGCTCGTAGGTCAGCGTGAGGTCGGTGTAAGCAATCGCCGGCATGTGGTTGTCATCGATGTCCCGCCCTTCGACGAAGGTCGCATCATACTTGCCCGAGCCGATGATCCGCTCACTGACGGAAAGCGTGAAGCCGCCCTGCGTCAGGTTGGCGTTGATGTTGAAGTTCCACTTGGGCACCCCGCCGTTGATGCCGGTCTGCCCGGCCCGGTCCAACCTCGTGCTGCCAGGCACCAGCGTGGACAGCTCGAAGACGCGCGATGCGATCACCCGCAAGCCGAGGGAGCCGTTGCCGAGTTCGGTGCGATAGCTGCCCTCGATGTCCAGCCCGCTATTCTTCAGCTCGTTGATGTTGAGGAAGCCGTTGTTCACGCGGAACAGGTTTCCGCTCGGGTCGCGCTCCAGCCGGGAGCACAGAGAGCTCGCGCCCGCAAAGCACTGGTTGATGATGTTCTGCAGGCCAAGCTGACCAATCGCATCGTCGATCGTGATGTCGTAATAGTCGGCCGAGACCTGAAAGCCGGGCAAGAAGGTGGGGCTGAAGACCCCTCCCACCGTGAACGTATCGGCGACTTCCGGCTGCAGCTCCGTGCTGCCGGTCGCAAGGCTGATCACCACCGGGGTGGGGTTGACGCCGCTCCCCGGGTTCTGGAGCGCGAAGGGATCGGTCACGGTCGTCGCGCCGGCCGCGGAAGTCGCGTAAAGCTCCGTCAGGTTGGGCGCGCGGATGTCGCGGGAGCGGGTGGCTCGCAGGCGCAGGCCGTCAAAGATCTCCCAGTTCAGGCCGGCCTTCCACGTCGTGACGCCGCCGCTGGTGCTGTAGTCGGTGTATCGGCCGGCGATGTTGAGATCGAGGCTGCGGGCAAACGGCAGGTCATCCGCCAGCGGAATCAGCGCCTCTCCAAACAGCTCCCACAGATCATAGCCGCCCTTGATCGGTTGCTGGTTGCTGAGGAAGTAGGCACCCGTCGTGCTGGAGATATAGCGGGTGAACTCCACTCCCCGGGGAATCAGGCCGTTCGGGAACTTGGGCCCGTTGGAGCCCGGATCCACCTTCCGGTCGACGCTCTCCTTGCGATAGCCCGCGCCTGCGGCGATGGCGAGCTCGCCCGCCCAGGTGGAGAACGGGCTGCCTCGCACCACCAGCTCGGCGACGTGCTGCTTCGTCCGCTCATCCGTCCGGGAGCCGGAGCCGCCATAGGGGCTGGCCCGTACGTAATCGACCGCCGCCTGCGAAGCTGAGTTGGGCCCGAAGACGTTCAGCGGCACGCATTCATGCGGCACGGCGATCGTGGTGCGGCAGACGATCTGGCCGGTCGCCGGATCCACAACCGAATCCACCGCGTCGAACAGGCGCTGCACCGTCAGGTTCCCGATGGAGCGGATCGTCTGCAGGTTGGTGCCGAAGCCGTAATGGCCATCCACGCTCCAGTCGCCGAGCGCGGCGTTGAAGCCGGCGGTGACCCGCTCGGTCTCGCTGCGACCCTTGTTGGTCTGCGGCCCAATCTGCGGGAAGGCGTGTCCGAGCGTAAAGCGCGTGATGGCATCCGCCGTGCTGCCGTCGCCGTTCGGATCATCCATGCGGGCAGCGATGGAGGCGGGCAGGAAGGCGTTGTCACGATAGATGGTCAGCGAGGTCGTGCTGTAGAAGCCCTGCAGCGTGCCCTTGTAGGTCGTCTCGCTGAGGCCGAAGAGCCCGTCAACGAACAGGCTCAAATTGTCGGACACCTCATAGTCGACATGCGCGAAGCCGGTGACGCGTTCCAGTTCCGGCATAACCTGAAATTCCAGGCCCTGGTCCTCACCCTCTCCGCCGACCATCTGGGTGCCCGTGCGAGGCGAGCCGTAGATGAATGGCGCCGGCGTGCCACCTTCCAGGAACTGCGTTCCCGCCAGCGCCGCATTGCCGGCCGGTGTCGGCGTGTTCACGATGAGGCCGCCCACGGACATCAGGGGCGTCTTGACGTTGCAGGTGCGGATGCGAGTGGGAGTGTTGCCGGCAATGACGACGGGCGCGCAAGAGCGGAACCAGTCCCGATCCCGGTAGTTCGCGATGCCATCCTGCTTGTAGTAGGAGCCGCTGGCGACCACGTGCAGGCGTTCGCCGAGCGATGTTCCGCCGGTGAGCGAGACCTTGTAATTGCCGTTGTCGCCCCGCTCGGTGACGCCGCTCTGCACCGCGCCTTTGATGCCGTCGAAGCGCGTGTCCAGCACGAAGTTGACCACGCCGGCGACCGCGTCCGAACCATAGGCGGCAGAGGCACCGCCGGTCACGATATCGACCCGCTGCACCAGCTCTTCCGGCAGGATCGACACGTCCACGATGCCACCTGCAGTGGACGGATTCACCCGCCGCCCGTCCAGCAGGATCAGCCCGCGCTGCGCACCCAGGCTGCGCAGGTTGAGCTGTGTCGCCGCACCCGATTCCGGCGCGAACTGCGAGGTGGAGGGGCGGATGGAATTGGCGAATTGCGGCAGCTTGTTCAGTGCCTCGCCAATCGTGGTCGGGGTGGAAGTCAGCAATTGCTCACCCGTCACCACCGTCACCGGGGTGGGCGCGGAAAAGCCGTCGCTGATGACGCGCGATCCGGTGACCACGATCTGATCCTGGCTGCCGGAGGCCGGGCCGG
Source organism: uncultured Erythrobacteraceae bacterium (assembly GCA_966251025.1). Taxonomy (GTDB): domain Bacteria; phylum Pseudomonadota; class Alphaproteobacteria; order Sphingomonadales; family Sphingomonadaceae; genus Croceibacterium. Next base: position 78,916 of record CBINJM010000007.1, on the reverse strand, counting down.
GGGTGCTCGGGTTGGCTGGAACTTGTTCAGCCGCCCCGCTGGCCGTACCGATGGAAGCGCCCTGGGCCTGGGTGGTCGGTGCAGGCTGGCCCTGCGCATGGGCTGCCTGAGGTGCGACGGCCAATCCCAGCGTCGTAACGACAGCACAGCTCGCGAACAGCCGGCCATAGTGGCAAGAGAGCCTACCCATACCTGTGATCCTCATGTTCGCCGCACAGGAAACGGGGCCCTGAGCGGCCTCCCAATTGTTGTTTTGAGATGAATCTGGCTGGCCGAGCGGCCTGGAAAACCTAAGCCGGCAGTGGCCCCTTCGCGCTCATGCCCAAGCAGCCGGGCAGAGAGGCGCAGCGCCTCGGGCAGAACAGGCGAAAACTGCCGGCCATTCGAACATCCTCTCCCATGGCCGCATATTTTTGCGACTCGCAAAAAGCTTAACATCGTTGCAAGGCATAGCAATGATCATTGTTTCAGCGTCTGGCCTGATCATGACGGCAGAACAGCTTGACCGGCGGGCACCGTCGTTAGCGAGACAAGATGCCAACGACATTCACTGACATCGCCAGCCGCACCTATGACCATAGTTGGCGGCTGGACCCAATCGTCCGCAGTCTGCTGGACACCGATTTCTACAAGCTGCTGATGCTGCAGATGATCCGGCACCTTCATCCGGATGTCCGCGCAACCTTCCAGGTGATCAATCGCAGCAAAGCGATCAGGCTGGCGGAGGTGGTGGATGAAGGTGAATTGCGCGCGCAGCTGGACCATGCCCGCTCGCTCCGCTTCACCAAGAAGGAGCTGATCTGGCTCGCCGGAAACAGCTTTTATGGCGAGCGACAGATGTTCAGCCGGGACTTCCTGGCATGGCTCGCCCACTTTCGCCTGCCGGAATACGACCTGCGGAAGGTGGACGGGCAGTATGAGCTGCGTTTCAAAGGGCTGTGGGCCCACACGTCAATGTGGGAGATCCCTGCCCTTGCCATCATCAATGAACTGCGTTCACGCGCCGCGTTGAAGGATCGCGCCCGGTTCGAGCTGGACGTGCTTTATGCCCGCACCAAGGCCAAGCTTTGGGAAAAGGTGGAACGGCTGCGGCTGCTGCCGGAACTGGTGATCTCCGACTTCGGAACCCGTAGACGACATGGCTTCCTGTGGCAGCGCTGGTGTGTCGAGGCGCTGAAGGAAGGCTTGGGAGAGCGTTTCATCGGCACCTCCAATGTCCTCCTCGCCATGGACGGCGACCTGGAGGCGATCGGCACCAATGCACACGAATTGCCGATGGTCATCAGCGCCTTGGCCGAGAGCAACGCCGAACTCGCCGCTTCGCCGTATCGCGTGCTGGAAGAATGGCGCGAGCACTACGGCGGCAACCTCCTGATCGTCCTGCCGGACACCTACGGCACCGCGGCATTCCTGAAGCACGCGCCTGATTGGGTGGCGGACTGGACCGGCTTTCGCCCGGACAGCGCACCGCCGATCGAAGGCGGGGAGCAGATCATCCGCTGGTGGAAGGAGAGAGGGCGCGATCCTCGCGGCAAACTGCTGATCTTCTCGGACGGGATGGACATTGACTCCATCGAGGCCACCTATCGCCACTTCACCGGGCGCGTGCGGATGAGCTTCGGCTGGGGCACCAACCTCACCAACGATTTCCGCGGCTGTGCGCCCTTCGAGGCGCCCGGTCTCGATCCGATCTCGCTCGTCTGCAAGGTGGTGGAGGCGAACGGCCGCACTGCGGTCAAGCGCTCGGACAATGCGGCCAAGGCCACAGGCGACCCGGCAGAGATCTCCCGCTACCTGAAGGTCTTTGGCGAGAGCGGCCGCGCGAACGTCCCCCCAACCGTATGATCCCGACGCCGCCGGTAGAGCCCATCATGAGAGCCGGCTAATCCGGCCTACCGCCTCCGCCGCGCCACTCCCACCGCGAGAGCCAGCAGGGCCGCGGTGCCCGCGCCCTTGAGCAGCATGCCGCTCCTGTTGTGGCGCCAGCCTGCAGGCCAGCCTCGCTCCGCTGGAATGTTCGGCACCTTGCCGCGGGAAAGATCCTGCACGATCCCCTCCACCATGTTCACCCGATCCGCGCCCAGCAGAAGCATCCAGTGCAGCAGGTTGGACTCGCTCTTCTTGAAGGCGAGCCTGCGCAGCGTGCCGCTCAAGCCCGACGGCGGAGTGGACGTGCCCACCACTGCCGGGCGCTTCGTGTGCTCGATCGATTGCAGCACTTCGACATCGAGGGGCTGGATCGCTGGTCGGTCCCACTCACCGGAATGATCCTCCTTGTCGCGTTCGCGATAGGGGTAGGTCGGGTCATTCTCCAGGTCGGCGTCAACGCCCCAACCTTTGATGCCCTTGGGGTCCGTGCCGCTGAGTTGTGTTCCGGGTGTCGCTGTAACGTTCATCTCTTGCTCCCCTCAGGCGCCACCAGGAACCAAAACAGGCTTGATGCAGCCGTCCAGCTTCCTCGAGAACAGGTGATAGGCGTCCGCTATGTCATCGAGCGGAACCTTGTGCGTAATCAGCTTCTTGGGTTCGATATGCCCAGCCTTCACGTGCTCGATCAGCCTTGGAAGGAGGCGCTTGACGGACGCCTGGTTGGCTCGCAGCGTCAGCCCCTTGTTGACTACGTTTCCGATGGGCACGAGGTTGCCCGTCGGCCCGTACACGCCGACGATCGACACGATGCCGCCCTTCTTCACGGAGTTGATCGCCCAGTGCAGCGCGATGGCGGAGCCGCTCTCCAGCATCAGCATCCGGCCCATCACCGTCTGCCAGACATTACCCGATGCCTCTAATCCGACAGCGTCGATCGCGACATCGGCGCCAAGGCCGTCGGTGGTCTTCTTCATGAAGACGACGACATCGTCGATCTCCTTGAAATTGTAGACCTCTGCGGGGCCGTACTCTCGTGCGAAATCCAGCCGGTATTCGAGATAGTCGAACACGATCACACGGCCCGCGCCGAACAGCCAGGCGCAGCGCGCAGCCATGATGCCGATGGGGCCGGCGCCGAAGATCACCACCGTATCGCCGGGCTGGATGCCCGCCATCTCCGCCGCCTGATAGCCGGTAGGCACCACGTCGGTCAGCAGCACCGCGTCGTCCGCGTCCATCCAGTCCGGGATCAAGGTCGGACCTACATCGGCATAGGGCACGCGGACATATTCCGCCTGCCCGCCATCATAGCCGCCCGCGGTGTGAGAATAGCCGAAGATACCACCCACAGCCGTCGCCTGAGCATTGGACTCATGGCAGTTGCCGAACAGGCCCTGCTTGCAGAAGTGGCATTTGCCGCAGGCGATGTTGAAGGGGACAAGCACATGGTCCCCCACCTTCAGCTTCTCCACCTCCGGCCCGACTTCCACCACAACGCCGGTGAACTCGTGCCCGAAGGTCATGCCAATGCGGGTGTCCGGCACCAGCCCGTGATAGAGATGAAGATCGGAGCCGCAGATGCAGGACCGAGTGACGCGGACAATCGCATCGCCCGGGTGCTCAATCCGGGGCATGGGCTTGTCTTCCACCCTCACGCGGTACGGGCCACGATATTCCATTGCCTTCATAACGAGCTCCTTTGTTGGGCAGAGCGACTGGTGCTCACCCTTGTTCCCTCCCGCGTTCTGGGATTTGCGTTCGCTTCATCCCGCAGGCGTTGCCCTGCTGCTCCACCAGGCCAGCCCCGCGAAGCAGAGCAGGCTTGCGGCGTGGAGCAGGTAGTGGACCGGCCCGCCTGCGCCTGAGGCGGCGAGCAGCAGCATGTCTCCGGCAGGGATGATCAGCGTGGCGAGTGCAACGATTGTCAGCCCCCGCCGAACGCCGGCGGTGGCGAGGCCGAGCAGGTAAAGCGCGAGTGCCGCATCTCTCAGACCGATTGCGCGCACATAGAACAGCGCTGAGGGAGCATCGGCCTCAAGCCCATAGAAGCCTGCCGCTGATGCCGGTGCCACAAGGCACAGGCCGGCGAGGAGCAGGAACACCCCGGAAAGCAGGAAGACCGCTCACTTTAGCCGAGCGGGCAGCGATCGATCCTGGTCCACCCCGCCCCGCACGATCGCGTCCGCCGCCTAGTCTTCGCTGATCTCGATGGCCACGAAGACAGCGCCCGTCTGGTGCTTCGCCTACGCGACGTCGAACGCCTCGTTGATCTGGTTGAGCTTGAACCGGTGAGTGATCAGCTTGTGGACCGGCAGTTTGCCCTTTGCGATCAGCTCCACCACTTCGCCCTGCTCCGCATAGATGTCGCGATAGGCGAAGCTGGCCGAGGGAATGATCTGGATCTCCGACATCTGGATGCGCTGCCATTCCAGCGGAATGGAGGTCTCCCCCTCGTCGAACCCGCCGATCAGCAGCACCCTGCCGCCCCGGCGCACCATCTTCGTCGCCTGCGGAAAGGTCTCGGGCATGGAATCCCCGCCGGCACATTCAAACACGATGTCGGCTCCGCGCCCATGGGTGAAGCGCTTCGCTGCCTCCACCGGGTCCTGGGTGCGAGCATCCACGACCACGTCAGCGCCGAGCTCGCGCGCCATCTGCAGCGCGCTGTCCACCTTGTCGACGATCAGCACGTCCGCGCCGGACGCCTTCGCCAGCATCAGCTGGCCAAGCCCGATCGGCCCCGCGCCGATCACCGCCACCTTGTCGTTGATCGTCAGCCCGGAAAGATGCTGGCCATGCAGGCAAACGGAGAGCGTATCGACCAGCGCCGCGTCCTCGAAGCTGACATGGTCGGGCAAAACATACATCTTGTCCGCTGGCCCGACGAGGAACTCGCCATAGGCCTTGGAGACATATTGCGTCCGCACATCGTAGAGGTGCTCGCAGATGTTGTAGCGCTGGATGTGGCAGTAGGGGCAGACGCCGTCCCCCATCACCGTCTCCACCACCACCCGGTCGCCCACCTTCACATTGGTGACGCCCTCGCCGACCTCAACCACTTCGCCCGCAAGCTCGTGCCCCATGATGTTGCACTCGAGCTCCGGCTCGTGCTTCTTCCAGTGGCGCAGGTCCGTGCCGCAGATGCCCGCGACGCGCACGCGCACTTTCACGAAGCTGGAGGTGGGGATCTGCGGCTCCTCCACCTCCTCCACACGGAAGGTGCCTTCGGCCGTCTTGACCGCTGTTCTCATCGTCGTCGCCTCCCGGGGAGCTCAGCTGGTCTTCTGAACGCGCGGCTCGATGCGCAGCGTCACCACGTCGGCCCGTGCGGACCGCGTCAGCGCGAACAGGATGGCCTCGGCAATCTCCTCCGCATAAAGCATCTCGTGATTGGCGATCGCCTCGCGCTGTTCCTCGATCGTGCATTCCTGCATATCCGTGCCGATGGAGCCGGGCTGGACCACACTGATCTTGATATTCTTCTCGTCGGAGATTTCCTTGCGCAGCGTCTCGGCGAAAGCATCGATCCCCGCCTTCGTCGCCGAATAGACGCTCTCGCCTGGCGCCTTGATCGTGCTGCTGATGGAGCCGACGAACAGCAGGTGCCCGCCGCCATCCCGCTCCATGCGTTTGATGGCGTGCCAGGCGCAGCCCATGGTGCCGAGCAGGTTCGTCTCCACCACATAGCGCCACTCATCTTCCTCGCTCTCGTGCAGCGGCCCCGCGCCAAGCGCCGCGCAGGTGACGAGGATATCGATCCCGCCGAGCCGCTCGTCGACCGCGGCGAAGACCTCGCGCATGCCCTCGCGCGTGCCGCTGTCGGCGGTCAGCCCGGACACCTCGCCGGGGCCGTTGCTCGCGTTCTCCAGCGCATCATCCAGCTCCGCTTGATGACGACCAAAGGTGACGACACGTGCGCCCTCCTCCACCAGCATCTTCACCGTCGCGCGCCCGATGCCTGTGGTCCCTCCGGTGACAAGAATGCGCTTGCCGGAGAGAGGCGTGTGGTCCGTCTTTCCCATGTTGCGCTCAATCCCAGGTGAGGATCACCCGCCCATAGGCAGGCACATGGAAGTCGATGCGGTCGTCGGAAGCACCATGCGGCCGGATCGTGTCGCCGCCCGAAGTCTTCACCGAAGCTTTCGGCATCTTCTTCCGCTTGAGCCGCAGGAGGCGCAGGTTGACGAGGCACGTCTCCCCACCATCCAGCTGCAGGCTCAGCGCCCGCTCACCGGTTCGCTCATGGCCGCGGATGAAGCCGTCGCAGAACAGCTGGAAGGGGGCATCCTCCACCGGATGGTGAGATCGCGTGGCGAAGGTGAAGGCGCCTCCGCAGCCATAGATCTCCTGGCCGATCTGGCCCGGCGCCTGCCCATCGGCGTACAAGTCCTCCAGCGGGAATGAGAGCTTCCGGTTGATGATCCCGCTCTGATGCTCGCCGTCATGGATGATGTCCTCCGGCAGGGCATCGGGAAAGTAGAACCAGGCGCGGCTGAGCGCGAACTTGCAATACTCGCTGCACAGCATCCTCACCGCCGGCTCCAGATCCGGGCCTGCCTGGGCGAGATATTCCTCGAAGCCTGCGAAGCTCTCGAAACACTCATACATCGCCATGTAGGGCGCATCATGGAGGCAGGTCGCGCCCATGAAGGTCTGGTGATGCTGCGCCGCCCCCAGCTCGGACTCCCACATGATGGAATTGTGGAAGAACCCCGCGAGATAGACGTAGCTCTGGGCGAGGTAGCTCGCGTCCCCGGTGATCCGCCACAGACGCAGGCACGCGACCGCGCCCCAGACGGTGAGGTTCATCTGGTAGACGAGATCGAAGCGCAGGCCCTTCGCCTTGTCGAGCGCCTTGCGAGCCTCTTCGATGAAGCGGTCCTCGCCGGTCAGCTCGAAACATTGCAGCATGACATAGGCGTAGATGCCGCCCACGTCGGTCTGGCCAAACCGCTCGTCACCGCGTGACTTCTCGATGATCGAGAAGTCCTGCAGCTTGTACATGACAGGCCAAGTGTAATCGAAATGCTGCGCTGCCCGGATGCCGTAGTCCACGGACTTGAGGAGCAGCTTTCTCGCATCCTCATGACCGCGCAGGGCAAGGCGGCCGAGGTTGAGCAGGGGGTGGTAGTAATACCAGGAATCGACCTCGTCCGCGTCCTTCTCATCGCCCACGTCGGGCAGGAAGCGGCGGAGCGTCTTGAGCCTGGAGTCGTAGAACCGTTCCACTCCCTTCCATAGCTCGGCCTCCAGCGCCACCGGATCGCCCCGCCACATTCCATACTCGTGCAGCGAGTGGATGACCGAGAGCTGCACCATCACGTCCGGCACCTCGCCCTCGACATAGGGGAGGACGTAGAGGTTGCCGTAATGCCGTTCCGTCGCCTGCGGCTCGGTCTCCAGGTGCTTCAGCGTCAGTTCCGCTCGGCCCGCCCAGTCGCGATATTCGACCCTTGGATGTTCGATCGCCTGGTAGGCCACGCCCAGCATCTGCAGGAACTGGCGCGCCATTTCCTGCTCGTCATCGGCCGCCCAGTCGCGAAATACGAGGATGGCATCGGAGAGCACGCATGGCTCACCTGCAGGCAGTTCCCATTGCTCCTTCTTCTCAGGACTTGGCGGGGTCGGCAGTTGCAGGCCGAGTTCCGGCCACCGCCCACCCACCACCCCGTCGGGAGTGGTGCCGCTGGCGAGCAGATACGGGTTCAGCGCGGTGAGGTTCTGGAAATAGAGCGCGCTGCCGAAATCAGGCTCCTCAAAGCGGAAATAGAGCAGCCCCGTGTTCACCCCGCGCTGCGCCGCCTCGACATTGCCGCGCGGCCTCGTGGGGTCATCGTGCTGATCGAGGACATAGAGATCACGCGGAACATAGGGCAGGCACATCGGCGCGGACGGACAGACTTGGGTGACGACCCTCAGCCGGTGCAGCTCGGCCCCGCTCGTGCTGAAGCAGATGCGGTGCGTGCCGAGAATGCTCGTCACCTCCAGCTGCAGCACCTCGCCCGGCTCCGGCGACAGCTCCCGGCAGGCGAACTCCGCTCCGTTGAGGTAAGCGGCGCGCAGGGCAAGGCCTCCGCGTCCCTCGCGACGGATCAGACACCAGATGGAATCGCGGCCTTGGCAGACCTCCGCATTCAGGTCCCCCACCTCGAAGCGGCCGAGCCGCTTCATCTCACCGCGCTGTAGCTCCTCCTTCAGGCACAGGACGAACGGGCTGGAAGCGATGGATTGGTCGAGGACGGGTGTTTCAGGCATCGTGCAGTTCCGCCTTGTCTTCGACTGCTCAACCTCCTCTCCCATCGCCCGTTCCCAGAGGAATCTGGCCCATTTTCCGGTAGTTAACTTATGTTTGTTGCAGCATGGTGAGTGTAGCGCGAAGTCCGGCTCTTCCCAGCTCGCGGTCGCCCCGGTCAGCGCGGCAACAGGCCCGGCAGCTCGGGGAGCAACTCGCGCGCCAAGAAACCGATCGGGCCCAGCCTGGCGGCGCAGGCGCGCCCCGCCTCTCCGTGCAGCCACACACCCCAGGCTGCCGCGATCACCGGGTCCGCACCGCGCGCCAGGAACCCGCCGATCACGCCAGACAGCACATCCCCTGAGCCAGCCGTGGCGAGGCCGCTGCCACCGCCAGGGTAATACAGCAGCTCGCCGCCGGGTTTCGCAACGACCGTGCCAGCGCCCTTCAGCACCACAACGGCGCCAAACCGCTCCGCCACGTCGCGCGCGACCTCTTCCCTGTTCTCGGCGATCTCCTCCTCTTGCAGACCGGTCAAGGCGGCCATCTCGCCGGAGTGGGGCGTCAGCACGAGACTGCCCTGATAGTTCTTCAGCTGGTCGCACAGCGGCTTCGCGCAGGCCACGGCAGCGGCGTCCAGCAGCAGAGGGGTGTCCGGTGCGGGCTCGCGAGTCAGCGCCTCCACCAGCCGTGCCGCCGCAGCCTTGTCCGCCATGCCCGGCCCCAGCACCACCGCGTTGTGCTGGGCCGCCTGCTCAGGCAGCAGATCGGGCGGTCCCGGCATCAGCTCACCGTCCTGCTCAGGCAGCCCGATCACCCCGACCTCGGGAAACGCCACGCCAAGCGCCGCCGTCAGTGACTCCAACGTCGCCAGCCGCACCCGCCCCGCGCCCACCCTGAGGGCCGCCTCTCCGGTCAGGCGAATGGGGCCGGGCAGACGTCGCGCGCCGCCGATCACCAGCAGGCGGCCCCGGCTTTTCTTGCTGGCATCATCGGCGATGGGCGGCAACGGGTTGGCTGCGCGCCAATCGGCGTCGATCTCGATCATGACTCGGATGATCTCCGGCGTGGTTCGGCAGTGACGGGGGCATCTTCTGCGGCAATGGCCTCAACGGCGTTGAAGCGAACCAGCACAAGCCCCCCGTCCTTCCCTTCCGCAGGATCAAAGCGATATTCGGTCAGGGAGCAATTGCCGATGCTGCCCGCTCGGTCCACCGCCAGGACCTCCTCCTCGCTCATCCCTTCCAGGATGTAGCGCAGGCAGAGCACCACCACCTGATGGGCGACGATCATCACCGATCGTCCGGCATAATGGAGCGCCACCGTGTCCATGAGAGAGCGCAGCCGCAGGATCACGTCCGCCCAGCTCTCTCCTCCGGGTGGCCGGTGGTAGAACTTGCCCAGCATCCGGCGCAGCTCAGCCTGCTGCGGCTCATGCTTCAGGATTCCGGCGGTGGTGAGGCCATCCAGAATGCCGAACTCCTTCTCCCGCAGCCGTTCGTCGAAGCAGATCGGCTCATCGGCGTCGCACCCGCCGGCATCGCGGAACAGCTCCGCCGTTTGGCGAGTGCGCTGATAAGGAGAGGCGAGCAGCACGTCCGGCCTCTCGCCCGCTCCCTGCCGCGCGAACCAGCGGCCAAGCGCCGCCGCCTGCTCACGACCCGATGGGGAAAGCGGAACGTCGGCATCGCGATGCTCCAGCTCGATCCGGTCGGCACCGCTGGCATAGGCCTCAGCTCGCGCGACATTCCCGGCGCTTTCTCCATGGCGCACGATCCACAAACGGGCCGGCCAGCGCAGCGTCATTGCCCTCCCCGCGGCCATCGCGCGGGTTCAAGCTGGATCGCGACAGGCGAAGACAGCGGCCGCCACGCAAAGGCGGCGATGACATCATTGCTCTCCCTCGCCTGCCGCCCGTCACCTAGCGACCATGTAATATGATAGGTGCCGCCATCCGCGCGCGAGGTGCTGCCCCCGATCTCGACGATGAGCGCCTGCACCCCCTCGCCATCATCAATCTCGCCAATAACGACGCCGCTCGTCTCCTCAGGCAACGGAGTGTCGGGCCCAGTCCCCGTCTGCAAGGTGACATGGTCCGCAACAATGTTCGCGAAGCGCGCCGGGACCAGCTCCAACAGCCGCGCCTGCTCATCGCGCGGCAGGCTCCATCCTGTGACTTTCTGCTCAGCCATAGCGGTGGAACGAGGCTGCCCCGCCATTGTGCCGCACCCTGTTTTCCAGGCGGCTTCCAAGCGGGATGCGAGCGGCATTCAAGCGCTTGCAACGGCCTTTCAAACCTGCCCTGCGGGGAGCCGATCTTCGCCCCCGCCGTTGAGGCGCTGCGCTGGAAGGATGAGGATGAGATGACGGCCGAGCTACTTGTCGGAACCTATGACAAGGGTGGCGGTGGCGGCCTGACCCCGCTCCGCCGATCCCCCAGCGGCTGGATAGCGGGCGAGCCGATGTCGGCAATCCGCAACGCTTCCTGGGGTGTACGATCACGTCAGCGGCGACTCTGGTACTTCGTGGACGAGCAATACGGGCGCCTAACTGTCCATGCGGCCGAAGATTTTTGTCAGCTCGCCAGCGTCGCCTCAGGAGGGGAGGCACCTTGCCATCTCGCGCTCGATCCCTTGGAAGAGCACCTCGCCGTCGCGAACTATGGGAGCGGCAGCGTGGCCCTTTTCCGGCTGAACGGTCAGGGCCTACCTCTCGAACCGCCCCGGGTCCACCAGAACGAGGGCAGCGGGCCCCATCGTGAAAGGCAGGAAGGGCCGCACGCGCATTGGGTTGGCTTCGCCGACAGCGGAAGCCGCCTCTATTCGGTGGATCTTGGAGCCGACCGCATCTTCGCCCTCAGCATGGGTTCTGACCCTCAGCGCGGCCAGGCCGACGTCGGCTACACGGCCCCGCCCGGCAGCGGCCCGCGACATCTAGCCTTCCACCCGTCAGCGCCAATTGCCTGGCTGGTGAGTGAGCTTGCCTCCACCCTCACGGTGTTGCGGAGGGATGAAGGCGGCGCATTCTCCGCGCTCCACATCATGTCCACGCTTCCGGCCGGTGCGGCGGAGAAAAGCCTGGGCGGAGCCATCGCGCTCAACAAGGCGGCAGACCGGCTCTACGTCAGCAATCGCGGGCATGAGAGCATCGCGGTCTTCGCGCTTGATGAATCCGGAATCCCGACTCTGCTCCAGCACATCGCCAGTGGCGGCGCTTCTCCACGGCACATCCTGTTGCTGGAAAGCGAAGAGCAGCTGGCGGTCGCGCATGAGGAGGACGGCACCGTCACCATTTTCCAATTGGAGAACGACGGCCTCCTGGCGTCCGGTCCCCAGACACTCACCGTGCCCGGGGCGGCCTTCCTGACCCGCCCCTAATCGGTGTGATTTGGCCACCGGCGGGAGACACCTTCCTCTTCTCCATTGCTGGACGCAGCAGAGGCGTTGGCAGGCTCGCCATGCAGAGGGGGTGATGTGATCGGAGAAGTCTAGGCACCCTAGCCCCTCCGCTGCATGGCCTCGAGCTCTTTCTGGTCATGCGAGCAGAAGATCGTCACCTCGCCCGCATGATTGCGCTTCAAGTCCCGCAGACGGTGCTGGTTGCTGAGGCGCTGCTCACGATCGATCTCCATCATCGTCTGGTAGAAGCGCAGCCCGGGCGTGCAGCGATACCGGTGGACGTTCATCTCGCCGCGATAGAAGTAGGCGTCGCCTGCGTTCAGCACCCACCCGCCCGGGCTTTGCACGGCGATGCCGGCATGGCCCCAGGTGTGGCCGGGCATCGGCGCCATCAGGATCTCCGGTGGCAGCCCGTCCAGCGAGCGAACGCTGTCGAACCCGAACCACTTTTCTCCGCCACCACGATAGGTACGCCAGTCCCGCACATCGTCCCACTGCGCAGGACGATAGCGGCGCCGCGCGATGAAGCCGCGTCGCTTGTGCTCGGCCGCGTCGCGCTCCGTCTCCATCACATGGACGCGCGCCTGCGGAAAATCCTCGATCCCGCCGGCATGGTCGAAGTCGAGATGAGTCAGGACGATATGACGCACATCGGCCGGGTTGTAGCCGAGCGCCTTGATCTGGTGCAGTGCCGTGTCCTCCACCCGGAAGCGGATGTTCAGCAAAGCGTGGAAGAACTTGCTGAGCCGGGGATGGGGGTGCTGAACGTCCTGCATGCCATAGCCGGTGTCGATCAGCACCAGGCCGTCATTCGTCTCGATCAACTGCGCGGTACAGGGGATCAGGCCGAGCGGTCCCTTGCTGAACCCGTCGAACAGGGCACCGCCCAGCGGGCAATCGGTGCCGCAGCGCAGATAGTGAATGCGCACGGCTCTAGCGGTTGAGCTCGCGCGCGCGGGTCAAGTGCTGCTGGATGATCGGCACGGCGGCACTCGCGGCGGTCCGCAGAGCCGGAGTGTCCCCGTTCTGTGCGTAGTTCTGGTGCAGCGCCATCGCCATCTCATGCGCGGGCACCTGCTGGCCGAGATAGATCTGGTCGAAGCCGGCTCCGCTGGCCGTCTGCAATTGCTCGATCATCTCCTGCTGCATCGGCGTCAGTGCAGGAGGCGGCGGCGTCATTCCGCTGGCGCGCGCAGCTGCGGTCAGCGCGGCGGTGGTCTGGGTGTGATGGGTGATGAGCATCTGCGCGAATTCCCGCACCTCCGGCCGCTGGGCCTTGGTTTGGGCGATCTGCGAAGACTGTATCTCAAAAAGGTCGCTGGCGGCCGCCTGCGTGACGTAACCCGCCCGGTCAACGGGCGTGGCACCGCTGGCCGTCGCGGATGTTCCTCCGGGCGCAGAGGCGTTCATGCCCGTACAGGCGCTGAGGGCCAAGGCAGATGCTGCCAGAGCAAAGCTGAAGATCCGCATGCTAGGCTCCTTGTGCTTGATAAGCCGCAAACAGCGGGATCTGCCCGATGTTCCGACCTTCACCTTTGTTTGTTTGGTCTCGAACAATACGCTCCAGTCCGGCCGAAGCACTTCAGAATGCGGCGCAATTATGTGGTGCCAAGCGTTCCGCTCACGCTATCTTCTGCCCTTGCGACCTTGCCCGCTTACATGCGGGACCAGGCGAGGCATCCTCCACCGGGAAGCGCATTGCTGACCAGCAGCGCCCCTTGCCGATAGAGCCGGGCGGTATCTGGACGGTCCTGCCACGCCACAGCCCAAAGGCCATCCGATTGCCAGAGCAGGCTGCCGCCCGCCGCCTGGAGTGCGCTCAATGCCTGCCCATCGCTGAGGTCGGGACGGAAGACGACCATCGCGCTGTCTGCGCTTGTCGGCGGCCTGGCCGCCCAAGCCCCTCCGAACAGCGCAACCAGTGCCAAACCAGTTGCCGCCGAACGCCCGCTCAGGGCTCCCGCAGAACCCCCCTTCCGCCGCCGCAACAGCAGCCCGAGCACCAGCGGAACAACGCCGAACGCGACGAACCACGCCACGTCCCACGCCAGCGGGTTATCGCTATCCAGCTTTATCCGGTGGATGCCCAGCACCCAGTGCGACAGCACGCCGTCCAGGATGTGCCACGCGCCGAATCCGGCCAGCGCATCGGCCAGGGTCAGCCGCCCTGCTCCCGCCGCCGCGAACTCTCGCCGGCTACGCCACAGCAGCCAAAGTCCGACGGCGGCAACGAGGTACATCGCGGCATGGAAGAGCCCATCAAACAACACCTGCCGCCCCAACCCGCCCGCCCCGGGAACGAGGCTGAGCAGGTGGTGCCACTGGAGAAACTGGTGGAGCAGGATTCCGTCGAAGAAGCCGCTCAGTGCGAAGCCGATGAGAAAGCCGGCCCAATTGAATCCGCGGGAATGGCCTTTCGTCATCACGCTCTCCGCTGGATCAGATGAACGGCTTCCCGCCAGTCACCGCGATCGTCGCGCCCGAAATATAGCTCGCCTCATCGGTCGCCAGCATCACATAGGGCGGCGCCAGTTCCTTCGGCTGGGCAGGCCGGCCAATCGGATAGCTCTGGCCGAACTCCTTCACCTGGTCGGGCGGCATCGTCGAGGGGATCAGCGGGGTCCAGACCGGCCCGGGAGCCACGCAGTTCACGCGGATGCTCTTGGAGGCGAGCAACTGCGCGAGCCCCATGGTGAAATTCTGGATCGCACCTTTCGTGGTCGCGTAGGGCAGCAGCGTCTGCTTGGGCATGTCCGCGTTGACGGAGGTGGTGTTGATGATCACCGAACCCTCTATCATGTGCGGGACGGCCGCTTTCGTGAGGTAGAACATCGAGTGGATGTTCGTGCGGAAGGTCCTGTCCCACTCCTCGTCAGGAATGTCGGTGATCTCCTCGAAAGTCATCTGGTGGGCGGCATTGTTCACCAGGATGTCGATCCTGCCGAACTCCTCGACCGCCTTGTCCACGATGGAGCGGCAATGCTGGGCAGAGCCGATATCGCCCGGCACCAGAACCGCCTTCCTGCCGGACTTCTCCACCCAGGATGCGGTGTCCTGTGCATCGTCATCCTCGTTGAGGTAGGATATCAACACATCCGCGCCCTCGCGCGCGAAGGCGATCGCGACCGCCCGGCCGATGCCGCTATCCCCGCCGGTGATGATCGCCTTCTTGCCTTCAAGGCGGCCGGAGCCGCGATAGCTCTCCTCGCCGTGATCGGGGCGCGGATTCATGGCGTCCGTATGGCCTGGGACTTCCTGCTGTTGCTCCGGCAGTGGCGGCTTCACATCGTCGGTAGAGTTCATGGAGGCGGACTCCTGCATCATCGGCTGGGGTGCTCTTGAGGAAAGCGGCCGGCGTGCCAAAGGTTTCCCCTCGCACCTGACTCGCGACGAAGATGCGGGGGCGGTTTGTGGATGAACCGCCCCCTCCTCCCCCGCTAGATCGCCCAATAGCCGATCAGGCCGATGACCCCGCCGCAGATGGCAACGAAGAGCGCGGCGTAGCCGAGGTCGCGCGGCTTGAACCGGTCGATATGCTCAGCCCGGAAGAGGCGATAGCCGCGGCGGATCGCCTCATTGCTGGCCACCAGCCCGATGTCGAGCGCGGAGGCTTCCTTGTTGAACCAGTGAAGCAGCTCCTCAAGCTGGTCCTTTGAAATGTGAGGATATTGCTCGAGGATGCCTTCAATATGCGCGCGCTGAGGGGCGCCATCAGCGGCGCCTTCCTGATCTTTCATCATTGTCTTTCCCGATGTTCGTGAAGAAATCCGCACCCTGCAGGGTGGGCGAGAACATCAGGCGAGCGGCGGTGCTCTGGGGGAGATCTGCGGCCCATGCCGTTCGCGCGGAGGTGGGCCCCTTGCGAGCTCTAACGGCTGGTGAACGGAGTGAGGGTGGGCAGGGCGGCGGACTGTCCAGCCAAGGGGCTGCGGCTGCAGCGGAACAGGAGCGGGAAGGACCCGCTGCTCCGCGGAACTTTCCTGACGTGGCGCCAAAGCAACGTCGCGGGTGGCCGCGCTGAAGGCAGAACCGTGTTCCGGCCGAAGCGGCAGCTCCGTGATCGGGGCGGCATGCCAGCCGATCGCCAACAGCAAGAACGCTGCTATCAGCCTGATCGAAATTGAAGAAGCTGGCGACCGGTCCACAAGAGCCATCTAGTGCTCTCCTGCTCCGGTGCAAACTCTCTGCAAACTCACTGCGCCCGCCATGCAACAAAGATGCATGCAAGGGGTTTAGAGGCCTTGCACGCCCGGCGGAACGGGCTTGGACGGGGGCGCATTTGATAACGGGAAAGGGCTGGATCGCAGGCAAACTGCAGCGACGGGCTGGTTTCTCCGCCCAGCTTCGGCATTAAGGGCAGATGCTCAACATTCTCCTCGCCTCGCTGATCGGCGCGCTGCTGATGCCGCTCTTCGCGCGGGTGATCGGCAAGGGCGCAGGGTTGGTCATCACGCTCCTGCCCATCGGCCTTTTTGCGGCCTGCCTTCAGATGGGCGAGTTCGTGGAGCGCGGCTGGGTGCTTGGCCAGGGCAGGAACTGGGCTCCGTCCCTGGGCCTCGACTTCACGCTGCGACTGGACGGTTTCTCGTTCCTTTTCTGCCTCTTGATCACCGGGATCTGCGCGCTCGTCATCATCTATGCAGGCGCTTACCTGACGGAGAAGTCGCGGCGGGAGCGCAGCCGCTTCTTCATGCTGATCCTGCTGTTCATGACCGCGATGCTCGGCGCTGTCCTGGCAGAGAACCTGCTCGTCCTGCTGATCTTCTGGGAGGCGACAAGCATCATCTCCTTCCTGCTGATCGGCTTCGACAGCCGCAGCGCCCGCTCCCGCAGGGCAGCGCTGATGTCGTTCCAGGTGACGGCGTTCGGCGGGTTGATGCTGCTCGCGGCCGTGGTGATGATCGGGCACGCTCTCGGCACCTATTCCATGGCGCAGGCGGTCGATCAGGCGGCGCTGCTGGGCGAGAGTCCGTTCGGCGGGCCGATCGTGGCCTGCCTCCTCATTGCCGCCTTCACCAAGTCGGCGCAGTTCCCGTTCCACTTCTGGCTGCCCAACGCGATGCAGGCGCCCACGCCGGCCTCCGCCTATCTTCACTCAGCGACGATGGTGAAGCTGGGCATCTACCTTCTCGCCAGGTTTGAACCCGTGGTGGATGCCGTCAGTTGGGGACGCCCCGTCGTGATTACAGTGGCCTGCCTCACGATGCTCGTCGCCGCTGCCCAGGCATTGCGGGCGGAGAACTTCAAAACCGCGCTCGCCTATTCGACCATCGCTTCGCTCGGCATCCTGACGCTGCTCGTGGGGCTTGATGGCCCCTCAGCCTCGGTCGCGATGGTCGGCTTCATGCTTGCCCATGCGCTGTACAAGGCGGCGCTTTTCTTCTGCGCCGGTTCAGTGCTCCACGCGACCGGCCAGCAGACCTTGCGAGCCAAGGCTGGCCTGGCGCGGGTGCTGCCGCTCACCGCCGTCGCTTGCCTCGGCGCCAGCCTCTCGATGGCGGGGATCCCGCCCTTCCTCGGCTTCATCTCCAAGGAATTCCTCTTTGAAGCGCAGCTTCAGAGCGGCTGGGTGGTAGCACCGCTCGCGGTGGCGGTGATCGTCAATGCGGTGATGGTGGGCGTGGCGGGCGTGGTGACCCTGCGGCCTTTCTTTCTCGGGCAGCGGAGCGGCGGCTCGGCACGCCCTGATGTACGGCATGGGGAGAATTTCTCCCTCGTAATGCCGCCGCTCCTGCTTGCGCTCGCCGGCCTCGTCATCAGCCTGGAGCCGGACTGGATGACGCGGGTGGTGCTTCGGCCGGCCGTGGCGGCGGTCTACCGCGCGCCGGTCAGCGTCGACATCGCAGTTTGGCATGGTCTCACCCCGATGCTGCTGCTCAGCGCCGTAGTGGTCACCGTGGGGGCGTTGATCGTTCGCTTCTGGGCGCCAATCCACCGCCGGCTTCGAGGGATGGAGAGGTTTGACACGCTGGGGGTCGAACGCTTGTGGGAAAGCATGCTGCGGGGGCTGATCCGTGTTTCCACGTCCGTGACGAACATGCTGCAGCACGGCGACCTGCGCCGCTACCTGCTGCTCGTCGCGCTCGGTGTCGTGGGGTTGGGGGTCTGGTCCGTCGCCGCAGTGGCGGCGTGGCCCCGGCTTCCGGATGACGAGCCGTTCAGGTTCACGCCCGCTATCGTGGCACTCGCCGGTCTCGGCGGCGCTCTCGCTGCGACGCGCGCGCCCACCCTGCTCGGGGCGATGATCGCCACCGGCCTGACAGGCTTCGCCATCGCGGTGACCTTCATGATGAACGGCGCGCCCGACCTGGCGCTGACCCAGTTCGCGGTGGAGGTGCTGCTGGTCGTCTTGCTGACAGCGCTTCTCCTTGCAGTGCCGCTGGCGACGCCGCAAACGCGCACGCCAATGATGCGCCGGGCAGATGCGTTGGTCGCCTGCGCCATCGGCGCGCTGCTGTTCCTCGGGATCGTCGACATGGCGGCCGATCCGCAGACCTCCGCGGCGAGCACGTTCTTCGGGCGGGCGGCATACCTGGCAGCGCAGGGCCACAACGTCGTCAACGTGATCCTGGTGGATTTCCGAGCCTTCGACACGCTGGGCGAAACGACCGTGATCGCGATCGCCGCCGTGCTTGCCCGCTCTCTGCTGATGACGCGCGGCGGAGATGTCCGGCCGACCCAGCGGCAACCTGTGCACTTCTCCCTGCTCGCCTCTGGCCGCGCGCTCAGCTGGCTGCTGTTTGCAGCCTCTCTGGTGATCCTGTGGCGCGGGCACGATCAACCCGGCGGCGGCTTTGTCGGAGGACTTGTCGCGGCGCTCGCCTTTGCTCTTTTGGCGCTGGCCTATGGCGTGGACCGGGCGCAGCAGGCGCTGCGCTTCAAGCCGCTGACGCTGGTAGGCACCGGCATGTTGTGCGCCTTGGCGAGCGGCCTGCCGGGGCTGGCGGCGGGACGGCCCTACCTCACCCATCTGTGGTGGGAGCCTGAGGGATGGCTGCCGAAGCTGGGGACAACCATGATCTTCGACCTGGGCGTCTTCCTGGTGGTGCTCGGCGCCGTTCTCACGTTCCTGTTCGGCCTGCAGCGGGAGGCGGCGCGGTGACGATCCTCTATGCTTTCGTAGGCGCTGGCATCGTCGCCTGTGCCCTGTTCATGATCCTGTCGCGCAATCTGGTCCGCGTGCTCCTCGGCCTCTCGTTGCTGGCCAGCGGGGCCAATCTGCTGCTGTCGCTCGTAGGGAATGTCCGCAGCCAGCAGCCGCCGATCATCGCGGAGGGCGAGCAGAGGCTGGGCGAAGCGGCTGACCCGCTGGCGCAGGCGCTCGTCCTCACTGCCATCGTCATCGGCTTCGCGCTGACCGTGGTGCTGGCGGTGCTGGTCCTGCGCGCCTGGCGCGCAGAGCGGAGCGTCGATTCACGGCAGGTCGATTCCGCAGAGGCCCTCGGCCCTCCTCAGGAGCGGGATCCCACGAATGCCTGATGCGCTGCTGGTCGTTGCGCCTGTTGCGGTGCCCTTTGTCGGTTCCGTTCTGGCGCTCCTCTTGCGCGAGCGGCCGAGGGCGACGCGCGTCATCGGTTTTCTGGCGTCCGTTGTCCTGGCAGTGTTCTCGCTTGCGCTGTTCATCCGCACGGCCGGCGGTGAGCGACTGGTCGGGAGCGTCTTTGGCGGTTGGCCGCAACCCTTCGGCATCGGCTTCAGCGCCGCCCTTCCCGGTGCGGCCCTGGTGCTCGTCACCGCGTTGCTGGCATTGGCCTCCGCCATCTACGCGTTGAGCGACATCGGCCCACGCCGCCGACGGGCCGGCTACGATGCGCTGATGCTGGCGATGCTTGGTGCGGTGAACGGCGCCTTCCTCACCGACGATCTCTTCAATCTCTATGTCTGGTTCGAGCTCGCACTGATCTCCGCCCTTGGACTTCTGACGTTGGACCGGCGGCGAAGCCAGATTGACGGTGCGATCCGCTATGCCGCCTTCGGGATGCTGGCCGCCACCTTCATCCTGCTTGGCGTCGGAATGATCTACGGGATCACCGGCACGCTGGATATCGGCCGTGCCGCAGCGGCCCTGGCGGACAGTCCACCGAGCTTCGCTTCGGCCGTCGCGGCGGCGCTCCTGCTGGGCGGCTTCGCCCTCAAGGCCGGGCTGTTTCCGTTCCACCTGTGGCTGCCGGCATCGTACCACACAGCGCCGGTCACGGTTGCGGCTCTGTTCGCGGGGCTGCTGACCAAGATGGGCTTTTACGCCCTGCTCCTCGTATTCGCCGGCCTGTTCGGCGTTGGCTCGGGCGGGGACGCAGCGGCACAGTTGGTGCCGGTACTCGGCTGGATCGGGGCGGCGACGATGGTCGTCTGCGCGGCCGGCGCGCTTGCGCAGACGGACATGCGCAGGCTCCTCGCTTATCATGTGGTGGCGCAGGTGGGCTATATGATGGCCGGCCTGGCTCTTGCGACCCGCGAGGGGCTGGCTGCGGCGGTATTCTACATGATTCACTCGATCATCGTGCAGGCGAACCTGTTCTTTGGCGCGGGCTTGATCCGGCGGGCAAGCGGAAGCTGGGACATGACGCGCACCGGCGGCATGGTGCGGCGTGAACCGCTGTTCGCGCTGCTGTTCGCCGTCCCGGTCCTGTCACTCGCGGGCATACCGCCCTTTTCAGGGTTCTGGGCGAAGCTGATCGTGATCCGGGAGAGCTTCGATGCCGACCTCGCCTGGCTCGGCGGTATTGCCTTGCTGGCAGGGCTGATGACGATCGTCTCGATGGCCCTGTTCTGGTCTGACGCCTGCTGGAAGGAGCCGCGCAAGGGCCAGCCGCGGCACCGCCTGCCGAGGAGCGGTTTGCTAGCCATGGCTCTGCTCTCTGCCGCAACCGTGGCGATCGGCCTGATGCCGGGGAGGCTCTGGACGATTGCGCAGCTTTCCGCACGGGCGTTGGGAGCGATCGGATGAAGCCGCTGCGCCGCGCCCGCGCCGCCCTGATGCTGGCGATCGTCTTCCTGTGGGACCTCATCGTCGCGTCCCTCAGCGTCGCGCGCATTGTCCTCTCGCCCCGCATCGACACCTCGCCCGCGATCATCGTCGTACCGGTTGAGCTCGAGCGGCCCTGGGCTGTGGCGCTTGCCGCTTATTTCGCCTCACTGACGCCAGGCTCGACTTGCCTGCACGTGTCGGAGGACTGCCGGCAGCTTTATGTCCACCTTCTCCACACCGCGGATGCGGAGGCGTCTGTCTCTCGCTTCAAGAGGCATTTCGAGCGCTGGATCAAGGAGCTGGAGGGATGAGCGGGCAGGAATGGTTCGAAGCGGCCCTGGGCGCGATGCTCGCACTTGCGCTCGTCCTTTCGGGCTGGCGCATGGTGCGCGGGCCCAGCTTCGCCGATCGCTTCGTCGCGCTCGACATGCTGACGGCGATCGCAGTGGGTTTCGCAGCGCTCACGGCGCTGAGCACCGGGCGCGGCGCCTTCCTCGACATCGCGCTGGGCGTCTCGTTGTTTAATTTCGTCGCCACTGCGGCGTTTGCAGTGTTCCTGGAACGCAAGCGAAAGGGCTCCTCATCGTGATCGCAATGGCTTTGCAAGCGCTGGGGGCGGCCTTCCTGCTGATCGCCGCGATCGGCGTGATCCGGTTGCCGGACGCCTTCCAGCGAATGCATAGCGCGACCAAAGCGGGCACGTTGGGGACCACGCTGCTGCTGCTGGGCGTGATGGCGTCTGACGAGGTGGATCACAGTGCTTCAGGGTGGCTGCCCATCATCTTCCTTCTGGTCACTCTGCCTCTTGGCGCGCAGTTGCTCGCCCGTGGCGCCTACCTTTCCGGAACGGCGTTGGAAGGGCTGAAGGAGGATCCTCTCGCCGATGAGCTCGAGCTTCCCGGCGAGAAACGGCGGGAGCCGAAGGGCCCAGGATCCGCGAGCAGCTGAGGCCCACGCTTGCTCCGTTAACTCTGCCTGACCGGCGCATTGTTCGATGCAGCAGAGCTGGACCGCATGGCGGGAGCGCTCGCGGCAGCTCGGTGAAAGGCGCTTGCGGCCTCGCAGCTGCTCGCATGTGCTTCCAAGGCGCTGCCTCGACCCCCTCTTCGCGGCCAAGTCACGGCTGCCGCTCACATAGGATCTGCGGGGCAGCCTCGTTCAGATAGGTTCTAGCCCCGCCTCCATGACGACAGCATCTTCGCGTTTCTCGGGCCGGATGTAGATGGAGGAAAGCGCTGGCGCCAACGTCCTGAGCTGCGCCTCGATCCTCTCCACCAGGCGCTCCGCCTCCCCCATGGGGAGCTCGTCGATGAAGTCGGCGCTGATCGCGACGAAAACGGCATCAGGGGCCGTATGGATGGTGCGGACGTGATTGACCGAAGTGATCTCCGGCACACCTTCCAGCGCCGCGCGCAATTGCGCGACAAGCGAGGGATCGGCGCTTTCGCCGATGATCAGCCCTTTTGCCTCGCGCGCCAGCAGGACGGCAAGGGCGGCGAGGATCAACCCGATGAGTATGGAGGCGATCCCGTCGATGCGCGCGTCTCCGAAATGATGGCTGGCCCAGACCCCTGTAGCCGCCACGGCCAGTCCCAGAAGCGCTGCGCTGTCTTCGAACAGGACGGTGAAATGCGCCGGGTCCTTGGACGCAACGAAGGACTCCCACCAGCCTGCGCCCCCACGCTTCGCGTTGAACTCGCGTATGGCGATGAACCATGATCCGCCTTCGAGCAGGAAGGCGACGCCGAGGACGATGTAGTTGATCAGCGGGTCGCGAAGCGGCTCCGGGTCGAGGTAGTGCAGCCAGCCCTCGTAGATCGACACGCCAGCGCCTAGAGCGAAGATCAGCATGGCGACGATGAAGGCCCAGAAATACAGCTCCCGCCCGTAACCGAACGGATGCGATCGATCGAGTTTCTTGCGGGCCCGGCGCTGGCCGTGGAGCAGCAGCAGCTGGTTGCCGCTATCGACGAGCGAGTGCACCCCTTCGGTCAGCATGGAGGATGAGCCGCTGATCCCGGCCGCCACGAACTTCGCGACGGCTATTCCCAAGTTCGCGATCAGGGCCCCGTAGAGGGTCAGATTCTTCCGAAAGTGGCCTCGCGGCGGTGCGTGCGACACGTGCCATCCCCCATTGCCGCCGATCCGTGTCGATGTGAACGGCAGCAGGACGCCGAAGTTTCCGATGCCGGGTGCCGGAGTTGCGCAGAATGTGCCTTCCGCACCTGTTCGCCCGCGCGCAAGCTCGGGCGCTACGTCTTCTCATAGAGCGGCGGCCGCACAGCAACTTCCAGCCCACCTTGCGGCCCCCGACTGAACGACAAGGTTCCTCCGAAACGCTGCAAGAGGCGATGCGCCCTTGGAATCCCAAGGCCGAACCCTGGAGTATTCCTCGCGCGTGCGAGATCTCCGCGAAAGAAGGGCTCGATCAGCTCCGGAAGGTCCTCTTCGGCAATGCCCAATCCATGATCCCTTATGAGGATGAGAGGTGCCCCTTCCTCGTCGCCGATCGAGATTTCCGCCAGCTCTCCGTACTGGACCGCGTTCTCGATCAATGGCTCCAGGGCAAGCAGCAGCACGTTGGGATAGGTGGTGATCCGCACTTCCTTGCCATGGTGATCGATACGCACCCGATCCCGCCACCTGGAGCCAGCCTGCCGCACGATCTCAACGAGATCCACTTCTTCAAGCGCATCCTCCTCTTCCTGCACATCCAGGAAGGACTGCATTGAGGCGATCATCGCGGTCATTTCCGTCACGTTGCTGTCGACGAGCTCGCGCATGTCTTCCGGCTCGATGAAATCCACCGACAGCTTCAGGCGCGAGAGCGGGATGCGGAGATCATGACTGATCGCCACGAATGACTTCGCCTGATCGGTGAGCATCCGGGCAATCCTGTCCTGCATCGCGTTGAACGCGCGGCTGAGGTTTCGCAGGTCGGTTGAGCCTTGCTCTTCGAGGGTCACCCGCCCGCCCTCGCCGATCCGGTTGGTCGCCTCGGTAAGCCGTCGAAGGGGGGCGCCGAGTTGCCACAATGCCAACGTGGCAAACAGGACGCAGAGGGCCGTGAGGATGAGGGTAATCAGGGTTGCGGAGGCGATGATCGGCCACGGGCTGCTAAGGTCCGTGGAGCGGAAGTTGAGCCAGGCGGTCTCATCCAGACGCATCGAGCCGATCAGGTGTTCACCCCCGTCCCGGCCCTCGACCGCCATGTGGAGCGAGGATGCCTCCAAGGTCGGTTCCCATTGCCGCACGAGATCGGTGATCTCCCGAACGCTGTCTTCGGCGGCAAGCGGCCCCACGGCGGGTTCCGGTGTGAGCCAGACGTCGAGGTGCTTCGTGCTCATGATCCGCGCAAGGTCGCGCTGGCCCGCCTCATGAAGACGCTCGCTCACCTCCAGCAGTTCGGCCACGCGCCGCGCATGATCCTCACGCACGGAGTCCCTGCTGATGCGCTCGTAGAGCACAATCGTCACTGCGAACTGCAGCAGCGCGATGCCGACGATGATGAAGGCAACACGTCCGAACAGCCGCCTGGGCGCCAAGCTGATGCGCATGATGGAACCTTAAGACGGCCCGACCGGCTCTTGTCAAAGCAAAGACATGCCGCGGGTAGGCCTCGCTCCATGGACAAGGCGATCCGGCGGCACGCTCACCCTTGAACCCTCACGGCACCCGGCCCACATGGCGGCGCTCTCGCTGCACCGCAGCATTATCGGAAATCCTTTGTGCCTTCGACCAAGTCTTACCCCCTCTGGCTCGTGCAAGTCGCACTCGCGCTGGGCGGCTTTGCCATCGGGACGACCGAGTTCGCGACGATGAGCCTGCTGCCCCTCTTTTCGAAGGGACTGGGGATTGACGAGCCAACCGCGGGCCACGTCATCAGCGCCTATGCGGCAGGCGTCGTCATCGGCGCTCCGCTTCTCGCAGTTGCAGGCGCGCGGCTGAGCCGCAGGATGTTGCTGATCGTCCTCATGGCGTTGTTCGCCATTGCGAACGGGCTGAGCGCACTTGCGCCCACTTATGAATCGATGCTCGTATTCCGTTTTCTCAGCGGCCTGCCGCACGGGGCGTATTTCGGTATCGCCTCGCTCGTGGCGGCATCTCTGGTGCCGGCCGACAAGCGCGCGCAGGCCGTCGGCAAAGTGATGCTGGGCCTGACGATCGCAACCATCGTAGGCGTGCCGGTCGCGAACTGGCTTGGCCAGGTGCTCGGCTGGCGCTGGGGCTTCGCGGTCGTCGCGGCGGTCGCGCTGATGACGGTGGTGATGGTGCTTGTGGTGGTGCCGAAGGACCAGCCGGACCGCTCTGCCAATCCGCTACGCGAACTGAGTGCCCTGCGCAGCGGACAGGTGTGGCTGACCTTGGCGACCGGGGCCATCGGCTTCGGCGGCCTGTTCGCCGTCTATACCTACCTCGCTTCCACTCTGCTGGAGGTCACGCAGGTCTCTGCCTCTGCCCTGCCCATCGTGTTGGCGATGTTCGGGATCGGGATGACAGCGGGTAACCTGATCGTGCCGCGCTTCGCCGATCGCGCGCTGATGCCCACGGCGGGCGCTCTGCTGCTGTGGAGCGCGGGGTCGCTCGCACTCTATCCGTTTGCCGCCGGGCATCTCTGGTCGATCATCCCTGTCGTGGCGGCGATCGGATTCGGCGGCTCCCTCGGCACCGTGTTGCAGACGCGGCTGATGGATGTCGCGCAGGATGCACAGAGCCTCGCAGCTGCCCTGAACCACTCCGCGTTCAACACGGCCAATGCAATTGGCCCGTGGCTTGGCGGCATCGCCATCGCGGCGGGCTATGGCTGGACATCCACAGGCTGGGTGGGTTGCTGCCTTGCACTGGGCGGGCTGGCGATCTGGGCGATCTCGCTGCTGGCATCGGACCGCCCGGAGCCACAGGTCGCCTGACAGCAATCCGGATGGAGGCGCCTATTCGCCCTCTGATGCGGCGAGCAGATCCATCAGATTGCGGGCAGCCTCACGATCGGCCTCCTCCTTGAAGGCAATGTCCAGCTCCGGCGCATGGCCCAGCATGTAGAGGAGCGACCACAAGGCGAAGCGGCGCGGGCGGTCCGTCTCCAGCCCGAAATCCACTCTCAGCCGGTCCAGAGCCACCTCCTGCTGGCTGGGCGGCACGTCCGAGAGGTCGGATGTGCCGAAATATCGCTGCAGCAACTCATCCAGGTCCATAGCCCGCTGCTAACGCTCCCCGTCCGCAGCGCAAGAGGGTTCGCCCCTCAGGGGTCCTCAGAGATGGTATCGATCAACCCGCGCGCAGGTATGATTCCCCGCTCGTCGTGGATTTGGAATAAGTAAGGCCGACTGAGCCCCAGCCGCTAGTGAATAGGCAGGCTCCAGCCGGGAAGGCAGCCATTCAACCCGGTCACGACCCTTGCGCTTCGCCCGGTAGAGGGCCTCGTCCAGCTCCCCGATCAGGCTTTGAACCTCGCTGGACGCCTGCTCCAGATAGCAAGCGCCGATGCTGATGGTCGCGCGGATGGGCACTTCGTTCCAGAGGGTGACATGTGCGGCGAAGTTTTCCCGCAGCCGGGCGGCTACCGCGCCTGCCGTCCTTCGGCCGGAGACTTGCACCACCAGCGCGAATTCCTCGCCGCCCCATCGGCCGATCAGGTCATCCTCGCGGCAGCAAGAGCGAGCGACCTTGGCAAAGGCCTGCAACACGGCATCCCCGGCTAGGTGCCCGTGACGATCGTTGATCGCTTTGAAGTGGTCGATGTCGAGCCAGAGGACGGCGTATCCGGTGCCCGGCCCCGGCCCTTCTGCAAGCCACTCCTTCATTCGCCGCTCGAACGCCCGTCGGTTCAGCAGGCCAGTAAGCTCGTCATGATCGGCCGCTTTGCGCAGCTGGTTCAGCAATTCGTCCCTCACGGCCATGGCGCTGCTGATCGTCAGCGGGACGAGGACGAGGAAGGCCACCGCAATGCGGACGGATACGACCAGTTCAGGCACGGACATGTCCTGCCCGATGTCCACCACGCCGAGGCCGATCGAAATCAGGCACCCGGCGCCCAGCAGCATCGTCAAGACCGCAGTCGTCGAGGTCGAGTAGGTCAACGCGCACAGGAGCATGGCCGGCATCGGGAAGATGATGCTGCCGGGACCGTCAAACAGCACTGCGGCTGCACTGGACAGCGCGAGGCTGAGCGCAGGGAAGATTTCCCGCACGCTGCTTATCGCCCAGCTTCTGCGAAGGTCGAGATGCCGCGGATGAGGAAGTGTCAGCATGGCGGGCAGGACGATCAGGTAATTGACCAGTTCGCTGGCGGGCCAGGTCTTCATGGCCTGCAGGGCAGATCCATTGAAGTGAACCGTCACCAGCAAGGAGCCGGATAGCGCCGCGGCAAAGCAAGCCGGTAGCAGAGCGGCGAGGATGCGCAGCACGGAATGGACGCGGCGCAAGCTCAGATCCCGCTCATCCAGGCGCAGGAGAAGGGCCGTCGCCGTCAGAGCGCCAACGAGGTTGGTCCCGGCAAAAAAAGCGGAGAGCGGCAGCGAGCGACCGAAGAGCAGGTCGGCAAGGACATAACCGAAAAAGGCCCCCATCCAGCCGGAGAGCCGGATCGCCCGTCGGTGCCGCAGCATAAGGCCCACGAGCACCGCATTCGCGGGCCAGAAGGACACTGAAAAAGCGTGTGCCGTCGCAAGCCCCAGCAAACTCGCGGCGAATACTACCACAGCGACCAGCAGAAAGGCGCGCGACCCTTCACCGGCTCTCGCACCCCAAGTTCTGCAGGCCGGAGTTGAGGCTCGGCGCTCTTGCGGAACGAGCGCGCGTCGCTTGCGGGAAGAGGACATCGTCAAGCGGCTAGATGGGTTAGGTAAATACCGGGTTAGGATGCGCCCGCCTGCATTGGGCGAGAGCACGGAGAATGGCGCTGTTGCCATTCTGTTCCCGCCCTAGACCTATCGCTCCAATTGCATGGTGGCGCATGACGAGGACTGCTCCGCAAATAGCGTCCGATCCGGCAGCGGCAGCCGTAGGAGTAGCAGCCACGCTTTTAGAAGGTCGCTGGCTTCAACAGAGCGAGAGCCTCGATCTTGCCTCCCGTTGGATAAACCCTCCAATCGGGGCTGCCGTCCAGGCTGGTGGAAGCGCCTGATGGGAGTTGCTGGGCTGACCCGGCCAACACGAAAAAGCGGCGAAGGCCGAGCGGTGGCAAGCACCCCTAAGCGAAGAAGCAGCACGGCCTGCCCGAACACCTCTGACATGGTCGGCTCTGCATGGATTGCCCAGGCGATGATCCGATCAACGGCGAGCGGCATGCCGCCTATCAGTTCAGCACCATATGCAACGACTTGATGGCGAACGATCCACTGGATCACGCGGAGGTCGCAGAATGGCGCACAGCCTCTCTGCGAGCCTCAATCGAAGTCCCGCTGCGCGAAGGGGATGGTCCAGTCACCAGCGGTGATCCTCAGCGGCCTCCGCCAGCGCCTAGGAGGCAAGTCCGCGAGCGCGCTGGTCCACGCGTCGCCGTCTACCGCCGATGCCAGTGCCCAAACCTCATCGGCAGCAGTGGCTACGCCTTGCTGAACGCTTCAGTTTACCGCGTCCTTCAGCCCCTTGCCCGCCTTGAACTTCGGCTGGCTGGACGCCTTGATGTTCATCGGCTCTCCAGTGCGCGGATTGCGGCCGGTCGACGCCTTGCGCTTGGCGACCGAGAACGTGCCGAAGCCGACAAGCCGCACCTCGTCTCCCTTGGCCAAGGCGCCGGTGATCGTATCGAAGACACTCTCCACGGCCTTAACAGCATCGCTGCGCGACAGACCGCTGGCATCGGCGACAGCACCGATCAGATCGTTCTTGTTCATGTGTGGAGAACCCCCTCATTCTGGATTGTGCTGAATCGCCGAAGCGTTCGCGATGCAACGATTGAGCGAGTTTTCCCGTCCGAGTCAAAGCCAAAGCCCGCGGCAAAGCGCCACTTTGTGGCCATCCCGATGGATTCCCTTACAAAGCCAAGGATCCCTGCGAAACAGCCACAGGGAGGGCACTCTGCGCTCCGTGGAAGCCGCCAAAGCGAGTCGCTGCGCCGCAGCAGAATTGCCGCGGCGCATTGATCTCAGTGATGCGCCACTGGCGTCCCGGGAGCCTCTCCGCCATGCGCCGGCGGTTGAGTGGCCAGATCATCCGCCTCGGTCCACTCGATCGGCGTCGGGCGGGCCGTCAGCGCGTGGGCGAGTACCTCGTCCACATGCTCCACCGGCACGATCTCCAGGCCTTCCTTCACGTTGGCGGGTATCTCGGCAAGGTCCTTCTGGTTCTCCGCCGGGATCAACACCTTGCTTATGCCGCCACGAAGGGCCGCCAAAAGCTTCTCCTTCAGCCCGCCGATCGGCAGCACGCGACCACGCAGCGTCACCTCACCCGTCATGGCAACGTCGGGCCGCACCGGAATACCGGTCAGAGTTGAGACGATGGACGTGACCATTCCGATACCCGCGCTCGGCCCGTCCTTGGGCACCGCGCCTTCGGGCAAGTGGATGTGCACGTTCTTGCGCTGGAAAATAGAGGGCTTGATGCCGTAGGCCGGGCTGCGGGCCTTCACGAAGCTGAAGGCGGCGGCGACGCTCTCGTTCATCACCTCGCCCAGCTTGCCGGTGGTCTTGATCTCGCCCTTGCCTGGCGTCGTGACGCTCTCGATCGTCAGCAACTCGCCGCCGACCTCCGTCCAGGCAAGGCCGGTGACGGCACCGATCTGGGCCTCCTCGTCGGACTTGCCGTGGCGGAACTTGCGCACGCCTGCGAACTCGCCAAGATTTTCCGGCGTGATCGTGATGCTGGTCGCCTGCCCCTCAAGGATGCGGCGCAGCGACTTCCTCGCCAGCCGCGCGATCTCGCGCTCCAGCGTGCGAACACCCGCCTCCCGCGTATAGTAGCGGATCAGGTCGCGCAGCGCCTCTTCGGTCAGGAAGAACTCCTCGCGCTTGAGGCCGTGGGCCTTCACCTGCTTCTCGATCAGGTGGCGCTGTGCGATCTCCACCTTCTCATCCTCCGTGTAGCCCTCCAGCCGGATGATCTCCATCCGGTCCAGCAGCGGCTGCGGCAGGTTGAGACTGTTCGCTGTGCACACGAACATGATGTCGGACAGGTCGATGTCGAGCTCCAGGTAATGATCCTGGAACTTGGCGTTCTGCTCAGGGTCCAGCACTTCGAGCAGAGCCGAAGCTGGGTCGCCACGGAAATCCTGGCCCAACTTATCGATCTCATCGAGCAGGAACAGCGGGTTGGAAGCACCCGCTTTCCGCAGGTTGCTGACGATCTTGCCCGGCAGCGAGCCGATATAGGTCCGCCGATGCCCGCGGATCTCCGCCTCGTCGCGCACGCCGCCCAGCGACTGGCGCACGAACTCTCGCCCTGTCGCGCGGGCAATCGACTTGCCAAGGCTGGTCTTGCCCACGCCGGGAGGGCCGACGAGGCACAGGATCGGCCCCTTCAGCTTGTTCGTGCGCGCCTGCACGGCGAGGTACTCGACGATCCGGTCCTTCACCTTGTCGAGCGCGTAGTGATCCTGGTCGAGAATCTCCTGCGCCTTGGCGATGTCCTTCTTGAGGCGGCTCTTCTTGCCCCAGGGCAGGCCGAGCAGCACGTCGAGATAGTTGCGCACGACCGTCGCCTCAGCGCTCATCGGCTGCATGGTCTTGAGCTTCTTGAGCTCAGCCAGCGCCTTGGTGCGCGCTTCTGCGGACAGCTTGAGGCTGTCGATCTTCTGCTGCAACTCGGCAACTTCGTTGCCTTCGCCTTCCTCGCCGCCACCCAGCTCAGACTGGATCGCCTTCAACTGCTCGTTGAGATAATATTCGCGCTGCGTCTTCTCCATCTGCCGCTTCACGCGGCCGCGGATCTTGCGCTCCACCTGCAGGACGGAAAGCTCGCCCTCCATGATGGAATAGACCATCTCCAGCCGCTTCAGCGGGTCGGCTTCCGTCAGCAAGGACTGCTTGGTCGCGACCTTTGCGGAAAGCGCAGCGGCGATCGAGTCCGCCAGCCGGCCGGCATCGTCGATGCCCGCCAGCTCTTCCTCGATATCGTCCGGTAGCTTCTTGTTGTGCTTGGCATAGTCGCCGAACTGCTCGAGAGCGGAGCGCATCATCGCCGCCACCTCGTTGCCCGAGGCGGTCTCCTCCTCATAAAGCTCGACCTCGGCAGAGACGTACTCGCCCTGCTCGCTCAGCTCTACCAGCTTGGCGCGGATTTGCCCTTCGACCAGCACGCGCACGGTGCCGTCGGGAAGCTTCAGGAGTTGCAGCACCTGCGCCACGACGCCGACCTCATAGAGGTCGCTACGGGAAGGATCGTCGCAGCCCGGGTCAAGCTGGGACAGCAGGAAGATGTCCTTGTCGCCCTCCATCGCTGCCTCGAGCGCGGCAACCGACTTGTCGCGCCCCACAAACAGCGGGACGACCATGCCGGGAAACACCACGATGTCGCGCAGGGGAAGAAGGGGGTATGAATTCATGTCAGGTCCGTGATCCTGGTAGGCGACCCGCGAAGGGCCTTGTTTGGCCAGATATGGGGAAGTGATCGCCGGGCTGCAATGTGGGGCTGCCTCAAGCTGTGGAACCCCCTACTTCTGGATTGGAAGCGATGGGCCGGGGCTGGCGCTTCACGCCTCTCCCACCAAACCGCAGAACACCTTATCTCTCCCCCCGATGGCTCACCCGCTCGCCGCCCTCCTCGCGCCCCCACCGGGGCTGGACGTCGAGTTCAGCCGGCCGGCCGGTGCCGAAGCGCTCGTGCCGGGCGACTCCGTATCGTGGCGGATTTTCGCTAATCCGGTGACGCTGTTCATCGGCGGAGTCGCTGCGGTGATCCTGGAGCTCGCCGAGCCATCGGTTCGCGCGGGCGTGTGGGACCACAGCTCCTTCCGCTCCGACCCGCTGACCCGGCTGCGCCGCACCGGAGCGGCTGCGATGATCACGGTCTATGCCCCGCGAGACGTCGCCACCTCCATGATCGGGCGCGTGGTGGCCCTGCATGAAAAGGTGCGGAGCGCATTGCCGGATGGTCGGTCCTACCGCGCCAATGATCCGCGCCTGCTCGATTGGGTGCAGGCGACCGCAACATTTGGATTCGCCGAGGCGTATCACCAGTACGCCGCACGGTTGAGCGAGGCAGAGCGCTCCGCCGCTTTCGCGGAGGGAATGCCCGCCGCGCGCTTGTTTGGCGCGACAGGTGCGCCAGGATCGCTACAGGATTGGGAGGCGCTGCTTGCACGCACTCTGCCAGCGCTGCAGCCCTCCGAAACGTTGAAGGAGTTTCTCCAGATCATGCGTTCGGCGCCAATCCTGCCAAGGCCGCTGCGTGCCCTCCAGCGGTTGCTGGTGCGCGCGGCGGTGGAGATCGTTCCGCCGCAGGTCCGCCAACACCTGCGCCTCGATGGCTCCGGGCTGTAAAAAGGGGAGAGGCTGGCCGTCAGCACCCTCGCCCGACTGGCCGAGCGAATTCCGCGCCCCTCCTCTCCACCGGCTCAGGCGCGACGACGGATGCGCGCCGCACCCGTCGACCGCACCCAAGCGCTGCTCAGCCGAAGCCGGGAAGGTTGAGGCCCGGCGGCAGGCCCATGCCCGCTTGAATGCTCTGCATCTGCTCGTTGGCGGCGCGGTCTGCCTTGCCGCGGGCATCGTTGAACGCCGCCGCAACGAGATCCTCAAGCATCTGCTTGTCCTCAGGCACGATCAGGCTGTCATCGATCGCCACGCCGAGGATGCGGCCCTTGGCTGTGCAGCGGATCTTCACCAGCCCACCGCCCGCCGTACCCTCGACTTCGATTGTATCGAGCTTCGCCTGGGCGTCATTCATCTGCTTCTGGATGGTCTCGGCCGCCTGCTGCGCCGCCTTCATCATTTCTTCCATCGATTTCATTGAACATGTCCTCTTAGCCTCGTCTGTTCCAACTGCGCTGCGCGGGCACGGCCTCGTCGCCGTCCACCAGCTCGGCACCGGGGAAAGCGGCGAACGCCGCCGCCACCAATGGCGCATTGCGGATCCGCTCCGCCTCGTTCCGCTTTTCCGCTTCCGCCTGCTCGAACAGCGT
The DNA here is from genome assembly GCA_966251025.1 of uncultured Erythrobacteraceae bacterium. Taxonomy (GTDB): domain Bacteria; phylum Pseudomonadota; class Alphaproteobacteria; order Sphingomonadales; family Sphingomonadaceae; genus Croceibacterium. The sequence continues at coordinate 46,388 of CBINJM010000007.1, read as the reverse complement.
CGGCGCTGCATCGCCGGCGCCCTTCTCGACCGTCCAGCGTTGGCCCGTCACCACCTGCAGCGCGTTGCGAAGATCCGTTCGGAGATCATCGTCGAAACTCTCCGGCTGAGTGTAGACCAGCCGCCCGGCTTCCAGCGCGATCACCCTCACCTGCATCCGCAGCTTCGTCGCCAGCGACATGCCATTGGAGAGCTCTCCACAATGGTCGATCAAATCCACCAGCTCTGCCCAACCCACTCGGGCCGAGAGGGAAGGTGCGCTTTTGCCAGCACTCTCGCCCGATGGAGCAGCAGCGGCGCCGCTCGCAACCATGTCGGCCAATTGCTTCGCCAGGGCCCCAGGATCCGGCAGATCGGCAGCATGAAGCACTCGCAGAAGCGCCATCTGCATGGCAACCAGCGGATCGGGCGCGGTTCGCACCTCGTCATGCCCTTTCAGCAGCAGCTGCCAGAGCCTGTGGACCTGACCCGCAGATAGAGCGGCAGCCCACTGTTCGATGTCGCGCCGCTCCTCCAGCGTGGGCGCGTCCGCCTGGCCCCCACCGACCTGCGCTAGCGCGATCCGGTGAGTCAGCCCCATGAGCGACCGCAACAGTGCGAGCGGATCGACGCCCAGCCCATATTGCCGCTCCACCTCGTCCAGCATCGCGGCAGGGTCACCCTCCAGCAGCGCGCTGAACAGGCGGCGCATGGCGGACTTGTCGGCGAGGCCGAGCATGTCGCGCACCCGCTCCGCCGTCACCACGGTCGCTTCATCAGTGGCGCTGTCCGCGTGCGCGATCGCCTGGTCGAGGATGGAGAGCCCATCGCGAACGGAGCCTTCCGCGGCGGCGGCGATCATCGCCAGCGCCTCGTCCTCGGCCTCAACGCCTTCCTGCCGGCAAATGCTGGCGAAATGCTGCTGCAGCACCGGCGTCGGGATGCGGCGCAGGTCGAAACGCTGCGTGCGGCTGAGCACCGTGACCGGCAGCTTGTCGACCTCGGTGGTGGCGAAAAGGAACTTCACATGCGCCGGCGGTTCCTCAAGTGTCTTCAGCAACGCGTTGAAAGCATTGCGCGACAGCATGTGAACTTCGTCGATGATGTAGATCTTGTAGCGCGCGCTGACTGCGGCATAGCGCACCGCCTCGATGATCTCGCGCACGTCGTCCACGCCGGTATGGCTGGCGGCGTCCATCTCGATCACATCGATGTGGCGACCTTCCGCAATGGCCTTGCAAGGCTCGCACATGCCGCATGGATCGATGGTGGGTCCGCCCTGCCCATCCGGTCCGACGCAGTTCAGCGCCTTGGCGATCAGTCGCGCGGTGCTGGTCTTGCCCACCCCTCGCACACCGGTCATCAGGAAGGCGTGGGCCAGCCGGTCGCGCTCGATCGCATTGGCGAGCGTGCGAACCATCGGCTCCTGCCCGATCAATTGGCTGAAGGTCTGCGGCCGGTACTTGCGGGCCAACACACGGTAGGGCTGCGCCCCCTCCACCGCCGGTGCGGGCTGCGCTGATGGAGCAGGAGCTTCGGCAGGAGGAGCCGCCTTCGCAGGCTCAGGCTCAGCGCCGAACAGCGGTGATTGCCCTGCCGCCTCCAGTTCAGCCGCGCTGGGCCGCGCTTCCTCAGGCTTGGCCTCCGCCTCTTCATCAAGGGGAAGGCCGCCGAACATGTCACCTGAATCGTTCACGACGGCCAATCTAGTTGCGCTATGCTCCGCTGTCGAATGCTTGGCACCGCGGGCTGCGGTCAGGACGGCATTGGGGGGCGAGGACGATGGCGCTGCACAAAGGAAGACCCACGGCGCTGCATGACGAAAAGCTGGTCGTCTTCCTCATCGGGATGCGGATCAACCATTTCCACAGGATCGGCAAATGGTTGCCCGTCGCCCGGGCGATGCCGCGCATGCTGGCCGAGCTCCGCGCCGATCCCGCCGCGGGTTTTCTCGGGGCGGAGCTGTTGCGAGGCGGGCTCCGAACGCTGATGGTGCTGCAATATTGGCGCGATTTCGACAGCCTGGAAAAGTATGCCCGCGCCACGGATCGCGAGCACTGGCCCGCATGGGTCGCCTTCAACAGGGCGGTGGGGAGCGATGGCACGGTCGGCATCTTCCATGAGACCTATGCGGTCCCTCGCGGAGGAAGCGAGACGATCTATGTCAACATGCCGGAATTCGGGCTCGGCAAGGTTTCCGGCCTGACAACCGCAACGGGATCGCGCAACGCAGCGCGCTCCCTCTTGGGGGCGGTCATGTCAGCTGATGAGCTTGAGAATTAAAGGAGCCGGGCGACCCGCTGCCATCCGTTGTGGCTGCTTCCTTCCGGACCTGACCAGGTTGGCGGACGCGAACGTCCACCCGACTCCCGCGGCGCATATGGCCGGGCCGAGGTGGAAATGCAACCGGGGACGTGCCCTCAGCGGAAGTTGTCGGCGTAAGCCTGCAGCTTTAGCCGCCGGGGCGGCGTCTCGTGCACCACCGCGTCGATCCCGTACTTTTCGGCATAGGCGATCGCGGCTTCCTTGCTCGGAAACTTGAGCTGCACCTGCGGAGCCGTGTCGCCGCTGCCGGCCCAGCCCATCAGCGGATCGGGTCGCTGCGGCGCGGACGCCGCATATTGAAGGATCCACTGGTCAGTAAGCGCCCGACCGGACTGCATAGCGTTCTTCGGGCGCTGAAAAATACGGGCTTGCATGGGCGGTGCTTTCCTTCGGATGGCCGACGAAATCAAGAGCGCTCGAAGGCGTTCCTGGTCTTGAGACTCGGTGCTTCAGCCCAGGGTTCCTCCGGCCACCGGTGCCTGGGATAGCGGCCTTTCATTTCCTTGCGCACGTCGGACCAGCTGCCGCGCCAGAAGGCGGGCAGGTCCCGCGTCATCTGAATCGGGCGACCAGCCGGGCTGGTGAGCTTCAGCAGGAGCGGCACACCTCGCGGTTCAGGGCCGACCATCGGATGCCGCTCCAGCCCGAACAGCGCCTGCACCCGCACCTCGACGCTGGGGGCATCGTCCCCCGCATAGTCAATCGCGTGGCGAGTCCCCGCCGGGCTGGTGAACTCGCGCGGAGCAAGTCGGTCGAGCCGCTGGCGTTCCTCCCAGCCAAGGAGGTTCAGGAGCGCTTCGACAACGCGGCCGGTAGGCACGGCAAGGTCGCGCCTGCCGTGCAGCAGCGGCGCGAGCCATTCCTGTGCGGTGGCCGCCAGCCGATCACCAGTAAGCTCCTCAAGTCCAGCGAAGCGCGCCCTGGCCATCAATTCTTTCGGCAGGATATCCGCAAGGTTCTCCACAGCCTTTTCCACCAGCAGCGCGGCAAGCGCGCTCCCATCCGGCTCAGGATCCGGGCCGCTGGCGAGGGTGATGGCGCCGAGCCGACTTTCCAGCCGTGCCTCCACCCGCGCCCCCGTCCAGCGGAGCGTTGAACGCCGTTCAATACGATCGGCCAGCCACTGCTCCACTTCAGCACCAGTCAGCGGCAGCGCGGCGGTGATCCGCGCCCCCTGCGCGGCCCCTTGGGCATCGCCGATCACCAGCCACTCCGACGTTGCCAGCGGCGAGGCCGGATCGAGGACATAGCCGCGCCCGCCCGCTGACAGCCATGTCTCGCCCGAGCCCCCACGGCGGCGCGCTAGATTGTCCGGCAGTGCCAAGGCGAGGAGGATGGCGGGCGGCGGGGACTTGGCCCCTCCTCCCCGGCCGTGAGGTTGGAGCTTTGCGGCCGCCCTCGCCCAGCGATCCGCCAGCTTGCGGCTCGCTTCGGCACGCGGGGAGCGATCCCCGTTCCAGCGGGAGAGGCGCTGCCCCAGATCCTCACCGCGCCCGCCCAGTCCTCGCTCCTGCAACAGGAGGGCGATCCTCGCCGCGTCCCGTTCCGCCCCGTATTCGGCTCCATGCAAGAGCATCGCCGCTTGCCATGGCTCCATCGGAAGGGCTGCGATCTGCCGCCCGCGAACCGTGATGCGCCCCTCCACATCAAGCGCGCCAAGCTTCGCCAGCCGCTCTCGCGCGGTCGCCAAGGCGGCAGTGGGCGGCGGGTCCAGCCAAGCCAGAGAGGCAGGATCGGCGACGCCCCACTGCGCCAGCGCCAGAACCAGCGGCGCGAGATCGGCGGTGAGCATCTCCGGCGGGTCGAAGGCTTCTCGGCCGGGATGCGAGGCCTCCTCCCACAAACGATAGGCGACGCCCGGCCCCTGCCGCGCGGCACGACCCGCACGCTGCGCTGCGGCGGCCTGGCTGGCGCGGCGGGTGACGAGGTGGGTGACGCCGGCGGCGAGGTCGAACTCGGCCCGGCGGGAGAGGCCGCTGTCCACCACCACGGAAACGCCGTCCAGCGTTAGCGAGGTCTCGGCAATGCTGGTGGCGAGGACGATGCGCCGCCGCCCCTCCCCATCGCGGCGAATGGCGGCGCGTTGTGCGGCGGGCTCCACCTGCCCATGCAGCGGCAGGATCGGCACGCCCGGCAACCTCTCCGCCAGCCGCTCGCGCGTGCGTTCGATCTGCGCCACACCGGGGAGGAAGGCGAGCAGGTTGCCCTTCTCCTCTCTCCAGGCAGTGAGAATCGCGGCGGTCATCGCATCTTCGATCCGCAGTTCCGGCCGGCTGCCAAGCCATTCGATCCGCAAAGGGTGTGCCTTGCCCTCGCTCTCGATCACCGGCGTCGCTTCACCCATCAGCCGGGCGAAGCGGGCGCCGTCGATGGTGGCGGACATCACCAGCAGGCGCAGGTCTTCGCGCAACACCCCCTGGCTCTCCAATGCCAGCGCGAGGCCGAGATCGCTGTCGAGATGCCGCTCATGCGCTTCATCGAACAGGACCGCGGAGATGCCGGACAGCTCCTGGTCTTCCAGGATGCGGTTGACGAAGATCGCCTCCGTCACGACGAGAATGCGGGTGGCGGCGGACTGCTTGCTGTCGAGCCGCGTCAGGTAGCCGACCCGCTGGCCGACCGGTTCTCCCAGCATCTGCGCCATCCGCTCCGCCGCGGCGCGCGCCGCGACCCTTCTCGGGCTGAGCAGCAGGACCTGACCGTTGCACCATGGCTGATCGATCAGCGCGGGGGCAACGGCCGTGGTCTTGCCGGCACCCGGCGGCGCGATCAGCACGGCGGAGCTGTACTCGCGCAAGGCGGCGAGCAGGTCCGGCAGGACGGCGTGGATGGGGAGATCGACCACCCACGCCGACTAGCCGCATCATCGCGCCCGTGAAAGCCGTCCCTGTCGTCAGATCAGCAGCGGCGTGAGCACGTGCAACACGATGTCGGCAGCAAAATGGGCTACCATGGCCATTTCCAAACCGTGCCGCCGGTAAAGCACCCCGAACAGCAGCGCCAGCAGACCATTGAGCACGATGGCGCGCGCCACGATCCCGGCAGTCAGCGGCACGAGTGCCGCGGTGGCGGGCAAATGGCCGATACCAAAAAGCACCGCGACCATTACGTTGGCCGTCCAGAAAATCCAGCCCGGCAGCGGTGCGGCTCCTCTTCGGGCAAAGAGGCTGCGCAGCGCAAGTGCGAGAAGCGAAAGCAGGCACAGCCGCATCAGCACCTCCTCGCTGATCGCTCCGTAGATCGACGCCAGCAGGCCATTGACTGGCGAAAGCCGCTCCGCCGTCAGACCAGCCGCATCGGGCGGGGCAAAAACGAGCAGGTCCAGCGCTACCACACACGCGCCAGCGAGCAGTCCCAGCAGCACGCTCTCGGCCACCGCCTGCGCCGACACCCGCGGCGTCCGCCTTTCGGCCAGCGCCTCGACAATGGGTGCGCCCAAACCGATCCGGCGTGCGGCCCACAGCCCGATCCAGCACGCGAGAGCCAACAGTACGGCCGATTGAAGAGCCTGGAGGGCAAGGAGCGCTTCGAGGCTTATCCCTGATGCAGCAGCATCCTCCTGGAGAGCCTGCTCAAGCAATTCGCGAAGGTAGGGAAGCACGGCTATCACGCCGGCGAGGCTCGCCATCCACAGGATCAGCCACGTCCTGAATTGCGCGCCCTTCGTCGTCACCATGGCCCCTCCCCCAACAGGCGGGATAGTGTACTAAGGACTTGGCGGCGAGCCTATCCCAGCCGCGCTCGGTCTGCGGGTGTGGCGATCAATACCCCCGGCTGACCGCGAACCGCGCCGCTTCCATCATCGCGGAGCGGGCGCTGCTGTCGGGGAAGATGGAGAGCGCATCGCAGGCGCGCTGGGCGAAGTGGCGGGCCCGCTCTCGCGTCTCAGCAACCGTATCGTGCTTGCGGATCAGGGTCACGGCGTGGGCGAGATCCTCGTCCTCCACCCGGAAGCCGGCGATCGCGTCTTCCCAGAAACGCCGCTCCTCCGCCGTGCCGCGGGCGTAGGCGAGGATCACCGGCAGGGTCATCTTGCCCTCACGGAAGTCGTCGCCGCTGTTCTTGCCCATCTCCGCGCGGGAGCTGTCATAGTCGATCGCGTCGTCCACCAGCTGGAACGCAACGCCGAGGTTGCGGCCGTAATCGTCGAGCGCGCGCTCCTCCGCATCGCCGCATTCGGCGACGACAGCGGCAATGCGGCTGGCGGCGGCGAACAGCGCAGCCGTCTTGGCGCCGATGATGTGGAGGTAGCGCTCCTCGCTCGTCTCGATCTTGCGCTGGGCCGTGAGCTGGTCGACCTCGCCCTGCGCGATGATGGCGCTGGCGCCGGAGAGGATTTTGAGAACCTTGAGGCTGCCGTCCTCCACCATCAGCTCGAAGGCGCGGCTGAACAGGAAATCGCCCACCAGCACCGTTGCCGGATTGCCGAAGACGATGTTGGCCGTCTCCCGCCCGCGCCGTGTCTCTGACCCATCGACGACATCATCATGGAGCAGGGTTGCGGTGTGGATGAACTCGACCGCCGCGGCGAGCTTGTGGTGGCGCGTGCCCTGGTAGCCGACCACCTCCGCCCCTGCGAGCGTCAGCATCGGGCGCATGCGCTTGCCGCCGCCTGCGATCAGGTGACCGGCGAGTGCTGGGATCAGCGGAATTTCGCTCTGCATCCGGTCGAGGATGATCGCATTCACCGCATTCATCGCCGATGCGGTCAGCGAGAGGATGGGGGAAAGCGACGGGGCTTTGGCGGGCAGCGGTAGGACCTCGGCGCTCATGCGCGGTGAAATGGACATGGAAGCGATGCTTGGCAAGCGCGGAATCCCTCTCTAGCCTGCCGGTGATGGCCACCCGACCGAACACATCCGAACCCTCCGGCCACATTGCGGGGGAGGCAGCGCCTGTCGCCGCAGGGCAGGAAGACCCTGTGCTTTCCTCCTTCCGGCGCAGCATCGACAATATCGACGCGGCGCTGGTCTACATGCTGGCGGAGCGGTTTCGCATCACGCAGGCGGTGGGCGAATACAAGGCGAAAGCGGCGTTGCCACCAGCCGACCCGGAGCGGGAGCGGCGGCAGATCGAGCGTCTCCGGAACCTGGCGGTCGAGGCGAATCTCGATCCGGAATTCAGCGAGAAGTTCATCCGCTTCGTGATCGACGAGGTGATCCGCCACCACAGGCGCGCCGCCGGAGGCTGAGCTTTTGCATTAGCGTTGCATCGGTTTGCAACGACGATGCAACGGCGGCGAATGAGCGGCTATCCCGACGCGCAAGCGGCCTGCAAAAGCCGATTTGCACAGCCTGTGCATCGCGAATGGAACGCAGTCACTTCGGCCATGCAACGAGTTGCAATCCGCGCGCAACGCAGCAGCATCGGCGCCGTTAATCGACCGGCGCTGCCCTTGGCAGGTGAATCTTGACGAGCAGGCCGCCAAGGTCCTCGCTCTCCCCCATCTCCACGCTGCCGCCGTAAATCTCGACCACGTCGCGAACGATGGCGAGGCCGAGGCCGGTGCCAGGTTTCTCCGTGTCCAGCCGGGCACCGCGGGCGAAGCTGCGCTCCCGCTTTTCGGGCGGGATGCCGAGGCCGTCATCCTCCACCCAGACCGTGCAGAGGGGCGCCGCCGGGTCTGCATCCACGGTTACGAACACGCTGCCGCCGCCATATTTGGCCGCGTTCTCGATCAGATTGCCGAGAATCTCCTCCAGATCCTGCCGCTCGATGGCGACCAGCGCCTCGGCAGAGCCGGCGATGTCGAACCGCACGGAGGTGTAGAGGCGTGAGACCGCTCGCTCCACCGCGACGGCGCTGTCCATCACGTTGGTGCGCGACAGGCCGATCGCCCGCCGGCCGACGGCTCGCGCCCGGGCGAGATGGTGGTCCACATGGCGGCGCATGGCCAAGGCCTCTCGAAGCACTGTCTCGTCGAGATCCGGCGCGTGAGCCGTCGCTGCATTGGTGAGAACCGTCAGCGGCGTCTTCAGGGCATGGGCGAGGTTGCCGGCGTGGGTGCGGGCCTCTTCGGCTTGCCGATCGGAATGGGCGAGCAGCGCGTTGAGCTCTTCCACCATGGGCTGCACTTCCTGCGGCAGCGGATCGGTCACGCGGTTGGAGCCGGTGGTGCGGATGCGGGCAATGGCCCGGCGGACGCGGCGCAGCGGGCCGAGGCCGTACCACGTCTGCAGCATGGCCATCAGGAACAGCCCGATCCCCAGCACCGCAAAACTGCGCACGAGGATGGAGCGGATGTTGGCGATCTGCGCGTCGAGCCCGTCGCGCGCAGCAGCGACGGCGAAGAGCCAGCGGGTTTCACTGCCCGGCAGGCGAATCGTCCGTTCGACGATCCGCAGCGGCTCCTGCTGGAACTGGTGCGAATCGTAATAGTGCGGCTGGTAATCCTCGTGATCCCCCTCCAGCACCAGCGTCCGGTCCCACAGCGAGCGTGAGGGGTAATCCTCCCGTCCCTCTCCGCTCACCTGCCAGTAAAGACCGCTGTTCGGCTCCAGAAAGCGCTGGTCGCCAAGCGGGCGGTTGAACAGGACCTCGCCATAGGGATCGACCTCGGCGGAGGCGATCATCGCGGTCAGCATGTAGTTGAGCTGTTCGTCGAACTGGCTGGTGACCAGCGTCTTGAGCGTGCGGTCGAGCGCCAGCCCGCCCAGCAGCAGCAGGATGGTGATCCAGACCGCCGCGATCAGCATCATGCGCCGCGCAAGGCTGCCCGTATGTGGCGGAGCAGCCCCGGCGGCGATCGCACCTTCGCTCAGCGGCGCCTCGCCCGCGCGGTTCCCCGCGTGCGGCGCAGGCTCATTCGCCGCGGGAGGGTTCGTCGGGGTCGTCGAGGCTGTAGCCAAGGCCACGGATGGTGGTGATCACATTGGCACCCAGCTTCTTGCGGATGCGGGTGACGAACACTTCGATGGTGTTCGAATCGCGGTCGAAATCCTGGTCGTAGATGTGCTCGATCAGCTCCGTCCGGCTTACCACCTTGCCCTTATGGTGCATGAGGTAGGAGAGCAGCTTGTATTCCTGCGCCGTCAGCTTGACCGGCTCCCCCGCCAAGGTGACTCGGCCGGAGCGCGTATCCAGCCGCACGTCGCCCGCGGTCAGTTCGGAGCTGGCATTGCCGGAGGCGCGGCGGATCAGCGCGCGCAGGCGGGCGATCAGCTCTTCTGTCTGGAATGGCTTGGCGAGGTAATCGTCCGCACCCGCATCGAGGCCGGCCACCTTGTCGGACCAGCTATCGCGGGCGGTCAGAACCAGAACGGGGAAGTTGCGCCCTTCCCGGCGCCACATGCCGAGCACGGTGAGCCCGTCGATTTCGGGAAGGCCAAGATCCAGGATCACGGCATCGTAATCCTCCGTCGAGCCAAGGAAGTGCCCGTCTTCACCGTCCGTCGAAAGATCCACCGCATAGCCGTTCTGCTCCAGCGTGCTTTTCAGCTGCTGGCCGAGCGTGGGCTCGTCCTCGACGATCAGGATGCGCATCTTAATCCCCTGTCCTACCGCCCTTTCGCATGGGCCCAACAACGAAACGCGTCAACGGTGTGCCCGTTTCCGCGACACGTTTCGTGAGGCCGGTATTCTTCACCTATTTGGAGACGCGCAGGATCCTCGCCGTGCGGGCATCCACATCCACCCAGACCACCTGCCCGCCGTTGATGAACTTCAGGCGGTAGGCGCTCGCGGCGCCATCGTACTCAAAGCCGAGATATTCGTGCCCCTTCATCTGCGGGATGATGCGGCGCTCTATCTCGCGGCTCGAAAGCGTCTGCCCTGCCTGCATCTGCTGGCGGGCGCTGGCCTGGTCACTCCGCCCTTGGGCGAGAACCGGGCCGGTACCGCTCGCCAGTACAGCGGCGGCAAAAAGGAGAGCAAAGGCTTTACGCATGACGGTGTTGTGTCTGGCCTCAAGGCATTGAACAAGGTCTGAATATTACCATGACCAAGTATTCAGGCGGCTGAGGCCAACGCGCATCAGCGAACCAGCTCGTAGGTGACGGTGACGGTCACGGCCTGCTCCACCAGCCCCGGCTGAACCGGAGTGGACTGATCAAAGGCAGCCTCAGCCGCAGCGACACGCATCATCGGCCGGGGCGGCTGCACCATGTTGCCCTCCTCGATCCGCAGCAGGCGGATATCGCTGTAGCCGGCCATCTGCGCATAGGAGAGGGCCTGCTCGCGCAGCGTCTCCATCGCCGCCTGGCGTGCCTGCGCCTTCGCAGCCTTGTTGTCCTCCACCGAGAATTCAGGGCCGTTGAGATCCGTCGCCCCAGCCGCAACCAGCGCGTCAAGCACAGGGCCCGTGCGCTCAACCTCACGCAGGCGGATGCTGACCCGGTTGGAGGCCTGGTAGCCGCGGAAGACCTGCCTTTGCGTGGCCTGGTCATAATCGTAGCGGGCGCCGAGATTGATGCCGGTCGTCTGGATCTCCCGTTCCAGGATGCCGAGTTGCTTGATCCGCTCCACGACCGCGCTCATCGCCTGAGCGTTGAGGCGCATCGCCTCTACCGCCGTGGGCGCTTCCGTGGTGACGCCGGCGCCGACGCGCACGACGTCCGGCTCCGCTTCCACGCTTTCCGTCGCGGTAAGCTCAACGATGGGACCGGCTGAAGCGATCTGCACTTCGGCTGCGGAGGCCGGGTCCACCGCGATGGCGGCGACTGCGCTGGCGACGATCGGCAGGGCGAAATGGCGCATGCAATATCTCCTGAAACTGATGCCGGCTGGCTGGCGCTCAGGCGATTGACCGCCGCTGAATGGCGGATGGCACGCCGCACCGCTTGCCGCGAGGGGGATGGCCGACTACCTGCCGCGCCATGGCGGAACCACCGATCCTTTCATGGGAAGCGCTTGGCCTGCAGCAGGGCGGCCGCTGGCTGTTCGGCGGCCCCGATGTCGCGGGCAACTGGGGCGGGATCGACCTGCATATCGGCCCGCGAGACCGGCTGGCGCTGATCGGCCGCAACGGCGCGGGCAAGACGACGCTGCTAAAGCTGGTCGCGGGCCAGATCGAGGCAGATCGCGGCAAAAGGTCCATCCAGCCCGGCACACGCGTGGTGATGCTGGAGCAGGAGCCGGACCTCTCCCAGTTTCCCACCTTGATGGACTTCGCTCTGTCGGGCGCGGACGCGCCGGATCGGCACGAGGTGGAGGCGATTGCGGACCAGCTCGGCATTGCGATGGACCGGCAGGCGGCGAGTGCCAGCGGAGGCGAGAGGCGCCGCGCCGCGCTCGCCCGCGCACTAGCGCAGGACCCGGACCTGCTGCTGCTGGACGAGCCGACCAACCACCTGGACCTCGCCGCCATCGAGTGGCTGGAGGGCTGGCTGCAGCGCTACAAGGGCGCCTTCATCGTCATCAGCCACGACCGGACCTTCCTCAAACGGCTGACGCGGGCGACCCTGTGGCTCGATCGCGGGGCGCTGCGCCGCAAGGAGATCGGCTTCGGCGGATACGAGGCGTGGGAAGAGCAGGTCTATGCGGAGGAGGCGCGCGCGGCCGAACGGCTGGACGCGCGGCTGAAGCTGGAGGCGCACTGGCTGGAGCGCGGCGTCACGGCTCGGCGCAGGCGCAATCAGGGCAGGCTGGCGGCGCTGCACCAGATGCGGGCGCAACGCGCGGCGATGATCAACCCCGCGGGGACGGCCAAGCTAGGGCTCGCCACCGATAGTGAGGTTCGAACCAAATCGGTAATCGTGGCCGAGAACGTCACCAAACGGTATGGCGTGCGCACGATCATCCGCGACTTCACCGTGCGCATCCAGCGCGGCGACCGCATCGGCGTGGTCGGCTCCAACGGTGCGGGCAAGACCACCCTGCTGAAGCTGCTGACAGGCGAGATCCAGCCCGACGAGGGCGAGGTGACGCTGGCGAAAACGCTGAACGGCGTGATGATCGACCAGCAGCGCGCGCTGATGCAGCCCGACCGTACTGTGCGCCAGATCCTCGCGGAGGGCGGCGACTGGATCGACGTGCGCGGGGTGCGCAAGCACGTGCAGGGCTACCTCAAGGAGTTCCTGTTCGACCCGGGCATCGTGGACATGAAGGTGGGCGTGCTCTCTGGCGGGGAGCGCTCTCGCCTGCTGCTTGCGCGGGAATTCGCCAAGGCCAGCAACCTGCTGGTGCTGGACGAGCCGACCAACGACCTCGACCTCGAGACGCTGGACCTGCTGCAGGAGGTGATCGCCGACTATGAGGGCACGGTGCTGATCGTCAGCCACGACCGTGACTTCCTCGACCGGACAGTGACAGTGACGCTGGGCCTGGACGGCAGCGGCTTTGTCGACATCGTGGCCGGCGGATATGAGGATTGGGAGGCGAAGCGCACCCAGCGGAAGGCCCCTGTCGCCAAGGCGAAGTCTGGCCCAGCTGCGCCGCCCCCTCCCCCCCCGCCACGGAGCACCAAGCTCAGCTATAAGGACCAGCGGGACTACGAGCTTCTGCCCGCGCGGATCGAGGAGCTGGACGCAATGATCTCGCGCGGAGAACAGGCGCTCGGTGACCCGGAGCTCTACACGCGCGACCCCGACAAGTTCGCCCGCCTCACCGCGGCCCTGGACCAGGTGCGACAGGAAAAGGAGCAGGCAGAGGAACGGTGGCTGGAGTTGGCGGAATTGGTCGAAGGTTAGGGGCCAGTCCGACGCGGCCGGCGTGCGGTCTGCGCAGCTGGCGGAGCCACATCCGGATGTATGCGATCTCGACGAGAACCCAGATGCCCATGGTTTACGAAGCGAACAGCCACGTGAGCCCCTCCGCAAAGGAGAGGATCACGTGCCCGGCAGCGCCGCCGGAAACGATCCTGTAGAGGTGGTCCGCGGCACCAAGTCCGTAGACCACGCCAGCCAGGCCGAAAATCAGGGCAAGGATCCTGATGATCCAAAGCCTCGTTGCGGAACGGCAATTCGAGGGCTTTGAACCGTGATCGGCCAGAACTCGGCAATCCTTCGGCCACTGGCTCTCGGTGCAACCGGGGTGGTCCGCAAGACATGCCCGCAAGACGAAGGTGTTCATCGGATCTTGTAGAAATCGGCCACCCGGTCCAGCGCCAGCTTCAGCACCAGCTTCCCGCTGCGCGCGGGCCAAGACAGCGCCTTTTCGGCCTCGGGCAGCGTCTCGCCCGCGCACACGACCCGCCAGAGGATGTCCTCCAGCCCCTTGCCCGCCGCATTGCACGCGCCTTCGAAGCGCTGGCGTGCCGCGATCTGCCGCTCTCCGCCCGTCAGCCCGACGTCGCCCGTCGTCTTGATGCGCACCGGATCCCACCGCATCGTCACGCCGGGCGAGAGGTGCGCGCGCTCATAATCGGCGCGCAGCCGCTCACCGGCGTCGAACAGCCGATCCTCCAGATGACCGTGGGCGTGGAGCCATGTGAGGGGCGATTCGGCGACGTTCACGGTGACGCTGCGCCGGCGCCGTCCCACACCTTTGCTACGCCGAGGACCTTCCGGGGTGAGTTCGCGTTCCACCAGTTCTCGCTGCATCTACGCCTCCCATTGCGTTGGAGGCGCTCTTGCCAAAACGAGCATGTTGTAGGACAACCAAAAAACCGGAAAGGTTATCTGAGGGGCCAATACCATGATTAACCGCATCCGTGACATCCGGAAGCAGAAGGGGATGACGCTGGCCGAAGTGGCTGCTGCGTGCGACCCGCCGACGACCGCCCAGACGATTGGCCGCCTTGAGACGGGGATGCGCAATCTCTCGCTCGGCTGGATGAATCGCATCGCCGCAGCCCTGGGCGTGGAGCCTGAGCTGCTGGTTCGTGGGCAGGAAGCCGAGCAGCCGAAGATCGTCGCCCGCCTCAGCGAAAGCGGCGCGGAGGCTTTGACTGCCGAACGTGACGCGATCCTGCCTACTGCGCTGGGAAGTGGCGCACCGCTGCTGTGCCTCGCCGTGGAGGCCACACAGGGCGAATATCGCGCAGGCGATCAGCTATGGCTGCGCCGCGTCGATCCGGAGGAGGCGGGAAAGTTGATCAACCGTGATGTTCTGGCGCCCCGTCCTGGCGGCAGGTTCGCCTTCGGCCGGCTGATCGATCGGCAGGGGAGCAAGATCGGTCTCCTGCCTCCGCTCGCAGGCCAGCGGCAGATCGTCGTGGACAATCCGCCGTGGCTGGCGGTGGCAGAAATGCTGGTGCGGCGCCTCTAGCGGGCGCCGCTTTCGCCCAGCCTCAGGCTTCGCCGCGCGCCTTGCGCTCCTGCTGGTCCGCGGCGGATTCGCGCGGCACGAAGCTGTCGGACGTCACACCCAGCCAGATGAGGATCGGCGCACCCATATAGACCGAGCTGTAAGTACCGACAAAGATGCCGAGCGTGATCGCCGCGGTCAGGCCAAACAGGCTCGAGGGGCCCACCAGCAGCAGCGGGATCAGGGCGACCAGCAGCGTCAGCGAGGTCATCACCGTGCGCGCCAGAGTCTCGTTGACCGAGAGGTCCAGCAGCTCGGGAAGCGGCATCCGACGGTACTTTTTCAGGTTCTCGCGGATGCGGTCATAGATGACGATCGTGTCGTTCAAGGAGTAGCCGATGATCGCGAGGATCGCCGCGATGATCTGAAGGCTGAACTCCATCTGGAACAATGCGAACATGCCCATCGTGAGCGAAACGTCATGGAACAGCGCGAACAGCGCGCCCACGCCGAACTGCCACTCGAATCGCACCCAGATGTAGATCGAGATCGCCACCATCGCGGCTGCCAGCGCGTAGATCGCGGTGGTGCGGAACTCACCCGACACCTTGCCGGAGACAGTGTCATTGCCGTCCAACCTGAAGTCGGGGTGATCGGCAGAGATTGCGCCGATGATCTCATCTGAGATGCGGTCGGCGGCGGCCTTATCCCCTTCCGCGCTTTCGGGAAGCTGCACACGGATCGAAACCTGGTTAGCATCGCCAAAGCGCTGGATCACAGGCTCACTGTAGCCGAGGTCGCTGACCGTATCGCGCAACTCCGCCACCGGCGCTTCAGTGCTCTGAGTGAAGGTGGCGCGGATTTCCTGGCCACCCTCGAAGTCGACACCGTAATTGAGCCCCTTGGTGAACACCAATGCCCAGCTGGCGATGATCAGCAGGATGCTGACCACGTAAAAGGGCACGCTCCACCTCTGGAACTTGATGTTGGTGTTGTCCGGGACGAGCTTGAGCAGGCGCATGGGTTTATCCCTAGATCGTCAGGTCGTTCGGCCGCGTCCGGCGCAGCCATCCGGCGACCCACATGCGGGTCAGCGTCACACCGGTGAAGACCGAGGTGAACAGGCCGATGATCAGCACCACCGCGAAGCCGCGGACCGGACCGGAGCCGAACAGGAACAGCAGCACGCCGGCGATGAAATTGGTCACGTTCGCGTCGTAGATCGCGCGGCTTGCTTCCCTGTAGCCGGCCTCCACCGCGGCGATCACGCGGCGGCCCCGTTTTCGCTCCTCACGAATGCGCTCGTAGATCAGCACGTTTGCGTCGACGGCAGATCCGATCGTCAGCACGAAACCGGCGATGCCGGGAAGTGTCAGCGTCGTATTCATCACCGCCATGATCCCAAGGATCATCAGCACGTTGATGACTAGGCCGACAGTCGCGTAGATCCCGAACCGGCCGTAGGCCGCCACCATCAGCGCGATTACCAGCAGCGAGCCGATGGTCATTGCCAGGATGCCGCTGCGGATCGCATCCGCACCAAGATCCGGGCCCACTGTGCGCTCCTCCACCACCGCAAGATCGACGGGCAAGGCGCCCGAGCGCAGCGAGATGGCAAGCGCGTTCGCCGACTCGACGTTGAAGCTGCCGGAAATCACCGCCGTGCCACCAAGGATCGGCTCGTTGATCACGGGCGCGGACAGCACTTCACCATCCAGGATGATGGCAAACTGACGGTTCACGTTTTCCGTCGTAAGGCGTGCGAAGCGGGACGCGCCTTCTGAGTTGAAGGTGATGTTGACCACCGCCGCATTAGTCTGCGGATCGAAGCTCTGCTGCGCGTTAGTTAGCGAATCGCCCCGAATGCCGCCCAGCCGCCGCACGGCGATGGAAGTGCCGGCAAAGGCGCTGTCCTGCGCATAGGGCACGATCTGGCTGCCCGGAGGTGCGACGCCGCGTGCCGCGTCCGCCGGCAGCACGCTGGTGTCGACCAGCTTGAATTCGAGGTTGGCCGTCTGGCCGAGCAAGTCCTTCAACGCCTGCGGATCGTCCAGACCCGGCACCTGAACGACGATTCGCTCGTCCCCCTGGCGGATGATCGTTGGCTCGCGCGTGCCCAGTGCGTCGATACGCTTGCGCACGACTTCCGTGGCCGAGTCCATCGCCTGCGTGACGGCAAGCTCAAGCCCCGCACGCGTCGGCGTCATCACGAAGCGCGTTCCGTCTATCACCTCGATTGTCCAGTCGCGCTGCCCGGTGAGGCCGGCGCCAGTCGTCAGCGGCTCCAGCAGGTCACGCGCGGCGTCGACCTGGCCCGGATTCTCCAGCATGAACGACAGGCGCCCGCCCGATGTGGAAATGTCTCCATGACGAATGCGCGGCTCCGCCCGGCGCAGCGCGTCACGAACGGACTCCTCCATCGTGTCGAGCCGCTGGCGCGCGACCTGCGTCTGATCGGCCTCCAGCAGGATGTGAGAGCCGCCCGCAAGGTCCAGGCCGAGATTGACCATCGGGTCCGGCAGGCTCTCAGGCCAACGCACGCCCGTGAGCGATACGATTGATGGCAGCGCCGCCAGCACCATTACGAGCGCGATGCCCCAAAGGGAAATGCGCTTCCAGAGCGGAAAATCGAGCATTGTGGCCGTGCGTCCGCTCAGTCGTTGGCGGGCTTGCCGCCCGGGGGCAGGATGTCGCCGATCGTCGTCTTCACCGCCTTGACGCGAACGCCCTGCGCGATCTCGACCTCGGCATAGTCGTCATCGACGCGCACGACCTTGCCGATCAGACCGCCGGCGGTGACCACCTGGTCGCCCTTCTTCAGAGCGGCGATCTTGGCCTGATGCTGCTTCTGCCGCTGCATCTGCGGGCGAATGATCAGGAACCAGAAGATCACCACCATGCCGATGATCGGCAGGAACTGGATCCATCCGGGAGGTGCGGCACCACCGGCGCCGGCGGCAAGGAAATCAAGCATCATGTCGCCTTATCAGGTCGAGTCATTTTCGTCGGGTGCGCGAAAGCGCCGGTGCAACGGCGGACGCCCCCGGCTTCAAGGCCGCCGCGACTAGCAGCAATGGCGTGGACACGCAATCAGCGCCTCCTGACTGGACCGTTGCGGCGGGCGCTTGCCATGTGCCGGACCTGTGCCTATAGGCCCAGCCCTCCACTGGATCGGGACGTAGCGCAGCCTGGTAGCGCATCACACTGGGGGTGTGGGGGTCGCTGGTTCGAATCCAGTCGTCCCGACCAGTGGTTTCCCCCCTTGCCTCAGCTCACCTGTGCACGGAGCCTGCCGGCTCAGCGAGCCTGCGACTGCCGCTGCCAGTTCGTAGGCGGTGAGGAAGGCTTTTGCCCTCGCCCCCGCTCGGCTAAGCGCCTGACCAGCAGCACGGCAGAGGGAAACACATGGCATCCAGCGTCTACGTCCTGAACGGACCCAACCTGAACCTTCTGGGCCTGCGGGAGCCGGACATCTATGGCTCCGATACGCTGGACGACATCGCCTCTCGGCTGGAGGATCGCGCCCTTCAGCTGGGTCTGACGGTCGAAGTGCGCCAGTCGAACCATGAGGGGCATCTCATCGACTGGCTGCACGAGGCGCAGGCCGAAGGCGCCAAGGCGGTGCTGCTGAACGCAGGGGCGCTGACGCATACCAGCCTGGCGCTCTATGACGCGATCCGCGCGATCCGCACGCCCGTCATCGAGGTCCACCTCTCCAACCCGCACGCGCGCGAGGCCTATCGCCACAAGAGCTTTGTCGGGATGGCCGCCAAGGGCAGCATCGCGGGCTTCGGCGCCTATGGATACGAATTGGCGCTGGAGGCGGCCTCCCGCCTTTGACCAGGCCGCGCTGGAATGGTGAACCGGGGCAGAGCGGCGCGCAGGCCTTGCCATGCCGCGCTGCCCGACGCATAGCGCGCGCCTGTTTTGAATAGCGCCACGAGGTTCGCATGGCCGCAGAGGAAGGCACCAACAAGCGTGTCAGCACCGGAATGAAGATCGACGCCGCGCTGGTGCGCGAGCTCGCTGAAATGCTGGCCGATACCGGCCTGACCGAGATTGAAGTCGCGGAAGGTGACCGGCGCATCCGCGTCGCCCGCACAGCGCCTCCCGCCGCAGCGCCCGCCTATGCGCCGCCGCCAGCCGCTGCCGCTGCACCCGCCCCCGTTGCAGGGGCGCAGCCCTCGCCGGAGCCGCTTGCCGCGGATCGGACGGACGCGCTCCGCTCGCCGATGGTCGGCACGGCCTATCTTCTCCCGGAGCCTGGCGCAGAGCCCTTCGTAAAGGTGGGCGACAAGGTGAAGGCCGGCGACACGCTGCTGATCGTGGAAGCAATGAAGGTGATGAACCCGATCACCGCCACCACCGACGGCACTGTGCGCGAGATCCTCATTACCAATGCGCAGCCGGTGGAGTTCGACCAGCCGCTGATGGTGGTCGGCTGACGCGATGGCCATTTCCCGCCTGCTGATCGCCAATCGAGGCGAGATCGCGCTACGGATTCATCGCGCCGCGCATGAAATGGGCATCGAGACCGTAGCGGTTCATTCCACCGCCGATGCGGACGCGATGCATGTGCGGCTGGCTGACCATGCAATCTGCATAGGCCCGCCTTCCGCGACTGAGAGTTACCTCAATACGGCCGCCATTATCTCCGCCGCGGAGATTTCCGGCGCGGATGCGATCCATCCTGGTTACGGCTTCCTTTCGGAGAACGCCCAGTTCGCCGAAATCGTGGAGGCGCATGACATCGCCTGGATCGGTCCGAAGCCGGAGCATATCCGCACGATGGGCGACAAGGTGGAGGCCAAGCGTACCGCCGGTGCGTTGGGGCTGCCGCTGGTCCCCGGGTCCGATGGCGCGGTGTCGACCATCGAGGAAGCAACCGAGGTCGCGGCGCGGATCGGCTATCCGGTCCTGGTCAAGGCGGCGAGCGGCGGCGGCGGGCGCGGCATGAAGGTCGTACCTGGCCCCGAAATGCTCGAGAGCCTCATGCGTCAGGCGAAGAGCGAGGCGAAAGCCGCTTTCGGCGACGACACCGTCTATCTCGAGAAATATCTCGGCAATCCCCGCCATATCGAGTTCCAGGTGTTCGGCGACGGACGCGGCAACGCCGTCCATTTGGGCGAGCGCGACTGCTCGCTCCAGCGCCGCCACCAGAAGGTGCTGGAGGAAGCCCCCTCCCCCGTCCTGAAGGCGGAGGATCGCGAGCGGATGGGCGCCACCGTCGCCAAGGCCATGGCCGAGATGGGCTACCGAGGCGCCGGCACGATCGAGTTCCTGTGGGAGAACGGGGAGTTCTACTTCATCGAGATGAACACCCGCCTTCAGGTGGAGCATCCGGTGACGGAAGCGATCACCGGCGTCGATCTGGTTCGCGAGCAGATCCGGATCGCCGACGGTAAGCCGCTCTCGGTCAAGCAGGAAGAGATCGAGTTCAAGGGCCACGCGATTGAGTGCCGCATCAATGCGGAAGACCCGTTCACCTTCGCGCCCTCACCCGGCCTCGTCACCGCCTATCATGCGGCTGGCGGCATGCATGTGCGCGTCGATAGCGGGCTTTATGCGGGCTACCGAATTCCGCCTTACTACGATTCGATGATCGCCAAACTCATCGTCTACGGCCGGACGCGCGAAGGCTGCATTATGCGGCTGCGCCGGGCGCTGGAGGAAATGGTCATTGAGGGGGTAAAGACTTCGATCCCGCTGCACGAGGCTCTTCTGCACGAGCCCGACATCCTCAATGGGGATTACACGATCAAGTGGCTGGAGGATTGGCTGGCCCGGCGGGAGGCGTAAGGCACGCCTGCCCCGCCGGAACGGCGCCAAGACCGTTATTGCGGCGTGCTGTCCATCTCGTCGGCAGCGTCCTCGAGATTGTCCTTGGTTTGCTCGCCCTCTTCGCGCACCTGGTCCGCCTGCCGATTGATCTGCGCCTCGTCCGGCGCCCCCTGGGCGAAAGCGTCCATCTCGTTTGCCTGAGCCTCGGCGGATTCGTCGATTGCCTCGGCCTGCTGCTCGACCTCGTTCTCCGCCTGGCTGTCGCACGCGGCAAGGGCGAGCGACGCGGCGCCGAGCGAGGCCGCTGCGATGATGATCCTGGTCTTCCGCATGTACAATTCTCTCCTGGTTATCCGCCTCACGCGAGTGGCACGCCCGGCTCGTTCTTGGCCGTTCGGATGGTCAGCGAAGTCTTGACGCTGGCTACGTTCGGCGCCGGCGTCAGCTTGCTGGTGAGAAACTCCTGAAAGCTCTGAAGGTCCTTGCTGACGATCTTCAGGATGAAATCGATCTCGCCGTTGAGCATGTGACATTCGCGGACTTCCGGCAGGCCCTTGATATGGTCCTCGAATGCGCGAAGGTCTTCCTCCGCCTGGCTCTTCAGGCTGACCATCGCAAAGACCGTGATCGCAAAGCCGAGCTTGGAGGCATCGAGGTCCGCGTGATAGCCGCGGATCACGCCCGCTTCTTCCAGCGCCCTGACGCGGCGCAGGCAAGGCGGTGCCGTCAAGCCAACGCGGCGGGCGAGGTCCACGTTGGTGACGCGGCCCTCATCCTGCAACTCGGCGAGCAGCCGGCGATCGATCCTGTCGAGCGTTGCCATCTTCTTCAACTCACACCGTTGCTTCCATAGGTAACGAACGAAGCACCTGCATAGCGCAGTAAGTAATATTGTTGTTTATGGCGGCAATCGTTCCGCAAGTAAACGGGGCAGTGCAGGATTGAGGACGCTTCAAGGCAAGGCTGATGAGCCCAACGCTTGCCACCAGTGCGGCGCCGGGCTACCTGATCGGTCGCGCAAGCGGCGCCGGCGGGCCTGTAGCTCAGCGGTTAGAGCTGGCCGCTCATAACGGCTAGGTCGCGGGTTCGAATCCTGCCGGGCCCACCACCCGCCTTTCTGCGCAATGCTTTACCGAGAACAGCGGTTGCCGCTTGCCCTCCCCTCATCGCATACCTAAGGCGTCCCCGGCTCGGGGAGTAGCGCAGCCTGGTAGCGCATCTGCTTTGGGAGCAGAGGGTCGCAGGTTCGAATCCTGTCTCCCCGACCACGTTCGATTTTTAGTTTGGAATCAGAAGTTTAGATCCGACCAGCGGCCGTTTGTGGGGCAGCAGCGTGGGGCAGCTTTATGGGGCTGTCGTTATACCCCTTCGAGTTCGTCTGGTCCGCAAAGGCGCCGCATGAACTTTGAGTCACCAGAGGCTGCCGCTAAAGTTGCGCTGTTGACCCACCTTCGCGGAACCGGGCAGCTCCGCTCACGAGCGATTATTTCTGAACTGACGGTGGCGCGGTGGGCGCGTCGGGCTGATTTGGTAGCTGTCGGTTCCGAGATGATATGTTTCGAAGTAAAATCGAGAGCTGATCGTCTCAGCCGACTCGAGGACCAACTTCAGGCCTACTCAGCCGTCTTTGATCGCGTCTATGCGGCAGTGGCAACCAAGCACATTAACGCAGTGATGTCGCGCGTTCCCAGCTTCATCGGGTTGAAGGAGATCGTGCAAATCGGTGGCGTTCCAGAAGCACGCCCCGTCCGAGACTCATTGCCTTCGCCGGCTATCACAACTCCGGCGACTCTCAACCTGCTGCCGGTCGCGGAACTGGCGCGCCTTATCCGTACTTCTGGTGGCGGGCCGTGCGGCGGCAAAAATCGAGATGCACTCCTAGAAATGGCCAACGAGATACCTCAACCCATCGTTCGGGCTCATCTGCGAGAGTATCTTCGGACAAAGCATGCAGCTAGTTCAGCAGCGTTCTGGCGCGCCATCGCAGGACGACGCATCAGAACGTCTGATCTAATGCACTTGTCGGTCTGGCAAAGCCATGAGATCGCGATGGCTGACACGTCTGATGCAGTAGCGGACTGGCTATCGCGGCTAGCAAAGGAACGGGCGTTCGGGACGGTCCCGGATGATATTCAAGACCTTCTTCGCAAGGATCAGTCCTCGTAGGGTTCGTCGGTGTCAAACACAGCCGCCGGTGAGCCATAATGTGTCTGTTGATGCAGGTGAGCGTTGATGCGGGTGGTCACCCATCTTTGCGGGTAATGAAGGTCCGATAGATCGCCTAACGCAGCTCTTCGTATCTCGTTCATGCCCCAGATGAACAGGCGATCTTGCCAACCTGGATCCACCATAGCGGCGCGCGCGGCTTCCACATACGACTGATCCGCCTCGCGCCGGAAGTACGCCCACTCGTTGCGGCACGCGAGGTCCACCCTAGGTGCTCCTCCCCGAGCCATGCTTGCTTTGGCACAGCAAACCGAAGCGAAGTCGCCGTAAATCAACGGCAAACCTTGAGGTCTGAATGTGTTCGCAGCCTGGAGCATCGTGAACAGGCCGCGCTCCCGAATCGGCAGCCGCGCATGCTCCCGATCGATTGACGCGAACTCGGCAGGGAAGCTCGAAGCTGCAATCGTGACCGTGATGCGTGTGGCCTGCAACGACGCTGCCGCAGCCGCCGATATCCCAGCGATTTCTGCTGACGCTGCTGCCAAGTCGGTCCTGGCGGTGATCTGTCCAACCTCCAAGATCAGCAAGGTAGGAGCTTGACCGAACTGCACGGCTGTCAAAGAACTTAAGCCTGCCCAGTCCCATTGATGCGATTTGCGGAGACGAATCGCCACACCGCGTCCGAGTTGTAACAACGCTTGCGTTTGGCCAATGGTCTGAGCGGCCGATCCACCCCATTGCACCGTCGGCGTCATGTTATGACGATTTTGCAGGAGGCCTACCCAAGCTGCGTGTCCTCCCGAGGGATCGTGAAGGGCGACGAGTTGCTCGTCGGTTGCGTTCTTCACAGCTGCCGGCCTATCGTCGAGATCGAGTATCAGCGGCCTTGGGCCGATTGCCTCCGCAATCTTCTCAAAGCTCTTTTCCAGCGTGGCGCTATTCCGCCACTTTCGGAGCCGAATGTTCGGGAGGATTACGTCCTTGTCGAAGTCAGGCAGCCGCCGCAGTCCTTCCATCTCCGACGGTCGAACTCCTAACGTGGGGGAGTATGCGAAACGCTCGAACAATGCCTGTCCTTCGTATTAGGTGGGGAGTCCCAATCGAATGTGCATGGCGGCCGGAGATACTTCAAGCTCCTGCGCCAGTTCCGTAGGCGTCGTTTTTCCGTTAGCGGCTAGTGAGCGGACAAGGTCCCACGGCATCAAAATGTCGGCAGCTAGCCGGTTTGCCTCCCACTCGCGCTTTTCGGACAAGCCGCTTCTGTAGAAGGTATCATCGACAATGCCGTCCCTGATCTGATCCTTGTGCAGAATGAAGTGCGCGATTTCATGTGCAATGGTGAACCGCTGCCGATGCTTGTGTTCATGGCGGTTGACGCGAATAATCCAACTTTCGGGAGCGTCAGGATCGCGATTCAACATACCCGACACGCCCGGCGGGAGGTCCGAACGGAGAACTTTTAGCCCCAGATCAGCAGCAAGCGCGCCGACCTTGACAGGCGCTGACTGCTGGTGCCTTCGAAGGATCTCTGAGATGTTCTCTGGGATTCTGGTCACAATTAATCCTGCCAAGTTTCATCCGGTATAGCGCCCGGCCGCTCTTCCCCGCGTGCTGGATCAGCTTGCGCTTCGCTTTCAACCGCAGGTGTAATTTGCTTCTGGACAGCAGCCCGCTTTATGTTCTCCACCTGTTCCTCGACTAGCACCTTCAGCTTCGCTTGGAAATCTTCGGATTGAAGGTGGGTGTCGGTTGCGCCTTGGGCCACCTCGGCGGCACGGCGCGCAGCTCCTTGGGAGATGGTCTGCCAACCCCAAATCGCAGCGAACGCAACCACAATACCGATGAAGGCAAGAACCACTGTCACGACCGTGAGGAGGACTGAAACAAGGTCCTTGTACTCCCATCCTTCTGAGGATTGGACGTGCACCCCTTGAGACAGCACAAGCCAGACGAGCAGTGCCACAAGCAGGATGTTGCCGGCGATGAGTGCGCGATTGAGGTTACTCACTGCTGCTCCCAAAGGTACAGACGCGACATAAGGCCGGAAACGCTTGTGAGGTCAACGCAGCTTTCACCGCAGCCTCGCCAACACTGCCGATGTCAGGCGAACATCTGGCACGGAGATGGGCCGTTGGTGCGCCGCAGGCCCCGCATCCGCCTAGCAGGCATCGCGACGCGAGAGATGGACGACAGCTACCGCAGAGGCCAACCGTGCTCCCAAGGAGCCCCACAGACGCCCGAGATGCCTAGCAGTGCCGCTTGGTTGGACGGCTGCTTCGAAATAGAGGTCGTTGCTGCTAACCAAAGACATGCCTGAAGTAGCCTCCCCTTCGATTTACGAGATCATCTCCGCAGTCAGCACTGCCTTGGCGGCGATCTTTGCAGCAGGTAGCACCTGGCTTTCGCGTAAAAGCGCGCGATCCGCCCATGAGGCTGTGGAAGAAGCGCGTTTGGCACGTCAAAACGAAATCCTACCCCGCTTTGTGCTCGACAAAGACTTCTTAGATTTCGATTTTCAATGGCCGCACGCCGCTAGCCTCAATGGTGAGCCCGTATATTTAGCTCGGAAACACTGGAAGGATGCTGACCCTTCGCCACCGACATTCACGCTGTCGAACGTGGGTGAACGTCCTGCTCTCGAACTTACAGTAACGTTTGAGCTCGTGGACCACCACGGACCTTTGACCGTGCCGGTACCGTACCACCAGATCGGCCTAACTTCCGGGCAATCGCCTGTGTTGCAAGGGCCGAAACCACTCCCCATGATCAACTGGCGGGGCGCCGATGGGAGCGGAGGGGGGCTTGTTCTTTATCGAAAACAAAGCGTGTTTCTTGCCAACTGCGTGCCCGGAGCGCCTCGCATTCTCGAGATTCCGCAGGGCATTCTCGGCCGGCTATTCCTTCGTGGCCTTCAGTATATTGAAGGTAGCCGCGAGATGACCCTCATCATTCTGGTTGATGGCTTTACGGTGGAGGGTGATCCGGTGGCTGATCAGTTCCGCTTCAACGTGAACCCATTTTGCCATGGCCCCCAGATTCCCCTTCGTTGCTATGGGCATATACGGGAGCTTCCAATGTACCCGTCAGACCGTGATGCTGGGCTCGCCGTTGCGTAGAGTTAACGCAGCAGCCGCGACGGACAGAGCCGACGAACGCGGTCGGCAAACCGTCCTCTCACCTGCAGCACAAGTTCTGCTCCCCGCCACTTGCGGCCTTTCCCGCCCCTAGCCGCAAGCTAGCGCCGCCTCTTGGACTCCTGCTTCCACTCTCGCTCCGGCGGGAGCGGTAGCGGTGGCGCTTCATGATCCTCCTGCACAACCTCCATCTGGATCGCGCGCTTTCACCCGGTGGGCTGCCCAGCAAACGCCGCAGACGAACCGCTGGCGGACTTGGCTCAGGTGCTCGTTCTAGCCTCGTTGCCGGAAGAGCCACCAGACGGCCGCAGCGTGAAATACCCGCGAGTGCCCACAGCGCCCGCAGGTGAACTTCAGGTTCAGATGGTTCCCCACGACATCCCACAGAGTGGTCACAGCGCGAGGCGAGCCGTCGATGAACATCCCGAGCTCTGTTGGAACACTAAGAGAACATAGGCTATAGGAGGCGGGCAACTGAGTCGGCAAGGGAGCCATCATGACGAGGGTGGACGACGGCGAACTCTATCTGGAGATTAGGGGCGCTACGGAGAAACAGCTGCGAGCCGGACTGGCCGCCGCGCGGCGCTACATCACCCGTTGCGGGTGTCTACGCGGAGGACGCCATGCGCTCCGTTGCGCTGCGCGGGCAGCTGGGGATTGAGATGACCGCACAGGACCGCGAGAACGTGGCCATCATGGAGGAGGCCCGGCTGGAGGGGCTTAAGGCCGCAGGCGTCACCTCAGGAACGCTAGGAATCCTTCCGGTGGACCAACGGACCCGCAGCCGCCCAGTGGTGCGCGATCTCTTCGAAATGGCGGCCTAACGGTGCACAAGAGAGTTCTATGGGCCAGAACTTTGAAGGGGGTTGGCCAGCATGTGCAACCTGTACACGACCAAGGTGAGTGCAGCCGAAATCGCGATCCTGTTTGACGCCAAGGTCGCCGCAGGGACCAACGCGGGCCCCGGCAGTGTCTATCCCGGTGGCCCCGGCATGGTGGTGCGGCAAGTCGATGGGGCACGGAGCGTTGCTGGGATGACCTGGGGGTTCCCGCTGCGCCTCAAGGGCATG
Source organism: uncultured Erythrobacteraceae bacterium (assembly GCA_966251025.1). Classification (GTDB taxonomy): domain Bacteria; phylum Pseudomonadota; class Alphaproteobacteria; order Sphingomonadales; family Sphingomonadaceae; genus Croceibacterium. The sequence goes on along the minus strand of CBINJM010000007.1, from coordinate 19,811 downwards.
AAGCCGAGCAGCAAGCCAAAGCCTGTGAACAATGCCCGAGCCGACAAGCTGGACAGCTTCATGTGGCGCTACAGCTTTGAAGAGCGGCGGTGCCTCATCCCATTGACCGAGTTTGCCGAGGCAGAAGGCGAACTGGGCGCAAAGACCAAGACATGGTTCGCCCTCCCCGACGAGCCGCTCTTCGCCGTCGCGGGCCTGTGGCGCGAAACGGACGAGTGGGGCCTCGCCTACACGATGGTCATGACGGAGGCCTGCATCCACGTCGCGGACGTGCATGATCGCATGCCGGTGATCGTGAAGCGGGAGGATTGGCAGGACTGGTTGGACGGGCCGCCGGATAGCGCTCGCATCCTATGCCGCCCCTACCCGGAACTGATGGTGGCCAATAGGACGGCCGAGCGGTGGAACGCCCGCTGAACTTAATGCTCTTCTGGATGTGCGTCTTGGCGTTCCGTCGTTGCAACCCGCTCGGGTGAGCTGCTGCAGATGAAACGAGGAGGCCCGCCGAGCACAACAAGGAGATAGTGCAGTCTGGCGAAGCTGAAGAAGCGGACGCGTTAGGCGCGCGATCACCGTCCACGCGTTTTCCCCGCCGAATCATCCGCTGCCGCCTCGCTTTCTGCGGACGCTCAACCTACAGTGATTCGTGCGCGGATTGTTCCACCCAATCTGCGCGGGAACGGTGAGCGCACCGACTGGCCGTCCTTTCTCCCCTTCCACAAGGGAGACCGCGCCGCTCACCGTTCCCCTTCCTTTTGCTCTCCATTCGCTGGAAGCGCAACTTGCCCTGTCGGAGTACTTTCGAAACTCCGAAATGCCTGTGGGCGACCTGTGGAGAAAACAGGAAGCTCACCGGCTGGACAAAAAAAGCAGGGCATCAGACAGGAACGGCAGACCTAGCCGCCCGCGCAGTACCGCTTCACCGTCGCCTGTGAGAGGCCGAACTGGCGCGCCGTCTGCGCGATGCTGGCGCTGTTCGCCTTCCGCCACTCCCTCACCGCTCCCGCGTCGGCGGCAAAGGGCCTCCCGAGGCTCTCCTTGCCCCTATGGGTCCTGCCGGTCGCCTGCAGGGCCGCTCGGGCCGCCTGCCGCCCCGCTGCGGTACGCTCGGCGATCTTGCGGCGCTCCATCTCTGCCACCTGCGCCAGAACGGCGAGGATGAGTTCCCCGACGCCGCGCCCGATGGGGCCGAGGCCGTGAACGTCGACAGTCACCCCTGCGTCGATCAGGCGCCGCACGGTGGCCTGTACGTCCAGCGCATCGCGCCCTAGCCGGTCCACCGCGTAGACGTGGACGGTGTCCCCGCTGCGGATGGTCGCGAGCATGGCAGAGAAGCCAGGACGATCAGCTGCCAGCACTCCCCCGCTCACGCCCTCGTCTGAGAACTCCTGATCGAAGGCCCCGCCCATAGTGGCGCGCTGCGCCTCAATCGATTGGTCGGCGGTGGAGACGCGATAGTAGGCGATGCGGTGTGCCATGCTGTAGCTCACAAGTTAGGGTGTCCGTTGACCCGGCCCATAACCCTAGCTCTCAACATCCGTCAATCTATCTTGTGCGCCTAGCTCGTAGGTTACACCTTCTGAGCTAATCTGCTGGCTGGGTTGCTAGCTCCTTGCAGACGTAGTCACCCGGCATGACCGACAGGGACGAATCCTCGTTATAAGGCGCGATCAACTCTTCGCAGGTAGCGCGATTGTCCACATACCCGTGAAAGGTGGCGAGCCAATCATCAACAGTCGCGCCCTGCTTCACTAGAGCATAGGCGCGTGATGATCCTCTAGGCTTGCTCTCATAGAGCGCAGCTAGTCGGGCGTTGAAGGCTTCAAGCGTTTCTTCAGTCTGCGTCTCCGGCGCTTCAGCACAGCCAGCGAGGAAGAGAAAAGCAAGCGCTTTGACCGTCCGCATTATGCAAACTCCCGCTGATTTCGGTCGTCTTCAGGCACGATAGCTTCGTCAACTCACCGCAGAAAGGACTCGGCTGGACTAAAAGCTTTCTGGCTTGTGGAACCATAGGGTTCCACAGGAGTCCGCCGGGCGGTAGCGGCGGCCCTCCATTGGACAGGAGGGAACATGAGCAAGGAAGACAACCCCGCATTGCGACGCGGCGACCACTACATCAAAGGCCGGGCCGCAGAAGCACATGCGCGCATCGACAAGTTCCTGGCTTGCGAAGTGCGGAAAGCGCGGGGCGAGCGGCTGGGATGGAACTCGTACTAGAAGAGGCCGCCGGAGCTAGGCAGGGTGTGCCGCCGGGAGACGCTTGGCCCATCATCAGGACAGGCCAGAGCGTCCCGGCAATTATCCCTCGGCTCACCGAGGCGCCCCACGGGGGGAACCCCGCGTCTGTTGCTATGCGTATGCCCGTTCAGATTTTTGCGGGAAATCTAACGGGCCTTCGGCGCTCTGCCGCGACAGGAGCCAGCGAGCAAACCTGTCGCGCGAAATAAGACCATTTGGGCCGCGCGTGTGGCGAATGGAAAGCGGTCGCTCTGGATGAGCAGTCCAATCGTCTGCATTCGAACCCGGCTGGATCGGCTAGCCGTTCTGCCATATTGCTGACGAATAACCGCGAACGGCAAGCACATCGCCACTGCTGCCAAAGCTTTCAAAAACATGCTTTCAACGCGGTGGTGGGAGAGATCTGTGGACTCAGAGACAGATGACCTAGCTCTGGTTCTAGAACGGCAAGCCAGAGTGGCGCGAGTTGAGATGGGGCTCGCTCCTCAGGACGGCCGGGCCAAGTGGGCCGCGATCACCTCGGAGACGGCCGCTCAGGTTGTCGTGGCTCTTCGCTCAGTGCCCGTGATCGCGGCGCTCGAGGGTAGTTGGTACCATCTCCCGGGCAGCGGCGCGCTGATCAGGTTCGAGGGCGTTGCTTTGTACCTGCTCGAGCGGGCGCAGGAGATGAGCCCTGAGTTGATCGCAAAAGATCTAATGCGGCTTGCAATAGAGCGGAGCGTGACTCTGACCGAAGTTAGGCTGATTGCAGGAATCAGGCCGGCACGGGTGGTTGATCTTGGAGATGGCTTCTCGCTTGTACCGCCTGAGCACGCACCAAAACCTGACTTCGCCACACTCCTGTTTTCCGAGGCGAATCAGCCAAGCCACGGCTGGGGAAGCCCCCCAACGGGCGCAATAGTCCGCCGGTCAAATTACGCGCTCGAACTTCAACCTCCGCCTGAACCCGGTATGCCTTCTCCCGGTCAACCGGTGACAGTAACGGCTGAGCGCGATTGGAACGCGGCGCTCATTGCTTGTGCGTTGGCTAGTGACGGCGCACCGGAGTTCCGACAGCAATACAACCTGATCGATGACCCCGGCTGGATCGGAATGCAGTGCAACGGGATCGGAGGAAGCGTATCCTTCCCACGCCCTGAGAAGCAAGCGTCTTTCTTCAAAGATGAAGAAGTGGCCCAGCTCTTTCTAAAGCTGCGACGAGAGAACAAGACGATCGATCTGGCCGTGAGTCGCCTGATAAGCTCTCGCCGCCGGCTGTCACACGAGGAGTGCGCCCTCGACCTCGGCACCTGCATTGAGGTGCTGCTCATGTCGGGGGCCAAGGACAATTCAGAGATAAGCTACAAGATTGCAACTCGAGCAGCATGGCTAGTCGGAAAAGGGCCAGCTGATCGGCTGCGCTGCTATGAAGCTGCGCGCCACCTGTACTCAGACCGCTCTACTGCAGCCCACAGGGGATTTTTCAAAATACCTGCCAGTATGGACGAGATGAACGAGCGCATCAGACGTCTCAGGGCATCTGACGCCTTGTGCGTCGAGATAATCACGGAGTTCCTCAATCGCGGCGTTCCCAAGCAGGAGGACTGGGCGTCCGTCGTGTTGGATTTGCCGGGATAGAAGAACAGCGGCGTCTATTCAGCCCCACCTGGTCAGAAGCGCAGCGATCCTGGACCCCAATGCAACAAGGCAAATGAGCGCACACCTCTGCGAGCCAGACACCTTGCGGTAGAGGGAACTGCGCGCCAGTTCCTATGTGTATACCCCTTCGGATTTTTGCGGCGAAGCCATCGAACCCTCGGTGTGCTGCCGAGAGAGGATCCATCGGGCGAACCTGTCGCGCCGAACGGCGTCCATCTGGGCCGCGCGGGTGGCGAAGGGGAAGCGGGCGCTCTGCGGGAGCGGTGCAGTGGTCTTCATAGGGGCTCCCTTGCAGCCGGGCGCTGCGGGGTGGTTGCGGGTCAGTAGGTTAAAGGCGCGCCTCCGCTTGCATCCAAGCAGGCGCCCAGTCGCCGAAGGCTTTCCCGAAGCATTCGAGCTGATCGCCTTGGTCACCTGTCAGGTCCGCAGGGGTGGCCTCGGCGGGCAGTCCCCGCGAAATCATGTCGCAGGTGCGCTTTGGGCCTTCGGTGGACCGCTCAAGGAGCGCGATGGTCTCACAGGCGGCGGGAAGTAGCTTGCTGGCCTTCCCGGCCCGGTGGCAGGCCTCCCGTTCGGCGACCCGACAAGCGAACTCGGCAATGGAGATATAGCCCCGGTTGCCCTTCAGCTTGATCCGGTGTCGAGTGTCGGGGCTAGGCTGGACGGCGCGCGTCTCTCGGATTGCCCGATGGTGACGCATGGTGTCCCAGAGGGCATTCTTCAGCGCCCTGTCTCGCTCCGACCGGCTCTTGTGGTCGAGCATGCCGCTGTCGCTGATGCGGCGCTCTACCGCTTCTGCTTCCTTGGCGAGCACGGCGGCGGCTGCTGCTCTTCGGCGCGCTGCCTCTGCGGCGCGCTGGCGGGCGGCTGCTTCTTGCTCGGCACGTTCGCAGTCGACGTCGTCCATCGCGGCCAAGCGAGCAGCACGAAGCTGTTCAGCCTCGGCGGCCCTCGCAGCTCTCACCTGTCGCCGCTGTTCGACCTCGGCGGCCTTCGCAGCTTTCGCCTGCCGGCGCTGCTCATCCTTCACGGCCTTCGCCTGCTGCCGCTGTTCAGCCCCAGCCGCCCAAGCGGTGCGGACTCTGAGGGCCTCACAGGCCCGGCAGGTGCCCAGCCGTCCGCCGCTTCGGGTCGGCCTGAACAGGTCAAGCGACTTCATCATCTCGCAGGCCTTGCAGGTCTTCGTCTCGGTCATGGAGGGAGCCTTTCGGGTTCTCAGGGGAGCCAAGGTGCCAGTGCGAGGCACAAGGTCGATGCAGCGAAACGCCACCAAAACCGGCAGCGCAGAGCGACAGTCGTCTTGGCTGGCAGGTTGATGGGGTGGCTCTTTGCTTCGGCGCTGTGAGGCCGACGGATGCGGCGTCCTGCCGCCACGATCAGGCCGCCAGCTTGGCGCGCACTGCCGCAATAGCGACAGGGCAGATGCGACCGTCGGTCATGCAGTCCCTCGGGACTGGCCGAACGTCGTGGAGGGCGCAGTTGCTGCTGACGCAGTCGGCGACCTGTTCGCGCCATGTGCCACGGGAGAGAGGATCGTAGATGCATTCGCGGCACTTCGCGTTGATGCAGCTGCGGAGGGATGCACGGGGAGAGGTAGTCATGGGATTGAAGTGTCCTACTGGCACGGCAAAGCACCCCGTCGGAGGACCGGCAGGGCGCGATGAGTGCGGGTTCGGTGGTGTGGTGGTGTTGAGTGGCTGGTTAGCCGCGGATCATTCTTCGCCGATCCAAAGGGTAGCCGTGCCGTCGCCCGAGGTGACCTCAAGGCGCAGGTAGGGAACCCAGCTGATCGCCTCCAGGCAATCCGTGGACGCGGCGGGTCGTAGCTCGACCCACTGCGCTTCGGGCGAGACGCGCCCTAACAGGCGGTAGGTCGCCGTGCCGGTCAAGGCGACCTGCACCGGGAGCAAGCCCTTGCCTCGGCTGTCGCGGATTGCTCCGCTCTCGACCGCGCCGACGCCAGTCTGCTGATACTTCATCATTGGGAGTGCCTTTCTAGCCCCGCTTCGCGAGGCCGTAGTTGCCCCGCCAGTCGCGCGAGGCGACCTCGGTCAGCTTGGAAGCGGCTGCTATCGTGAGCGGCGCTGTGGGTTCGGTTGGGGGCGGTGGGGGTTCTTCAGGAGCACCGCAGGGGACCGGCTGGGCCGCTCCGTGAACTCGACGGATAGGCTCGCCGATGTCCACGCGGACCATCCCATTGCCGATGTCCGTTGCAGTCTCCCGCGCCCTCACCCGGTAACCGGGCTGATCGGGGCCGTAGGGATCCGTCTGGGGGCCTTCGGTTGCTTCGCGCAGCCGCTTCCCGCGCCAGATGCGCGGCTCGGGGAGGCAGTAGAAGCCGGTCAAAGGTTAGCTGGCGTTGCGCTGGAGGCTGGCAAGCCGTTCGGCTTGTTCCTTGATCCGGCGGTCACGATTGATTTGCTGCGCCATCTGTTTGACCTCGGCGCGCTCTTCCAGCTGCTGCTGCAGCTTGGCCCGCGCAACGCTGGAGTCGTAGAGAGCCTGCCGTAGGCGCTTCTCGCTTTCGTACCCCATTGAGCCGTCATCATTGACCAACAGCCGTCGGCGCCGGGAGATGTCGTCCTGCCGCGCGGCGTAGGCGCGCAGGCGCTCACCGGTGACTGCATACACGGGGACGGCCGTGGCCTCGCCCGTGGCGGGATCAACGACAGTGTCGTGCCGCAGCACGTGGGCAAGCTCGCTGCTCAGCTGCAGGAACTCTGCATCCAACTCGCGCACCTCGCGGGCGATGGCGACTTGCTCCCGGTGGTAGGGCGTTGCGTCCGCTCCCACGCCGGTCAAGATGCGAAGGCTCATGCGCTTTGACCGGATGGCCTGCGCGGTGAACTCCACATCCTTCGCCGCCCGCTGCTCGGCCGTCATGTCTCCAAGCTGGGCAAGCTTCTCCTCGACCTCGCGCCGCATCTCGGGCGGCAGGCCGGTGGACCGCATCGTCAGGGACGTTCCCCAGCCCTCTGGGATGCTGTGGGGCGTCGGGACGGTGTTCAGGTCCGTCGCCATGATAGCGTCAGCATGGGGCCGAAGCTCGGGCGTGATCTCGTAGCTTGGCCGCGTGGACGCGGTGCCGGTGGCGGTAACGTCGGCAGACAGTTCGCTGTGGTCGGGGGTGTCGTTGGTGTCCATTGGGTAGGTTCGCCTTTCACAGTGGCTTGCCGCAACCGGCGACGGCGGATGGCCCAGAATGGGCACATAGATCGGCCTCCCCGCCAAGCGCATGACGCTGCGAACCCACCAAGCGGGACAGGGAGGCCGTGGCCAGTCTCGACCGGAAGGGCGGACCGTACCAAGCTCGAAGATCGTGGATTCGGGAGGGACCAGAGATCGCCCACTAAAAGGGAACTCTGAGCTGTCTGACCTAGGCCGTTCCAGCTTTCCTCCCCTATGTGGTGCGACCGTTCTCACCGGTCGCCGCTAGTCGTGTGAGGCCCACGACGCCGCTCCTCCGAGTTTCCTCGGCGCAACCCGGCTCTTCGCTACGGGGCTCCCTGCTCGCGCGAGGGCTCAACTGTCTGACCTGAGGCCGTCCAGCTTCCAGCGGGTCCTATGACTTCCCGCCGCTTGATCTCAGCTCAAGCTCCAAAGGCTGCCGCGATGCGCTCGCGGGGGCGGGAAGTAGGACTCACCAGCGTTGGTTCTGCTGCGACATTGCCCACGCGGCTTGGCCGTGCGGATTGCACCTTGCGGCCTTTTTGGCCTTGTCGCGTGCTCGACGCTTCGCCCTCGCTGCTTCCTTGCGCGCGTTCTCAACGTCCTGCACCTGCTTGGCGCGGCGGGCACGATAGACGCGGGCGTAGTCACACGCCCTGCATCGAGACTTTAACCCGTCGTTCTTGCTCGCGTCATTCGCGAACGCATCGATTGGATGAGGCTGACCGCAACCATGGCAATGCTTCAAGCCCGCCGGAGCGGGGTGTCGTTGACGAGGCATGTACGCTTCCTTGATGGCGACAAACGCGCGTTTCTATTCCGGTGGTGCGGGGTAATTGAAAAGACCCCCAATTCAATGGATTACGGGCGTTATCGGATGATCTCCCTTACAAGTGGCGTACAAACCTATATTCTGTATAAACTTCTGGCGCGCGGCCCCGCTCGTCAGGCTGTCAGCGGCTCCGGCAGGTTCAGGCCGGGATAGTCGATCAGCGCCACGATCTCAGCCAGCCGCTGGAGCGTCATGCGCCCGCCGTAGACGCCAAACGTCAGTCCCTGCTTCTCATGACCGACCAGCTGCGCAACCTCATTCTGCGGGATGCCTGCCGCCTCCAGCTGACCCACCACGTTCTTGCGGAACGAGTGGAACACCTTCTGCCGATCCGTGAAGCCTCGCGCTGCCTTAAAGCGCGAGAACTCCTTGCCAGCGTCTCCGCCGGGTTTTCTGCCGGGTCCTTCGGGAGCGAACTTGGGCCACACGCGGGCTTCGGGCGGCTGGCCCTTCGCGCGCGCCTTGAGCCATGACAGCTTAGGGTGAAGAGGCACCTTGCGCTCGCCTGCCACGGTCTTTGCGTCGGTGACCTCGATCACCCTCACCCCTGCTTCTTCGAAGACCTGGCCGTAGGTCAGCGATGCAATCTCGTTCAACCGCATGCCGGTGAACATGGCGACCAACATGATCTCCGTCACATCGTCGCGTTTCGGAGGTGGGCTGAATAGCGCCTGCAGTTCCTTCGGCTCCCACGCGACATAGCCGCGCTTGTTTCGGCCCTCCTTGAGGTTCCGGCGGTGCCCGAGGAACGGGTTGCGGCCCTCGCAATGCTCCCGCTCCTCAGCCCATCTCCAGAGAGCGGAGAGCGTCTGCATGTGCCGGTTGACGGTGGCATCTGACAGCCCCTTGGAGCGACCGCCGAATGCCTTGTTCAGCTGCTGCCATGTCATCGGCAGGGATTGGTCCCGGCCCTTACCCGTTCGCGCCCAGCCGGGATCAAGCTGCCGTAGGGCATCGACAAAGGTGGAGGCATCCGCTCGCTTCACCTGCCGTATGGGCCGCTCGCCGAAGAAGCTGGCGAAGAGGTTGAACGTCGCCTCCTTCTGCTGCTCGGTGTTCGTCTCCTTGCGTCCCGGCGCGATGCGCCAGAGCCGCAGGTGCTCGTGAGCCAGTTCGCGAAAGGTTAGCTCTAGCGCCGGGCGCTTCTGGACCGCCCTCCCCTCCCGCTCCGCGATAGCGTCCTGCAGCGCCCAAACCTTGGCCTGCTGCTCAACCGTCAAATCTGCGGGACCGATCTCATCAGCCATCTGCTCCAGCTCGTACCCGATGCCCGCAGTGACCTCATCGAAGGCATCGGGATCACCAGTGAGGCGGAACCGCTCATCACCCGCCATGCTTCTGAAGGTCTCGTAGACGTTCCGCAGGGACACTGTAGCTGGCCCGGCTGGTGCCGCTCGGGTAGCCCACTCGGCTTTGAGGGAAAGCTCCCATGCCGCCGCCTCCAGCTTCGCAGAGCGTCGATCCGTAGCTGCAAGGGTGCGGTAGAGCAGGTCCTTCCCGCCGTATTCGCCCTTCAAGCTGGCAGGTATCCGAACCCGCGCTTCGAACTTGTTATGCCGCTGTTTCAGTGCCGCCATGGTGCCCCCGAAAGCCCCCGTGGGGCAGGTCTGTGGGGCAGGTCTGTAGGGCGCAACCCACGCAAATGCAACGTTTTGGCGGAGTTCTGCGGCTCAGAGACCCCTTGCCTCCGTCTCCTGTCTCCCCGACCAGATTTCGGAGACTCGAAGACGTCCGGGGGACGTCTTCGGCCCGAAATCTCCCGAGTGAAGCGAAGGGCTTCGCGCGCCTGCCTTCCCCCAGCATACGCGGCTTCAAACCTCCGGCAGCTGCGCGATCAGCTTGTCCGGCGTGATCGGGAAGCTGCGCACGCGGACTCCGCAGGCGTGGTAGATCGCGTTGCAGATTGCGCCCGCAGCACCGCAAATGCCGAGTTCGCCCACCCCCTTCGCCTGCAGTGGGCTCGCCGCCGGATCGCGTTCCTCCACCAGCACGACGTCAAGGTGCGGCACGTCGAGGTTCACAGGCAAATGGTACTCAGCGAGATCCGGATTGGCGATGTGCCCGTCCCGGCTGTCGAACACCAGCTCCTCCGTCAGAGCGCTGCCGATGCCCCAGACCATGCCGCCCATGCATTGCGAGGTGGCCGTCTTTTCGTTCAACACGCGGCCCAGTCCGAAGGCGCCGGTGAAGCGACGCACCCGCGTCTCGCCGGTGTAAGCGTTCACCGCCACTTCGGCGAAGAAGGCGCCATACATCGCGGCGGAGAACTCCTCCGCCGTCTTGCCTTCCTCGAAGTGGCCCGTCTCCTCGATCGCATCTCCCCTCAGCAGGTCCGCCAGCGGGATTCGCTGGTTGCCTGCGATGGCGAAGCCGTCCTTCAGCGTCAGTTCCTCGTCCGTGCAGCCGAGCCGCTGGGCAAGCTGCTCCCGGATCGCTTCGCAGGCCAGGAACACGGCGGACCCTGTTGAGGGCGCGCCCCAGCTCCCGCCCGATCCCGCTCCGGGCGGCAGGCTGGAATCGCCCAGCCGCACCAGTACGTTCTTCGGGTCGAGGCCGAGCATCTCGCCGGCAATCTGGCCGAGCACGGCGTAGGTGCCCGTGCCGATATCCGTCATGTCGCTGGCGACGATTGCCATGCCATCGGGGCAGAGCGTGACGCGCGCCTCTGCCTCGTTGAGGTTGTGGACGCGGGTGGCGGTGGCCATCCCGGTGCCGATCCACCATTCGCCCTCACGCTTCTGGAGCGGACGGCGGTTCGAACCGTCCCAGCCGAAGCGCTCCGCCCCCAATTTCAGACACTCCTCCAGCTTGCGCGAGCTATAGGGGATGTCCTTGCTCGGATGCCGCTCCGGGATGTTGCGCAGGCGCAGTTCGAGCGGGTCGATGCCGACCTTGAGGGCCAGTTCGTCCATCGCCGATTCCAGCGCCTGCATCCCGACCGCTTCCCCCGGGGCACGGACTGATCCGGCGGTGACCAGGTTCAATCTTGCGAGATCAATGCGGATGGTCCGGTTCTCTCCGCGATAGAGGAATTTGCTCGCTTGCGTGACTGGCTCGGCGAACGTCTCGCCCGGCAGATTAGAGACGCGCGCCTCATGCCCGAAGCCGATCAGCCGCCCGTCCGAGTCAGCGGCGAGGCGGATCCGCTGCGTGGTTTCGGAGCGGCGCATCACGCATTGGAACACCTGCTGGCGCAGTTGCACCACCCGCACGGGGCGGCCGAGTTCCATCGCCGCGACCGATGCCGCCACCCCTTCCACGCTGATGCCGAGCTTGGAGCCGAAGCCGCCGCCGACATAGGGGGAGAGCAGGTGCACCTTCTCCGGCGAAAGGCCGACGGCGTCCGCCAGCTCCTTCACATTGTATTTCAGCATCTGCAGGCTGGAATGGACCGTCAGGCGATGGCCGTCCCACTGGGCGGTGCTGGCGTGCGGCTCCATCGGCGCGCTGTTGTGGCACTCCGTGGTGTAGGTGACGTCCACCGAGTGAGCAGCCTCCACCATCGCGCGGTCGAGATCGCCTTGCTTTTCCTCGTCGTGCCTCTCGAACTCGGCGTCGGGCGAGTGCTGATCCGTGACCGCGTCATCGGCGGTACGATACCGGACGCGCAGGTGCTTGGCGGCATCGCGTGCCTGCTCAAAGGTCTCGGCGACCACCAAGGCGACAGGCTGGCCGTAATATTGCACGTTCCGCACCTGCCGCACCGGCGACTTGCCCGCACCTCCCTGGGCTGAGCGGGCGGTCATCCGGTCATCGGAGAGAACAGCGAGAACGCCGGGCATGGTCAGGACGGAGGATGGGTCGATCTCCTCCACATGCCCCTTGCTGATCGTGGCGGTGACAAGAACGCCTTCGAGGCAGCCTTCCACCCGGTATTCCGCGGCGTAGGGGGCCACGCCTGCCACCTTGGCCGGCCCATCAGGGCGGTCGAGCGGCTGCCCGATCACGCCTTGGGCCATGTGGTCGAGGCGGTTGCGCTCGTCCGGCTGGTCGAATGTGAGCGAGCGGGTCATGCCGGCTCTCCTTCGTTAAGGCCGGTGGCTTCGCGCAGCACGGCGATGAGGGTTCTTCGAGCGAGAGGAATCTTGAAGTCGTTGCCGCCATAGCCCTTTGCTCCCTCCAGTAGGAGTTCGGCGGCCTGGTGGAACAGCCCCGTGCTGGGCTGAGCTCCGGTCAGCAGAGCATCGATCCGTGGATCGTGCCACGGCTTGTGCGCCAAGCCGCCAAAAGCGAGCTTTGCATCGGCAATGCTTCCGCCTTGCATCCGCACCACAGCGGCGATGGAAACTAGCGCAAAGGCATAGGAAGCGCGGTCCCGCACCTTGCGATAGAGCTGCTTTCCGCCGGCTGGTGGCGCCAGCGTCACCGCCAGGATCACCTCGCCCGGCTCCAGCACATTGTCCTTCTGCGGCGCATCGCTGGGGAGGCGGTGGAAGTCGCGGAGCGGAATGTTTCGTTCTGAACCATTCGGCGCAGCGATCCGCACCCCTGCATCGAGCGCCGCCAGCGCCACCGCCATGTCGCCCGGATAGGTGGCGATGCACTGGTCGCTCGTGCCGAGGATGGCGTGAATACGATTGAAGCCGCCGATCGCTCCGCAGCCTGTGCCGGGCTCCCGTTTGTTGCAGGGCTGATCGATGTTGTAGAAGTAATAGCACCGTGTGCGCTGGCAGAGATTGCCGCCGGTAGTCGCCTTGTTGCGCAGCTGCACCGTCGCTCCGGCGAGGATCGCACGCGCCAGCACGGGATAATCCCGCCGGATTCGCGGATCCGCCGCGCAGGCGCTGTTGGTAACGAGCGCTCCGATGCTGAGGCCGCCGTCCTCCGTCTCCTCGATCTGCGAGAGCGGCAGGCGGTTGATGTCCACCAGCCTGTCCGGCGTCTCCACCTGCAGCTTCATCAGGTCCAGCAGGTTGGTGCCGCCCGCAATGAAGGTTCCGCGATCCTGCACCAGCGCGCCAGCTTCGGCGGCATCGGCGGCGCGGCGGTATTCGAACGGCCTCATGCGCCCTGCTCCCCCGCCACCTCTAGGATGGCATCCACGATGTTTGAGTAAGCGCCGCAGCGGCAGACATTGCCGCTCATCCGCTCGGCCAGTTCCTCCCGGGTGAGCGTCACTTCGCCTGCAAGATCATCGGTGACGAAGCTCGGCCAACCCGCCGCGATCTCCGCCAGCATGGCCTTGGCGGAGCAGATCTGCCCCGGCGTGCAATAGCCGCACTGATAGCCGTCATGGCGCACGAAGGCGCTTTGCAGCGGGTGGGGATCGGCGGGCGTGCCCAGCCCTTCGATCGTGGTGATCTCGTCCCCCTCATGCATCATGGTGAGAGTGAGGCAGGAATTGATGCGCCGGCCGTTCACCAGAACGGTGCAGGCGCCGCACTGCCCGTGGTCGCAGCCCTTCTTGGTGCCGGTGAGGCCACAATCGAGCCGTAGGAAATCGAGCAAAGTGCGGCGCGGGTCGCCGGTGAATTCCCGCGGCTCGCCATTGATCGTCAGGTGCATGGGCGCTCCCCCTTGGTACGGGAGGGTGAACGCGCCAGTAGGGAAAGTGGTCCTACAAGCTCAGTGGCCGAGGTACCGCCCGGGCCGATGATAGGCGAGAAGGATGCCGTTGATCGCCACCACGCTCAGGGCCGACCAGCCGAGTTGGGCGGGTGTGATGGCGGTGGAGGCGATGAGCAGGATCAGCCCATCCAGCACCATGTGCAAGCGCCCCACATTCCAGCCGCGCGACTTCTGCAGCCAGAGGGCCACGATGTTGACGCCGCCCACGCCGGTATTGTGGCGGATCAGCGCCAGGATGCCGATGCCCGCGCAGGTGCCGCCCGCCAGCGCCGCGAAGGCCGGGTGGACATGGCGGATGTCCAGCGATTCCTGCGCGACGGACGCCAGCGCGAAGATCAGCAGTGCCGCCAGCACGGACTTGACCATGAATTCCCGACCCAGCGCCCGCATGCCCAGCACGAAGAAGGGGATGTTCAGCAGGAAGAACAGCAGCCCCACGCCGAGCGGCAGGGCGTAGGAGACCAGCAGCGCCAACCCGGCTATGCCTGCGGTGACGATGCCCGCCTCCTTCATCAGGACCAGGCCGATGGCGATCAGCATGCAGCCGGAGATGAGCGCATAGGCATCCTCCAGCAGCGTATGCTCGTGAGGATCGCGCAGAACGTCAGGGTCGGTGGGCACAAGCGGCCCTATGGATGCAGCGCAACAGCCCCGCAAGTGCCCCGCCCTTGCCCTACCGTGAAGTGCGACCCGAAGGGCAGGACGGGCGGCGATTGCGGCGCAGGCGGGCCGAAAAGGGGGGTGGGATCGGCCCTTGGACACCTGCGTTGCACGCCCTTGGTGACGGATATCGGTCGCCAGGAAAACACGGACCTTCTGCCGTATCGGCCCCCTTCCGCGGCTGCCCTCGACTAGACCCCAGCTTCGATCGCCATACGGATCATCTCCGCTGCGGTGCGCGCGCCCAGCCGCTCCATCGTGATCGCGCGGTGCATCTTGACGGTCTTTTCGGTGAGACCCAGTTCGTGCGCGATCTGCTTGTTCCTCAAGCCCCGTGCGACGAGGGTAAGAACCTCGAACTGCCTCTTCGAGAGGCTGCTCACTGCCTGACGCGCGTCCAGCCGCCGCGCCGCCGGGGTATCCTGGTCCAGCTCCACCTGCGAACCGAGGAAATAGAGCAATTGGCTCTCATCCACCCGGCTGAAGACAGGCGCCACGAACACCGCACTGGTGAACGGGGTCCCGTCGCGCTTGTAGTTCACGAGCTCCACCATGGTGGGGCGGAGGTCACGGATTCCTTCGCGCATCGCCTGCGTCTGCAAAGGGTCTGTGCCCGCGCCCGTCAAGAAGCGGCAATTGCGGCCGATGATCTCCTCGCGCGGATAGAGCGTCAGGTCCATGAAGGCCTGATTGCAGGCCACCACCGGGTTGTCCGGCAGCCGCGGATTGCTGATCACCGAAGCGATCGGGCTGACTTCTATGAGATCCAGCACCCAGCGCTCCGGCACGAGGTCGGCCATCGTCTCCACGTGGCGAACTTTACCGCATGGGCACTGTCATTTCCAGCGAACGGCGTGGTGACGGCCAGGCAACTTGCCGCCCTAACTTGCCCGAGCGCGCGCTTGCCTCTATCTCGCGCGACAACTCACCCACACTTTCCAGACATACCCCAAAGGGACGCGAGATGGCCGCCCAATACGCATACGTCATGAAGAACATGACGAAGACCTTCCCCGGCGCGCAGAAGCCGGTGCTTTCTGACATCAACCTGCAGTTCTACCAGGGCGCCAAGATCGGCATCGTCGGGCCGAACGGCGCGGGCAAGTCCACGCTGATCAAGATCATGGCGGGCATCGACACCGACTTCACGGGCGAGGCCTGGGCGGGCGAGAACATCACCATCGGCTATCTGGAGCAGGAGCCGGAGCTGGACCCGAGCAAGACCGTGCTCGAGAACGTCAAGGACGGCGCACGCGAGATCGCCGACCTCGTCGACCGCTTCAACGCCATCTCTGCCGAAATGGGCGACCCGAAGGACGACACGGACTTCGACGCCCTCATGGAAGAAATGGGTGACCTGCAGGCCAAGATCGACGCCGTCGATGGCTGGAGCCTCGACAACCAGCTTGAGATCGCGATGGAGGCCCTGCGCTGCCCGCCTTCCGACTGGTCGGTCGAGAACCTGTCGGGCGGTGAGAAGCGCCGCGTGGCGCTGACCCGCCTGCTGATCCAGAAGCCCTCCATCCTGCTGCTGGACGAGCCGACCAACCACCTCGATGCCGAGAGTGTCGACTGGCTGGAAAACCACCTCAAGGAATATGCCGGCGCGGTGCTGATGATCACCCACGATCGCTACTTCCTCGACAACGTGGTCGGCTGGATCCTGGAGCTCGATCGCGGCAAGTACTTCCCGTACGAGGGCAATTACTCCACCTACCTTGAGAAGAAGGCCAAGCGCCTGGAGCAGGAGGAGCGCGAGGAGAGCGGCCGCCAGAAGGCCCTCAGCCGTGAGCTGGAGTGGATCCGGCAGACGCCCGCCGCGCGCCAGACCAAGAGCAAGGCCCGTATCCGCAAGTTCGAGCAGCTGCAGGATGCGCAGGACAATCGCCGCGTGGGCAAGGCGCAGATCGTCATCCAGGTGCCGGAGCGCCTTGGCGGCAAGGTGATCGAGGCCAAGAACATCTCCAAGGCCTATGGCGACAAGCTGCTGTTCGAGAACCTATCGTTCCTGCTGCCGCCGGGCGGCATCGTCGGCGTGATCGGGCCGAACGGCGCGGGCAAGTCCACCCTGTTCAAGCTGATCACCGGGCAGGAGCAGCCTGACACCGGCACGATCGAGATCGGCGAGACGGTGCGGCTGGGCTACGTGGACCAGAGCCGGGATCATCTGGACCCGACCAAGAACGTCTGGGAGGAAATCTCCGACGGACTCGACTACATGAAGGTGAACAAGGAAGACATGAGCACGCGCGCTTATGTCGGCGCGTTCAACTTCAAGGGTGCGGACCAGCAGAAGAACGTCGGCAAGCTCTCCGGTGGTGAGCGCAACCGCGTGCACATGGCCAAGATGCTAAAGCAGGGCGGCAACGTGCTGCTGCTGGACGAGCCGACCAACGACCTCGACGTGGAAACGCTGGGCGCGCTGGAAGACGCGATCGAGAACTTCGCCGGTTGCGCCGTGGTCATCAGCCACGACCGCTTCTTCCTCGACCGTTTGGCGACGCACATCCTCGCCTTCGAGGGCAACAGCCACGTCGAATGGTTCGAGGGCAACTTCGCGGCCTATGAGGAAGACAAGCGCCGCCGCCTGGGCGATGCCGCCGACCGGCCGACCAAGCTGGCCTATAAGAAGTTGACCCGCTGACGATGGCAGAGACAGCCCTGCGCGTGACCGTTCATGGCCGCGTGCAGGGCGTCTTCTATCGAGACTGGACGGTGCAGAACGCGCGCCAGCTGGGGCTGACCGGCTGGGTGCGGAACCAGGCGGATGGCACGGTCGCGGCGCTGTTGCAGGGAGACGCCTCGGCGGTGCGGCAGATGATCGAGCGGATGCGGGATGGACCACCAGCAGCGAGGGTGGACCGCATCGAAGAGCAAGCGGTCGAGCGCGAGCCGCTCAGAGGGTTCGTGCGCCGCTAGGCGGTGCTTCTAGACTTGTTCCTGAAGATGAACGTTAAGATAAGTGGCCTGTTCACTGAACGGACAGCCCGACTCGCATAAACCCTCCTCATAAGCCTCGCCACTTCTGTGGCACTGGCTCGCAGGAGTACGGCGATGAATTTCAAGTCTTTCCTCAAGGGCGGTAGCATGGCGGTTGTCGCCGCGGCACTCGCTCTGCCGCCGGTGGCCGCACAGGCTCAGGACGGTCGGCAATGGCGCGAGCGGAGCGCCGAGCAACGCAACGACGCCGGTGAGCGTGCCGCGCGTCAGGTGATCCAGCACCGCGAGCGGGTCGCGCGAGAGCGCGATGGCAACCGCGGGGGTTGGCAGCAGCCGAACCGGGGCGACGATCGACGCGATTGGCAGCGGCCCACACCCCGCCCTGACAGTTCCCGAGACCGCGATCGGGACAATTACCGGGATCGTGATCGGGATCGGAATGGCCGCGAATGGGGCAATCGCGATCGCAGCCCGACGCCCGGTTGGCGCGGCAATGACAACCGCTCCGGCAATGACCGCTGGCGCTACGACAATCGGGGGCGCGACTATCGCGAGGCGCAGCGGCGGTGGGATCGCAACTGGCGCAATGACAATCGCTATGACTGGAACCGCTACCGCCAGTCGAACCGCAACCTCTACCGGTCGGGGCGCTATTCGGCACCGTACAGCAATTACGGCTATCGCCGGCTGAACATCGGAATTTCGCTCAACTCGCTGTTCTACAGCAGCCGGTACTGGATCAACGACCCATGGCAGTATCGCCTACCCGCGGCCTACGGCCCTTACCGCTGGGTCCGCTATTATGACGATGTGCTGCTGGTGGACACCTATTCCGGCCAGGTGGTGGACGTGATTTACGATTTCTTCTGGTAAGCCGCACTACGGCAAACGTCTTCTGCCGGAGTGAGTGGCCCGGCAGGGCGGAAGCTCTCGATCTTCATGGAAGGTCGGGAGCTTTTGCCGTTTCACTCTCTCCCCTCGCCTCGCGGGGGTTGCCATCTTCCTGCCCCGGTGGAAGATCGGGCGCATGGCATCGCAACCCATCATCGAGAGCGGCGACAACCCTGATCGTTCGCGCCTGCGCCGCATCGGACGCCGGGTGCGGGAGCGGCTTGCCGCCAACCCCGCTGTCTACCAGCTGCCGACCAACAGGGCGGAGCTGTTCGCGGTCGGCGATTTCCTTTCCCCCGATGAGTGCCAGCGGCTGATCGCGATGATCGACGCGGTCGCCAAGCCCAGTCGCGCCTTCGATGCCGCGTATGATAGCGGCTATCGCACATCCTATTCCGGCGATGTCGATCCCCATGACCCGTTCGTGAAGCGCATCCAGCGGCGGATCGACGACCTGCTGGGCATGGACCCGACCTATGGCGAGACCATCCAGGGCCAGCGTTATCTGCCGGGGCAGCAATTCCAGGCCCACACGGACTGGTTCCCGGCGAACACGCCCTATTGGGAGCAGGAGCGCAATCGCGGCGGGCAGCGCAGCATTACCGCCATGGCCTTCCTCAACCCCGTGGAGGAAGGCGGGCATACGGACTTTCCGCAGCTCGGCCTGTCGATCGAGCCGAAGCCCGGCGCGCTGCTGATCTGGAACAATGCCGATCCGGAAGGGGTGCCCAACCCTCTGACCATCCACGCCGGCACCCCGGTGGTCCGCGGCGTGAAGTACATCATCACCAAGTGGTACCGCGTCAGGCGCTGGTATTAGGCTGGCGCACTCAGGACGCGCGCTCCAGAGCCTCAGCGATCAGCGCCCGGGTGGCGGCGATGCCATACAGCGCGATGAAGCTCCCCATGCGCGGACCCTGGGTGGAGCCGAGCAGCGTCTCGTACAGCGCGCCGAACCAGTCGCGCAGGGAGGCGAAGCCGAACTCCTCGCGCTTGCCGATTTCGTAGACGATCGTCTGCAAGTCCTCCGCCGAGGTGTCCTCAGCCAGTTCCGCCAGTGCGGCGTCGAGTGCGCGCAGGGCCTCCGCCTCATTCCGCTCCGGCGCCCGCTTCACGAGCGTCGGCGCGACGAAATCGCGATTGTAGGCGAGCGCCTTGTCGACCAGCTTCTCGAGATCCGGATGATGCGCCGGATCGGCATCATGGATGTAGTTGCCGAGGTATGACCAGACCTGTTCATGCGTAGCGGTGGCGCCGAGGACGCCGACCAGATTAAGCAGCAGGCCATAGGTCACGGGCAACGTCTCTCCCGCGCCCGGCGCGTCAGCGCCCGCGCCTCCGCCGTTCGCGCGCAGCAGGTGCCATGCAGGGTTGCCCAGCTGCTTGTCCAGCTCCTGCTGCGGCAGGCGCTCGCGGAACTGCCAGTAATCATCCACTGCGCGCGGGATCACGCCGATGTGGAGCTGCTTGGCGCTCTTCGGATTGGGGAAGATGTAGAAGCCGAGGCTCTCTTCGCTCCCGTAGGTCAGCCATTCCTCGATCGTCAGGCCATTGCCCTTGGACTTTGAAATCTTTTCGCCATTGGCATCGAGGAACAGCTCGTAGATCAGCCCCTCCGGCTTTCGCGCGCCAAGCACCTGCGCGATCTTACCGGATTGCACGCCGCTATCGGTCAGGTCCTTGCCGTACATTTCGTAATCGACGCCGAGCGCCACCCAGCGCATCGCCCAGTCGACCTTCCACTGCAACTTGGCCTGCCCGCCGAGCACTGACTGCTCGACCGTGCTGCCGTCTTCATCCTGAAAGCGGATCAGGCCCGCCTCGGCATCCACCACCTCGACCGGCACCTGCAGCACCACGCCGCTGGTGGGGCTGA
>CBINJM010000006.1:0-170787 GCA_966251025.1 uncultured Erythrobacteraceae bacterium | reverse complement strand
AATGTTCGACACGAAAACCGTATCGCTGGAGTGGGGCGGAAAGACCCTCACTCTGGAAACCGGGCGCATTGCGCGTCAGGCCGATGGCGCCGTTCTGGCGACCTATGGCGAAACCGTGGTGCTGTGCGCCGTCACCGCCGCGAAGAGCGTGAAGGAAGGCCAGGACTTCTTCCCGCTGACCGTCCACTATCAGGAAAAATTTTCCGCCGCCGGACGCATTCCGGGCGGCTTCTTCAAGCGCGAGCGCGGGGCGACCGAAAAGGAAACCCTCACCAGTCGTCTGATCGACCGGCCGATCCGCCCGCTCTTCCCTGAAGGGTTCTACAACGAGATCAACGTGATCTGCCAGGTCCTCTCCTATGACGGTGAGACTGAGGCGGACATCGTCGCCATGATTGCCGCCAGCGCGGCCCTGACCATCTCCGGCGTCCCCTTCATGGGCCCGATTGGCGCGGCCCGCGTCGGCTTTGTCGATGGCGAGTACGTGCTGAATCCGAAGCAGGACAAGGCCCTCGAAGAGGGGCGGCTGGACCTCATCGTCGCCGCCACGCACGAAGCCGTGATGATGGTGGAGTCCGAGGCCAAGGAACTGACCGAGGAAGAGATGCTCGGCGCAGTGATCTTCGCCCACGAAGAGAGCCGCAAGGTCATCGGCGCGATCATCAACCTGGCGGAGCAGGCGGCGAAGGATCCGTGGGAGCTCACCGTCAGCGACAATTCGGCGATGAAGGCTGAGATCAAGAAGCTGGTAGGTTCCGATATCGCGGCCGCCTACAAGCTGAGCGACAAGTCTGCTCGTTCCAACGCCCTCAACGAGGCGCGTGCCAAGGTGAAGGCCCACTACGCCGACGCCGACGGCCAGACGAGCATGACGGCCAACAAGCTGACCAAGAAGGTCGAGGCTGACATCGTTCGCACCGCCATCCTCAAGGAAGGCAAGCGGATCGACGGCCGCAAGGTGGATCAGGTCCGCCCGATCGAGGCGATGGTCGGCTTCCTGCCGCGCACCCACGGTTCGGCGCTGTTCACCCGCGGCGAGACGCAGGCGATCTGCACCACCACGCTCGGCACCAAGGATTCCGAGCAGATGATCGACGGGCTGGAGGGGCTGAACTACCAGTCCTTCATGCTGCACTACAACTTCCCGCCCTACTCGGTCGGCGAAGTGGGCCGCTTCGGCGCCCCGGGCCGTCGCGAGATTGGCCACGGCAAGCTGGCGTGGCGTGCGCTTCACCCGGTCCTGCCGGCGAAGGAAGACTTCCCGTACACGATCCGCATCCTGTCCGACATCACCGAGTCCAACGGCTCGTCCTCGATGGCGACGGTCTGCGGCGGCTGCCTGTCCATGATGGACGCCGGCGTGCCGATCGCGCGCCCGGTATCCGGCATCGCGATGGGCCTGATCCTGGAAGGCGATGACTTCGCCGTTCTGAGCGACATCCTGGGCGACGAGGATCACCTCGGCGACATGGACTTCAAGGTGGCCGGCACGGAGGCGGGCATCACCTCGCTGCAGATGGACATCAAGATCGCCGGCATCACGCGGGAGATCATGGAGAAGGCGCTGGAGCAGGCGAAGGCCGGCCGTGCGCACATCCTGGGCGAGATGACCAAGGCGCTGGGCACCGCCCGCACTGAGCTGTCCGCTCACGCCCCGCGCATCGAAACGATGCAGATCGACAAGTCGAAGATCCGCGACGTCATCGGCACCGGCGGCAAGGTGATCCGCGAGATCGTCGCCGAGACGGGCGCCAAGGTCGACATCGATGACGAGGGCGTGATCAAGATCAGCTCCTCCGACATCGCTCAGATCGAGGCCGCGAAGAAGTGGATCCAGGGCATCGTAGAAGAGGCCGAAGTCGGCAAGATCTACACGGGCAAGGTCGTCAACATCGTCGATTTCGGCGCGTTCGTGAACTTCATGGGTGGCAAGGACGGCCTCGTCCACGTGTCCGAAATGAAGAACGAGCGAGTCGAGAAGCCCACCGATGTCGTCTCCGAGGGCCAGGAGGTTAAGGTCAAGGTGCTTGAGATCGATCAGCGTGGCAAGGTCCGCCTGTCGATGCGCGTCGTCGACCAGGAAACCGGCGAGGAGCTGGAGGACACCCGGCCTGCTCGTGAGCCGCGTGAGCCCAGGGGCGACCGTGGTGAGCGTGGTGATCGCGCCGGACGCGGCGGAGACCGTCGCGGGCCCAGGAGCGATCGGGGCCGTGGCCCGCGTGACGATCGCGGCGGCCGTGGCCGGGACAGGGAAGAGCAGGGCGGCGGCAACCCCGACCATTTGCCGGCCTTCCTCAAGGAAGACTGAACGCTTCCGCTACAGCCAGGCGCACAACAAGGAGGGTCGCGAGGAAATCTCGCGGCCCTTTTTGGTACAGGTTGCAGCGTGATACTTACGCCGGGTCCCGTTCGGCTGTAAGCACCAATTCGGCAAGCGCGGGTGGGTCTGCCTCTTTACCTCTTGTTAACCAATGGGAAAGATAGCTTTAACGCTTGGGTAACCATGTTGAGCGGGACGGTAATGGAGATCGACGAACAGCATGGTGGAACCGAGGCGGCGCGACAGGCGATCCTGCGCCATCTGCGGCTGGAATGGCCGGACAGCGTCGATCTTACCGCCCGCCATCTACCGCCTGGATTCTCCGACGCGGATTTCCTAGCCGCCTGCGTCGCCCTGCAGGATGACGGACTGATCATGTACGAAGCGCTGCTGGTGGGAACAGGGCCCTCGCCCATGCTCGTCGCCGCCGTGCTCACGCGCAAGGGACAGGCTGCTTCTTCACCCGGCGACTAGGCGGGCGTCAATGTCAGGCTAGCTCGGCGACGCGCTGATTCTCGTAAAGATCGCTGGCCATGCCCGCCAGCAGCTTCAGCGTCTCCAGCTCTTCCGCCCCGAGCGTTCGCTCATGTCGGTCCATTGCGGCCAGGATGCCAATCAAGTCGCCATTGTAGTCGCGCAGCGGAAGGCCGGCATAGAAGCGCATCCCCGCCTCGCCGGCAGCTAGCGGATGGGTCAATTCACGAAGATCCACCCCACAGGCGGTGCTGTCCCGGCGAAATGCCGTGCTGGCCCGGCGCTCGCAACGGCTTGAACCATGCAAAGCGCGGAGGGCGGGGGAAGGATCGTCAACACTGAGGACCGCCACCTCACATCCGAGATAACGCTGCACCAGTTCAGCAAGCCTTGCGAACGACGGCGCGCCTTCGGGCCGGCTGGCGGTGCGAACGTCGTCTGCATGCAGGGTTGCGCTCATGACTGCCTCTTGTTTGCGACCGTCTCCCACCTATCGCGTCTGCGGCCCCTTAACTATTCGGATTTATCCCTAATCGAGGTTAAATCTTTTCGGTAGAAACGCGTAATTTCACCAACTTGAGCTTCATTTCGTTAGCGTGGCGTGAGCCGCAGGCGTCCCAGATAGTCGATCTTGCCAACGCCCACGCCCTTCATCCGCAGAATGCCGTAGGCGGTTGTCGCGTGAAAAAAGAAGTTCGGCTGGCTGAAGCTGAGCAGGAAGTTCTCTGCGGTAAAATCCAGCCGCTTCTCCCCGATCTCGAAACGCATGTCGCCGCCCATCAGGCCCTCCAGATCGGCTTCGGCCAGCCCGTCGAGGAACGAGATGGTGCTGTCGACGAGAGAGCGCAGCTCCGCCAGAGAGGACGGAGTTGGCTCCCCGAAGCGGGGTCTGAACACGCCTGCCCGCACACCCTCGATGGCGCCCTGGCTATGCACCGTCATCGCCTTTACCTGATAGGCGAAAGGCAGCATGTCCTCGATCAGCCGGGCCGAGAGCACCTCCTCCTCGGGCAAGGAGCTCGCCGCGGCCTTGTCGATCCAGCCATGCGCAGCATTCAGCAGCTGCAGCCAGCCAGGAACAAGCGTTTGGTGGAGCGTAAGGGGCATCTGGCAGTCTCCTCTCCTGAGTCAGCGGTACTCCGCCTCGCTGGACCTATCGTGGCTGGGACGCTGGCGGAAGTGCGCACTGCCCCCTCGCAGTTGGCTGTGGGCTTGTCGGGCGGGAGCGGCTATGCCGGGCACCAGCGATGCGTGGGAGGGACACCAGCAGCGATGCCGATTGATACGTTCCAAGGGAAGGTCGCGTTCATCACCGGCGGCGCCAGCGGCATTGGGCTGGGCATCGCGCGCGTGCTGAAGCAGCGCGGCGCACAGGTGATCATCGCCGATTTGCGGCAGGATCATATCGATCGCGCGCTTGAGGGGTTCGCGGGGGGCGGGCGCTCCAATGCGGTTTCGGCCCTTCGCCTCGACGTAACCGACCGGGAGGCTTATCGCGCCGCAGCCGAGCGGATGCGGCAAGAGTTCGGCGGGATCGACATCCTCGTCAACAATGCCGGGGTGGGGCTGGAAGGGCCGCTGCTGGAGGCGACCTATGCCGATTATGATTTCGGCTTCGGCGTCAATCTCGGCGGCGTCATCAATGGCTTTACCGAATTCCTGCCCCAGATGGTGGCGCACGGCCGGGGCGGGCACATCGTCTCCACCGCCAGCCTCGCCGCCGAAGTGGTGATGCCCTCGCAGATGGCGATCTATGCGGCGAGCAAGGCTGCGGTCTGCCACTTCTGCGAGGCCGCCAAGGCGGAACTGGCGGAGAAGGGGATCGGCGTCTCCATCCTTCTGCCCGGCCCGGTGAAGTCGAACATCCACCTGACGCATGAGAACCGGCCTGACCATTTGCGACAGGCCAGCGGCTTCAGGGCCAGCGAGGAGCGGCTTTCGCGCCGGATCGTTGGCGACAACTGGATGGAGCCGGAGGATGTCGGCACATTGGTGGCAGACGGCATCCTGGCCGACCAGACCTACATCGTCACTCATGGCTTCTACAAACAGGCCATGCGGGCGCGGGCAGAAGCGGTGCTGGCGGCCACGCCAGACCGCGTGGAGGAAGCGCCGGATTTCGAGCGATTGCGCGATGAATAGCTGAATTCAGTGGCTGAGACCCGGCAAAGCGGGCGGCCAGGGAGAGGGAGAGCACAGATGGAGCATCTGGAAGGCCGCGTGGCCTTCATCACCGGCGGGGCGAGCGGCATTGGCCTCGGCATGGCGCGGGCCTTCCTCGCCGAGGGGATGAAAGTCGCCATCGCCGATTGGAACGAGGACCATATCGAGGAGGCAAGGCGGGTGCTCGCGGGGAGCAACGCGGTGCATTTTGTGCGCACCGATGTCGCCGATCGCGAATCCCTGCGTGACGCCGCTGACGAGGTCCTGAAGGCTTTTGGCGCCATTCACGTCCTCTGCAACAATGCCGGGGTGAATGGCGGCGGCACCGCCGCATCGGAGGATTTCGAGGGCTGGGACCGGGCGCTCTCCATCAATCTCGGCGGCGTGGTGAATGGTACGAAGATCATCGTGCCGATCATCCGCCGCCAAGGCGAAGGAGGGCATGTGGTCAACACAAGCTCGATGGCCGGCATGGTCCCGCTTCCTGGCCTGGCCGCCTACTCGACCGCAAAATATGCGGTGCGCGGGTTTTCCGAGTCGCTGCGCATCCAGCTGGCGCCTCAAGGGATCGGTGTCTCCTGCCTTTTCCCTGGCGCCACCCGCACCCGCATCGTTCCGCTGCCGGAGGACGACCCGGAACACATCCGCGAGGAAGACGCCCCACAATTCATGAAAGACCTGTGGGATGCGATGCGCGCCGCCATCGATCCGCTCGACACAGGTCGGGCGGTGGTGGAGGCGATCCGGGAGAACCGCTTCTACATCTTCACGAACCGGGAGTTCCTGGACGAGGTGAAGCAGCGGCACCGCGAGATAGAGGACGCGTTCCCTGATCAGGAGCCGCCGGAGGGCCGCGTCCGCTTCGAGCGCATGCGGGCCGAGATGGTGCGCAACCTGATGGCCCCCGGAAACCGGGCGGTGCCGCAGGAAGGCAAGCCAGACATGGCTCTGGATTTGGGCTCCCGCCCGGCAGGAGGTGCGCTATAATGGCCGGCACACACACCACCTTCAGCGATGCGCTTTCTCGCGAGCCGCTGAAGGCCTTCTCCATCACCACCTTCGCCATCTGCATGCTGGTGCTGATCTGCGACGGGATGGACGCGCAGCTGCTCGGCATCGTCGCGCCGATCGTGATCGAGGAATTCGGGACGGATCGGAGCACGTTCGGCATTGCGATGAGCGCGGCGCTGGTGGGCTTCGGCCTTGGGTCCTGGGCGGGCGGTTGGCTCGGTGACCGCGTCGGGCGTCGTTACTCGTTGGCCTTGGCGACCATCGTCTTCTCCCTCGCAACGATTGGCGCCAGCTGGGCCGATGGAGTCTGGGACATGGCGGCCTGGCGCCTTGTGGGTGGCCTCGGCTTCGGCTCGGCCTATGCGAATGCAATCACGCTAGCAGGGGAATGGCTGCCCGACCGCTGGCGACCGGTTGGCGTCACGACGATCTCGGTCGGAACGCCGGCGGGGGGGCTGGTGGTCGCCGCTCTGGCGCCGACCTTGGTAGAGGCGATGGGCTGGCGCGGCGCTTTCGTGGTGATCGGCGGTGGCACTCTACTGGTCGTGCTCCTCATTGTGGGGGTGCTGCGTGACAGTCCGTCGTTCCTGTTGGCGCGGGGCCGGGCGGACGAGGCGCACAAGGCTGCTCGAAAGGTGCTGGATCAAGATGTCGAGCTGGTCGCGGAACGGCATGCCAGCGACAGGGGCGGAGTGTCCATCGGGGTATTTGACCGCAGCAACCTCCGCGTCAATCTGGGGATCGGCATCTCCTTCGCCGCTTCGGCCCTGGTGGCATATGCCATCCTCAACTGGACGACCACGTTCCTTACTGCAGAAGGGTTCACCTTCGAGAGTGCCTCTTATGCGGTATCTGTTGCGGGGCTGACATCGATTGCCGCTTCGATCGCCGTGGGGCTGCTGATCCAGCGGCTTGGCTCGCGCCTCGTGATCGTTGCAATCAGTCTGACGCTGCTCGTGACGCTAATCGCCCTGGCGACGTTGCTGGAGACCATGACAGGCGTTCCGAGCCCGCGGGACCAGCTGTTGACCGTCATCCTGATAGGGATTGCCGCGGCCCTCTTCAGCGCCGGCATCGCCAGCATGTACGCGGTTATGACGCATGCTTATCCCTCGTCCTGCCGTTCCGCAGGGATTGGGTTCGGGATCTTCGTGGGACGTGTGGGCGCTGTGGCGGCAAGCGGCCTTGGCGGAGCGTTGATCGACCTGGGAGAGGGGAGCCTGCTGCCCTTCTTCGGGGTGCTGTGCGTGGGCTCAGTGCTGATCCTCGCCGCTGCGGTGATCGTCGACCGGCATGTGGAGCCGGCGCGCCGCCGAGCGACGGTCGCGGCGGCCTGAGCGGGACTCTGGGACAGCAAATGAAACGGGCGCACCCTCAGCAGGTGCGCCCGTCTTAAACCAAGTCTAGCGGACCCGCGGGCCGCCAAATGGAAGCGGCGGCGGGGGCCGGCGCGCACCGCGGGGGAGCTGCGCCTGATAGGCTCGGCCGCAATGCTCCACGCAGTAGGGGAAACCCGGGTTCACCTTCTCGCCGCAGAAGTGGAAATCCGGTTCGCCAGGATGGCCCATCGGCCAGCGGCAGACGCGATCGTTAAGATCGAGCAGGCTGGTCTTGTCAGCAATCTCAGGGCTCGGCTTGGCCGGCACCAATCGCCGCGGCGGCGCGGGCGGAATCGGCGCCTGCTGGTCTCCCGGACCTTGGCGGAGGAACCCGCCCGGTCCCACCGAGACGATTCGCGGCGCAGGCGAGGGGGCGGGGGCCGGCGCCGATTCGGATGCCGGAGCGGGTTCGCTCGCCGTGGCGGTGGTCTCAACCTCCGCACTCTCCTCCTCCTCCGGGCTTTGAGCCGCGACCTCAGGCCGCGGCTTGACAGGCCGAGCTGCGGGTTTGGCAGCGGGAGCGGCCGGCTTCGGCGCGGGTGCGGCTTTCGTTTCGTTCGCCTTTACCGGCGAGGGGCGTGCCTTCAGGCCGAGCCGATGGGCCTTGCCGATGACCGCGTTGCGGGACACACCGCCCAACTCTTCAGCGATCTGGCTCGCCGTGGCGCCACTTTCCCACATGCGGGTGAGGGTGCTGATGCGTTCCTCGGTCCAGCTCATCGTCATATCAATTCTCAACCTTCCTGTCGGTCTCGGCTCCTGCCGAACCGATGCATGACGGCGACCGCCGGCCACCGGGGAGCTTGCCAGCGCGGGTGCTGCCGGATAGGCGCGGGCCCATGAGCGATCAAGCCCAGCCAGCGCCGCACGCAGACCGGCCACACGCGCCGGGCGAAACTCCCGAATTCCTCGAGCAGGTCGTCGGCGTCGATGGTTCTGGCCGCAGGTTCCCGCCCAAGGCGCAGCCCCAGATAACCGGCTTCAACCGGATAGGGCTGTGGAGCCTCTATATGAAGGAGGTGCGTCGCTTTCTCAAGGTGCAGACGCAGACGATTTGGGCGCCTGCCGTAACGACGCTGCTGTTTCTGGTGATCTTCACCGTCGCGCTGGGGCGCTCGGGCCGTGAGATCATGGGTGTTCCCTTCGCCAGCTTCGTCGCGCCTGGCCTGATCATGATGGCGATGATGCAGAACGCCTTTGCCAATTCGAGCTTTTCGCTGCTGTCCGGCAAGCTGCAGGGTACGATCATCGACCTGCTGATGCCGCCCCTGACCGAGGGCGAGTTGATGCTGGGGATCGTCACTGCCGCGATCACCCGCGCGGTGCTGGTCGGAGGTGCGGTGGCTCTGGCGATCGCGCTGTGGCCGGGCGTGGACCTGCATGCGGCGCATCCCTGGGCCATCGTGTGGTTTGGCCTGATGGGCTCTACCATGCTGGCGTTGATGGGCCTCATCACCAGTCTGTGGGCGGAGAAGTTCGATCATAACGCGGCGGTGACCAACTTCGTCGTTGCGCCGCTGTCGCTGCTTTCCGGCACGTTCTACGTGATCCACGACCTCTCGCCCGCATTCGAGGCGGTCAGCCGGGCCAACCCGTTCTTCTACATGATCTCAGGCTTCCGCTTCGGCTTCCTCGGCCAGAGCGACATCGGCGATACAAACCAGGCCGTGCTGACAGCGACCGTTGGCACGGGGGTGCTCAACCTCGCGCTGGCGCTGGTGACTTATGCGCTGATCCGGAGCGGCTGGAAGCTGAAGAGCTGAACTGGCGAGCGGTCCGGCCGTATTGACCGGTCACTCAGCGACAGCTTCGCCTCAAGGATCAATGGGTCAGGCGACGGCGCATGCGGTAGCGACCGCCGGCGAACTCCTCGAACAGCTGGGACACGGAAGGGTGGTCCACAGGCCCGCCTTCCCGATCCTGAACCAGGTTCTGCTGGCTGACATAGGCGACGTAAGAGGATTCGTCGTTTTCCGCGAGCAGGTGATAGAAAGGCTGATCGCGGCGAGGGCGTAGCGCCTCCGGGATCGCTTCGTACCATTCCTCGCTATTGGCGAAGACCGGGTCGATGTCGAACACCACGCCGCGGAAATCGAACATCCGGTGACGCACGACGTCCCCGATCGAGAAGCGCGCCTCCGCATGCCGCGGTGCCTCGATGCGGCGGCCGGCTTGCGGTGAGTAGAATTCGGACAGGTCCATATTCCGAAATATAGATGCTGCGTGCGCCGCAACAAGGTGCATCGCGTTCCTGTCCCCCGGTGAAGCATGGTGGAGCCGCATCAGGGCTTGGCAAGTGACGTCGCTTCCGCTAGGCGCCGCGCTCCCGCAGACCGGGCGCTTGCCGCCCATGCGCGCTCTTTGTTGCGGAGAGGTGCCAGAGTGGTCGATTGGGACGGTCTCGAAAACCGTTGTGGGTGTAAGCTCACCGTGGGTTCGAATCCCACCCTCTCCGCCATCCATTTCACGAGACGCCGCGAAAATTGAGGGTCTGCCTCCGGGCCGCGACTTCGGGCAACCGGTTGAGGCGCGAACCTGCGCTGTCTTTTTCCCCGGCGGCTGGGACGGCCAGGACTAGCGACCAAGATGATCGCCAAGCACCTCGCGTGCTGGACTGTGTGAGTCCTTATAAGCAAGCCTGCCCTGCAGCGCAGATATGGTTAACCTGCCAGGTTCAGGCCATGCGTCCAGCGGCAAAAAACGGTGAATATCGTTGAAGCTCGCCTTAGACAGGGTTGGGCGATCACCACGCGCTGGTCGCAAGGAGGATCTGGATTACGTGCGGCCATTCGCTCAGCGCTCCAAGCACTCAGGGCCGGAAGACTGACAAGGATCTCATGCCAGCGATGTAGTTGCTGACCATGTTAGATCAACTAGTTGCTAGACTTACGGCAAGGTGAAGGCGTCGAATGCGCTGCTTCAATAGTTCTGACCGGTGCGTGGTAAATCTGTCAGACTCATCCAAGAGTAGGCGCGCATCTCGCAATTTGTGCTTGGGATCGTAGCCGCAGGAGGCCCCCGCAAGCGGCGGCATCTGTTTTGGCCCTGCTCTATTCTGGTACAGCACATCAGAACCCATCTTCTGGCGAATTTCCGGCGTGCTATTGCGCCGATCCGGTGACGAGCACGGCAGTTTCGATGACGCGCTTGGTTGATGGGGGCTGATGATGGCATTGAACATTATTAACGGCACGAATTCCGGCGAAACGATCATCGGTACTTCGGGTGATGACTACATCCGAGCTGGAGGTGGCGGCGACGTCGTTGACGGGATGGAGGGGAACGATCAACTTGAGGGTGGCGCTGGCAACGATATCCTGATCGGCAACATCGGGGCCGACTATCTGATTGGGGGCAAGGGTAACGACCGGCTGACCGGCAGCGAGGGTGCTGACCAGTTCCGCTTCCAGGGCTACGACATCGTCAACTCCGATCTCCCCGTGCCGACCCATGACGTCGACACGATTACCGATCTGGATTTCGCCGAGGGCGATCTCATCGTGCTGAGCCACTTTGCTCCCGGCACCTTCGCCGGCACGGACATCAACGGTCAGCTCGACTTGAACGCCCAGGGGACGGGCGCCAACATCCGTAGTTGGGCCGGCCTCGTCGATCTCGTACGCTCATCCGCCGCCGTGGACGCAATGCGCGATGGGTCGACCGACACGCTGCTGCTCGTCGTCTCGACGCCTGAGGGCTCGACCCAGACAATTGCGATCGAGCATGGGTGGCAGGAATATGCGGGTTTGACCAATCACGCGCCGGTCGCCGTGGATGACGATGTTGCGGTGGTCGAGGATGCGCTGGCGACTGGCAACGTGCTCGCGAACGACAGCGATGTCGATGCGGGCGATGTGCTCGCCGTCACCGCGGTCGGCGGCGACGCGATCGCCCCGGGCGGTTCGCGCAGCATCGCCGGCAACTATGGTACGCTGACTCTCAACGCGGACGGCAGCTATAGCTACAGCCCGGCCAGCGCCGCGGCGCAAGCGCTGCGCGCCGGCCAGACTGCGACGGAGAGCTTCACCTACACCGTTGCCGATACGAGCGGCGCGACCTCGACGGCGACTCTGAGCTTTGCGATCACCGGCGCCAACGATGCCCCTGTCGCGAAGGCGTTGACGGGCACCGTCTCTGAAAGCGGCTCGAAAGTCTTCACTGCCGACTTCATCGATGTCGACCAGGGCGACACCTTC
Organism: uncultured Erythrobacteraceae bacterium; assembly: GCA_966251025.1. Lineage (GTDB taxonomy): Bacteria > Pseudomonadota > Alphaproteobacteria > Sphingomonadales > Sphingomonadaceae > Croceibacterium. The sequence continues at coordinate 159,244 of CBINJM010000006.1, read as the reverse complement.
AACTTTTCCGCGGACACCAGCGGGACAAAGGGCAAGGTCACAGTCGGCGCGGATGGTACGTTCGTCTACGACACGGCCGGCAAGTTCGACTACCTGAAGGCTGGGCAGACAGCCACCGACAGCTTCAATTACACCGTGACCGACGCGGCTGGGGCGAGCTCCACCAAATCTGTCTCCGTGACGATCGTCGGTGACAATGCCGCACCAGTCGCGCTCGCCGATTTCAACGGCGTAGCGCAGAAGGGGACGCTTTCCGTCAAGGCCTCGAAGGGCGTGCTCGCCAACGACAGCGACCCGGATGGCGACAGTTTGTCGGTCGCCGCAGTCAACGGGGTGTCTGGCGCGGTCGGTAAGGCGGTGGAAGGCACCTACGGTACGCTGACGTTGAAGGCCGACGGCAGCTATACTTATCTCGCCAACAACAAGGCGGGCGCCCTCCCTGCCAAGCAAGTGGCGCAGGATCAGTTCGAATACACGGTCAGCGACGGGAATGGCGGCACGACCACACAGACGCTGACGATCACCGTCGAGAAGGGCGGGCTCGATTATGTCCGCGGCTCTGATGGCTGCGATTTGATGCTGAGCATCCTCGGCTGCGACATCCTCGACGGCGGCAACGGCGACGATCTGCTCTATGGCGGGCTCGGGTCCGATGTGCTGATTGGCGGTGCAGGCAACGACATCATGTTCGGTGGCTGGGGCAAGGACACTTTCGTGTTCAACAAGGGCTTTGGCCGTGACACGGTTCTTGATTTCACCAATGGGCAGGACACGCTCCAGTTCAGCAAGTCCGTGTTCGCCGACTTTGCGGCGGTGAAGGCAGCGTCGCGGATGGTCGGCAACGACCTGGTCATCGACGCAGGCGACGGGAACGTCATCAACCTGTGGGGCTTCAAAATGTCGCAGTTTGACGCGAGCGACGTCATTCTGGTTTGAGTGCCGGCCCTGCTATCAGGGCGCACGAACATCGCCGGATACGCGTGATGCGGATCCGTTCGATGGCAGGAGAGGGTCCGGTCGCGACCCTCTCCACCATCTCGTTCTCAGCAAGTCTCTCCCGGTCTGACCTTTCAGGTGTGCTGGCTACCGAAAGCTGGGCCGCGGGCGGACGGCGCCTTAGACAGCCTGGTGAAAGACCCGAAAGCACGCAGCCTACGGTTCGGTGCATCAGGCGAGGCGCGTAGCTGGACGGAATTGTTGCGCAGTATGTAACTTTGACCGTTCCGTGCCGGTTACAGCCCTGAAGGGCCAAACGTCCGCAGGGATGCGGTATCAGCCCTAGCTGCTCGATTGCGCCGTGTTCGGCACAGAAGACGCTGACGAACCCGGGCGATCACCGCTCGCGCCGATCAGATCCTCCGGCGCGCGACGAATGAGGCGGTACCGGCAGGCTGAGCGCCATTTACCTGGTAACTTTGCAAGACATTGCATCAGGTGTCTTGGTGCTTCGTTGCCACGCGGGAAGCGCCTTTTGCTGCGCTGCGACAATTTGACGCGGTCTTCCTGTTGACGGTGGCCGCCGAAGTGCTCATGCCGTCACGGACGAAATCAATTTGAGCGACGCGGCCTGGCGCCGACTTCGCCGATGCTCTGCCGGGGACCGCCAGACATGAAACAGCTCCGCCTCGCCCTACGGACCGGCGGAATGGCCTTTGCCCTGGCGGTGCTCTCCGGCTGTTCCGGAAGTGAAGAACGGCCCGCTCCGCCGGCTCCCGAAGTCGGATTCGTTGTGGCGGAGCCGGCGCCGGTGCCGGTCTCCGTCTCCCTGGGCGGGCGGACGGTGGCCTATGAGACGAGCGAGGTCCGTCCGCAGGTCAGCGGCATCATCGGCCGACGGCTGTTCCAGGAGGGCAGCTATGTAAACGCCGGTCAACCGCTTTACGAGATCGATGACCGGCTGTTCCGTGCTGCAGTCCAGCAGGCGGAAGCGAACCTTGCCAGCGCGCGCGCAACGGCGGAGGCGGCCGAGGCTCGGGCCGACCGCTTCAAGCCGCTGGCCGAGATCGAGGCTGTTGCCCAGCAGGATTATACCGACGCCGTGGCCCAGGCAGGGCAGGCGCGTGCGGCTGTCGCGCAGGCGCGAGCGGCGCTCGAGACGGCACGGATCAACCTGCGCTTTGCCCGCGTCACTGCTCCAATCAGCGGGCGGATCGGGCGGTCGCTCCTCACCACAGGCGCGCTGGCAAGCGCCAGCCAGGCACAGCCGCTCGCGGTGATCCAACGGCTTGACCCCATCTACGTCGACATGCAGCAATCCAGCGCCGAACTCACGCGGCTCAGGCGGTCGCTGCGCGAGGGCGCGGTGGACCCGGGTAGCACGAGCGTACGCCTGCAGTTGGAGGATGGCAGCCAATACGGATTCGCCGGCACCGTGCAGTTCTCCGAAGTCTCGGTCGATGAAAGCACCGGAACGGTAACCTTGCGGGCTCGCTTCCCTAATCCTGAGGGCATCCTGCTCCCCGGCATGTTCGTGACTGCGGTGTTTGACCAAGCCGTTCAGCCGGGCGCCTTCCTGCTCCCCCAGCCGGCGGTGCAGCGCGATTTCGACGGCTCCGCGTTCGTCTATATCGTGGGAGATGGCAACAAGGCACAGCGTCGCAAAGTCACGGCTGCACGTACGCAGGGAACGAACTGGGTCATTACAGAAGGCCTCAGGCGCGGCGACAGAGTGATCACGCAGGCCCCGATTACCGTCCGGCAGGACAGTGAAGTGCGTCCCGTGCCCCACGGTACGCCGGAGCGGGTCGGCGCGCCTGCGGGTCGAGCTCCGGCAGGGGCGCAGGCTCCGGCTACCGGCGGATAGGCGGCGATGTCGCGGATCTTCATCGACCGGCCGATTTTCGCGTGGGTGCTGGCCATCATCGTCATGCTGGCCGGCATCGGCGCGCTGCGGATGCTGCCGATCGAACAATATCCGGACATCGCGCCGACCAACGTCAACATCAGCCTGAACTATCCCGGCGCGTCTGCGGAAACGATCGAGAACAGCGTCACGCAGGTTCTGGAACAGCAGCTCACCGGGCTGGACGGCCTGCTCTATTTCAGCTCCACTTCGAGCTCGCGTGGGCAGGCGAATATCACCGTCACCTTCGCCAAGGGCACCGATCCGGACATTGCCCAGGTTCAGGTGCAGAACAAGATCCAGACGGCGATCCCCCGCCTGCCGGGCGAGGTGCAGCAGCAGGGCGTGCGGGTGACGAAGTCGAACCCGGAAGCGCTGCTGCTGGTGGCGGTCTACGATACGACTGACACGCGGACCTTCCAGGACGTCTCGGACTATCTCTCGTCCAACATTCAGGACCCGCTGTCCCGTGTGCCGGGCGTCGGGGATGTGAACGTGTTCGGTGCGCCGCACGCAATGCGCATCTGGCTCAACCCGCATCGGCTTGCCGCTTACCAGCTGATGCCGAGCGACGTGATCAACGCCATCCAGACGCAGAATGCCGAGGTCGCGGCTGGTGACGTGGGCGGCCTGCCGGCGCCCGAGGGGCAGCTTCTCAACGCCACCGTCACCGCGCAGTCGCGTTTGCAGACGCCGGAGCAGTTTCGGGCCATCGTGCTGAAGACGCTTCAGAACGGCTCCGCCGTCACGGTCGGTGATGTCGCGAGGGTGGAGATCGGGGCCCAAAGCTACAACACCGTCCTGCAGATGAACGGCCATCCGGGCGCTGGCATGAACATCTCTCTGTCGCCAGGCGCTGATGCGCTGCGAACGGCGGATCTGGTGAAGGCGAAGATGGAGGAGCTGGCGAGCAGCCTGCCCGACGGCATTGAATACGCCTACGCCAACGACTCCACCAACTTCATCCGCCTTTCCGTGGAGGAGGTGGTGAAGGCGCTGCTGGAGGCGATCGTCCTCGTCGTCATCGTGATGTTCGTCTTCCTGCAAAGTTGGCGGGCTTTGCTGGTCCCCGCGATTGCGGTGCCGGTCGTGCTGCTGGGTACGCTCGCGGTGTTCTATCTTGCCGGGCTGACGCTCAACACGCTCACCCTGTTCGGGATGGTTCTGGCGATCGGCCTGTTGGTGGATGACGCCATCGTGGTGGTCGAGAATGTCGAGCGCTTGATGGAAGAGAACCCGGGCATGACCGCCCGCGAGGCGACCATCCAGTCGATGAGCGAGCTGCAGGTTGCGCTGATCGCAATTGGCCTGGTGCTCTCCGCCGTGTTCCTGCCGATGGCCTTCTTCGGTGGCTCCACCGGTGTGATCTACCGCCAGTTCGCGATCACGATTATTTCCTGCATGATGCTGTCCGTCTTTGTCGCGCTGATCCTCAGCCCGGCGATCACGGCAACCCTCCTGAAGCCGAAGAAGCACCGCCCGGTGGACGAGGACGGAAATCTCGTCGCGCCGCGCGGGGGGCTGCGCCGGGTCGAGCATGGGCTGCACAAAGCGGGGGAATGGTTCAACCGAACCTTCGAGCGGTTCACGCAGCGCTATCTGGTCGCGGTGCGCCGAGTGGTTGATCGCAAGTGGCTGTTCCTGGCGCTCTATGGAGCCGTGCTGGCGCTGCTCGTTCTGCTGTTCGTGCGCCTGCCGGGTGGTTTCCTGCCTAACGAGGACCAGGGGCGCGTGATGGTACAGTTCCGCCTGCCGCCCGGAGCCACCCAGACCCGCACGCTGGAAGTGCGCGACATGATCCACGAGTACCTGCGCACGAATGAGGCGCAAAATGCCGACTCCACTTTTCTCGTCGCCGGCGGTGGCGGCGGCGGCGCGTCGGGCCAGAATACCGGCCAGGGTTTCGTGAATCTCAAGCATTGGGACGAGCGGCCGGGCCCGGAGAACACCGCGCAGGCGATCGCCCAGCGCGCCACCGTGGCCTTTTCCGGGCTCCGGGACGCGCAGGTGTTCACCCTTGTTCCAGGTGCAGTGCGCGGGCTCGGGGATTCGTCAGGCTTCACCATGCAGTTCCAGAACAATAGCGGGATGAGCCGCGAGGACTTCGCTGAGGCGCGCGACCATCTGATCGAGCTGGCCAATGCCAGCCCCATGCTTGCGCAGGTGCGGTTGGGCGACTTGCCGGATGTGCCGACGCTGAAGGTGGACATCGATACGCAGCGCCTTAGCGCCTACGGCCTCACCCCAGGGGAAGTGAATTCGACGTTGGCGACAGCCTGGGGCGGGCGCTACGTCAACGACTTCATCGACCAGGGGCGGGTCAAGCGCGTCTATGTTCAGGGCGATGCCCAGTTCCGCGCCGCGCCTGAGGACCTGTCGCAGTGGTTCGTCCGCTCGCGCGATGGGCAGATGGCGCCGTTCTCCGCCTTCTCGACCATCGACTGGGCGACCACGCCGGCGACGACCAGCCGATTCCAGGGCGTGCCGGCCTTCAGCATTTCCGGACAAGCAGCGCCTGGCGTCAGTTCCGGCGAGGCGATGGAAGAGATCGAGCGACTTGCGTCGGAGTTCCCCGGCACAGGCGTCGCCTGGTCCGGCACGTCCTACGAGGAGCGGCAATCGTCCGGCCAGGCGCCGCTCCTCTATGCCCTGTCGCTGCTGGTCGTCTTCCTTTGCCTGGCCGCGCTGTATGAGAGCTGGTCGATCCCGGTTGCCGTGCTGCTGGTCATCCCGCTCGGGCTCGTCGGCGCCGTGTTCGCCGCCACCTTGCGGGGGCTGCAGAACGACGTCTTCCTGCAGATCGGTCTTCTCACGACGATGGGTTTGACCGCCAAGAACGCGATTCTGGTGATCGAGTTTGCGGAGCAGGAGGAGAAGAAGGGCGCGCGCATCATCGATGCGGTCGTGACCGCGGCCCGCATCCGCCTGCGGCCGATCCTGATGACGAGCTTCGCGTTCATTGCCGGTGTTGTTCCGCTGGCCATTGCTACGGGGGCGGGCGCCAATAGCCGCATTGCCATCGGCACATCGGTGATCGGCGGCATGTTGACCGCCACGCTGCTGGCGATCTTCTATATCCCGCTGCTCTTCGTCCTGGTGCGGCGCAGCACGCGCGACACATTGAAGGCGCTGCATGGCCGCTTCGATCGCCGCAAGCGCAGCAATGAGGCGGCGGCGTGATCCCGCGGACGGCGTCGGTGCCCCTCCTGTCCCTCGCGCTGGCGCTGGGAGCTTGCTCGCTTGCGCCGGATTACGAGCCCCCACAGTCGCCGGTACCGCCCGCGCTCCCCCTCGGCGACGCATATCGGCCGCAGGTGGAAGAGGCTTTGCCTTCCGTCTCGTACCCTGACGTTCTGCGGGACCAGCGCCTGCTCGAACTCATCGCGTTGGCTCTGGAGAACAACCGGGACCTGCGGATTGCCGCTGCCAACATCGCTGAGGCGAGGGCACTGGTGCGCGTGACGCGCTCGGCGCAATTTCCTCAGGTGGCGATTGGCGCTTCCGCAGACTACGGCGCGCGCTCAGGGCCTGACAGCCAGAGCTATGCCCTCAGGGGTGGCATCTCTTCTTACGAGATCGACCTCTTCGGCAGCCTCGCGAATGCCACGCAGGCACAGCGAGAGCTCGCCCTTGCCACCGAAGCGTCCGCACAGGCGGTGCGCATCGCACTTGTGGCGGACATCGCCTCGGTCTGGCTCACCTATGCGGCGGACCGGGACCTGCGAGCCATCGCGCAGGACACGGCCGATAACGCGCGACGCAGCGTGGAGCTGACGCGAGCGCGGCTGGATGGGGGCATCGCCCCGCGCACCGACCTCCGGCAGGCGGAGCAGGTGCTGGCGACGGCGGAGGGAGACCTGGCGCAGCAGACCGCTGCGCTGGCGGAGGACGTGAACCTCCTCCAGCTGCTGGTCGGTGCTCCGGTGGAAGAGGCGCTGCTGCCGCGTGGCCTGGCTGAGATAACGGGCGTGGTCGCCACGCTTCCGGCCGGGACCAGGTCCGAGGTGCTGCTGCGGCGGCCCGATGTCGCAGAGGCGGAATATGTGCTGCGCGCTGCGAATGCGAATATCGGCATCGCTCGAGCAGAACTGTTTCCGCGCATCACCCTGACGGGCCTGCTCGGCCTTGCCAGCGATGCGCTCGGCTCCCTTTTCACGGGCGGCGCCTTCACGCTGTCGGGCGGGGCCAGCGCAGCGCAGACCATTTTCGACGCCGGCGGCAGGCGGGCTGCCGTCGAGGTGAGCGAGGCGCGCCGGGATGCAGCACTCGCCGGCTATGAGCGAGCGATTCAGGTCGCATTCCGCGAAGTGGCTGATGCGCTGGCGACGCAAGGCACGATCCTCGACCGGCTTGACGCTGCACAGCGCAACACGCTGGCTGCCGCGGACACGGCTCGGTTGACGGAGGCGCGCTATCGCGGCGGCGTCGACAGCTTCCTCGCCAGCCTGGACGCACAACGCAGCCTTTATTCGGCACGCCGACAGGAGGTGGCGATCACGCTGATCGCGCTGCAGAACCGGGTTGAGCTGTATCGCGTGCTTGGCAGCGACGCTCTGCTGGCGACCGTTTCCGCCAGCAGCCCGGCTGCGCTGCCCGCTGGTTGAGCATTTGGCGCAGCCAGGCGGAAGGGTCAGACCGTTTCCCGCTCCTGCGCCAGCGCTTCCACCACCTTCAAGAGCGCCGCGGTGGTGAATGGCTTGCCCAAAGCAGGCCTGTGACGATGATCTTCGGGAAACAGCTCGCTTCCATAGCCGCTGACGAAGGCGAAGGGCGTGCCTGAGGCGGCGAGTTCGTTCGCCACGACGTCCACCTTTTCACCGTTGAGGTTGCCGTCGAGCAGGACGAGGTCCGGCCGCTCCGCTTCGATCAACGCCAGCGCCTGCCGGCAGGATGTGGCGGGGCCGAGGGGCACCATCGCCTCATCCTCCAGCTGCAGCGCGATCTCCATCGCCACGAGGGGCTCATCCTCCACGATGAGGACCCGCAGGCCTTCTGATGGAGCGGACGGCTTGGCGAGCGTCTCGCTTTGGAGGGCGGGCGGGGCTTTTGGCTCGGGTGTCTGCGCTTCCTGCGCAGGTTCGGCCGGAGCGGTGCCTTCCAGCGGCAGGACGATGCTCCACCGAATGCCTTCAGGGCGGAACTCCGCCTCCGCGCGCCCGCCGCAGGGAATCAGGCTTCCCTCGATCAGCTCGGAGCCGAAACCGCGATACTCTCGCAGCTGTACGGGAGGGCCGCCGAACTCAGCCCAGTCGACGGTGAGGACGCCGCGCTCAACCGCCCAGCGGATTTCGACTCGACCTTCAGAGTTGGCGAGCGCGCCGTGCTTGTGAGCATTGGTGGTCAACTCGTGCAGGACCAATGCAAAGCGAAGCGCTAGTTCCGGCGACAGCTCCGTATCGCGACCGGAGAGGACCAGCCGATCCTCCGATGCGGCGCCGATGGAAAGCTGGTCTGCGATCAACTTCCGCAGGCTGGCGCTTTCCCAAGTCGTTGCACTCAGCAGGGAATGCGCCCGCGCCAGGGATTGCAACCGCCCGCTGAAGTTCTTGGAGAACTGGTCCATCGAATCGGCACGGCGGAGGCTTTGCGACGCGATCGCCTGCACCGTCGCCAGCGTGTTTTTCACCCGATGGTTCAGCTCCCCGATCAGCAGCCGCTGCGTTTCTTCGGCGCGAACCCGCTCAGTGACATCCAGCACCTGCAACATCAGCGCGCTGGCGGCATTCGCCTTGCCGCTGAGGGATGAGCAGTACCACTCCCCTTCGCGAATGGCGCCGTCGAAGCGCCGAAAGGGGTGGTGCTGCAGATCGCGGTGATCGCCGCCATCCAGCAGCTGACGCATGCCGGCGAGGAAATCCGCCAGTCTCTCGGACACCAGGAACGGTGCATCCTCCATGCGAGTGCCCAGCATTGCGGATGCATCCTGACCGAAAAGGCGCCGGGCGCCCTCTGCCCAGCTGACGATCCGGAGATCTGCATCCAGCTCCAGCACGGCAAGCGGTGAGTTGTCGCTGTGCGCACGCAGACGGCCGAGTGCGGCGCCGAGCTCGTCCCGCTGGCGAGCAAGCTCTTTGCGCTGCCGCGCCAGCTCCACGAAGACCGTCACCTTGCTGCGCAGGATCTGCAGGTCCAGCGGCTTGAGCAGGTAATCGACGGCGCCGGTCTCGAACCCGCGGAAACGGCGCTTCTCATCGGTGGCGACGGCGGTCAGGAAGATGATGGGGACGCCGCGGGTGCGCTCCGTGCTGCGCATCAGTTCCGCCAGCTCGAACCCGTCGATCTCGGGCATCTGAACGTCAAGCAGGGCCAGTGCGAATTCCTCGTGCAGCAGCAGTTCGAGCGCCTGTACGCTGCCGGACGCTTTGACCAGCTCCACGCCGGGCACGTCCAATGCGGCATCGAGCGCGACAAGGTTCGCCTCGATATCGTCGACAGCGAGGATCTTGATCGGGTCAGTGGGCATGAGGTGGCGTGTCATAGGGGATCGCATTCCTGCGGTAGACTTTGTCGCGGGGCGAGAAGTCGCTGAACAGATGGGCGTGGGCAGAGAAGTGAAGTGTCTCCTTCGCTCCCAGCCCGAGGAAGCCGCCAGGCGGGAGGGAGCGGGCGAACAGGCCCAGCGCGCGGTCCTGCAAGGCGCGGTCGAAATAGATGAGCACGTTGCGGCTGGAGACGAGCTGCATCTCTGAAAACACTTCGTCGCTGGCGAGGTTGTGATCGGCGAAGACGGCGCGCTTGCGCAGGGAAGGGTCAAAACGCGCGGCGCCGAAAGCCGCGGTGTAATAGTCCGCCAGAGAGCCCTTGCCGCCAGCTTCGCGATAGTTGGCCGAAAAGCCTGCGATCCGATCCAGATCGTAGATCCCCGCTTCCGCCTTCTCCAGAGCGGCAGCATTGATATCGGTGCAGTAGAACAGCGTACGCTCCTCCAGCCCCTCTTCGCGGAAGAGGATGGCGAGCGAATAAAACTCCTCACCATTCGCGCATCCGGCCACCCACACTTTGAGGGAAGGCCAGGTCCGCAGGTGCGGCACCACCGTCTCGCGCAGCAGTGCGAAATAGTGCGGGTCCCTAAACATTTCGCTCACCTGGATGGTGAGGAAGCCGAGCAGGTGGCTGAGGCTGGCGGGGTCCCGCAGCACGCGGTGCTGGAGCTGCGAAAGGCTGCTGTCGCCGAAGTGCACCAGGGCCCGCTCCAGCCGCCGCGCGAGGGAGCTGCGCGAATAATTCCGGAAATCGTACTGGTAGCGGCGCCAGATCGCCTCGATCAGCAGATCGAGCTCGATCTCTTCCACCCCAGCTGCATCGCCGCTCATCGTGGCATCCAGACGCGCACGAGGCTCAGCAGCTTGTCCACGTCCAGCGGCTTGGCGAGATAATCGTTGGCGCCGGCGGAAAGGCATTCCTGCTGGTCACGCTCCATCGCCTTGGCGGTCAGCGCGATGATCGGCAGGTCCCGCCAGTGCGCATCCTGCCGGATGGTGCGCGTGGCGGTGAGCCCGTCCATCTCCGGCATCATCACGTCCATCAGTACCAGATCGATCGGCCCGATGCCGTCCAGCCGGGATTTCTCCAGCGTCTCCAGCGCCTCGCGCCCATTGCGCGCGATGCGGACGCGCACGCCGTGCGGTTCGAGAATGCTGGTCAGCGCATAGACATTGCGTACGTCATCCTCGACCACCAGGATCTGGCGCCCCTCGAGCACGGCATCGCGGCTGAGTGCCCGCGCCAGCATCTTCTGATGCTCGTCAGGCAGTTCGGAGACGACCTGGTGCAGGAAGAGAGTCACCTCATCCAGCAGGCGCTCGGGCGACTTGGCGCCCTTTACGATGATGGACTTGGAATAGCGACGCAGCGCCAGCTCCTCCTCAGAGGAGGTATCGCGGCCCGTATAAACGATCACCGGCGGAAAGCCGACCGCGTCGTCGGTGCTCAGCCGCTCCAGCAAGTCGATGCCGGGCATGTCGGGCAGGTTGAGATCCAGCACCATGCAGTCGAAGGTCTCGCGGCCCAGAAGCTCCAGGCAGGCGGCGGCCGTGTGCGCCTCCACCGTCTCCACGTCGCGCGAGGCGAGGAGATGGCGAATGCTCTCCGCCTGGGTGGTGTCGTCCTCGACGACGAGCACCCGCCGCAGGCGCTGCGACATGCGCGCTTCCAGCCCCTCCAGCATCTCGACAAGGGCACCGCGGCTGACCGGCTTGAACAGGTAGCCTACCGCGCCGCTCGCCAAAGCGGCCTGCGTGTCATCCTCGACCGAGACAACGTGGACGGGGATGTGCCGCGTCCGTGCGTCACGCTTGATCCGGTCGAGCACGGAAAGCCCGGTATGATCCGGCAGGTTCATATCGAGGATCACGGCGTGCGGGATGTACTGCCGCGCCAGCAGCGCACCTTCGTCCGCCGTGTCTGCGATCAGGCACTGGAAGCCGAGTTCGTGCACCAGATCCCGCAGGATGCCGGCGAAGGTCAGGTCATCTTCCACGATGAGGATCAGGCGCTTGTCTCCCGAGAGCACCTGCCGGTCATCCTCCACGGGTGAGCTGCGCCTGAGTGGAGCGGGCGCAGGCTCATGGTCCGGTGCGGCGGCGCGCCTTGGCGCAGACATTGGCCCGGCCGGAGCATCCGCGGCAGGCGCCTCGAACTTCTCCGGCAGGTCGAACGTGAAGGCGCTTCCCTGACCGGGCGCGCTTTCCAGCACGATGTCACCGCCCAGCAGTCGGGCGAGTTCGCGCGAGATGGAGAGGCCGAGGCCCGTGCCGCCATATTTGCGACTGATCCCTCCATCCGCCTGCCGGAAGGCTTCGAAGATCGTCTCCTGCTTGTCGTGCGGAATGCCCGGGCCGGTGTCCCGCACCGTGAGAGAGAGGCGCCCCGGCCGACCACCGGGCGCGACCTCCAGCCGCACAGAGCCGCTCTCCGTGAACTTGATCGCGTTTGACAGGAAGTTGCGCAGGATCTGCTCGAGCCGTTGTGGGTCGCTTTCCAAGTGCCGCGCAGCATCTTGAGCGATGTGCGTCTCGAAGCTCAGGCCCTTGTTCTGCGCGGCCGGGGCGAACACGTCCTGCATCTTGCGCAGCAGGGTGGCCACCTCCACGCGCCGGGGCTGCAGGTCAAGCTTGCCTGCTTCGATCTTCGAGATGTCGAGGACATCGTTGATCAGGGTGAGCAGGTCATTGCCGGAGCTCTCGATCGTCTCGGCGAAGCGGACCTGCTCATCCGTGAGGTTGCCGCCGCGATTGTCCGCCAGCAGCCGCGCCATGATCAGCAGCGAATTGAGCGGCGTGCGCAATTCATGGCTCATATTGGCGAGGAATTCGGACTTGTAGCGGCTGGCTTGCTCCAGCTCGCCCGCCTGGGCCTTGAGCGAGGCCTGCACGCGGGCCAGCTCGTCTCTCTGGGCTTCGAGGGAGTGGGCCTGTTCCTCCAGCTGCGCGTTGGTCTGCTCAAGCTCCGCCTGCTGGTGTTCCAGCCGCGTCTGGGAATCCAGCAACTGGCGGCTCTGTGTCTCCAGCTCTTCATTGCTGGCGCGCAGCTCCTCGCTCTGAGTCTGCAGTTCCTCGGCCTGCTGCTGCGTCTCCGCCAGGAGCGTCTGGAGCCGTGCCCGATACTTTCCGGAGCGAATAGCGACGCCAAGCTGCGTGCGGATCCGCTCAAGGAATTCCGGAGCGTCCTCGGTGCGCGCGTCGTCTGCGTCGAGGAAGCCGAGTTCCACGACGCAATTCGTCACGTCATCGATCTGGCCGGTGGCAATCACCAGCGCCCGAGGGCGCGCGTGGCCGAGCGAGGAGCCGAACGAGAGATAGCCTTCCGGCACGTCCCGGATCAGGAAGCTGCGCTGGTCCCGCACAGCCTGAGCCAGCAGCCCGTCATTCGGCCCGAGTACCTCCGGGATGCGAGCCGCATCCGGAACGCCGTAGGTCGAAGAGCGGCGGAACTGCTCCCCGTCGCGCAGGTAGATCGCTCCGACCGATGCGCCTAGCCATTCGGTAAGAAAGGTGAGCGTTGCGCTGCCGAGTTCCTCCAGCGTACGCTCTCCTCCAAGGACCTTCGCAAGCTCTGCCTCGCCATCGCGCAGCCATTTTTGTCGGCGCGTTTCGGTCCGGTAGCTGATGAAGAGGAAGCCAATCGCGGCGAGGGCGAGGTCAGCGAGCGTGGCCAGGGTCCGGTTGATCATGGCCACTGTCGGATCGATGCCCGCGGGCGCGAGATAGAAGCCGATGGCCGTCAGCACCGTCGCGGCCAGCGCCGTGAAGACCGGAACCAGCCGGTTTGGCGCAAGATAGGCCAGCACCGTGGGGATCAGGTAGATGACCCACACCGCCGTCCCCAAGGGGAAGCTGAGGTCCGCGACGAAGGTCAGCGCAAGGAGCGCCACCAGGCCGAAATACAAGAACGACTTCCCCGGGGAAGCGGGATTGGATGGCATCCGGCATCTCATTGACAGGGGGAAGAAATCGGATGGCTCGGCCGCGCTCCCCGTCAAAGGCACGGCACGCCAGGATGCACCCGCAGCAAGGCACCGGGGCGCTGGTTTCGGGCCTGCGTACCGTGTGAGGCAGGCCGCCTCAAGGGGTGGCGGGTCAGGCTGGCACCTCGGGGCTCATCGGTGTGCAGGTGAGAAAGGGGAGGGCTGCGAGCGCCGGGATCGTTGTCCCGCGGAACACTCGACCTCCGCGGGGATTGGCTCGTGGCGGGCAGGCATCGTCTTGCACTGCGGTAGGAGCATTCTCCTCGCGCGTGCCCTGCCTCCTTCGAGGCGACCCTCACGAAGGACAGAAGCGGAGTTCGATCATGCATGTTTGTTCGGCCGGAGAGGGCAAGGCTCTCTTGCTCGTCCATGGCCTTGGCAGCCATTCTCACACCTGGCGTCGTGTCGTGCCCTCTTTGGCACGAGACCGTCGCCTGATCATGGTGGACCTGCCCGGCCATGGGCGCACGCCGGCCGAGGAGGACAGTGCCACGTTCACAGGGCTTGCTCGCAGCCTTGCGGACTTCCTGCGCGCAGAGGGGCTGGAGGGAGTGGACATGGCGGGCTACTCGCTCGGCGCGCAGCTGGTGCTGGAGATGGCGCGCCGCGGGCTTGCAGGATCCGTCGTCGCCTTGTCACCGGGCGGGTTCTGGATGGGATGGGAGCGGTTTTACGCGGAAGCCTCGCTGCTGCTTTCGAGCCGGCTGCTGCGCACGCTCAGACCTACCGTTCCCGTCCTCGCGGCCAATCCGGCGATGCGCAGCGCCCTTCTCGCGCAGCTCGCCGTTCATCCGTGGACCTTGCCGGCGGAGCTCGTGGCTGAAGAGCTTGAGAGCTATGCCCGGACCGAAACCTTCGAGGCCTTGGCTGTCAATCTTGCTCACGGCCCGCAGCAGCAGGGGCCAGCGGCTCCGAACGCAGGCCGGGTGACGATTGGCTGGGGCCGGCAGGACCGGCTCTGCCTTCCGCAGCAGGCTGAGCGAGCCGTCGTCGCCTTTCCGGGCGCCCGGCTGGTGTGGTTCGACGATTGTGGCCACTTCCCCCATTGGGAACAGCCCGAGGAAACCGTCAGGCAGATCCTGGAAACGGCGAGTGCGGAATTCGTCAGAACGGCGAGCGCAAACGCTGATTGAAGCCGTGCGGTGATCGCGATCGCGCCACTCGCCGAGATGCGACGGTCGGCGCCGCCAGAAACTAAGCAAACTGGATGTGCCGCTGACGCCCGGCGGCCCTAAGGGTTGCTGACAACGCGCTTCTGCAGAAGGCGCATCAATGCCGCCTCCAGTTCGTCTCCCCGATAGGGCTTGGCCAGGACCGGCACGCTCGGCCCCTTCACCTCCACGCCGTCGCTCCCGTAGCCCGTGGCGAAGATAAAGGGCACCTCGCGCCGCTCCAGAACTTCGGCAACGCCATAGGAGCGATCGCCGCCGATGTTGACGTCGAGCACGGCCGCGTCAAGCCGCTCGCTCTCCGCCAGGCTCAGGGCCTCGGGCAACCGCAGTGCCGGGCCGACGACCTCGCATCCCAGTTCCAGCAGCGTGTCTTCCAGTGCAAAGGCGAGAATGGCTTCATCCTCCAGCACGAGCACGCGGGCACCCTCCAGTGCACTCATATTGTGCTCCCATTCGTGCCTGCGCTTGTCGGACGCGGTTTCGGCGGCAGTGGCGCGTCGATCTCGCAGCGCAATCCGGCGCGGTCGAACACCAACTTCACCGATCCGCCCAGCTCACCGGCCAGTGCGCGTCCGACCATGCGGGAGCCGAAGCCCTTCTTCCGCGGAGCCGTGACCGGCGGCCCACCTTCCTCGCGCCAGACGAGGTGCATGCGCGGCCCCTGCGCTGCTTTCACGACGCGCCACTCCACGGTCACCCGGCCCGTATGGTTCGACCAGGCCCCATATTTGACGGCGTTCGTCGCCAGTTCGTGAAACGCCATCGCCAGCGATACGGCGGTCTTGGGTTCTATCCGCATGTCCTCGCCACTCACTGCCGCGCGCCCGTCGCCCGGGCGGTGAAAGCCGGCCAGCGCGCCCTCCACGATCTCGGTAAAGTGGGCATGTTCCCAGTTCCGGCTGGTCAGCACGTTGTGCGCGGAGGAGAGGGCGGCCAGCCGGCCTTCGAACGCGCGGCGCGCCTCCCCCATGTCGGCATTCGGCCGGAAGGTCTGCTGAGCCACGCCCTGGACGATCGCGAGCGTATTCTTCACGCGGTGGTTGAGCTCAGCAATCAGCAGGCGCTGGTAATCTTCCGCCTTCTTGCGCTGCTCGATTTCCCGTTGAGCCTCCTGGAAGAGGCGAGCATTGTCGATGGCGATCGCCGCCTGCGCTGCGATGCCCGCCATCAGCCGCTCGTGCCGTTCGCTGAAACGGGCGGGCCGAGGATGACCGAACAGCAGGCTCCCGATCGTCTCTCCACTTCGTGAGACGACGGGCACGGCCAGGAAGCTGCGCACCGGCATGTGCTGCTTGGCAACCGCACCATCTGGTGGGTTTCTCTCGAAGCGCGGCTCGGAATGCAGATCGTCGCAGCGGATGATGCGACCGGCTCCGAAGGTGGAATGAAGCAGGTCAGCCCCGCGCATCAGTTCCAGACGCTCGAATTCCTCGCGTGCTGCGCCGGAGACGGCAGAGGGCATGGCGCTATCGCCCGCCTCGCCCTGCACATGATACAGAAAGGCGCCGAGCCTGGCTCCGATCACATCGACTCCGGCATCTGTAATCATCTGCACGAGCCGCTCCAGATCCAGCTCCGCTGTCAGCGCAGCGCCGATGCGGTTCAGTGTTTCGAGTGTGCGGCTCTCTTCGCGAAGCGCGTCTTCTGCGCGCCTGCGCTCCCCAATGTCGAGAAATGCTGCCACGGCGCCCCTGATCTTCCCCTTGTCATCAAGCAGCGGCGCGGCATTGCCGTGGAGGTCGAGGAAGGTGCCATCATCGAACCTCACGCGCAGGTCGCGCCTGGTAAACGGCTTCCCGCGGGCTGCCCGCTGGATCGGCAGTTCCTCGACAGGAAGGTCGCGGCCTTCAGAATCCACGATGTGGAAGTGCCGGCTCTGATCTGTGGGATTGTTCTGCGATGCGTTGGCGCCCGGATCCATCCGAAACCACTCTGCACCGCGCGCATTCACGCGGATGACATCGCAGCTCGGATCGGTGGAGATGAAGATCGCCGCCGGGACAGTGTCCAGCACGGTCGCGAGCTCGTCGCGGCTGCGGCGCAACTCATCCTCTGCGCGCTTCTGCTCGGTCACGTCCTGGATGAGAGCGTAGATGCCGACAACCCGCCCATCCTCCTTGATGTGCGGGACGTATTGGACCACCGTCTTGCGTAAGGGGGTTCCCGGAAATTCAGCCTCGTAGGTGACGCGTTCTCCGGCCAGCGCGCGGCTGAGGTAGGGCTCGCGCGTCCGATAGGTCTGGCGGCCCAGCACATCGCGCACATGACGCCCCAGGATCTCCTCACGCGGGCGGCCCAGCCATTCTGAGTAGAGCTGGTTGACGAAGCGGAAGTGAAGGCTGGCGTCCATATACGAGATGAGCGCAGGCATCGCGTCTGTCACCTTGCGCAGCCGCTCCTGGCTTTCGCGCAGTTCGGCCTCGGCACGGGCTCGCTCCACCGCTTCCCAGGTCCGCTCGGCGACGTGCTCCACCAGTTGCACCTCGGCGGCCGACCATGCCCTCGGCTGGCGCTCGATCACGAACAGCATCGCTACGAGCAGCCCGTTCCTGACAAGCGGAACGGCAATCAGCGCCCGCATCTTGAGGTCTGCCCAGGCCTTTGCCGCTTCCGGGTCCTGCGTTCGCGCATCGTCGTGGCTGTCGTGCACAAGGACGGTGCGGCCCGCGCGCAACTCTTCGGCAAGCGCGGATCCAAATGCACGGAGCACGCGCGCTTCGCCCGAAGGGGACCGCCTGCGAATGACCTCACCCTTCTCGTCCATCTCGCCATAGCCGACCCGCCTGGCGTGAAGATGCTCGCTCAGCATTTCGGCGGCGATGGTCTTCACTTCGGCCGGGTCCGTGGTCGCGCGGAGCCGATCGGCGAGCGACAGCAGGAACTCCTTGCCGCCCTCGCACTCGGCCGGGAGCGACTCGGACGAACGCGTCTGTTCGATTGCCTTGCTCATGTGGTTTCAGCCGATGCGTCGGCGATTTGCCCGAGCGGCTGGGACCGTGTGCCCGCGCGCGCCGTACTCTTGCCACATCGGTGAGCACCGAGGGTCAAGCTCGCAATCGAGAAGCTGCCCGCCTGTCATCGGTTCACTCCAAACTTTTCTTGCAAGCGCCGGGTCGACTTGCGTCAAACCCAAGATGAACCATCAGCGCTTTTGGCGACCTTTGTACAAAGTCAGGCCTAGGCAACTATTTCTCAGGTAGGAAATGGTTGATTCGCCGAACCGTGAAGGGAGCAATCGGGCTCTAATGACCCGATGCGCTACGGATGGCGAGTGCGAGATCGCCTTCAATCGGCATGGTATCGTGGCGAAGAATGCCGTTGTGCGGCTCCACAACCTGTTCGCGCAGGATTCGCCCGTGCCGTGTGTCCCACTCGGTAATTCTCGCCGCACGGCCCGCGAAACGGAGGGTGAGGCGCGCAGGCCGCGGCGCAAGGTCCTGACGGATTCGCCCATCGGTCCCGGTGGCCCCGCATCGCAACAGCCATGCGAGCGCCTGATCGTCGTCACCGCACGCGAAGCCGGAAATACTTAACCTCGAACGCTTCGGGCAGAGTTTTCTTCCGGTCCTTGAAGGCATGGGTCGGACCCTGCTCGGTGTCGAGGAACGGCCTTGTTCAGCTGTGTCGGCGCTCAGCACACCGCCGACGTCGCCATAGTTGCGGATCACGTCCGCAATGGGGGTGGAAACGACGGGCAAGCCAGCTGCAAGGTACTAGGGCGTTTCCAATGCAGAAGGCGTATCTTTTTGTCTGTAAATGAATGACATCTACTGGTTTTGACTTGGCAGTGTTCGGAAAGCTGCCATTGTTCGGACCGCGCAACGCAGCTGTCGATGCCTTCTAGCTCCGGCAAGGCGCCGCTCTATCTCGGTCAAGGCTCGTTATCGCACCTCCGGGTAGGCTATGCTGCTGCGAAGCCTCGGGGTCACGCATGCGCAGGCCGGTGCCACGCCCGCTTGCTCTCGTTTCGCCAGGACCGAGCAACTGAAGAGTGCCGCGCAAAGCGGCCGATCGGGAGGAAGTGCATGAGGAAGCCATCCACCGGGTTCGCCCGCCGCGCCGGCCTGTCCGCGCTCGGATCAGCGTCGGTTCTCGCTGTGACGGCCGCTTTGCCAGCGCCCGTTCTGGCGCAGGCGCAAGGCCCCGTCAGCAATCCGCAGGCGCAGAATCAGGCAGCGCCCGCGCCGGGCGACCAGATCATCGTGACGGCGCAGCTGCGCGCACAGAACATCCAGGACATCCCGCTCTCCATCACGGCGGTGACGGGCGAGATGCTGGAGGCGCGCAGCCAGACCACGCTGACCGACATCACCGCACAGATGCCGAACCTGCTGCTGCAGCGGAACCCCGCCGGCCAGGGCAATTCCGTGCGCGTGTTCATCCGCGGCGTCGGCCAGTCGGACCAGAGTCCCTCGGTGGAGCCGGGCGTCGGCACCTATATCGATGACATCTATTACGGCACCGTTCTCGCGAGCGCCTTCGATCTCACCGATCTTGACCGGATCGAAGTGCTGCGCGGGCCTCAGGGCACGCTTGCGGGCATGAACACGCTGGGCGGCGCCATCAAGCTCTACTCCCGCAAGCCGCAGGGGGAGGGCGGCTATGTCGAGGTGAGCATCGGCAATCTCGGCCGCCGCGACGTGAAGGCGAGTGCCGATTTCACCGTCATCCCGGATGCCGTATTCGCCCGCATCACCGGCGTCACCCGCAACCGCGACGGGCACGTCAAGCGCTACGATTACGCCTGCCTCAACCCGAATGACCCTGACGTGCTGGACGGCGATCTGCCGCGCCTTGCCTCGACGGGCGATTGCAAGCTGGGCGAAATGGGCAACCAGCAGATGTACGGTATCCGCGGATCGCTCCGCATCGCGCCGGGGGGCAGCCCGCTGGAGATCAACCTTTCCGGCGATTACACCAAGGACACGTCGGAGACGCAGGCCTCCGTGCTCATCGCCAGTGCGGAGAGCGCCAATGCCGGCTCGGCCGCTCCTTCGAACCGCTCGGGCCTCTCGATCCCGTACCAGGGCGTCGCTTATGACGACCGGTTCGTCACCCACGGTGTTTATCGCCGGCCCAACGCTGTGCTGAACGATCCTTACGCCAGCTACGCCAACTTCTACGATCCGGGCGTGATGTGGTCGGCCGCCGCCGCGCCTCCGGGGCCGCCTTCCGGATACGTCGCTGGCTCGCCACTGGGTCCGTTCACCGCGCCGTCTGCCGGTGGAGCAGAGGCTTGGGGCGTTGCAGCCACCATCGACTACGAATTGGGCGAGAACCTCGCGCTCAAGTCGATCACCGGCTACCGCCACATGTTCAGCGCAACGGGTTCTGACAACGACCACTCGCCGGTGGTCTTCATCCAGGATGATTCCGACTACTCGCACGAGCAGTTCAGCCAGGAGCTGCGCCTCTCCGGCCAGTTCGTGGAGGATCGGCTGGATGTCGTGCTGGGCGCCTTCTATTACGACGCCTCCACCCGCTACAACGGCCGCATCCACACGCCGTTTTCGGGCTTCTGCCCGGCGGACAAGCCCTGCTTCTCCTTCATCAACGACGATACGGCCGATCTGGAAAGCTACGCCGGCTTCGCCAATGTCGCCTTCGCGCTGACGGACGCGCTGACGCTGGAAGGCGGCGTGCGCGTCAGTCATGAGAAGAAGGAATACCTCTACAAGCGCCTCAACCCCAACGGCATCGGCGACTACCTGCCGCTCAGCAACCCGCAGAACCCGCTGACCGGCTTCGTCGGCCTCTATGAGGAGACGATCACGGACTGGCGTGCGGTCGCCTCTTACCAGATCACGCCCGACATCATGGTCTACGGCCAGTTCTCGACCGGCTTCAAAGGCGGCGGCGTGGCCCCGAGGCCTTATGTCTACCAGCAGATCCGCCCCTTCGGCGCCGAGAAGTTGCAGGCCTATGAAGTGGGCTTCAAGTCCGATCTGTTCGGCCGTCTGCTCCGCCTCAACGGCAGCGTGTTCCAGATGGAATACGAAGGCTACCAGGGCACGCCGAACATCTGCCTGGACCAGAATGACCAGCCGCTTCCCGCTGATGCTGGCGGCGTGCCGGGCCTGTGCGGCCAATACCTCAACATCGGCGATGCGCGGGTGAAGGGCTTCGAGCTGGAGGGCACGCTGCGCCCGGTGGCGGGCCTGTCGATCGATGGCGCGCTCAGCCTCACCGACTTCGAATTCACCTCGATCAACTACCCGACCACATCGATCGTCGTGGGGTCAAACCGCCCGGGCATCGGCGAATGGAAGTGGAGCGTGGGCGCGCAGTATGAGGCGCTGCTGGGCGAGGGGATCGGCACCCTCACGCCGCGCATCGATGTGTCCTACGTGCCGGGCTATTGCGGCAACTTCGCCTGCGACCCCAACGTGAAGGTGGAAAGCTACACGCTGGCGAATGCGCGGCTCACCTATCGTTCGCCGGACGAGAACTGGTCCGTTGCGCTGGAGGCGACGAACCTGTTCGACAAATATTACTACCTGAACAAGTTCGCCACCTTCTACGTCAACGGGCAGCCGGGCCGCCCGCGTGAGGTGGCCGTCACCGTACGGCGCAACTTCTGACGGGGGGCGGGCCGATGAAGGTGCGCCTTTCGCTCGTGGCGGGCGCCCTACTGCTGGCCGCCGCCACAACCAGCGCCCAGACAGCCGACATCCAGCTGGTGCAGCGGGTGCAGCAGCTGGAGGACGAGAAGGCGATCCGCGAGGTGCTCGTCCAATATGGAGAGTACCTCGATGCGCGGGATTACGCGGCCTACTCGCGCCTGTTCGCGAAAGACGGAGTGTGGACCGGCGGCTTCGGCAGCTTCACCGGGCCGGCCGCTATCGAGGCCATGCTGGTGGAGAATCTCGGCGCGCCGGAGCCGGGCTTCGTCAACAAGAGCAGCTTCCACCTGATCACCACGCCGGTGGTGGACGTTCAGGGCGACACGGCGACCGCCCGCTCCCGCTACCTGTTCTTCACCGCCTCGGAGGACGGGCGGCCGAACGCGCTTCTTGCCGGGCGGTATGAGGATGAATTCGTGCGGGAGGAGGGCGGCTGGAAGATCCGCCGCCGCATCACCCACGGCGTGATCCCATGGCGCGACGGCAACGACCCCACGCCGGCCGCCCCGCCGCGGGGCTTGCCGGATAGGCGCTGACAGAGCTTGAATCCCCTCTGCAAGGGGGAGGGGGGCCACTGCCGCGGCGGTGGCGGAGGGATGTCCTCGCGTCCCACCGGGCGACATCCCTCCTTCAGCCACTCGCCAGCCTGTCCCCCTTTACAGGGGAACGCCAAAGCGGGGCGAGAGGCCCCGCCTCGCCTCAATCCTCTCCGTGAGCGCGCATGCCGTAGGGCAGCTCTGAGTTGAAGGCCTCCACGCGCGTGATCTTTCCCTCTTCGAAGCGGAACAGCTCCACGACCTGAAAGGTGCGCGGATAGCCGGAGCCGATGGCCGGCAGATCCTCGAAGGTGCGGAACACGGCCAGCCCGCGCTCCTCGTCCACCGCCAGCAGCTGCCGATCTCGTACCCGCTCGATCGACGTCAGGCCCGGCCCGCCGAAGGGGGAGGGGCAATCCGCCACGTCCGCGCCGTTCACGAAGAAGCGGCAACCCTCGGCGAAGATCTCGGGCGCGCCGCCTTTCGCATTGATCGCCTCGTAGAAGCGCGTCGCGGCGTGCAGCATGTCCGCGCGCGCGGTGCGGCGGCGGGCCGGCAGGGCGGCGAAATCCGGCGCGGAAACCGGCTCCACATAGGGGGCGCCATATTCCTTGCGGCGGATCAGCGCATCGACGGATCCGATCCGGTCGCCCGCAGCCGTCATGGTGATGGCGGCCCACGCCGGCTGGCCATGCTCCTCGATCCGGCCGATCCAGACGGCCTTGCCGGTCTGCGCATCGCTGATCACCAGCGGGTCCTGGTCGATCGCCTTCACGCCCGCCCAGATGCCTTCGCCCACGCGAATGCCGACGCTGTTCTCGGCATAGCCGACCGTGTCCGCCCAGGGCAGGCCCTGCCACTGGTTGTTCACCATGCCCCGCACCAGCGCCCGCGCATTGTCTGTAAGGCACCGTTCACTGCAGGCCTGCGGGTCCGCCGCATATTCCGGCGGGCGGGAGTCCGGCCCCCAGAACGGGTTGTGCATGAAATAAGGCACGTAGGTGAACACCGCCTCGATCCGGCTGATCTCGGCATCCTTGATCTTGAACGCCTCCAGCAGGCTGATCGAATTCGGCCATTTCAGCGCCGTGCGCATCTCGCGCCCATCGGTGAGGTTGTAGCGGTCCCATTCGTTCGCATGGTCGAAGAAGCCGGCGGCGACCACGACGCCGCGTTCCACGTCCACCAGCGGCAGGTGGCGCCGGATGCGCTTGTTGATGCGATAAATGCCGAGCTCGAACTGCTCCCTGCAGCCCGACGCGATGGAGGCCGCATTGCCGCCAGTGCTGCCCGGAGTCGGCGCGGTGGTGCTGATGCCGTTCTCCAGCCGCGCGCAATCCTCGGAGAAGGGCGCGAAGACCTGCCCGTCATTCACCTCGGTCGTATCGAAATAGCTGTCCGCAATCGCCAGCAGCCGCTCGCGCGAGCGGCGCTGCTCGGGCGGCAGGATGGCGTTGAATTCCGGGTCGTGCACCATCTTGGTCACGTCGCCAAACGGCGCGGGCAGGGAGGTGCGCCGATGCACCACCGTCTCGATCTCGTCGATCAGCCCGTTCTCGACATGGATGCGCACGGCATAGATCGCCGGCTCCCCATTTTCGCGCACCGATCCGAACCAGGCCGCATGGCCCGTAGTGGGGTCTGCCGCTTCCAGTCCGGTCGCATCGACCGCCGTCACCGTCCGCCAGAGCCCCTCGCCGGGCTTCAACGGGACATTGTTCTCGGTGAACAGGAGGTCGTTGGACAGGGGCAGAGCGGAGGGGTCGCGCGCCGCCAGCGCCTGCATGTGCGCGTTCAGCACCCCGATCAGGCAGGCTCGGTCGCAATCCACAGCCCGCACCGCATTCGCTTCGCCCGGTGCCTGCGCGGCGGCTGGCGCGGCAAGAGCCAGCACGCTTGCCCCCAGCAATGCGCTGACGGTGGTCCTGAGGCTTCCCATGCTCTTCTCCCCTGTCGTTCTTTTTCTGGTCAGTGCCCGTTTGCCGAGGCGTCCTGATAATCCTCATTGGCGCGCGCGATCAGATAGGCCTGGATCGCCTTTGCCTCCTCCTCATTCAGCACGTTGGCGAAGCCCGCCATGCCCTTGTCCGCCAGCGTACCGTGCAGCACGATGTCCATGAAGGCCGCGTGCGTCTCGCTCGTCATCCAACGCAGGTCCTTCACCCCGCCCACCGCATCGACGCCGTGGCAGCGCACGCAGTTCTCCGCGTAAAGGTCGCGCCCCCGCGTCACCTCCGCCTCGGTCGCTCTCAGGAACGGCGGTCGCGGCAATTCGGATGGCGGGGGCATCGGCGGCAGCGTCACGCCGGTAGCGCCCAGCTTGAACACCAGCAGCTTGGCGGTCGCGGTGCGGAAGGGCCCGTCATTGTTGAGGTTGTATACCGGCGATCCGCCCCAGCCGGCATTGATGGCGATATATTGCTCGCCATCCATCATGTAGGTGATCGCCCCCGCGACCGGCGCCTGGTCGATGTTCATCTCCCACAGCTTCTGCCCGTCCGTGGCGCGATAGATCGCCAGCGTCTTCTCGATCGTGCCCTGGATCAGCAGATTGCCCGCCGTCGCCAGCACGCCGCCGCTCCCGGGGTGGGGGTAGGGTACGCGCCAGGCTTCAGTCTGCGTCACCGGGTTCCAGGCGAGGAGGTAGCCCTTCTCCTTCGCGCGGATCTCTTCCATCAACTGAGCGCGCAGCTGCGGCATGGTGCCCCGCGCCTGGCCGCTGTTGGAGCGGTGGTGGACGAAGGTGAACTCCTCCGCCAGCGCGTAGATATCGCCCTGCTCCTGCGCGCTCAGGTACACGAGGCCCGTCAGCGGGCTGTAGGCCATCGGGTGCCAGGTGTGCGCCGCCAGCCAACTCGGGTTCATGATGTGGGGCGTTGTCGTGTTGTGCGCCCCCGGCTGCAGCACCGGACGCCCGGTGGCGAGGTCAATCCGGCTCGCCCAGGTGTTCTCTGACACGTAGGTCTCGGCGCTGATCAACTCGCCCGTGCCCCGGTCGAGCACGTAGAAGAAGCCGTTCTTCGGCGCCTGCATGATCACTTCGCGGGTGCGGCCGCCGATCTCCAGGTCCGCCAGCACCATCGGCTGGGTGCAGGTGTAGTCCCACTCCTCCTCAGGCACCATCTGATAGTGCCACTTGTACTCCCCGCTGGTGGCATCGACCGCGACGATGGAGCACAGGAACAGGTTGTCGCCCTTCCCGTCGCTGCGCCACTTCCACATGTGCGGGCTGCCGTTGCCGGTGCCGATATAGACGAGGTTGCGCTTGGCATCGTAGGCGAAGCTGTCCCACGCGGTGCCGCCGCCGCCATACTTCCACCATTCGCCATGCCACGTGGGCAGGGCGATCTGCATGGCTGAGTCTGACGCCTCGCCATCCGGGCCGTCCGCCGGGTTGCCGGGCACGAGATAGAACTTCCACAGCCGCTTGCCCGTATCCGCGTCATAGGCGACGACGAACCCGCGCACGCCGTAATCCGCGCCGCCATTGCCGATGATCACCTTGCCGTCATAGACGCGCGGCGCCCCGGTGATGGAATAGGCGCCCAGCGGCCCTTTGGTGCTGAAGGTCTGCTGGCTCCACACCTCCTTGCCCGTCTTTGCATCAATCGCGATCAGCCGCCCGTCCAGCGCGCCGATGATGATCTTGCCGTTCCACGCCGCGATTCCCCGGCTGGACGGCCCGCAACAGGCCAGCCGGGCCCATTCCTTCCCCACCTGCGGATCATAGGTCCACAGCTTCTCGCCGGTCTTGCCGTCGTAGGCGGTGACGATGTTGTAGATGCTCTCGTTGTACAGCACCCCGTCCACGAACAGCGGTGTCGCCTGCACGCCGCGCATCGTCTCCAGGTCGTCATACCAGGCGAGGCCCAGCTGGCCGACATTGCCCTCGTTGATCTGGTCGAGCGGGCTGAACCGCGTCTCGTCCCAGCCGCGACCGTGGCTCATCCAGTTGCCGACATTGGCGGGCGCGTCGATCGCGCGCATCCGTGCCGTATCCACCTGCGCGGCCAGCTCGCTGCGCTGCGACCACACGGCAGGGGCGGCGAATGTGCCGATTGCCAGCGACAGCAGGGCAAGCCCGCCGCGCACCCATGCCACCCGGCCCGCATCGTGCCGCCGCCCGCGCGCAGCCTTCGGCTGATCCATCCTCTTCAAGCGCACCTCTCCCGCACCATGCTGCTCTTGTCGCGCATGGCGGTTCACTTGCCAATCGTTCAGTCCTCCCATATCCCGTCGTTAACTAAGTGGGCCTTGACCGACTTGGAGGGGAGGATTGCCGCAACTGGAACAGGGGCCCGCTTGCGGCCTCGCACCGCCGCTGGTCGATCTCAGCACCGTAGCGCAGGAACAGCGCGCGGGAATGTGGGACCGCGCGGTCCGCAGCGCCTTCCCCGGCCTCTCCGTCACGCTTGCTGATCCGCGCCCGCCGGAAGGCACGATCGAGCGGATCGACGTCGGCGCGGGAGAGATATTCGCGATCGAATCCGGCCCGGCCGACGTGCTGCACGAAGCACCGCGCTGCCGCAGCGAGCAGGCGCACCTCTCGGTCATGGTGCTCTCCCGCGGGTCCATCCGCGTCGCTCAGGCTGGCCGCACCATTGCTCTCAATGCCGGTGACATGGTCCTGCTGGACGAGGGCAGGACCTTCCGCCTCGTGGGGGAGGAGAGCAGCCGGATGCAGTTCCTGCGCATCCCGCGCGCCGCCGCTCTGGGCCGTTATCCGCTGATCGAGAAGCTGCTGGTCACGCTCCTGCCCGGCGAGGCGCCCGGCACGGCCATTCTGGCGGAAACGCTGCTCCGGTTCTCGCGCGAGGCGCACCGGCTGGCTGAACCGCAACGCCGGGCCATGATGAACGCCATCGTCCAGATGCTCGGCGTGGCGGAGCCGTTCTGCGAGCTGCCCGCAAGCTCCGACTGGCGGGTGCGGCGTGCGCTCGATTTCATCGAGTTTAACCTCTCCGTGGCCGGTCTCACGGCGGAGATCGTCGCGCAGGACCAGCATATCAGCCGCCGCCGGTTGGACCAGCTGATGCAGGAATCCTGTGGCCAGTCGATCGCCGGCCACCTGTGGAGCCGCCGTCTGGAACAGGCGGCAACGGACCTGCGCGATCCGCTCAAGATCAAGCTTTCCGTCGCGCAGATCGCCTTCGCCAACGGGTTCGAGGATGCGGCCCATTTCACGCGCGCCTTCAAGAAGCGCTTCGGCAGCACGCCCGGCCAATGGCGCCTGAACTGACGGCTTGCCTGCGCCGCGGGCCACCCGCTCGGTCAAGCCGAATTTCCATCTCGGTCCATCATCCCCCCTGTTCACGGGCGCTTCGTGCCCTATCCTGCGCGCAAAGCGCCCTGGGAGGGTGAGGGGGAATGGGATGAGGCGAATTCAGGCTCAACGAAGCCGATGGAGTGCAGCGGCGGCTGGCCTGCTGCTGGCGGCACTCGCAGGCTGCGCGGCGACCTCTCAGCTCACGGCCGAACCGCGGGATATCGCCATCAACGGCACCCGCGTCTTTCCGGAAAGCATCACATCGGACGCGGACGGCAACATCTACGTCAGCAGCAATGGCGGCACGATCTACCGCGCCACGCCCGGCGCCACCACGGCCGAGCCATGGATCGTGCCGAGCGAGCAGAACGGCCTGCTTTCCCTGTTCGGCGTGCTGGCGGATGATCGGCACGGCCTGCTCTGGACCTGCTCCAACCCCGCATTCGGCGGCCCGCCGCAGCCGGGCGTCGTCTCCAGCATCAAGGGCTTCTCGCTCAGCACCGGGCAGCTGGAAAAGAGCTTCGACTTTCCCGCCGGCAAACCCACCGCCTGCAACGACCTCGCCGTCGCGGCTGACGGAACGCTGTGGGCGACCGACACCGCTTCGGGGCGCATCTTCACCGTAGCGCCGAACGCCAGCGCCATGACGCTGTTCGCCGAAGGGCAGGACCTTGTCGGCGTGGATGGCATCGCCTTTGCCGATGACGGCACGCTCTACATCAACAATGTGCGCCAGAACCTCGTCCAGCGGGTGAACCGCGCGGCGGACGGCAGTTACGCGGGCCTGACCAACCTGACCCTGTCGCAGCCGGTGGACGGCCCTGACGGATTGCGCCCCGTCGGCGGCCACCGCTTCCTTCAGGCAGAGGGCACCGGCAACCGCGTTGCCCTTGTGGAGGTGGAGGGGGACCGCGCCAAGATCACCACCATTCGGGACGGGCTGGATTCCTCCCCCGGCGTCACCCGCGTCGGCTCCATCGGCTACGCGACCGAGGGCAAGATCGGGTACCTGTTCGATCCTGCCTTGCAAGGGCAGGACCCGGGCGAGTTCATCATCCGCGCCTTCCCGCTTCCGGAGGGGTTATGACCATGCGCCTACTGCTCGCCGCCGGCATTCTCGCCGCCTTGCCGACACCTGCTATCGCCCAATCCGCCCGCGTGCAGGCGGAGATCAACGATCTCACCCAGCGGGTCCAGCGCCTCGAAGGCACCCGCGCCATCCTCAAGCTCCAGCGCGCCTTCGGCTATTATGTCGATCGCGGATTGTGGAAGCAGGCGGCGGACCTGTTCGCCGATGACGGCACGATCGAGATCGGCATCGACGGTGTCTATCAGGGCCGCCAGCGGATCGAGGAATATCTCCGCCGCCTCCACGGTGGGCAGGAAGGGCTGATCTACGGCCAGCTCAACGAATGGGTGACGCTCCAGCCCTCCATCGCCGTTGCCGAAGATGGCCGCAGCGGCACCGGCCGCTGGCGCGATGTCGGCATGCTCGGCCAGTACAAGCAGCACGCCGAATGGCGCGACGGCGTGTACGAGAACACCTACGAGAAGGGCGCGGACGGCATCTGGCGGATCAAGGCGCTGCACCTCTACGTCAACTTCGTCGCTCCGTATGAGAAGGGCTGGGCCCGCCTGCGCGGCGATGAGGGGCTGTCCCGCAGCCAGGCCTCGCTCGACTACCCGCCAGACCGGCCTCCCACCGCCACCTACGCGCCCTTCCCGGCCGTGCAGATCCCCCCCTTCCAGCAGCCCAATACCGTGACGGGCCGCCGCGTGAGAGGAGCCGAATGATGCGCCGCGCCCTCACCATCGCTCTCGTCGCAGCCCTCCTGCCCGCCGCCCCCTCAGCCGCGCAGCAGAGCGTCGAGCAGCGCCTCGCCACCTATCGCGAGCGGGTCGAGCGCCTCGAAGATCAGCTCGCCATCGAGAACCTGCAGGCCGATTTCGGCTACTATTTCGACAAGGGCCTGTGGAACGAGGTCGCCGCCCTCTTCGCCCGAGACGGCAGCTTCGAATACGGCATGCGCGGCGTTTATGTCGGGCAGGACCGCATCCGCCGCGCGCTGCTGCTGTTCGGCCCGCAGGGGCTCGCGCCCTCCCACCTCAACAATCACATGCAGCTGCAGGGCGTGGTGGTCGTCTCCGGTGATGGCCGCACCGCCACGGGCCGCTGGCAGGGCATGGTGCAGCTGGCAGAGCCCCACGCCAACGGCATCTGGGGCGTCGGCATTTACGA
Organism: uncultured Erythrobacteraceae bacterium; assembly: GCA_966251025.1. Lineage (GTDB taxonomy): Bacteria > Pseudomonadota > Alphaproteobacteria > Sphingomonadales > Sphingomonadaceae > Croceibacterium. The sequence continues at coordinate 130,101 of CBINJM010000006.1, read as the reverse complement.
GAACACCTATGTGAAGGAAGGCGGCACGTGGAAGATCGCCAAGCTGCACTTCTACCCCACCGCCATGACGGACTACGACCTCGGCTTCATGAAATCCACGCTGCCGATGGAAGGCCAGAGCGCCCTGTTCCCGCCCGACCATCCGCCGACGGAAATCTACCGCGCGCTGCCGGGCAACTACATCCCGCCCTTCAGCTTCGATCACCCGGTGACGGGCCAGTCCCTCAAGGACCTGCCGCAACCACCCGACAGCGTTCTGGGGAGGCCATGATGCGCAAGATCCTTCTCGCCACCGCGCTCGCCACAGCCGCGCTCTCCACATCCGCCGCCGCGCAGCAATCGGCGGAGCAGCAGCTCGATGCCCTTGATGCCCGGATCACCCGGCTGGAGGACATGAACCAGATCGAGATGCTCCAGCGCACCTATGGCTATTTCGTGGACAAGGGGCAGTGGACGCAGCTCTCCGAGCTGTTCACCGACGACGCCACGCTGGAGATCGGCGGCAAGGGCCTGTTCCTCGGCAAGGCGCGCGTTCTGGAGTACATGCAAACCGCTTTCGGCCCGGATGGGGCGAAGGAGGGCATGATTGCAAACCACATGCAATTCCAGCCCATCCCGGACATCTCCGCCGATGGCCAGACCGGCTGGATCCGCAGCCGCGCCTATGTGATGAGCATCGGCGGCTGGGGCCTGCCGCTTTATGAAAACGAATTCCGCAAGGAGAACGGCGTCTGGAAGATCAGCCGCCTCAGCGGCCCCTTCACCATGTACACGAACTGGGAAGGCTGGGGGAAGAACGCCCTCAACAACACCTGGCCGGACAAGTTCGACCCGCCGCCGGACCTGCCGCCGAGCACCGTCTACCTGACCTATCCGGCCTATTACATCGTGCCCTTCCACTACCCGCATCCGGTGACAGGCGAAGTCTTCCGTCCGGACACCGCCCAGGTCGGCGCCTATGCCTCCCCACCCGGAACGGCGGAGCAGCAGCGCTGGGCCAAGACCGGCCGCCTGGTGGATGGCAGCCAGCCCATTGCCGAGCCGCCAAGGGATTAAGAAAAGAAATGCGTTCCGGTCTGACCTTCACCCTCGCCCCGCGCAGAGCACTGGCGGCGCTCGGCGCCTTGGCGCTCGCCTCCTGCACCGCAACCTCGGGTTCGATGCAAACCGCCACGTCCAGCGCAGACCCGCTCGCCAACCCGGCGGCGGGCGAGTGGACCAGCGACGGGCGCGACTACACCGCGCAGCGCTACAGCCCGCTCACCCAGATCAACGCCGGCAATGTCAGCCAGCTCGGCCTCGCCTGGTTCGATGATCTGGACACCTATCGCGGGGTGGAGGCGACGCCGCTCTATGCGGACGGCGTGCTCTACAACATCCTGCCGTTCAACATCACCATCGCCTATGACGCGCGCACCGGCAAACGCCTGTGGACCTACGATCCCGAGGTTCCGCGCGAAATGGCGCGCTATGCCTGCTGCGAGCCGGTCAGCCGCGGCCTCGCCATGCATGACGACCGCATCATCGTCGCCACGCTCGATGGCCGGCTGATCGCGCTCGACAAGACCACCGGCCAGCCGATCTGGACCACCCGCACCTTCGAGCAGGATAGCGGCTACGCCTATTCCGTCACCGGCGCGCCGCGCGTGTTCGGGGACAAGGTCGTGGTCGGCCAGTCCGGCGGCGATTTCGGCGTGCGCGGCTTTGCCGCCGCCTTCGACGTGAACACGGGCGAGAAGCTCTGGAAGTTCTACCTCACGCCCCCCGTGCCCGGACGCGGCCCCGATGGCGAAGCGTCGGACCCGATCATGCCGATGATTGCCGAGACGTGGTTCGGCACCGGCTGGCACCAGCTGGGCGGCGGCGCCAACCCGTGGGATGCGATCGCCTACGACCCGGAGCTGGACCTTGTCTATGTCGGCACCGGCAACTCGACGCCGCATGCCCGCTACTACCGCTCCGACAATCAGGGCGATAACCTCTTCGTCTGCTCCATCGTCGCGCTGAAGGGTTCGACGGGCGAATATGCCTGGCACTACCAGATGAACCCGGGCGAGGAGTGGGACTGGACCTGTACCCAATCCATCATCAGCGCCGACCTTGAGATCGACGGCCGCATGCGCAAGGTCATCATGCAGGCGCCGAAGAACGGCTTCTTCTACGTGCTGGACCGGGCGACGGGTGAGTTCATCAGCGCCGCCCCGCATGTGATGCAGAACTGGAACGAGGGGTTCGACGAGAATGGCCGCCCCATCACCAGCGAGGCGGTGCGCTACGGTTTCGACCCGAAGCTCGTGATGCCGGGGCCGGGCGGGGCGCACAATTGGTTCCCGATGGCCTACAGCCCGCGCACCAAGCTGGCCTATTTCCCCGCCTACCAGTCGGCCTTCGTCTATGCGCTCCAGCCGGACTGGAAGCCGCAGCCGATGCGCTCCAACAGCGGCTGGGGCGGCTATACGGGGGAGGCAGGCCGCATCCGCCAGCAGCTCATGGCCGAGGCCAACAAGCATGAGAAAGCGTGGCTCACCGCCTATGACCCGGTGAACCAGCGCGTGGCCTGGCAGGTGGAGCTGCCGCGCCACGGCAATGGCGGCGTCTTCGTCACCGCCAGCGACCTCGTATTCGAAGGCACCACCAAGCAGACCTTCGCCGCCTTCGACGCGCGCACGGGCCGCGTGTTGTGGGAGTACCCGACGCAAAGCGCGCCCGTCGCGGGCGGCATCACCTACGAGTTGGATGGCGAGCAATATATCGCCATCAATGCCGGCTGGGGCGGTGGTGCAGCGCAGATCGAGCAGGCCTCCGGTACGGAACTGCCGCGCGCCACCGCTCGCCTGCTGGTGTTCAAGCTCGGCGGCACCGCGCAACTTCCGCCACTCGCCGCCGCGAAAGCCGTGGAGCCGCCTCCCCCGTTGCGCGCAAGCGAGGCGATGATCCAGGCCGGCGGCCAGCTCTACGCGGACACCTGCTCCGTCTGCCACGGCAAGAGCGCCATCGGCGGCGTCGCGGACCTGCGGCACATGAGCGCGGAGACACACGCGAAGTTCAAGGACATCGTGCTCAAGGGCATCTACGTTGAAAAGGGCATGGCCAGCTTTGCGGACCTGCTGAACGAGGAAGAGGTGGACGCCATCCACGCCTACCTGATCGCCCGCGCGAACGAGGATTGGGGCAGCCGCTAAGGCCGCGCCGGTCCTCCGCGTTCGAGGGGAACCGGCCAGCGGCCTGATACTGGACTGCGCTGCGCCGCACCTTTAACCTGCCCCCGCCGACATGGGCCCCGGCGATGGGTGCCCGCCGGCCCAGAGGCATGGAACAGGCATGGCCGAGACTTTCGACATTCCCGCGTGGATCGCGCTGTTCACCGGCCTCTACGCACTGGCCGCGGCCGTCGGGGAGTTTCGCCAGCCGGGCATGTGGATGGCCATGCTGCAGGAACTGGAACGCAGCGCGGCGCTCAGCTTTCTGACCGGCATCATCTGCATCGCGCTGGGTGCGGCGATCTACCTCGTCAGCCCCTGGCGCCCGGAAGATTGGCTTTCGGTCACCATCTCCGTCATCGGAGGGATCTGCGCGGTGGAGGGCATGCTGATCCTCGCGGCGGGCGACCGCTTCCTTCGCTTCGCGCGCGTGTTGTTCGCCCGTGGAGGCACCGCCTGGGCGGGGCTCTCCGCCCTCATCGGCATGGGCCTCATCATCGCCGCTCTGGCGCGGCTCTAGACGCTCAGCTTGCGCGCGGGCGCGTCGTCTTTTCCCGGTTGGGGTAGACGTCGTAGGTCTTGCCGTTCACCGTCACCGTCTCGGCCTTGAAGCCGCGCACGCTGGCATCCGCGGCGCGGTGCCCGGTCAGCACCACCCGGTCGCCTACCTTGGCGGCCTCAGGCCCGAAGCCGGATTGCCGCGCCTGGATCGGCGGCGACAGGTCCACCGCCCACAACCCGTTGTCAGTCCGCAGCTTGATGTGCATGTGCGGGTTGCCGAAGCTGATTTCCTCGATCGTGCCGGAAATCTGGCTCTCCTCCGCCTGCGTCCAGTTCCAGCCGTGATGGGCGGATGTGGCGGCGGGAAGGGCCAGCGCGGCCACTGGCAATGCGGCAAGCGCCATGCGTGCACGGAAACGGGTCATCGGATCGCTCCTCTCATGCCCCCTCAAGCGGGCCTGACATAACAGAACCGCGCGGCCCTGTCGCCTGTTCCCCGCACGCCTTGTGCCGGCGAGGCCAGGCGGGTAGTCTGCGACTCACCCCGGGGCGCCACGAGGCTGAGAGCGCGGTAGAAGTCCGCGAAACCCGTCGAACCTGAACCCGTTAGCACGGGCGGAGGGAGGGCTGGCGGCATCATCCCAACGCCAGGAATCCCTCTCCGCCTTATCGGAGAGAGCATAATGGCGGACATCAATTCCCCCCTCGAGATCGGCGTAACCACCGGCCCCATTCGCGGCAGCCGCAAGATCCATGTCGGCCCGCTGAAGGTCGCCATGCGGGAGATCGACCTTGAGCCCTCCTCCGGCGAACCCCCGGTGCGCGTCTACGACACCTCCGGCCCCTACACGGACCCTGCCGCCGCCATCGACATCGCCGCCGGCCTCCCGCAACTCCGCCGGGAATGGCAGCTCGCCCGCAATGATGTGGAGGCCTACGACGCCCGCGAAGTGAAGCCGGAGGACAACGGCCTCAAGGGCCCGGACCGCTCCGCCGGCGTCCCCGCCTTCCCGAACGTGGTGAAGCGTCCTCTGCGCGCCAAACCGGGCGCCAACATCACCCAGATGCACTACGCGCGCCAGGGCATCATTACGCCCGAGATGGAATATGTCGCCATCCGCGAGAACCTCGGTCGGGAAAAGCTGCGCGACACCCTGCCCGAAGGCGAAAGCTGGGGCGCCTCCATCCCCGCCTATGTCACGCCGGAATTCGTGCGGGATGAGGTCGCCCGGGGCCGCGCCATCATCCCCTCCAACATCAACCACCCGGAATGCGAGCCGATGGCGATCGGCCGCAACTTCCTGGTGAAGATCAACGCCAACATCGGCAACAGCGCCGTGGCATCCGACGTCGCGTCCGAAGTCGACAAGATGGTCTGGTCCATCCGCTGGGGCGCGGACACCGTGATGGACCTCTCCACCGGCCGCAACATCCACGACACGCGCGAATGGATCATCCGCAACAGCCCCGTCCCCATCGGCACCGTCCCCATCTACCAGGCGCTGGAGAAGGTCGGCGGCATCGCGGAAGACCTGACGTGGGAGATCTTCCGCGACACGCTGATCGAACAGGCCGAGCAGGGGGTGGATTACTTCACCATCCACGCCGGCGTGCGCCTGCCCTACATCCCCATGACCGCAAAGCGCGTCACCGGCATCGTCTCGCGCGGCGGCTCCATCATGGCCAAGTGGTGCCTCGCCCACCACAAGGAGTCCTTCCTCTACGAGCATTTCGACGAGATCAGCGACATCTGCGCCGCCTACGACATCGCCTACTCGCTGGGCGACGGCCTGCGCCCCGGCTCCATCGCCGACGCAAATGACGAGGCGCAGTTCGCCGAGCTCTACACGCTGGGCGAGCTCACCAGGCGCGCCTGGGCGAAGGATGTGCAGGTGATGATCGAGGGGCCGGGCCACGTCCCCATGCACAAGATCCGCGAGAACATGACCAAGCAGCTGGAGGCGTGCGGAGAGGCGCCGTTCTACACGCTCGGGCCGCTCGTCACCGACATCGCGCCCGGCTACGACCACATCACCAGCGGCATCGGCGCGGCGCAGATCGGCTGGTACGGCACGGCGATGCTCTGCTACGTCACGCCCAAGGAGCATCTCGGCCTGCCGGACCGGGACGATGTGAAGGTCGGCGTCGTCACCTACAAGCTCGCCGCCCACGCGGCCGATCTCGCCAAGGGCCACCCGGCGGCGCAGGTGCGGGACGATGCCCTCTCCCGCGCCCGCTTCGAATTCCGCTGGCGCGACCAGTTCAACCTCAGCCTCGACCCCGACACCGCCGAGCAATATCACGACCAGACCCTGCCCGCCGAAGGCGCCAAGACCGCGCACTTCTGCTCCATGTGCGGCCCCAAATTCTGCAGCATGAAGATAACGCAGGAAGTGCGCGACTTCGCGGCGAAGCAGAACAGCGACAGCTACCTTGCCGCCTCTCCCCTCCCGCCTGCGGGAGAGGCCGGGGGTGGGCACGAGGCCGAAACCGGGATGGCGCAGATGAGCGAGAAGTACCGCGAGATCGGCAGCGAGCTTTACATCGGCGCCGGAGGCCGCGAACACGACTGATGGCCGATCTCTACCTCAAGAACCTCGAATCCGAACGCAAGAGCCTTTGGGCGACCTGTCGCCTGAAGGGTCTTGCGAAAGACACCCCCGAACGGCTGCGTATTGCCGAGCTGGACCGGCTGATCGGGGAGCATAAGGGGAAGAGGTGAGGCTAGCGTTCGGACCCTTTTTTGAGGGGGGCTGGGAATGTCCAAAGAAGATGAGATTATGAACTTCTTGCACCAGAATGTATTCGACCCGGTTTTGGAGTCGTCAAACGCCTCTAGTCGTTTGAAGAATGGGGTTCGTCTAACCATAACCAGAATGCGACAGCGCGATGCCGTTGGGATGATGAGCTATTACTGGTCAGCTATAGTTGGCACTGATCGTAGCACTAGGTTTGCGGAAGAAATGCGACAGGAAGGGTTCACTCGCTTCGAAGAGACAATCGATGAGTTTAGAAGGCGGTTCAGGTAGCATTTTGCACTGCAACTAAGAAAGAAACCCTAGTGCAGTCATCGAAGGACAAGCGTCAAATGAGCAAGAGGTGATCACCGCCTTGGTCATCTGTCGTCATTTTTCTCTCCCCACGACCCAATCTGAATATTAGGTAGCTTGTAGTTCGAGCTGTCCCTTGGGCAGCGTATCGCCCAGATCAAGCTCTTCGAGGCCAGCATCAGCAAGGCCAGCGAACAAATGATCTGGGCGGCGTCGTTCATCGCCACCTCAGAAAGGAAGATCATCATCAATTGAATGGCGAAACTCCTGCCATTTGGGAAGAATGTCTTCCGATTCACCTTCCAGCGCGACGCTCCTAAAGGCGTCCCAGTGCTTTCGTAACCTGTCGATGATGAGATCGGTTTCGCTAATATCCCAGGTCCATCGCCCGTCTTTGCTGTTATACTGACCTCGCCATAAGAAGCCGTTTTCTTTGACGTATCGCCAGATGAGTTGCTCTTCGTGGTTTAGGAGGGAAGGGGCGGAGAGAGCAAGTGCTGCCACACGATCAGCTTCATCTACTTGCCAGAGGCGTTCAGCTACATGGGCAAGATTGACGGTTTGGGTATTCCAGCCAGTTAAAGTTGGCACATCAACGTCATCCAGCGAGTTGGCGATTGCCCACTCAATAAAGCTACTCTTGGTTCGCCGTTGGGCCCGTGCGCCTAGTTCACACAGATAGTTGAGTTTCGGATCCAGCCTGACGGTTACCGTTTCGCTTCGGCTAAGCTTCCCACCTCCTGACTTCGGGCTCACTGTCTTTGCGGGTGAAGAAGGACTTGCTGCCGCCTCCTTGAGTTCAAAGCCGGTGAGTTTTTGGAGGAAGGAAACCGCATCTCCGAAACCCATCCTGTCTTTTTCCATGAGCCAGCGGATGGCATCTCCGTGAGCTCCACATCCAAAGCAATGATAGAAACCTTTTTCATCACTTACTGTGAAGCTGGGCGTCTTCTCCTCATGGAAGGGGCACAAGGCCTTCCATTCTCTCCCAGCCTTCCTGAGTTTGATCGAACGTCCCACAATTTCAGAGAGGACGACTCGTGACCGAAGCGCATCAAGGTCTGCAGGACTCAGCTTCATGCGAGTGTGCTAACTTAGATCACACGCGCTGTCAAACGACACACTCGGTTCCTCCCCGTGACTTGCTTCTGTGTAGTGATCGGCCACCTTGGCTTCCTCGCCTGCTGGGGCGACCGCTCGGCCTTTCTCGTTCAACGCCTTATGCCTTCCCTACGCCCCAACGCCCGCGTCACCGTCGGTGCATGACCGAGCACCGCAACAGCCTCACCCCGCACTCTCAACCCCTCACCCGGAACCGCGCCGACGGCTGGACGCCGCGCAAGCAGGCGCAGTTCCTCGAAGCGCTGGCCTCCACGCACTCCGTCTCCGCCGCCGCGCGGGAGGTGGGGATGAGCCGCCAGTCCGCCTACCAGCTGCGCGCCCGCCTCAGGGGCCAGCCGTTCGATCTTGCGTGGGATGCCGCCTTCCGCACCGCGTTCGACGCGCTCAAGGAAGCGGCGATGGAGCGGGCGCTCAACGGTGTGGAGGTGCCGCACTTCCACAAGGGCGAGCTGGTCCACATCTCGCGCCGCTATGATGAGCGGCTGACCATCGCGCTCCTCGCCATGCGCCCTTCGACGCGCCGCCCCACGCTCCCCTCATGGCACCCGGCCAACGACTATGCCCGCGACGATTTCCCGGCCTTGCTGACCCGCGTCACCCAAGGCCCGGAAACCTGGATCGAGGAAGACGCCGAGCCGTCCCGCCCCGACCTTGCCGAGCCGAACGTGGCCGACCTCTCCGACTGGCGCCGCTATCGCGACGAAAATTGACGCCGCAACTTGTCAAGCGACAACCTGGCGGGAAAATGGTGGCGGTACAGATAGTTAGGGCGAAAGGGCTTGCTTGACAGGGTGTCAACTTTGTCAAGTTAAGAGCCCTCCTGAACAGGGGGGAGGCGGAAAGACAGGGCGCCCAACCGTCGGGGAACAACCCCTTGCGCTCCCCGGTTGGATCTTCATCCCAACAGCAAGGAGCGCGTCGCCCGTCATGGAAATCCAGTTCAACACCAACAGCAGCGTCATGGGCACGGAGAACGTGGCGGAGCGGATCGAGGCGCAGCTTCGCAACCGCCTCGGCCGGTTTGAGGATCGGCTGACGCGGCTTGAGGTGCATGTGAGGGACGACAACGCGAACAAGGGCGGCGTGGACAAAAGCTGCACGATCGAGGCCCGCCCCCGCGGCGGCAACCCGGTCAGCGTGACGGCGCAGGCCAGCGACGTGGACGGCGCTGCGCGAGAGGCAGGGGCGAAGATGGCCTCCCTGCTCGACAGCCAGTTCGGCAAGGCCGACCGCCACCCGCGTGGAGAACAGCCCATCGGCTGAGCTCTCATGCCGCAGCGCAGCCACGAATTGCTGCGCTGTGCATAGATCGGGGCCTTTCCGGTCGCTATATGGCGGCCCGTCACGCCGGACGCATGAACGCTTGGCGGACAAGCAGGAGAGAATGATGCTGAGTCTGAAATCCGCCCGATTGTCGGGCCGCGCCGCCTTGGCCGGCCTTCTCGGCCTCTGTGCCACCGCCACGCTGGCCGCCGATCCCGAGTTCGTCGTCTCGGACCACCCGAGCGCCGACACCCGCGCCGTGGAGGTTCGCGTCGCCGACCTCAACCTCGCCGATGCCAGGGCCGAGCGCCAGATCGCGCTCCGGGTCGAGCGGGCCGCACGCGAAGTGTGCGACATTTCCACCGGGTCGGAGCTGGACAAGCTGCCCAGCGCCCGCGCCTGCCTTGCCAAGGCAAGGGCAGGGGCCTTCGCCCAGCTGGAGGCCCGCGGCCTTCCCGCCGCCGCAAGGAGCGCGGCCGGCGGCATGCGTTGATGGTAAAGAGCCGGGTTCGGGCATACCCGGCCCCGGCTCTTGCTCCCGGATTTGAAATGTAGGGCTTGGCGCGTTAGCAGCTCAGCTTCAGCTCATTGCGGTGCGAAGTGGCTCTCCGGCGCGCAGCGATGCTGCAGCAGGTTCCGCCAGTTGAAGGGGCCACGCCCTTCCTGCCGGTTCCATGCGCGCTCGTGGAAGAAGAACACGACGGCATTGGCCAGCGGCTCGATCAGCGCAATGCCCCCGGCCATCGCGACGGAGCCGGTGATCGCATAGGCCACGGTAAAGCCCACCAGCAGGTGCAGGCCCAGGAAGCTCAGCGTCTTGGCCAGGTCTCTTCCGATCATGCGCTTGTCTCCCTGAAACGTGGCGGCACAGAGCAATATTTGCGACTGAATTGCAATTGCAAGAGTTCGCTCTCACAGATCGGAAATCCCGCCGCTGGTCTGTGCGATACGGGTCAGCTACCGCTCGCCCGCCCGGAAAATACGACCCGCCCTGCTGGAGACCTCCCTTGACCAAGCCTTTCCTCACCTCCTGCCTTGGCCTCCTTGCGGCGCTGACGGTGACAGCCTGCCACTCCGACACGGAGAACCTGCCGGGCGGCGAGGACCAGCGGCCCTATGCCGGGATCGAGGAGGGAGAGCTGCTGCGCTTCACCGGCACGGAGCCGTTCTGGGGCGGAGAGGTGAGCGGCAACACGCTCCTCTACACCACGCCGGAGGATCAGGAGGGGCAGGCGATCGAGGTGAGCCGCTTCGCCGGGCGCGGCGGGCTCTCCTTCAGCGGCACACTGGACGATGCGCCTTTCGTCCTCGCGGTGACTGAGCTTGCCTGCAGCGACGGAATGTCGGACCGGGCCTATCCCTTCACCGTCACGCTGCAGGTCCGGGGCCAGATGCGAAGCGGCTGCGCCTGGACCGACGCACGGCCGTTCACCGGGCCGGACGCGCCCTGAGCACCGAACCACGACACCAGTCTTCCCCCCATCACTGCGATGCAGGAAGGTGTTCGCTTTTCATTGCTGACGAATTGTTCGGCAGATGCGGAACCAGTCGCCCTTTCATCCGCTCAACGGCGGACGATCCCACCATCAAAGGGGAGGATGTTCCATGAAATTCCACCTGTTCCTGACTGCCGCCGCCGGTTCTCTTGCGCTCGCCGCCTGCGGCAGTTCCGAAGACACTTCCACGGAGGTTACGCCGCAAACGGAGAGCACCGCGCCCGCCGTCAACCCGACTGCCGATCTTGCGGACCCTTCCACGCCGCAGGGCTTCGTCGATACGGCAGCCGCCAGCGACATGTACGAGCTTGAGGCCGCCCGCATCGCGCAGGAGAAGGGCCAGAGCGACGCGGTCAAGCAGTTCGCCCAGATGATGATCGACGATCACACCACCTCATCCGAGAACCTTCAGCAAGCCGCCAGCCAGGTGTCCGCCGTCACCGTCGCGCCGCGCATGACCGCGATGCAGCAGCAGATGATCACCGAACTGCAGAACACCGGCACCGAGGCGTTCGACGGTGTGTACAAGCAGCAGCAGATCAACGCGCACCAGCAGGCGCTCAATGTGCTGCAGAACTACGCACAGTCCGGGACGGAGGAGCCGCTGAAGAACTTCGCCTCGACCACGGCGCCGGTGGTGGAGATGCACCTCGGAATGGCGAACGAGCTGCCCTGATCGCACTGAGCGGCGGGCCGGAATCGGTCCGCCGCCAGCCGCCCCCTTTCGCGCATGCGGCGCGAGCACAGTCGCGCCCGCATCAAAGAGCATGCGATGCAAGTTTCCGATATCATGACGCTCGATCCCGAGACCTGCCAGCCCGGCTCCACGCTGCGTGAGGTCGCCCGGAAGATGAGCGCAGGCGATTTCGGCTCCATGCCGGTGGTCGAGGGCGATCGCCTGGTGGGGGTCGTCACCGACCGTGACATTGCCATTCGCGGCGTTGCCGAAGGACTCGGCTCGGATGCCGAGGTGGGCCAGGTGATGACGCCCGATCCGGTCTGCGTCAGCCCCGACACCGATGTCGAGGAAGCAGTGGACATCATGGAGGAGGAACAGATCCGCCGCCTCTATGTGACCAATGATGATGACCAGTTGATTGGCGTCGTCGCCCTTGCCGACATTGCCTTGGCCGAGGACGACGAACTGTCGGGCGAGGCCCTGGAGCAGATCTCCGACAACGACGATTGATCCGCTCTCGCCCCTTCCTCGCTCCGCACGGGCGGGCGCGGCGGGGCAAGCGCGCTCAGCTCTCCGCCAGCAGCCGCGCGATCAGCGCCACGCCGCGAGCCATGTCCGCCAACGGCAAGGCGGAGGCGCTGGTCTTCGCCAGCTTTGTCCCCACGATAGCCGGAACGTGCACGAACACAGCTCGCGTCGGCAGGTTCAGGCAATCAATTTGCGTCAGGGCGATGTGATAGGCGTTGTTGCAGACATATTGGCCCGCATCATCGGACAGCTGACAGGGGAGGCCCTCCGCCAGCAGCGCCGCCTCCAGTGCGGGAAAGTCGCAGGCCCGGTTCTCGCGCAGGTCGATCGCCGTACCGCGAGTGTCCGGGGGAACGAAGCCGTGCGCATCCGCGAACTTGGGAGAGCACACATCGCTCGCCAGCCGTTCCAGCTTGAAGCCCTGCGCAAGCGCGCTGTAGCCGGTGAGGACCAGCGCGACGGGCGGATCTGCCAGGATTTCCTCCAGCGCCGGAGCGAGGGCGGCATAGGCTGTGTCCAGCAGGCGGAACTCGGCATTTGCGGGAAACACGCCGGGTGTCTCTTCCAGCGCTTCGATCAAGCGATGGGACGGGTTGTCCGGCACGCCCGGGAAGCTGCGGAAGCCGGTGATGACGATGCGCCCGTTCATCTCACCCGCCATCGCATCAGCTTCCCTACGCTCGCCGCCGCAGCCGCATCAGAAGGCGCCTGGCATCTCGCGCTCGATCGTGCTGCGCGGCTGCTCCGGCATCAGCGATCGGGGCTGCGCAGGCGTTCCGGCGCGCGCACCGGCCCCTGCGGCACTGGCGCCGGTGCGCGCGCTGATCGGCGTGCAGCTGCGCCCGGCGAGGAAGTCCAGCGCGGTGCGGATCATCGCCTCGCCCGGGTCGCCCAGCGGCGCTCTGAGGTCGTCATAGGCGGTGCATGTTACCGGGACGGTCGTGGCAAGCCCGTTGTAGTAGTTGCCGTTCCGGTCCGCGTTCTGGATCTCCAGCGCAACCGCGCGCAAGCGATCGTCACAGCCGGGCTGGTCCAGCGCGATCTGGCCCACCGGCTTGCCGTAGGTGTTGGTCCCGATCAGCGCCATGTTGGTGCCGAGATAAGGGACGAAGCCGTTGATCACCAGCTCGCTGGCAGAGGCGGTGCTGCCGGTCCCGATGAAGGCCACCTTCGTGGGTGCGATCGATTCCGGCTGCACCTGGAAGGTGTAGGTCTCGTTCTGGCTCGCCTTGGACTCGCGGAAGGCGACATATTCGAACACCTGTCCGCCGCGCCCTTCCGCCATCAGGTTCCCCATCAGCTCGGCAATGGAGATGAGGCCGCCGCCATTATAGCGCAGGTCGATGATCAGCTCGGTCACGCCCTGCGCCTTGAAGTTGAAGAAGGCGGAGCGCAGGTCCGGATCGGCCGTGTCGATGAAGGTCCGCAGGTTGATGTAGCCGATGCGCCGCCCGCCGTCGTGGAGCACCTTGGCGCCATAGCGGTTCGAGACGGGATCAAGCGCAAAGGTCAGCTTGGCGAGGTTTACCTGCCGCACCACCCCCGCCTGGTCGCGGATGTGCAGCATGCGGGCGACGCCTGGAGTGTCGGGCCCGAGCGCGTCGACGAGAGCCTCCGTCCCGCCCGATGCAAGGATGCTGGCGATGCTCCGCACGTTGGAGCCGTCCGTGCCGATGCCGAGGATCTCGGACCCGCGGTCAATGCCGGCGGCAAGGGCGGGCCCACCCTCGAACGATTCCGTGATGAGCAACCGCGAGCCGTCAAAGCCCAGCCGGAAGCCGAAGCCTGCCGTTGCCCCCTGCTCGTAATAGGCGTTCTCATCGGCGATGGAGGTCAGATAGGTGAAGTACCGGTCGCGGTTCTGCGCTCTCGCAGGCGCCACCAGCGCATCGATATAGGATTGCACGGTCCCGTGCGCCGCCGGATCGACGGTGGTGTCCAGCAGGTTGGGGAAGAGATACCACTCCTGCAGCTGCGCCAGCGCCCAGTCCTGCCGTGCGCGCAGGGAGCAGGCCGCGTTGGTCGGGCTCGGACTAGGCGAGGGGCTGACCGTGGGCGCCGGCGTAGGCGCTGGGGCAGCTGTGCCCCCTCCGCTGCTCCCGCCGCCCCCGCAGCCGGTGAGCAGGGCAGCAAGGCAGCAGGCCGCAAGGCCGAATTTCGTCGGACGCATGATGTGCAGAAAATCCCCAGGCCCTCTGTGACGGCGCCTCCCCTGCGAGGCAGCCTATGGTCCCCGTCAGCGGTGAGCAAGCGCTTCGGTTTGAGCCCCTGTTCACAAGTGAGACACGGGCAAGCCACCCGCCTCGCACAACGCTTTGACAGGATGGAGCGGCGCCCGCCCTTGCCATCGCCCGTGACAGCGGGCACACGCCGGGAAAGCAAACGAGCGGGGAGACGGCGAAAATGCTAGAACACGTGCCCGCATGGCTCGGCAAGGCGCTGCGTGGAGCCCGCGCGGGCCACGGAAAGCTCGCCATTGTCCGGCTGGGGGAAGAGGGCGTGCTGGGGAAGGGCGGCTTCGCCCTGCGCTCCGCGGCCTTCGACAATGGGGGCGGGCTTGATCCCTCCTTCACCGCCGATGAGGAGGATGCAGTCGCTCCGCCGCTGGAATGGACAGCGCCGCCCTCCGGCTCGCAGGAGCTGGTGCTGATCGTGGAGGATCCGGACGCGCCGTCCGCCAGGCCTTTCTGCCACTGGCTCGTCTGGGGCCTCGCCCCGCAGAAGGGCCAGCTGCTGGAGGGGGAGACGCCGCCGCGCGTCGGCAAGAATTCCTTCGGCAATTCAGAATGGCTGCTGCCCGATCCGCCCACCGGGCACGGTCCGCACGATTATGTGTTTCAGCTGTTCGCGCTCGACATTCCGCTGACGCTGATGCCGGGCGCCACGCGTGAGGAGTTGCTGGACGCGATGGAAGGGCACGTCCTTTCCGCCGCGCTGCTCACCGGCACCTACGCACGGGAAGAAGGCGATGAGGAGGATTGGGATGACGAGGGTGAGGATTAGTCCACGTGCGGGCACTCTCGCCCACGGCTTCCAAACGGTTTAACTGAAGATCAATCGACCAGAAAGGACAGGACGACATCATGGCCGCCAAGAACAACGCGTTGAACAAGCCGGTGACCCTCTCGCCCGAGCTGGAGGAAGTGGTCGGCAAGGGCCCGATGACCCGCGCCGAGGTGACCAGCAAGGTGTGGGAATACATCAAGTCGAAGGACTTGCAGGATTCCAAGGACAAGCGTCAGATCAACCCTGACGACAAGCTGGGCAGCGTGATCGGCAAGGAGCAGATCTCGATGTTCAAGATGACTGCTGCCGTTTCCAAGCATCTGAGCTGAAGCGGCCGGCCGGCGTCCCGGCCAGCGATTGGGGAGGAGAGGCGGGCCACGCAGCCGCTCTCCTCCCTTCGCATATGTGATCCGTTCGCACTTCCGGCGATTTGACTTGTCGCAATGCGCTGGCGCGTGGCATCATCCACAGGTGGATAGATCGCGCGGCACAAGCGTTTCACGGAAGAGGACAGGCACGGATCATGGCAACCATAGTCGGCGGCATCGCCACGTCGCACACCCCCACCATCGCCTTCGCCAAGGATGCGAACAAGATGGAGGATCCGGTCTGGAAGCCGATCTTCGAGGGGTATGAGCCGGTGCAGCAATGGCTGCGCGACAAGGCGCCGGACGTGCTGGTCTATATCTACAACGACCACATGACCGCCTTCTTCGACCATTACAGCCATTTCGCGCTGGGCGTGGGCGAAAGCTTCGGCCCGGCGGATGAGGGCGGCGGCCCGCGGGATCTGCCGCGCATCCAGGGCGACCCGAAGCTCGCCGAGCACATCGCCAAGGCGCTGGTCGCGGACGAGTTCGACCTTTCCTATTTCCAGGGCAAGAACCTGGACCATGGCGCCTTCTCGCCGCTTTCCGTCATCCTCGATCATGACGACAAGGGCTGGGCCGCGCGCTTCATCCCCATCGCCTGCGGCGTGCTCACCGTCCCGTCGCCCTCGCCGAAGCGGTTCTGGAAGTTCGGCCGCTCGCTGCGCCGGGCGATCCAGTCCTATCCGGAAGACATCAAGGTGGCGATCGTCGGCACCGGCGGCCTCAGCCATCAGGTTCACGGAGAGCGCAACGGCTTCAACAATACCGAGTGGGACATGGAATTCATGGACCGTCTCGAGAAGGACCCGGAAAGCCTGCTCGATATTCCGGTGGCGAAGCTTGCGGAGCTCGGTGGCTGGGAAGGGGCCGAGGTCGTCATGTGGATGATGATGCGCGGCGCCCTCGCTACCGAGGTGGAGGTCACGCACAAGACGTATTTCCTCCCCTCCATGACGCCGATCGCCAGCATGATCTTCGAGGAGGTGCGGGACGAGGCTCCGGCCGAAACGGACGAACAGCTGCGCCAGCGCATGGAGCGGGACTGGGAAGGGGCCGCCGCGCTGGAGGGCACCTATCCCTTCACCATCGAGCGCTCGGTCAAGGGCTTCCGCATCAACCACTTCCTCCACTCGCTGACGGACCCGAAGGTGCGCCGCGCGTTCAAGGAGGATGAGGAGGCAACCCTCGCCGCCGCAGACCTCAGCGATGAAGAGCGGGACCTGATCCGCCGCCGCGACTGGATCGGCATGATCCATTACGGCGTGATCTTCTTCATGCTGGAAAAGCTGGGCGCGGTGACGGGCGTGCCCAACCCCGCGATCTACGCCTCCATGAAGGGCATGACGCTGGAAGAGTTCCAGAAAACCCGGAACGCCGCCATCACCTATGGCGTCGCCGGGAAGGACGACGACGAGGATTGACCACCGCGGCCGGGGCGGGGGCGGTTGTACACGGCCTCGCCCCGCCAACCGTCGCACCGCGAGCGAGCAGCGCGTGCAGCCGCCTCTGCCGGCGTTCAGCCGGCGCTACCGCAGCGCCTGCAGCGGGGGCCGTCGTCAAAAAGAAATGGGAATTGGGAATGGATAACCGTCAAGCCTTGGATGCCCGTCAACTGCACGGAAGCATCGACTTCATCGGCCTTCGCGCCCACGCGACCAGCGTCGGCCTTATTCAGCTATGTGCCGAGCTCATGCGCGCGGGCGTTCTCGATGGGCCTGCCATCCAGCGCATCAAGGACGCCATTCAGCGGGAAATCTCCGTCTCCAACCCGCGCAGCATGGCCCGCGAGGATTTCGAACGGACGCTGAAGGAACGTCTCGATGCGATCTTCCCGAAAGTGGGAGAGCCCCAGGACAGGACCGATCTCGGCCCCGCTTCGGAGCTCGGGGCGGCCTTGAACCTGAAGCCCTGAAACAGCGGGTGCCGCATTCTTGATGGCTCGGACAGCCAGAACTGACGGTGCAAATGCCGGCACCTGGCTGAAGATCAGGATCGGGTTGACGTAGCGAGTTGGGAAACACCGGCGGGACCGTTTTCGCCCGCGACGCGTGGCGGGACGAATTTCGCTCTCCCGTTCAGGTGCCCACGAACGACAGGAAGAAGGCAACCTGCCTCCCGGGCCGGTTGCGCGAAGCGGCCGAGAACAGCTCCGGTGGCCTACCCGCTTTTGGCCAACACCCGGAAGTCGGCAATCGCGGTAGCCGCTTGCCTACCTTCCCGCTTCTGGCCAGCATCATGCCGGCTCTTTGCATTGTCCGTTATCGCCGAACCGGCCGTTCCCCGCAACGGCTTTGCGTAGCGCAGCAATCCCGCGGAATTCCCAAGCCAGGACTGTGTTCCAGGTGTTCCAGGCCTCGGAACCTTATCCATCGGAGCCGGACACCCCTGCCGCCTTCGGCCGGCTCATTCCCCCCGGCACCCAGCCTTCGGGCGCCAAGGTGAAGCCGGCAAAGTCGAACCCTGGCACCACGATGCAGCTCACCAGGGCGTAGCCTGCGGTACCTTCCGCAGCGCATTGCGCCGCCTGCCATTCCCCGGGCGCGACGATCTGTTGCACCTGCTCGCCCGCCAGCTGGTCCGACCCCAGCCGCACCTCGCGGACAGGGCCGGTGTCCGTCTTCGCCAGCGACAGCACCAGCGGGTCGCCCGCATGCCACAGCCAGATTTCGGTCGCATCGACCGTGTGCCAGTGGCTGCGCTGACCGACTTCCAGGAGGAAGTGGATCGCCGTTCCACCTGAACGTTCACCCTCCACAGCAGGCGCGCGCCAGGTCTCACGAAACCAGCCGCCTTCTGGATGAGGGGCGAGGCCGAGGTGCTCGATGAGCGCTTTAGCGTTCGTGATGGCATCACCCCCGTCTCGATCAATTCCGATCATGTCAGAGCCGCTCTCCCGGCACCCGTGGAGTACCCACTTGGCGGACGCGTCAACCGATCTCCGCCACCAGCTTCAGCACGCGCTCGGCCCATTCAGGGCGGCAGATGAGCAGGTCAGGCAGGTAAGTATCGGCATTGTTGTAGACGAGAGGTCTGCCATCGATGCGGGAGCAGTGCAGGCCATGGGCCTTTGCAACCGCAACCGGGGCGCAATTGTCCCACTCGTACTGGCCGCCGGAGTGAAGGTAGATTTCCGCTTCCCCTCGCACCACCGCCATCGCCTTGGCGCCGGCAGAGCCCATCGGCACCAGCTCTCCGCCAAGCTGCTCGGCCACCGCGAGCGCTTCGGCAGCGGGGCGGGTGCGGCTGACGAGCAAGCGCGGCTTGCCGTTGTGCGGGGCCAGTGGGCCCGGTTGATCAGAGCGAAGCACAGCTCCGTTCAACCCCGGCAAAGCGACAGCGCCGACGGTCGCCGCCCCATCCACCGCCAGTCCGACGTGGACCGCCCAATCCGGCCGCCCCTCGCTGAACTCGCGGGTGCCGTCGAGCGGGTCGATGATCCACACGCGGCTCTTGCCGAGGCGTTCCGGCGTGTCCTTCGCTTCTTCGGACAGGAGCCCGTCATCCGGTCTCTGCGTTCGTAAGGCGTCCACGAGGAAGCGGTTGGCCACCACGTCACCAGTCGCGCCGAGCGCCTTCCCGGTGAACATGCCGCTCGCCCGCACCTCCAGCAGAATCCGCCCGGCGCTCGCCGCCAGCTGGGCGGCGAGGTCGCCATCTGACAGGCTCAAAGCGTCGGGCTCCACTCACCCAGCACACGAGCGACGATCGCCTCTGCCGCCGCCTCGGGCGTGGTGACGGTCGTGTCGATCCGCACTTCCGGGTGCTCCGGCGCTTCATAGGGGCTGTCGATGCCGGTGAAATTCTTGAGCTGCCCTTCGCGCGCCTTCTTGTAGAGGCCCTTCACGTCCCGGCCCTCGGCAACCTCCAGCGGCGTGTCGACGAAGATCTCCAGGAACTCGCCTTCAGGCAGCATCGAACGGACCAGCTCCCGCTCCGCGCGGAAGGGGCTGATGAAGGCGGTGAGGACGATCAGGCCCGCATCCGTCATCAGCTTGGCCACCTCGCCCACCCGGCGGATGTTCTCGATCCGGTCGGCCTCGGTAAAGCCAAGGTCCTTGTTCAGGCCGTGACGGACATTGTCGCCATCGAGCAGGAAGGTGTGCTTGCCGGCCGCGTGCAGCTTCTTCTCGACAAGGTTGGCGATGGTCGACTTGCCGGAGCCCGAGAGCCCGGTGAACCACAGCACCATCGGCTCCTGCCCCTTGAGGCGGGCGTGGGCGGCACGGTCCACGTCCAGCGCCTGCCAATGGACGTTCTGCGCCCGGCGCAGCGCGAAGTGCAGCATGCCTGCGCCGACCGTCGCGTTGGTCAGCTTGTCGATCAGGATGAACCCGCCGAGCTGCTTGCTCTCCTCATAGGGCTCGAAGGTGATCGGCCGCTCGGTCGTCACCTTGGTCACGCCAATCGCATTGAGGCCGAGCGTCTTGGCAGCGAGATGTTCGAGGCTGTTGACGTCGATCTCGTAATCCGGCTCCGCCACGGTCGCGCTGACCGTCTGGGTCGCCAGCTTGAGCCAGTAGCCACGGCCGGGGATCAGTGCCTCGTCGCTCATCCACACGATCGTCGCTTCGAACTGATCGGCGCTTTCCGGCGGCGCATCGGCCGCGGCGATCACGTCACCGCGGCTGCAATCGACCTCGTCCGCGAGGGTGAGGGTGATCGACTGCCCGGCGACCGCCTCGGGCAAATCGCCGTCAAAGCTGGCAATCGTCTTGACCTTCGTGGTCTTGCCCGAAGGCACGATGCGCACCGGATCGCCCGGCTTGACGGTGCCGCTCGCGATCAGGCCAGCGAAGCCGCGGAAGTCGAGGTTGGGCCGGTTGACCCACTGCACCGGCATGCGGAACGGCCGCTCCTGAGCGGCAGTGGTGGCGACCTCTACCGTCTCGAGATGCTCGATCAGGCTCGGCCCAGTGTACCATGGCGTGTTCACGGACGGGGCAGCGGTGATGTTGTCGCCCTTGAAACCGCTGATCGGGATGGGCGTGAAGGCGCTGATGCCGATCCCCTCGGCAAAGGTGCGGTAATCGGCGACGATCTTGTCGAAAGTGGCCTGGTCGTAGCCGACGAGGTCCATCTTGTTCACCGCCAGCACGATGTGGCGGATGCCGATCAGGTGGGCGAGGAAGGAGTGACGGCGCGTCTGCGGCAGCACGCCCTTGCGCGCATCGATCAGGATCACGGCGAGGTCGGCGGTCGAGGCCCCGGTGACCATGTTGCGCGTGTACTGCTCGTGCCCCGGCGTGTCGGCGACGATGAACTTGCGCTTCTCGGTCGCGAAAAAGCGATAGGCGACATCGATCGTGATGCCTTGCTCGCGCTCTGCGGCGAGACCATCCACCAGCAGCGCGAAGTCGATCTCCTGCCCTTGCGTGCCGACCCGCCTGGAGTCCGCCTCCAGCGCGGCGAGCTGATCCTCGAAGATCATCTTCGAATCGTAGAGCAGGCGGCCGATCAGCGTGCTCTTGCCGTCATCCACGCTGCCGCAAGTGATGAAGCGCAGCAGGCCCTTGTTCTGGTGCAGCTCCAGATAGGCTTCGATGTCCTCCGCGATGAGCGCATCGGTCTTGTAGATGGGATCGGCCATGTCAGTCACGGGCGTCCCCCATTCCACAAGCGTCATGCTGAACTTGGTTCAGCATCCATCCTGCGGCTCGCGCGGAAGGTGCAGGACGAGAGATGGACCCTGAACCAAGTTCAGGGTGACGACAAAGGGGGTGCGCTACGGCGTACATCAGAAGTACCCCTCCTGCTTCTTCTTCTCCATGCCGGCGCCGCCTTCGTCCTTGTCGATGGCGCGGCCCTGGCGTTCGCTGGTGGTGGTGAGCAGCATCTCCTGCACCACTTCCGCCAGCGTCTGCGCCTCGCTTTCGACAGCGCCGGTCAGTGGATAGCAACCGAGCGTGCGGAAGCGGATGGAGCGCATCTGCGGCTCTTCGCCGGGGGCGAGCGGAAAGCGCTCGTCATCCACCATCAGCAGCAGGCCGTCGCGTTCCACCGTCGGGCGCGGGGCGGCGAGGTAGAGCGGGACGATGTCGATCCCCTCCGCCATGATGTATTGCCAGATGTCGAGCTCGGTCCAGTTGCTGATCGGGAAGACGCGGATGCTCTCCCCCTTCGCCTTGCGGGCGTTGTAGAGGTTCCACAGCTCCGGCCGCTGGTTCTTCGGGTCCCAGCCGTGGCTGGCGGTGCGGAAGGAGAAGATGCGCTCCTTGGCGCGGCTCTTCTCTTCGTCGCGTCGCGCCCCGCCGAAGGCTGCATCGAAGCCGTATTTGTCGAGCGCCTGCTTCAGCCCCTGCGTCTTCCACATGTCCGTGTGCAGCGGGCCGTGGTCGAACGGGTTGATCCCGCGCTCCAGAGCTTCCGGGTTCTGGTAGACCAGCAGCTCCATGCCGGCCGCCCTGGCCGCCTTGTCCCGCAGCGCGTACATGTCGCGGAACTTCCACGTCGTATCGACATGCAGCAGCGGGAAGGGCGGGGGCGCGGGGTAGAAGGCCTTGCGCGCAAGGTGCAGCATTACCGCGCTGTCCTTGCCCACGGAATAGAGCATCACGGGGTTCTGCGTTTCCGCAACAACCTCCCGCATGATGTGGATGCTCTCGGCTTCAAGCCGCTGAAGATGAGTTAATGGCAACATGGAGGCCGCGAATTGGCCCGCCCTGCTTTCCTGCGCAAGGCGGGCGCCGGGCAGAAATTCTTGTCCCCCGGCAAGCGCGGGCGGAGCATCAGACGGAGAGGGGCGTCCACTCCTCCTCCTGCGGGAGCGGAGCGAAGATGCCATCGAGCATTTCTTCCGTCACGCCCTCAGCTTCTGCGGGGACCCAGGACGGCATGTTGTCCTTGTCCACCAGCACCGCGCGAACGCCCTCCGTGAAGTCGGCCCGCAGGATCATCCGCGCGGCGAGGCGATATTCGAGCGCCATCTCGCTTTCAAAATTCGCTTGCGGCTGTGCGAGTTGACGCAGGGCGACCTTGGCGCTGGTCGGACACTTGGCGATGACGGCGGTAAGCTCCTTGCCGGCCCACTTGCTGTCATCTGAGGAGAGGGCGGCGATGATGTCTTCGAGGGTGTCGGACGCGAAAAGCCGTTCGATCTTCTCAGCATTCCCGGCGAGCCGGGCGGTCGGCGGTTCGGCGGAGAGGGCAGCGAGTGTCTCGTCGATGGAGGCCGGGTCCTCGATGATGCGCGCTTTCGCCTCCTCCAGCCGCTCGCTCGGCAGGTAGTGGGTAGCCAAGCCCGCCCACAGGCACTCGGCCCCGTCCAGCCGTGCTCCGGTGAGGGCGAGGAACTGGCCGATCCGGTGCGGCAGGCGGGGCAGGTACCAGCCGGTGCCGACATCGGGGAACAGGCCGATGGCGCCTTCCGGCATGGCGAAGAGGGTGTTCTCGGTAGCGACGCGGTAGCGGCAGGGGAGCGCGAGGCCGACGCCGCCGCCCATCGTGACGCCGTCCATGAAGGTGATGACGGGCTTGGGCCACGTGAACAGCAGGTGGTTCATCCGGTACTCGGCGAGGAAGAAGGCCCGGCCCTCGGTGCCGCCATCCTCCAGAGCCGAGCGGCGCACCATCGCGACATCTCCGCCAGCGCAGAAGCCGCGGGTTTCCGGGCTGTGGTCGAGGATGATCGCGGCGACCTCGCCGTCATCGCGCCAGTCGAGCAGCGCCGCGGAGATCGCCTCGCACATCGGGGTGGTGAGCGCGTTGAGCGCCTTCTGCCGGTTGAGCGAGATGCGGCCGACAGCGCCGGTGCGGCGGATGATCACGTCCTGGGTCATGTCAGCCGACCTGCTCGACCGCGAGGCTGCCCGCAAGGGGCTGTGTCAGGACCTGCTGCGGAGGAGTCGCGGGATCGAGCCATTCACCGCATCGTGCTGGGGGCAGGACGACGATGGAGCGGTGGTGGTAGGGTGCGACATCCGGCCCGGGTTCTGAGGTCAGCATCGTGAAGGCCTCTCCCACACCGGGATCGCTGCGCCAGAGGCCTGCAATGGCGAAGCACGGCTCACCCCGGAGCGTGAACAGCCACTTGTGCTTGCGCTTCGACTTGGGGTCCGAATGCGGGGTGAATTCGAAGAAGCCGTCGGCCAGGATCAGGCACCGCCCGCTCGGGAATTCGCGGCCTTCGGAGAGGAAATTGTAGACCGGCTTGCCGCTTGGGCCGGGCCAGGACCAGCGGCGCTGCACCAGTTCAGGCTCGCCTGCTTGGCTGAGGCGCAGGATCGGGGCGCGGTCGGTGATGCGGATCTCCGGCAGCGGCTGCCAATTCGGAATGCCCTCGGGAAAGGTGATGGGGCGGCCCAGCTCTTTGGTCAGGCGAGCCGCCGCGTCGTGAGGCTTTTCAAGGCGATAGAGGTTACACATCAGGCGCTTACTGCCGCAGCAGATCGCGGCCGACGATCAGGCGCATGATCTGGTTGGTGCCCTCCAGGATCGAGTGGACGCGCAGGTCACGCCAGAAGCGCTCGATCGGGTAGTCCTGCAAGTAGCCGTAGCCGCCGAAAAGTTGGAGCGCCCGGTCCGCCACGGCGCTGCCGGTGTCGGTGGCGAGGCGCTTGGCCATGGCGGCGAAGCGGGTCTTTTCCGGAGCGTTATCAGCGACTTTCGCGGCGGCGAGGTAGAGGAGGGCTCTCGCAGCTTCCAACTCGGTGGCCATGTCGGCGAGGGTGAACTGGGTGTTCTGGAAATCCGCAATGGGGCGGCCGAATTGCTGACGCTCCTTGGTGTAGCGGATCGCCTCATCCAGGCAGCGTTGCGCTCCGCCGAGGGAGCAGGCGCCGATATTGATGCGTCCCCCGTCTAGCCCCGCCATTGCGATGCGGAAGCCATCGCCTTCTTTTCCCACGAGATTTTCCATCGGGACCCGCACTTGATCGAGGATGAGGGTAGCGGTGGGCTGGGAATGCCAGCCGAGCTTCTTCTCCGGAGCGCCGAAGGAAACGCCGGGCATGTCCTTCTCGATGGCGAGGCAGGAGATGCCGCCGGGCCCATCGCCGCCGGTGCGCACCATGGTCAAATACAAGTCGTTTGCACCGGCACCGGAAATGAACTGCTTCGTGCCTGAAACCACATAGCAATCGCCTTGCGCCCCGCTTGCATCGCGCTGCAATTCCGCGCGGGTGGTTAAGCTGGCGGCGTCTGAACCTGAACCGGGCTCCGTCAGGGCATAGCTGGCCATCCATTCCATGCCGACCAGACGCGGAAGGTACTTGTTCTGAATAGTTTCAGAACCAAACTGATCGAGCATCCAGCTGGCCATGTTGTGGATGGAAAGGAAGGCGCTGGTGGAGGGGCAGCCATAGGCCATCGCTTCCATCACCAGTGCCGCCTCCAGCCGGCCGAGACCGATGCCGCCATTCTTCTCCGACACATAGATGGAGGCGAAGCCCAGACCTGCCGCCTCCCGGATCACATCCGCCGGGAAGATGTGCTGCGCGTCCCACTCGGCGGCGTGGGGTGTGATGCGGTCGGCGGTGAAGCGGCGTGCCGCCTCCTGGATGGCGAGCTGCTCTTCGGTGAGCTGGAACTGGCCGCTCATGCGTGGCGCCCCGTCATGGAGCGGCTTCCGGCGCCTCGGTGACGGAGTCCTGGTATCGCGCGTCCTGGTTGGTGGGCGGCACGGTGGCCGCGTTCGCAGGCGAGTCGGTGCCGACAACCGGGGGCGGGGCGGTGTTGGTCGCGGCCGGATCGGTCAGCCCCGCATCGGGCAGAGCCGGGGTGTCGGTGCTGGCCGGATCGATCGCCGCGCCGGTGGTGAGCTCGCTGTCGGCGGCTGGCGGATCATCCGATTCGTCAGCCGCATCGCCGCAGGCGGCAAGGAGGGGGAGGGCGAGAAGGGCAAGGTATTGCTTCATCACGACGTCTCCTGCTGAGTAAACTTACTGCCCGGCGCCGATCACCGCCTCCGCCTCGATCTCCACCTTGAAGCCCGGGCCTGCCAAGGCAGCGACCGCGACGAGTGTGCCGGTTGGCCGCACATGCCCAAGCGCGCGGGTGAAGGCGTCCGTCACCTTCTGCGCATCGGCGATGTCGGTCACGAACATGCGCACGCGCACCATGTCTTCCGCCCGGCCGCCAAGCTGCTGCACGTAGTCGAGGATCAGCTCGAAGCAGCGTTCCGCCTGCCGGCCGGCATCGGGGCTGATCGAGCCATCCGCCTCCACGCCGATATTGCCGGCGACGATGATCCGGTCCCCCACCCGAAGCGCGCGGGTGAACCCGGCGGATTCCTCGAACGGAGAGAGCGGGGGGATGCGCTGGCGGCCGTCGCGCGGTTCGGGGCGGGGTTGCGGGCTGGCTCCGGCCGGCGGGTTGGAGCTCTGTTCAGCCACAGGTGATCTGCATGATCCGGTAATCTCCATCATAGCTTACAGTGACACGACCGAAGGCATATTCCGTCGTCACGATCGTGTCAGGTGGAATCCAGCGAAGGCTGGTGGAGCGAGTGGCGGCCATGATGGCTGCACCGCTCTCCGCACTGGCGCTCTCGCCGAGGAAGCGTTGCCCGCGTTCGGCGCGGCACGAGTCCTTTGGCCGGGCCATGCCTCCATCGGACAGGCTCGTGCAGCCCGCGACGAGGAGCGCCCCGGCGAGCGCCCAGCCGGGCGCGGCGGTCAGTGCGGCCTTTGCCGCATCAGCCACAGCTGATCCGCTCGATCCGCATGGACTGATCGTAGAAGACGTTCACCCGGTCCTGCCGGAAGTCCATTGTCATCGCGGTGCCGGGTGCGCCCCAGCGCAGCTGCCGCGCCCCCGTGAGGGACATGATCCGCTGGCCGACCTCCGCCGTCGCCTGCTGACCGACGAGCGACTGCGCAGCCGTGGCGTCGCACTCGCCGGAACGCGCGCCGTCGCCCGGCTGGTTCACACCGCCAGCCTCGCCAGTGCTGGCACAGCCCGCCAGCGCAATTGCCGCGCCGGTGAGCGCCATTGCCAATGCTCGCATCCTTTTCTCCCTCAGCACTTGGTATAGCGGAACGGCTCTGTCGCCGCATCGTCTCCGAACTCGCGGCGGACCAGCGTGCGGCCACCATCCTCAACCTCCAGCGCCATGTCACGCTGCCAGCTCATCCCCTCGCCAGTGAAGGCGAAGGAGGCACGGACACGGCTGGGCGCCGATTCGGAGATGTCGGTGAGCGTCGCCGCCGATTCGTAGAATTCCAGCCGGCGCGGCGCGATGACCAGCAGCCCCTTGGCATCGGCGCGGGCCGGCTCGCAATCGGCGGGCACGAGGCCCCAGCGGCCCTGGATGGCGGAGGGAATGTCCCCGCTCTCCGCCGCGCCTTCGAAGGCCGTGCCCGTCTCGGTGGCGGAGGGGTTGGCGGCGGCCTCCGTCGCGCCGGGGGCAGCGGCATCGGGAGTGGGCTGCTCCTCCTCCGCAGGGGTGCTTTGCTGGCAGGCTGCCAGCGCCAGCAGGGCGGCGGCCAGCAAGGTTGGTGCGCGTTGCGTCATGCGTCCTCCATCATCTCCGCGTTCTTCGGCCAACGAGCAAGCTCCGCTTCCTTTCCCCTACAGGCGCGCGGCGCTAGGCTGGGGGCAAGGAGAGCGCGATGGCAGGGCTGTGGTTTGATGAGCTGGACGTGGGGCAGGTGTTCGACCACCCGATCCGCCGCACGGTGACGGAGACGGACAACCTCCTCTTCAGCACGTTGACGCACAATCCGGCGCAGCTGCATCTCGATGCGGAGCACATGAAGGAGAGCGAGTTCGGCCAGGTGCTGGTGAACTCCGTCTTCGTGCTGGGGCTGATGGTGGGCATCTCGGTCAACGACACGACGCTGGGCACAGCGGTGGCGAATCTGGGGTGGGACGAGGTGCGCTTCCCCAAGCCTGTCTTCATCGGCGACACGTTGCGGATCGAGACCGAGGTGCTGGAGCTGCGGGAGAGTCGCAGCCGGCCGGACCAGGGGATCGTCACCTTCGCGCACCGGGCCTTCAACCAGCGCGGAGAGCTGGTCGCGCAGTGCCGGCGCAGCGGATTGCAGAAGAGGCGGCCGAGCGAAGCCTGATCGCCGGAGCGGAGGTCAGCCGGGGCGGCCCGCCTTCCGCTGGCGCTTTGCCGACCATGCCGTCCACATCAGCGCGGCGGGAATCACGAACCAGATCCCAAGGCCGGGCGCGACCTGCGCGATGGCGAATCCCATGAGCGCGATGGCGAGCGCGACGAGCAGATGGACCCGGGTCAGCAACATGTAAGCGTCCCTCCTCTGATGGCGCAGTGTGACACGTTTACCGGGGGCCGACAATTCCGATCCGCGAGGGAAACGCCTAGCCAGGCGAACGCGGAGCTGTTATATGCTTAGCCAGCTAAGTATTTTGGGAGCCTGAGTGATGCCGCTGCATGTCGAACCCATTCTTCCCCATTTCGGCGCCGAGTGCTCCGGCCTTGACCTGACGCGCCCGCTCTCGCCTGAAGAGGTGCGGCAGGTGACGGATGCGATGGACAAATACGGCGTCACCGTGTGGCGCAACACCGGCATGACGGACGAGCAGCATGTCGAGTTCAGCCGCAATTTCGGCTATCTGGAGCGTGTCCCGAAGCGTGAGGGCGTGAAGATGCGCCTGCCCTTCCGCGAGCTGTTCGACGCCAGCAACCTGACGGTGGATGGCGAGATCACCCGCGACAAGGCGGCGATCGAGTACCGCAAGGGCGACCGGCTGTGGCACACCGACAGCGCCTTCCTCGACAAGCGCACCTCTTACTCCCTGCTGCTCGCGCATCAGGTGCCCAAGCAGGGCGGGGAGACCTGGTTCGCCGACACGCGCACGGCCTATGACGACCTGCCGCAGGAGACGAAGGACTTCATCGAGGACAAGTTCACGCTGAATTCGCTGTGGTGGAGCCGCAAGCAGGCCGGCGCGGAGATCGCCGAGGAAGAGATCGACGAGCGGCCCAAGGCGCGCCACCCGCTGGTGCATGTGCACAAGGGATCCGGGCGGAAGGCGCTGTTCATCGCTGCGCATACGATGGACATCGAGGGGATGGACAAGGCCGAGGGCCGCAAGCTGATCGCGGACCTGATCGCCCACTGCACTCAGCCGAAATATGTGTTCAGCGTGAAGTGGAACGTCGGCGACATGGTGATCTGGGACAATCTGTGTTCCATGCACCGCGGCGGCGACTTCGACTATTCGAACGAAAAGCGGGACATGCGCCGCACCACCGTGCGGGAGGGCACGGAGCCGCACACGATGGAGACGGGCGACGATCCCTTCACCGAGCTGTTCGCCCGGACGCCCAAGACGGTCGATATCCAGGGTGCGCGTTATAGCGGGCGCTGAGGGCGCTTGATCCCCGCCGTGTCCCTGATCGGGCGCAGCGGGGTGCTGGCCTGCAATGCGGGGGCACTTGCGAGGCGGGGTCTTGTGGCTTCCCGATCCCGGTGTCTGGAATAGCGCCGGGGGCGTTGAGTCCGCGCGCGGGCGGATCGCTGAGCCGCGCTGATCGTGGGCGCAAAAAGCTCTGGCGTTGAGGGACGGTTTGCGGCAGCTTGCTGAAAGAGGCCTGCCGATGGTGGCGGGCCGGGCCGGACGGTGTGCCCCTCTCCGCGGGAGAGGGGGTCCGGGTGCGTTTACCCCAAAGGGTGAACACAAGCGCCTGGTTCCTTATCGGAACGGGCGCTGCATCTTCACCGGCTGCTGTGTGCGGCCGGCTTGATAGAACGTACGCCGCTCGCGATTAGACGAGGACGGTGACGAACAGCATCGTGCTGATGGTCAGCGCGGCAATGGTCGAGAACAGCTGGTTGGTAACGATCTGCATGATGGGCTCCGATTTAGGGGTACCGTGCGAGAGCGCCGGTGGGCGCCTCATGCAGAATATAGGTTAACGACATATTGTTGCGTAGTTGCAAAAGATCGTAAGGCAGTTGCAAAGAGTGCAACAGCTGTTTCGCTGAGCGGCAGCCGGCCGCCCAAAAAGAAAGCCCCCGGTTCCGGATGGGGAACCGAGGGCCTCCAGATAGCTCAGACCAGCGCGGATTAGAAGATGCGCGCGGCGACCTGTGCCGGAGCGTCGAGCAGGCTCTCCAGCTCGCTGTTCAGCTTCAGCAGGGTGATGGAAGCGCCGGCCATTTCGAGGCTGGTGCAGTATTCACCCACATAGTTGCGGACGACCGTGTAGCCCGCCTTCTCCGCCAGCTCATGCGCGTGTGCGTAGAGCAGGTACAGCTCGCTGATGGGCGTGCCGCCGAGGCCGTTGACCATCAGCGCCACGCGGTCGCCGGAGGTGAAGGGCAGGTCCGTCGCGACCGCTTCGAACAGCTCTTCCACGATGGCGTTGGCGGGCTTGATCTTGTCGCGGCGGCGGCCCGGCTCACCATGAATGCCGACGCCGACTTCCATCTCGTCTTCGCCGATCTCGAAGATGGTGGTGCCCTTGGCCGGCGGGATGCAGCTGGTCAGCGCAACGCCCATCGTGCGGACGTTGTTGTTCACCTGCTCTGCGATGGCCATGATCTCGTCCAGGCTCTTGCCCTGGGCAGCGGCAGCGCCGCACGCCTTGATGACGAAGAAGTTGCCGGCCACGCCGCGACGGCCGACGGTGTAGAGGCTGTCCTTCACCGCGACGTCGTCGTTGATCCAGAACTGCTTGACCTTGATGCCCTCAGCCTCGGCCAGCTCCACGGCGGTGTCCCACGCCATGCGGTCGCCCTGGTAGTTGTTGACCAGAACCAGCACGCCGGCGTCGGACGCGAGCGCCTTGATCGTCTCGTAGCAGGCGTCAACCGGCGGAGCGGCGAACACCGCGCCCTGGCAGGCGCCGTCGAGCATGCCCGGGCCAACGGCCATGACGTGCGCCGGCTCATGCCCGGAACCGGAGCCCTGCACGATCGACACGCGATCGTTGCTGGGCGCGTCCTTGCGCTTGATCATCTGGAATTCTTCATTGAACTCCAGCAGGTCAGGATTGGCGAGGGCGACGCCCTTCATGAACTCGGGCACGAACTTTGCGGGCTCGTTGACGAACTTCTTCATGGAAATGTTTCCCCTCCCGGAAAATTAAGCGTTCTGCTTGAGCAGCTCGGCCACCGTCGGCGTCCGGTCCACTCCGAAGGCGTTGCACCAATCCTGCAGGATCGTCGCGATGGCGACAATGCCCGGATCGGGCGTGTTTGCGCTGCGATCACCGACCTGGCTGGCGCGGCCGCGATGGGCGACGAGGTTGCGGGTGGCGTCGATCGCCTCTTCCGCCGCGTCGGCCGCTTCCTTCAGCACCACGCCCAGATCGGCCGTGCCGGCTTCCGCGTGCTTCTTGAGCACCTCGTTCACCGGGATCAGCGCGTCCAGCAGGGTCTTGTCGCCAAGCTTGGCGCCGCCACGGGCCTGGATGCCGTCCACCGCGTTGCCGACCATCTCGGCCAGCTCGGCGAGCGTCACCGATTCCTTGCCCTTGCTGACCATGGCGGCCTTCATGAAGCCTGTGCCCCAGATCGGGCCGGAGCTGCCGCCGACATGCTTGCTGACCAGCATGGAGATCTTGAGCAGCATGGCGCCAATGTTCGACTTGTCGATCGTGTCGAAGTCGTTCTGGATGACGCGGAAGCCCGTCGCCAGCGAGTTGCCAAAATCGCCGTCGCCGGCGAGCCCGTCCAGATGGCAGAAATATTGCTCGTTCCGCAGCACGGTGTCGGCCGTGGTCAGGATCGCCCGCTCGATATTGGCTTGGCTGATCTCACTCATTTTCCTGTCTCCCTCCTCAGGCCGGCTGCTTGCGCGCGGCCAGTTCCTCCAGATCCTGGAGGGTGATGTTCACATTGGGCTCGTCGCCCAGTTCCGGCACGACCCTTGCCGCCTCGCGGAAATCCTCGTCCACCGTGTAGGTGCTGGTGGTGACGAGCGTCGGCAGGCCCGCGCCGGTCGCGGCGAGAAGGCCGTTGCGGCTGTCCTCGATCACGACGCACTGATCCGCCGGCAGGCCGAGCGTCTGCTTGGCCAGCTCGTAGATCTCCGGATCGGGCTTCTTCTTCTTCACCACGTCACCGGCATGGACGAAGTCGAACTTCGCCTTCCGCTCCGGCCCGAGCAGATCGAGCACGGCGTCGATGAACTTGGGGTTGGAGGTGGTGCACACGCCGAGCTTCACGCCGGCGGCGATCGCCTCGTCCACGATGCGCGCGATGCCGGGGCGCAGGGCCGCCTCGCCATTGGCGATCATCTCGGCGCCGATGGCGGTCTTCTTCTTGTGGAGCTGGGCGATCAGCTCCTCATGCGGGCCGTACTGGTGGTCCGGCCAGCCGTGATGTTCAAAATAGTGCGTCATGCGCTCCTTGCCGCCGGCGACCAGCAGCAATTCGCCATAAAGCTCGACGCTCCATTCGGCGTCGATGCCCTCAGCCGCGAAGGCGCGGTTGAAGGCCACGCGGTGAACGTCGCGCTCGGTATCCACGAGCACGCCGTCACAGTCGAAAATGATCGCTTTCAGCATTCCCCCCGATGCTCCCTCAAGCCGCTTTGGCAAGCGTGTTGAGGAAGGCGGTGCCGCGATCCTTGCCGCCGAACTTCTCGATGAAGCCGGAGAACATCGCCTTGCAGGCCTGATATTGCGCGTCCATCACCCGCAGCGGCTCGAAGTCCTTCGGGTTCTCCTTGTGATAATTCACAAAGCTTTCGACGTAGACGTGCTTCAGGTTGGTCGAGATGTTGATCTTGGCCGCGCCGCGCGCAATCGCCTTGGCGAAGGTCTCGTCAGACAGGCCGGTGCCGCCATGCAGCGCCATCGGCGTGCGGGTCAGCTTGTTGATCGCCTCGATGCGGTCGAAATCGACGACCGGGTCGCCGTGATAGAAGCCGTGAGCGGTGCCGACGGCGCAGGCGAAGGCGGACAGGTCCAGCGCGTCACAGAAGCGCTTGGCATCTTCAGGGTCGGTCAGGACGGAATCCGCCTCGTCAACGACCATGTCGTCTTCCACGCCCATGATCTGGCCGAGCTCGGCTTCCATGCCGACGCCATACTTCTCCGCGATCTCGCGCACCTTCAGCGATTCCGCCAGGTTCTCATCGAACGGCAGCTCGGAGGCGTCGATCATGATGGAGGTCCAGCCCGCCTTGGCGCAGGCCTCGATCATGGCGAGGTCCTTGCAGTGGTCGAGGTGCAAGACGACCGGCACCGGCGAATCCTCGGCCACGGTGCGCACCCAGCTCACGATTTCCTTGTGGCTGAAATATTTGATGGTCTTGGCGGAGGTCTGGCAGATCACCGGAGCGTTCAGCTCCTCGGCCGCCTTTACCATCGCCTTGGTGGTGTTGTAGTCGACAAGGTTGAACGCGGCGACGGCATAGCCATTGTCCATCGCATCGCGCAGCAGCGGCTTCATGTTAACCATCGGCATGGCGGTGGTGCTCCCTCAAAGACGTGTCTCGGTGGCGCGCCAGGGCGCGCTCGCGCCTCTGCCCTTAGCCATCCCGCTCGCTCTCGGCCACAGGTAATGTGGGGCTGCGTCGCAATCGCATGTTGGCTCGCGAGGCGCCTTCTTTCGAGGGAAGGTGGCGGGCGATCAGCGAGAGCTGTTCCGGGATGGGACGCGGGGCTGTGCCGGCGGAAGGTGGGGGCGTTGGCAGCGGGGCGCTCCGTCAGCGGCTCTCCCAGTGCGATGGTCGCCCATGCCCGAGAATGCGGCGGTAAAGGGCGAGATATTCCTCCGCCATTCGCTCGACGCCGAACCGCTGGGTGGCGAGGCGGCGGATCTCCGCTCGGTCCAGCTCCGCTGCGCGCTCGATCGCTTCGGCCGCTTCCGCCGGGCTGTTCACGAGGAAGCCGTTGACGCCGTGCTCGATCAGCTCCGGCATGGAGCCGCGCGGGGTGGCGATCACTGGCGTGCCGCAGGCCATCGCCTCGATGACGGAAAGGCCGAAGGGTTCGGCGAAGTTGATGAGGTGGAGCAGGGCGCGGGCGGAGCCGAGCGCCTTTGCGCGGGCGGGGCCGCCGACGGGGCCATGATAGCGGATCGTCTCTCCATCGATCAGCGGGGCAACGGTGCGCTCGTGAAAGCCTTGGTCCTGCACGATGCCGTACATGTCCAGCCGGCGGCCGCTGGCGCGGGCAGCCTCGATCGCTTCCACGGGTCCTTTGTCCGGGTGGATGCGGCCGAAGAACAGCAGGTCGTCGCTGCCCACGGGGTCGAACGGGAACTCCTCCAGCCGGATGCCGTGATGGATGGTCGCGGCGTAGCGCAGGTCTGGGTGCCGGTCCGCTTCGCTGATCGCCACGTAGTGCACGCGGTCCTGATAGGGGCGGTACATCGGCAGGATGCGCTCGGAGGAGAAGCCGTGGATCGTCGTCACCATCGGGGTGGAGACGAGGTTGGCGAAGGCGTGGGCGGGGAAATCCGCCTGGTTGTGGATGAGGTCGAACTCGCCGGCTCGCTCGAACAGATGGGCGAGGTGGCGGTACTCCCAGACCTTGGCGTCGATGGACGGATCTTCCTCGTAGGGCGCGGGGACAACGCCTGCGAGCGTGCCGGAGGTTTCGCTATCCAGGGTGGCGAAGAGGGTGACGTCCACGCCCTTTGCCACCAGCGCCTCCGTCAGCAGGCTCGTGACCAGCTCCCACGGGCCGTAGTGGCGCGGCGGGGTGCGCCAGGCGATGGGGGCGAGCATGGCGATCTTCATGCGAGGATGAGCCCTTCGTCGGCGCGCAGGGTGCCGGGTTGCGGATGCCCGCTGAGGGTGGAGAGCAGGGGCGTTCCTTGCCAATCGAGGGCAATGTCTGCGGAGGTGAGGTTGAGCCAGATGGTGAGGCGTCGTTCGCCGTCGCGCCGCTGATAGGCGAGCACACCCTCCGGGCCTTCGATCAGCTCCATCGCTCCGACCGAGAGCGCCGGCTCCTGCCGCCGCAGGGCGAGCAGGGCGCGGGTGAGGGCGAGCATGGAGGCAGGGGCGCTCTCCTGCGCGGCGACGTTGCGGGTCGGCCAATCGGGATTGAGCGGCAGCCATGGCTCGACGGTGCTGAAGCCGGCGTGGGGGGAGGTGTCCCACGGGATCGGGGTGCGGGATCGATCGCGGCCGATGTTGAGCGACGGCTGGCGAAAATGCTGCGGGTCGCGGATGCGGCCGGGCGGGATCGGCACTTCGCCGATGGCAAGCTCGTCCCCCTGATAGAGGGTGGGCGTGCCGCGCAGGGTCAGCAGCAGCAGCATCGCCACCCGGGCCTGCGCCTCTCCGATGCGGGCGGCGATGCGCGGCGCGTCATGGCTGCCGATCACCCAGTTGGGCCAGCCGTGGAGTGGGAGAGACGCCTCGTACTCCGCGATCATGGTTCGCAAGCGGGTTGCATCCCATGCGTTCTCGATCAGCTGGAAGTTGAATGGCAGGTGCACCTGTGGAGCATCGGGTGTGCCGTACCAACGGGCGTGCCGCTCATTGGGCAGGAAGATCTCGCCGATCAGCACGCGCTGATCGTTTGGTTGCACGCCGTAACTGTCCGCGAGCCTACGGAACTCGGCGGAGATGGCGTGCGCCTCCGGCTGGTCGGTGGAGTGCAGCTGAATGAGCTGGTCGCGCTGGGTGCGGTCCGGCGTCCATTCCGGGTTGAGCGGATTGTCCGGCAGGCCTTCCGCCTTCACGATGTGCCAGAGCACGTCGATGCGAAAGCCATCCACGCCGCGGTCCAGCCAGAAGCGCAGCACGTCCATCATCGCGCGCTTCAGGTCCGGGTTACGCCAGTTGAGATCCGGCTGAGAGGGCAGGAAGGCGTGGAGGTAATATTGCCCCGTCGCCTCGTCCCACTCCCACGCTGAGCCGCCGAAATCGCTGATCCAGTTGTTGGGCGGGCCACCATCTGGCGCAGGGTCGCGCCAGATATACCAGTCGCGCTTGGGATTATCGCGGCTGGAGCGGCTTTCGCGGAACCATGGGTGCTGGTCCGACGAGTGGTTCGGCACGAAGTCCAGCAGCAGCTTCAGCCCCCGGGCATGCACCGCCGCCAGCAGCCGGTCGAACGCGGCAAGGTCGCCGAACAGCGGCTCCACCCCGCAATAGTCGGCCACGTCGTAGCCGAAATCGTCCATGGGCGAGGGGAAGATGGGGGAAAGCCAGACGGCGTCCACGCCAAGCGAGGCGACATGGTCCAGCCGCCGCTCGATCCCGGCAAGATCGCCGACGCCGTCTCCATTGCTGTCCTGAAAAGAGCGCGGATAGATCTGGTAGATCACGCCGCGCTGCCACCACGGATGCTCATTGTGCTGCGCCATCGGCGGAGGTCATGCCACCCCCGGACCCGATCGCGCCAGTGGGCAAATGGAACCGGCCGCCGGCGCCGACTGTCCGGCAGGCATTCTAAATGGTTTGTTTAGCAAGCCGCGATAGGGGCGCTGTCACCTTCGAATTGGACGCTCAATGGCGATCGACGCACGAACCATGCTCCTGCTGACGATGGGGATTGCGGCAATTGCTGCCGGTTTCCTTTGGAACGAGTGGCGCTCCCTGCGCGGGCGGTCGCTTCCGTTCTGGAGCGGCGGCTTCGCTGTGATCGCGATCGGCTGCGGCATGTCGCCCCTGCGCGAGGCGGGTTACCTCGTGTTCGGCGTGTGGGTGCCGAACAGCATGCTGATGGCGGCGCACCTCCTGTTCCTGTTCGGCGCGGCGCGTTTCGCCCAGCGCCCGCTTTCGCCTCTGATGTGGGGCGGCATCCTCGCTGCCGGAGTCCTGCTGACGAGCCCGCTTGTGGGCCTGAGCATGCAGATGCGCGGCGTGCTGCAATCGGCGGTGATCGGGGCCCTCGCTCTCAAAGCGGGGCTGTTGCTGCTCCGTCCGCCGGTGGGGGAGCAGGTGGCCGCGCAGCTCGGCACGGTGCTGCTGCTGCATGCCGCGTCCTATGTCATCAAGGCCGGGCTCATCCTGGTGCCGGGGGCCTATGGTGACGTCACCACCTACGAAGGCTTCATCATCCCGCTGTCCTTGCTGGAGGGCGTCCTTGCCGAAGTGCTGCTCGCCCTGCTGATGGTGGGCGCGGTGCGCCAGCGAAGGGAGCGGGAGATCGAGGCGCTGGCGCAGCTCGACCCGCTGACCGGCATCTACAACCGCCGGGCCTTCGAGGAGCGTGCCGGCGAGGCGCTCGCCCGAGGGGCGGCGAAAGGGAGGCCCGGCGCGCTGATGCTGCTGGACGTGGACCACTTTAAGGCGATCAACGACACGTTCGGCCATGGTGCGGGCGACCGGATCCTGACCACGCTGACCGAAGCGGTCGGCCCGCTTCTGCCGCCCCGGACGGTCTTCGCCCGGGTGGGCGGTGACGAATTCGTGCTCCTGCTGGTGGACGCTGCGGAGGATCAGGTGGAGGAACTGGCGGCGACGATCCGCACCCGCTTCGGCGCGGCGTGCCGCGAGCGGGAGAATGCACCGATGGCCGCCACCGTCAGCATCGGCAGCGCCCGATTTGCAGGCAAGGTGAGGCTGGTGGACCTGATCTCCCGCGCCGATGCCGCGCTGTATGAGGCAAAGCGGCGAGGGCGGGACCAGCATTTCAGCGGCTCCATCGAGACGCTCGTCCCCCGCCGCGCGAGGGCCGCTGCCCACACGTCCTAATCCGCCGGCCAGGCCATGGTGGAGAGCAGGGCGATCTCCGCGCGCCGGCTGTCCAGCCGCGTGTGCTGCACGACGATGGGCCGGTCGCTCTCGATCAGGCTGGCGTAGTCGACGCCGAGCGGCACGGGCTCCGGCTCTGTCAGGTCATTGAAGCGCAGGTGCAGCGTGCGCCTCGCGCCCACCGTCACGCGATATGGGCCGGCGGGCTCACGATCCTTGAAGAAGATCGTTAGCGTTACCTTTGCATCCTCATCGCCGGTGTTGAGGATGCAGGCGGTTTCATGGCTGATCAGCGCCTCGTCCGCGCCCTCAAGGCTTTCCGGCGGAATCCAGCCTTCGGGAATGACCCAGCGGCGCCGGCCGATCGCTTCCATTCGCTCAACTCTCCTTTGCGCCCGAACTGCACTGGAACGCGGCCTGAGGGATCATGTTTCCAGCGAGGTGCCGGGCCGGTGAGGAACTTGCGCGGCGCGGAGAGCTTTGAGGGCGCATGGCCATCACATTCCCCCACCCGCCCGTCGTCGTCATCACCGGAGCCTCTGCGGGGGTGGGGCGCGCGGTGGTGCGCCGCTTCGCGAAGGACGGGGCGAAGATCGGCCTCATCGCCCGAGGCATCGACGGGCTGGAGGGCGCGAAGCGGGAGGTTGAGGAGGCCGGCGGGCAGGCGCTGATCTACCCCTGCGATGTTGCCGATTACGACGAGGTGGAGGCCGCCGCCGAATGCTTCGAGCGGGAGCTGGGGCCGATCGACATCTGGGTCAACGCGGCCTTCTCCGGCATCCTGGCCCCGTTCATGGAAGTGGACATGGCGGATTATCGCCGCGTCACCGAAGTCACCTATTACGGCCAGGTCTATGGCGCCCGCGCGGCGCTGAAGCGGATGATGCCGCGCAATCATGGCTCGATCGTGCTGGTGGGCAGCGCGCTCGCCTATCGCGGTATTCCGCTGCAATCCGCCTATTGCGGCGCGAAGCATGCGATCCAGGGCTTTCAGGATTCGCTGCGGGCGGAACTGCTTTCGGCGAAGTCCAAGGTCAGCGTCAGCATGGTCCAGCTGCCCGGCGTCAACACGCCGCAGTTCGACTGGATCAGGACGACGATGCCGAACAAGCCGCAGCCGGCCAGCCCACCCTATCAGCCGGAACTGGCGGCGGAGGCGATCCACTTTGCCGCGCATCACCGGCGCAAGGAGGTGGTGCTGGGCTGGCCGAGCATGCAGGCGATTCTGGGCGAGAAGTTCGTCTCACCGCTGGTGGACCGCTACCTCGCCGCGACGGGCATCTCGGGGCAGCAGGACGAGGAGCCGGTGGCGCGGGATCGGAAGGACAATCTCTACGATCCGGTGCCGGGCGACCATGGCGCGCATGGGCGGTTTGACGCAATTGCCCGCGATTATTCCCCGCAGCTCTGGCTGACGAAGAACCGGGTGAAGGCGGCGGTGGGCGCAGGCGCGGCGCTGGTCGCGGGCGGGCTGGCTTGGGCGGCTTCGCGGCGGCGGTAGCTAGAGCGAGCGCAGGCTCTGCGACGGCCGCGCGCGCAGCACCTGCAGCGAGGCGGCGAGAGCGAAGGCCAGCACCAGCATGATCCCGGCGCCGAGAACGGCGAGCACGCGGGGCCAGTTGGGCAGCCAATCGAACTCGAACAGCTGAACGATCACCAGCCAGCCGAGTGCGTTGCCAAGCCCCAGCGCCACCAGCGCTAGCACGGCCGCGAGCATTCCGAACTCCGCCAGCTGGAGCAGCAGCAATTGCCGCGAACTTGCGCCGAGCACGCGGAGGATGACGCTGTCGTAAGTCCGCTGCGCTCGCGCCGCCGCGATCGCGCCGAGCAACACGGCGATGCCCGCCAGGACTGCCACCCCGGCAGCGGCGAGGATCGCGAGGGAGACTTGGCCGAGGATCTCCCGCGCCTGCTCCAGCAGCGGGCCGACTTCGATCACGGAGCTGGAGGGGAAGGTGCGCACGAGGTCGCGCAGCAAGCCGCCAGCGGTGGCACCCTGCGGCAGGGCGACTGTCGCGGCGAGGTTGTGCGGGGCGTCCGCCAGCGTGTTGGGCGAGAAAACGAGGACGTAGTTGAAGCCCAGGCTCTCCCAGTCAATGCGGCGGAAGCTGGCGATGCGGGCGGTGCGCTCCACGCCGAGCAGGCCGATGGTCAGCACGTCACCGACCCTGAGGCCAGCGGCGCGGGCGAGTTCTTCATCGACCGAGACGAGTGGCTCGCCGTCGTAGTTGCCCGGCCACCACTCGCCTTCGACCAGCGAGTTTCCTTCCGGCAGCTCTTCCGAGTAGGTCAGGCCCCGCTCCCCGCGCAGGGCCCATGCGCCTTCGGGCAGCTCTTCCAGCTGGGAGACGACAGTCTGGTTGCCCTCCGGCCCGTAGGCGAGGATCGCGCCGCGCAGGGTGGGGACGGACCGGATTTCCGCACCCGAAG
This sequence comes from uncultured Erythrobacteraceae bacterium, assembly GCA_966251025.1. Taxonomy (GTDB): domain Bacteria; phylum Pseudomonadota; class Alphaproteobacteria; order Sphingomonadales; family Sphingomonadaceae; genus Croceibacterium. Next base: position 90,936 of record CBINJM010000006.1, on the reverse strand, counting down.
CGCGAGTTTGCACCGTCTGCTCGAATTCGGCGAGGCGGTCGCGCGGGATGTCGAGCACGAAGTAATCCGGCGCGCGTTGCGGTACGCTGCGCTGGATATTGGCGTCGAGGCTGGTCTCCACCGCCGCGAGCAGCACGAAGGCGGAGAGGCCGAAGCCGAGCGCGGTGACGAGCGAGGAGGTGGCGGCGCCGGGCCGGTGGAGATTGGCGAGCGCCGCGCGGGCGATCGGGTTCGTGGGGCGAGGCGCCTTGGCCGCAAGCCGCCGGATCAGCAGCCCGAGGCCGGCGAGCAGCAGCAGAAGCACCGCCGCTCCTGCGAGGAACAGCGCGTTCAGGCCCGGCTGGCGGGAGCCGAGCACCGCCAGCGCCGCGATTCCCGCCAGGCCGAGGCCCACCGGCACCGCCGCACCGCGCCAGGCATGGGCCAGCGGAGAAACGCGGGCGCGCATCAGCGCCATGGCCGGGAAGTCGCGCGCCCGCAGCAGCGGCGGGGCCGCGAAGACCAGCGCGACGAGCAGGCCGAACAGCAGGGCGCGCAGCAGCGCCAGAGGGTCTATGACCAGCCCCGTGTTCACCGGCAGCAACTCCCCCAGCGCGCGGGCGAGCAGCGGCGTCACCAGCACGCCCGCCGCCAGCCCGGCCAGCGATCCGGCCAGTGCGGCGGCGCCGACCTGGAGCGCGTAGATCCGCACGATGTCTCCGCTGGTCGCGCCAAGGATCTTGAGCGTGGCGATGCTCTGCCGCCGCGCCTCCAGATAGGAGCCGACGCCGCCGCCGATGCCGATGCCGGCAATCACCAGCGCCGCCAGGCCCACCAGCGTCAGGAACTCGCCCATGCGGCTTACGAAGCGTTCCGCCCCGGGCGAAGCGCGGTCGCGCGTGCGGATGTCGAGCCCGGCATCGGGGAAGCGCGACACGATTGCCTCTTCCACCTCCGCAGGGTCCGGGTTGGCGGAGAAGCGGAGCCGGGTCTTCGTCTCGTACATGGAGCCGGGGGCAATCAGGCCCGCCTGCGCGGGAAGGTCGAGCGGCACGATCACCGTCTGGCCCAGCTGGAAGCCTTCGCTGAGGCGGTCCGGCTCGTCCGCGATGATGCCGCCGACGCGCAGGGTGGCGGTGCCGATGCGGAACGTATCGCCCGGGCGGACACCCAGCCGCTCCGCCGCGCCCTGCGCCAGCCAGGCTTGGCCGGGCGGCGGAGCACCCATGCGACTGCCGCCATCCAGCGTGAGCTCCCCATAGAGCGGCCATTTGGCGTCCACCGCCTTCAGCTCGATGGGCGTGGCGGCGTCGGCGGCGCTCGCCATGGCCTGCATGCGGATGCCTTGGGAGACGGTGCCGAAGCTTTCGAGAAACGCGGTTTCCTCCGACGTCAGCGGGCGCTGCCAGACCTCCACCTCCAGATCACCGCCGAGCAGTACCTGCCCCTGCGCGTCCAGCTCTCCGCTGATGGCGCTCGTCAGCGTTCCGATCGCGGCGAGGGCACCGACGCCGAGGAACAGGCACACCAGCAGCAGGCGCAGCCCGCGGAAGCGCCGGTGCAGATCGCGCCGGGCGATGCGCCAGGCAGCAGCCCAGGGGAGCGGCGCGGCGGGCGCGCTCATCCCGCGGCGGTGTCGCTGGCGATGCGCCCGTCCGCGAGCGTCACGATCCGGTCGCAGCGCTGGGCGAGCTCCTCGTCATGCGTGATGATCACCAGCGTCGCGCCTGTCTCCGCGCGGCGGGCGAACAGCAGTTCGACGATGTCATGCCCAGTCGCGGCGTCCAGATTGCCGGTGGGCTCGTCCGCGAAGACCAGCGGCGGGCGCGGGGCGAGGGCACGGGCGATGGCGACACGCTGCTGCTCTCCACCCGAAAGCTGCGCCGGATAATGCGACAGGCGATGGCCGAGGCCGACGGCGGCCAGTTCTGCCGCCGCGCGCTCCCATGCTTGCGGTTCTCCGGCAAGCTCCAGCGGCGTGGCGACATTTTCCTGCGCGGTCATGGTCGGCAGAAGGTGGAAGGCCTGCAGCACAATGCCGATGCGTCCGCGCCGGGCGCGCGCCAGTGCGTTCTCGTCCAGCGTCTCGAAATCCGCGCCCGCGACGTTGAGCGAGCCGCCGGTGGCGCGCTCCAGCCCTGTCAGCACCGCCATCAGCGAGCTCTTGCCGGAGCCGGAGGGGCCGAGCAGCGCCAGCGTCTCCCCCGTTTCGACGGTGAGGTCGATGCCCTTGAGGATGGTGACGGCGGCAGGGCCGTCCCCCAACGTCAGGCGAAGATCGCGTGCCTCGATGGCCGGGGGACTTGTCACTCGGCGGCGATGGCATAGCTGGGGGCCCTGAACAAGGCGCTCTTGCGGAGGCAGCATGCGGAACGGCGGATTGGTGATGATGGCGGGCTCCGCATTGGCTCTGGCGGGCTGCGGAGAGCAGGTGGCGGACGCACAGCAGCAGCAGGTGACCGCTCCGATCGGTGCGAGCGCGCCGGTCGCGCCTTCTGCCGTTGCCGGGCCGGAGCTGCGCATCCTCGCCCTGGGTGACAGCCTCTTTGCGGGTTACGGCCTGCAACAGGGCGAGGGATACCCGGAGCGGCTGGAGGAGGCGCTTCGCGAACGGGGGGTCAATGCCCGGGTCAGCAATGCCGGTGTTTCCGGCGATACCAGCGCCGCGGGGCTGCAGCGGCTCGGCTTCGTGCTCGACAATGAGAAGGAGACGCCGGACCTCGCGCTGGTCGAGCTTGGCGCCAACGACATGCTGCGCGGCATTCCGCCGGAGCAGACGCGCGCCAATCTCGACGCCATCCTGACCGAGCTGGACAGACGCGGCATCCCGGCGGTGCTGATGGGGCTGCGCGCGCCGCCCAACCTTGGCTCCGCCTATGTGGCGCAGTTCGACGCGATCTATCGCGAGCTGGCGCAAAAGCATGGCGTGGCGCTGGTGCCGTTCCTCATCGAAGCGGTCTGGGGCCGGCCGGAGCTGATCCAGGCGGACCGACTCCACCCGACGGCGCAGGGGATCGACGCGCTGGTGGACGCGACGATCGGCGGTGTGGCGGAGGCGCTGCCGGAGGTGACGGAGTAGCGAAGGCCCCAGGACGCTATTATAGCCGCTCCACCTGCCCGCCAGCCACGCGCCATGTGGCGGCTTGCCCTTCGATGCTCCCGAAGGGCGCCAGCTCCGTTCCGGTCAGCCAGACCTGTGCGCGGCCGGTGCGCAGCCGATCGAACAGCGCTTCCCGCCGCAGGGGGTCGAGATGGGCGGCGACCTCGTCCAGCAGGAGGATGCCGGGCCGCCCCGCGCTCGCGAGGTCGGCATGGGCAAGGGTGAGGGCGATCAGCATCGCCTTCTGCTCGCCGGTGGAGCAGCGGGCGGCGGGCTGGCCCTTTCCGGCCATCGCGACTTCCAGCTCGTCGCGATGGGGGCCGGTGAGGGTACGACCGGCCTCGCGGTCTCGGTTGCGGGTGGCGGTGAACGCTTGGGCGAGCTCGTCGGCATTCATCGGCCCGCCGGGGCGATAGGCCACTAGCGGGCGGGCAAACGGCCGTTCGGGCAACGCGGCGAGAGCGGTGGAGAGGCGGTCGACCAGTTCCGCCCGCCGCTCGGCCAACGCAGCGCCGGCCTCTGCCAGCTGTCGTTCGATTGAGCCGAACCAGCCGGCATCCGCCTCCGGCTCCGCCAGCAGGCGGTTGCGTTCGCGCAAGGCGCGCTCGAACCGAGCCGCGATGGAAGCGTGGTCCGGGAACAGCGCGACGGCGAGCCGGTCCATGTAGCGGCGCCGCGCGCTGGCGCTGTCGGTGAACAGGCCATCCATGGCGGGGGTGAGCCAGCCGATGGCCAGCCACTCGGCAAGGGAGGCGGCGCTCGCCTCTGCGCCGTTGACCTGCACGATGCGCCGCCCCGGCCGATCAGGCGCGGTGCCGGTGCCGAGCGCGACCGGCTCTCCATCATCGCCCGCGTCCAGCCGGGCACTGATCGTGAAACCGCCGGGGCCCTCCGCAATCGCCATGTCCGCAAGCGCGGCACGGCGCAGGCCGCGGCCCGGGGCGAACAGGGAGATTGCCTCCAGCACGTTGGTCTTGCCCGCGCCGTTCTCCCCCACCAGCAAGTTGAGCTGCCCCGCGCCATCCAGCCGACTGGCCGCATGGTTGCGGAAATTGGCGAGGGTGATGCGATCAAGCGCCATGCGTCGCGGCGTTAGGCGATCCGGTTGCGGGAGGCCATGCGGAAGCGCGATGCTGAACATTGGCGAATTTTCCCATTCATCGGCGGGAAAGAAATGGCGCCCCGGAAGGCGTTCCGGGCCATATCGCTGTTCTTTCGCCATTTGTTCGATTTGGCACGGTCGATGCAGGGAGGATGGCATGGGGCGGATCGGCCGCTTCCACCAAGGAAAAGGGGAAATCTCATGACCGCTTATTCGAACATCGCCCGCCATGCTCTCGCCGCCGTCGCTGCCGTGGCGATCACCGCCAGCCTGCTGGTGGCGAGCTTCACCACCGCTCCGCAGCGCACCGCCGTCATCACGGTGATCGCATGAGCGAACTCGACCGCAGAGCGAGTGGCAGCCCGCCGGGGAAGTTCCGTCTCGACAAGATGAACGGCAAGTTCCTTGGCGTCTGCACCGGCCTCGCCAACCACTTCGGAATGGATCCGATGATCGTTCGCCTGATCTTCGTGCTCGGCACGCTGATTGGCTTCGGCAGCTTCGTCCTGATCTATTTCATCATCGCGCTGCTGGCGGACTGACAGCCGCCAGCGGTATGCTCAGCCCGCCCGCTTCGCCAGCCGATCAGGTTCGGGCGGAGCGGGCGAATGGCGAGAAATCGGTCCCGGCGTCGAACACTTCGACCCCCTCGCGCCGCTTCAGGAAGCCCACCACCCCGTAAGTGACCGGCGTGAGCAGCGCTTCCCACGCACTCTTGATCAGCCATTGCGAGACGACGACCTGCATCAGTTGCTCCGGCGGCCAGCCTGCGAGGCCATAGAAGGCGAGCGGGTAGAAGATCAGGCTGTCGAGCCCCTGGCCGACCACCGTGGAGCCGATCGTGCGCATCCACAGGAAGCGACCGCCGGTGGCCAGCTTCATCCGCGCAAGGACAAAGCTGTTGGCGAACTCGCCCACCCAAAACGCGGCCATTGAGGCGGCCACGATCCGCCAGCTATTGCCGAAGACGAACTCATACGCCTCCTGCCCGGGCCAACCATCTGCCGGGGGCAGGGCAACCACCACGGCGGCCATGAACGCCATGAACAGCAGCGCCGCGAAGCCGGTCCAGATCACCCGCCGCGCATGGGCATAGCCATAGACCTCCGTCAGCACGTCCCCGATGATGTAGCTGACGGGGAAGAACAGCACGCCCGCGCCGAACGACCACTCCGCGCCCCAGGGCAGCACGACGTAGCTGGGCTTGGACGCGCCGATTATGTTGGAGAGGAGCAGGATGGCGACGAAGGCGGCCATCAGGTAATCGAAATAGCGGAACCGCGCCCGGGCGCCGGCGGCGCCGTCCAGCTTGGCGGGTTGGCTGTTCATCAATCCGCTCGTAGCGCCGATTTGCCCTCGCCGCAAAGCGCGCTATGGGCGCTGGCGACGCGCCTGTAGTTCAACTGGATAGAGCACGAGCCTTCTAAGCTTGGAGTTGCAGGTTCGAGTCCTGCCAGGCGCGCCATTTTTTCGGAGATCCTCGCGGCGGTTCCCTCCGCCGGGCTTCGTCCGGCTCCGGGGCCGCTGCGGGCGCGCGTTTGCGCTTGCGAACCTGCGGGTTCGATGTGTCGCCGGTGAGGCGCGCCCTCTTCTTCGTTAGATCCTCGCGGTTCGCGCCACTTGAGCACACGGGCGCTGGTTCGCGCTTTGCTTGCTCCGGCGCGCCGTTGTTTCGCCAAGCTGCTGCTGTCTGCCGTCGCGCGCTTCGTTCGGCCACGCAGATGATCCATCCCTCGGCCTGTGATCCTGATCAGCGAGGCAAGCCAAAACCGCAGCGTTCAAGGATGTGAGCGCGGAGGCTTGCCTACAGCGCGTCGAGTCGCGTCTGCTTCCGGCATGCTGCTTGATGACACCGACGACCGGCGGAACTGCGGGCGCGACGATGAGATCCTGCGGCTCGGCGCGGCAGCAGTGGCGGCGCAGCGGATCGTGAGCACGTTGAAAGGAACGGCATGAGCGAACACTGGCAACGTTTCGCCTCGATCGTGCTGCTGGGGCTGCTCGGCGCAGGCATCATCGCGTTCATGGCGGTGGCCGTGACTCACGACGGCATCTCCGGCGATGATGCCGGATGGATCGCCGCAGCGTTCCTTTCGTTACGTGAAGTGATGTCAAAGATCGAAAACGTGTCGCTCGGCATCCGGACGCCAGCACCGCCGGTTCCACCCGCGGGAGAAACGAAATGATCCTGTCGATCACAGACCATCGCGCCGCCTTGGCTCGGGCGGCGCGGCTTCGCTCCTCATTGCCCTATTGCGGGCCGTGCTACGATGCGGAGCGGGAAATCAACGACCTGGTGCCCATCAAGCTATGGGGTGCGGACGGGCATCCGGTGAAGGGGTACTACTGCCCCTGTTGCGGCGTTGAATTCGACGATTGAAGTTTCAGGGCGCGCAGCCCTTACTGCGCCTTTGCGACCTGCTTCTCAGCCAGCAATTGCTGCAGCTCACCCGCCTCGTACATCTCCATCATGATGTCGCTGCCGCCGACGAACTCGCCCTTGACGTAAAGCTGCGGGATGGTCGGCCATTCCGAGAAAGCCTTGATCCCCTGGCGGATCTCCATGTCCTGCAGAACGTCGACGCTGTCATAGGCAACGCCGCAATGGTCGAGGATCGCCACCGCACGGCTGGAGAAGCCGCATTGCGGGAACAGCGGCGTACCCTTCATGAAGAGGACGACGTCGCTGTCGTTGACGATCTTGGAAATGCGGGCGTTGGGATCGGACATCGAGACTTCCGTGTGGGTGTAGCTGATGGCGGTCAATTGGGAACCGACGTCGTAAGTTGCAAGGCGTGGAGCTCTCCGCCCATCCGCCCGCCCAGCGCATCGTAGACCATCTTGTGCTGTTGCACGCGGCTCCTGCCCGCGAAAGCGGGTGAGGTGACGCGGGCGAGATAATGGTCTCCATCGCCCGCAAGATCCTCGATCACCACCTCGGCATCGGGCAGGGCGGCGCGGATCAGCGCGGCGATTTCGGCAGCGGGCATGGGCATCAGGAGGCGTCCCGCGCCATCAGGACTCGCCCATCAACTGGCGGCGGGCCTCGACCGACTTCTCATCGAGCGCAGCGCGCACGGCGGCCTCGTCAATATCGCAACCTGCGGCGGTGAGATCGCCAAGCACCTTGCGGATCACGTCTTCCGAGCCGGCTTCCTCGAAGTCCGCCTGCACGACGGCCTTGGCGTAGGCTTCCGTCTCTTCGGGCGTGAGGTTCATCTTTTCCGCCGCCCATTTGCCGAGCAGGCGATTGCGGCGCGCGGTAACGCGGAACGCCGTTTCCTCGTCCAGAGCGAACTTGGCTTCTTCCGCCCGTTCGCGATCCCTGAAATTTACCATCGAGAAGCCCTTTTGCGTGTCTGCGCCTGTGCTGAGCGAATAGGAGCGCTCTGGTCAGGCGGCAAGCCCGCTCCCACTCGCCGTCCCCCGCGCGATCCATGGCTGGCCGGAAGCGAGATGGCCCTCATAGGTGGCGATCGCGTCCTCGCGCGCGAGGGTCAGCCCGATCTCGTCCAGCCCTTCCAGCAGGCAACGCTTGCGGAACGGGTCGATCTCGAAGGTGAAGCGATCCTGGAAAGGCGTCGTCACCACCTGGTTCTCCAGGTCGATTGTAACCGGCTCCGTCTCCGCCACCTCGAGCAGCCGGTCCACCGCCTCCTGCGGCAGCGCGACGGTCAGGATGCCGTTCTTGAAGGCGTTGCCGGAGAAGATGTCCGAGAAGCTCGGCGCGATCACCGCGCGCACACCCATGTCCAGCAGCGCCCAGGCAGCGTGTTCGCGGCTGGAACCGCAGCCGAAATTGTCGCCTGCGACCAGGATGGGCGCACCGGCGAATTCCGGCCGGTCGAACACATTGCCGGGCTCCGCCCGCACCGCCTCGAACGCGCCTTCACCGAGCCCTTCGCGGCTGATCGTCTTCAGCCAGCGCGCCGGGATGATGAGGTCGGTGTCGATGTTCTTGCGGCCGAAGGGGATGGCGCGCCCTTCAACCTCACGCACGGGTTCCATCAATCGGTCTCTGGCTGCTCGTCAAAAGGCATGGTGAAGCGGGCGAGCTTCTTCTCCCGCTTCTTGCGCCGGTCTGCATAAAGGAGTGCGGCGGCAACCGCTGCCGAGCCAATCGCACCCACGATGGCGGCCTTGCCGCCTGCTCCCAATTCTCTGTCCTTGGTCATGCCTGATTCAATGCTCCGCTGTGCCGGTGGTGGCAAGAGTCAGCTCAGAAATTCGCGCAGCGCGGCCCAGCGCCGCTCCTTCTCCGCCAGCGCCATGGAAGCATAGGCCGGGCTGGAGGAGGGGAGGGGGATCAGCGCGAGCGGCGTGGTGCTGAGGAGCCCGGTCCCGATCCTCGCCGCCGTGCCGCCATTGAAGCCGACGGCGCGCAGATCCGGCAAAGAGGCGGCAAGTTCGGGCAAGGCATTGCTCTCCGCCTCGCGAATCGCCGCATCGAGGCTGCCGCTGCGCCGGGCGGAGGCGACCACATCCCAAAGCCCCACCTTCGCCTCCAGCAGCGCAGCGAGGCGCCTCTCGTAGGAGAGCGGCTGCAGCTCCCGCCCGATCACTCCGCCGATCAGGTGCCAGAAGCGGTTCTGCGGATGCGAGTAATAGCGCTGCTCCGCCAGCGAGCGCTCTCCCGGCAGGCTGCCGAGGATGAGCACGCGCGTGTCCGGCGCGACGACAGGCGGAAAGGAGGACTTGCGCCCGCTCAGCCCACCAGCTCGCGCACATCCGTCAGCTTGCCCGTCACGGCCGCCGCCGCCGCCATGGCTGGCGAGACGAGATGCGTGCGCGCCCCCGGCCCCTGGCGGCCGACGAAGTTGCGGTTGCTGGTGCTGGCGCAGCGCTCACCCGGTGGCACCTTGTCGGGGTTCATACCGAGGCAGGCGGAGCAGCCGGGCTCTCGCCATTCGAGGCCGGCTTCGGTGAAGATGCGGTCCAGCCCCTCCGCCTCGGCCTGCGCCTTCACGAGGCCGGAGCCGGGGACGACGATCGCCCACTTCACGTTCTCCGCCTTGTGGCGGCCCTTGAGCACTTCGGCCGCGGCGCGCAGGTCTTCGATGCGGCTGTTGGTGCAGCTGCCGATGAAGACGTTCTGCACCTCTACCTCGGACAGCTTCTGCCCCGGCTGGAGGCCCATATATTCAAGGCTCTTGCGCGCGGCGTCCTGCTTGGAGGGGTCGGCGAAGCTCTCGGGCGCAGGGACGGTGCCGCCGATGGGGGCGGTGTCTTCCGGGCTGGTGCCCCAGGTGACGGTCGGCTCCACGTCCGCTGCGTTGATGACGACCGACTTGTCGAAGGTCGCGCCTTCATCCGTGTGCAGCGTGCGCCAATAGGCGACGGCCTGCTCCCACTCGGCTCCCTTGGGGGCCAACGGGCGGCCCTTGAGGTAGGCGAAGGTCGTCTCGTCCGGAGCGACGAGGCCAGCGCGGGCGCCGCCCTCGATGCTCATGTTGCAGACCGTGAGGCGCGATTCGACGCTCATCCGCTCGAACACGGGGCCGCGATATTCGATGACATGGCCGGTGCCGCCGGCGGTGCCGATGACGCCGATGATGTGCAGGATCAGGTCCTTGGAGGTGACGCCGGGGGTGAGTTCACCCTCGACCCGCACTTCCATCGTCTTGGAAGCCGTCAGCAGCAGCGTCTGGGTGGCGAGCACATGCTCGACCTCGCTGGTGCCGATGCCGAAGGCCAGCGCGCCGACGCCGCCATGCGCCGCCGTGTGGCTGTCGCCGCAGACGATGGTGGTGCCGGGGAGGGAGAAGCCCTGCTCCGGCCCGACGACATGGACGATGCCCTGCTCGCGCGCGGTGGCGCCGAAATAGCGGATGCCGAACTCGGCAACGTTGCGCTCCAGCGCGGCGAGCTGCTGCGCGCTCTGCGGGTCCAGGATCGGCAGACGATTGCCCGCTGCGTCCAGCCGTGCGGTGGTGGGAACGTTGTGGTCCGGCACCGCCAGCGTCAGTTCCGGCCGGCGCACCTTCCGGCCGGCGAGGCGGAGGCCTTCGAAGGCCTGCGGGCTGGTGACTTCGTGGACGAGGTGGCGGTCGATGAAGATCAGGCAGGTGCCATTTTCCTGGCGCTCCACCACGTGAGCGTCCCAGATCTTCTCGTACAATGTGCGGGGTCGGCTGGCCATGCCGGGGAGATGGCCGACCGACCCCACAGAGGCAAGCGAACAAAAACTTAGCTCGCCCCAAGCTCAGCGGCGGTGATCGTACCGGTTGCCGCGATGGTCGTTGCGGTCATGCCGATCACGGCCGAAGTCGCGGGAAGCCTTGAAAACCTCGGCCTTCACGTCGCTCAGCTCCCGGTCCAGGCGCTGAAGTTCGTTGCGCGAGAAGCCCCCGCGGGCGTAATTCTGGTAGAGGCGCTGCAGCTGGTCGACCTTGCCTTCCAGTCGCCGTTCGTCACGATTGGAGAGGCCGGGCATGCGGTCGATCTGGCGGTTGAGCTGCTGGATCTCCGCCCGGATCTGGCCGGGATTGCTGATGCTGGCAGCGCTGGCCGGAGTGGCGAGCATGGCCGCCGCAGCGAGAGCCATCGGGGCGGCCAGGAGGAATTTCTTGGTCATTCCACTGTCCTTTCGTTCATCTTTTGAGGCGTTTCGATGAACGGGATATGCGCCTGACCGAGGTGCCTGTCTCTCACTGAAGAGTAAGAATGTGTCGCGGCCTGATGCAAAGCTTGCTCAAGGCTGCACGTCACCTCGCTGGCGTCAAAGGCTCGACAGGCCTATATGCGGCGGATGGATTGGCTTGCGCCCTTGATGATCGTGCTGGCGAGTGTCGCCGCGATGGAATGGGTCGCCTGGGCGAGCCACAAATACATCATGCACGGCTTCGGCTGGGCCTGGCACCGCGATCATCATGAGCCGCATGACAGGGTGCTAGAGAAGAACGACCTGTTCGCCCTGTTCGGCGCGGGGATGAGCATCGCGATGTTCGCCGTTGGCTCGACCTGGGTAATGGGAGAGGCGGCATGGTGGCCCGGCACCTGGATCGGGCTCGGCATCCTCCTCTACGGCATCATCTACACGCTGGTGCATGATGGGCTGGTGCATCAGCGTTATTTCCGCTGGGTGCCCAGGAGCGGCTACGCCAAGCGGCTGGTCCAGGCGCACAAGCTGCACCACGCCACGATCGGGAAAGAAGGCGGGGTGAGCTTCGGCTTCGTGCTCGCCGGTGATCCTGCGCGCCTGAAGGCGGAGCTGCGGCGCCAGCGGGAAGCGGGAATCGCGCGGGTGCGGGAGAGCGGGGAGGGCTGAGTTCGCGTCCTCGGGCGTGGCGCTGGGCGCTGGGCCGGGGCAAGGAACGGCTCCTACGCGGGAGCCTCCCCGCCTATTCTGGCCGGGTCCAGATCCACGTTCCGGTAACGGCCATGATGGCGATGGAGATTCCCGCCATGGGGAATCCGATCAACAGCCAGGCGAGCACGCCCGCCCAGGCCATCGCGACGAGCGCCGCGATCTTCGACTTGCGTGAGATGGAGCGCCGTTCCCGCCAATCCCTCAGCGAGGCGCCGTAGCGGGGATGATCGAGCAGGCGCTGTTCCCAGCTCGGATTGCCGCGCGCGAAGCAGAACACGGCGAGCAGCAGGAAGGGCACGGTCGGCAGCAGCGGCAGTAGCACGCCGAGCCAGGCGAGGCCGAGGCAGAGCAGTCCGCCCGCCATCCAGAGCGGGCGCTTCACCATCAGGCCTGCGCGATCCTTCGGGCATGCTCCTGCACCAGCGCGATCATGTTCGGCACGCCCTGCGTCCGGTTGGAGCTGAGCTGGTTCTTGAGGTCGAACGGGGCGAGCGCGGCCGGGATGTCCATCTGCGCGACCTCCTCCGCCGGACGGTCTTGGACCGTGGCGATCACAAGCGCCACGATCCCCTTGGTGATCGCAGCATTGCTGTCGGCGAGGAAATGCAACTGTGTTGCATCACCGGTGGGATAGACCCAGACGCTGGCGGAACAGCCGCGCACCAGCGTCGCATCGGTCTTGAGAGCGGCGGGCATCGGGTCCAGTTCCCGCCCGAGCTCGATCAGCAGGCGATAGCGTTCATCGCCTTCAAGAAATTCATATTCGTCGCGGATATCGTCGAGTGAGCGCATGGCGCGCCGCTCTAGCTGGATCGCCTTACAAATCCACCCCGTTAGCAATGGCTTCGAGCTTGCGGATACGTTCCTTGAGGTCCGCGATCTCGATCCGCGCAGCCCCTTCGCGGGCGCCGCCTTCGATTTCCGGCGGGCCGCGCCGCAGGTCCAGCTCGCGCGTCTTCAGCGCAAGCCAGCCCTGCCAGCCCTTGAGCGTGGCCGTGGCGACGGCCAGCAGGCCGATCAGGGCACAGGCGGCAATCAGTACGGTCTCGCTCATCCTTGCGGTCCTTTCGCCAGGGTGAAGGTTGGTCGGCGAGGTGGCGCTCAGCGCTCGTCGCGCAGGCGTTCGATTTCAGCGGAAAGGCGCTTCGCCTCCGTGCCGTCGGTCGCGATGCGCTCCAGCACCTGCACGCGCTCGCGAAGCTCCTCGATCTCGCGCCGCAGCTCCGCCTCCCGCTGGGAGCTGGCGAGCGGCGTTCCGCTTTCATCCATCGGATGGCCGAGGCGGGCATTCTGCCTGCTGCGGACCAGCGCGACGAAGGCGAAGATCGCGGCCAGAACGACGATGACGGTTCCAAAACTCACTGCATCTTCTCCTGATTGTCCCGGAGCCGCTCGATTTCATGGCCGAGCTGGTAGCCGCTGTCGGTGACGATCCGCTCCACATTGGCGAGGCGGTCTCCCAGCGAGCCGAGTTCCGCCCTCAGCTGGGCATTCTCCTGCGTCAGCAGCTTCACCCGCTCCATGGCTTCGGTGGTGATCGCCGGCTTGAGCGGCTGGCCCCACATGCTCTCCAGCGGATAGCCGTGCTTGATCCGCAGCCGGGTGGTGTGCATCCACCCGACGATCCCGGCGAGGCCGACGATGAAGCCGCCGCCGATGGCGAAGAAGGGAATGAGGCTCGGGTCCATGCTCGCAATCTCCTCTTATTCGCCTAGTTGATCCGCCCCTGCTCACCGGGATCGCGCAGATCCTCGATCTCCGCGGCGAGGTTCGCGCCGCGATCGGTGGCAATGCGTTCCAGGACGCGCATCCGCTGCTCCAGCCGTTCCACCTGCGCCGCATATTGCGCCGCCTTCTCGGCCGTGCGGTCTGCCATCAGAGCCAGCTTGCGTTCCTCGAACTTCAGGCGGCGCTTGTAGAGGTCGCTGCCGATGCCGAGCACGACGGGCAACCCGACCACGATCAGCGCCAGCAGGACGAGGGCCTCACCCAGCGTCACCGGACCGCGCTCCGCTCCTCCAGCAGATCGTCAACGCGGCGCTGGTCGCGCAGCGCCTCGATCTGGGTGGCGACGTCATAGCCGCGATCGGTCACGATCCGCTCCAGCACCTGCACCCGCTCCTCCAGCTCGGACACGCGGGTGGCATATTGCGCGGCCTTCTCGGCGCTGTTCTCCGCCGTGGCGGCGATCCGCTTTTCCTCCAGCTTCGCATGGCTGCGAACCCAGACGATGCCGACCACCATCAGGAAGGGGGCCAGCGGGACCAGGATGCCAAAGTCCATCGTTCTTGTCCTCTTCCGGGTGCCTCAGCGCAGCCGTTCGATCTCGGCCGAAAGGCGCGGATTGCTGCTGACATAGTGGTGCTCCACCTCCGCCAGCCGGCGGTCGATGTCGCGGAAGCGGGCGCGGATCTCGCGGGCCGTGCGCTTCGGGCTCTGCCGTACGCGCTGCCAGTACTTCTCCTCATCCCGATCGACGTAGAGATGCGCGGGCTTCTTCGAGGCAAGGAAACCGAGCACGAAGTAGATGGGGATGCCGATACCGCTCGTGATGGTGAGGATGACGAAGGCCAGGCGCCACCAGATGGCGTTGATGCCGGTGTAATCCTCCAGGCCAGAGCAGACGCCCATCAGCTTGGCGCTCTGCTTGTCGCGGTAGAAGGTCGTGCGTTCGCCGTTCACCGGAGCGTTCCTTTCTTCTCCGCCAGCAGGCGATCGAGCTCGCGCAGCGGCTGGTTGTCGATGTCGCGGTCCGCCACGATGCGGGCCGGCTTGAATTCGGGGTTGTCGGCGGCGACCAGCCGCTCGACCGTGTCCATCCGCTCATCGAGGCGCTTGGCGAGGTTGTAGAGTTCCTCCAGCAACACCTCGTCATCCGTGGTGATGGTCGCGGCGGTCTTCCACTTCGTCATGTAGTGCAGGATCAGCCACGGCAGGCCGATGAACAGCATCAGGATGACAATTGCTTTTTCCATCTGATCAGCCCTCCTGGCCGTTGCCGCCGCTGCCCTTGCCGAGCGCGCGCTTCATTTCTTCGAGTTCCTCATCGATCTTGTCCGACCCTTCGAGCGCGGCGATCTCGTCAGCCAGGCTCGGCGGGCCCTCACCAGCGATGCGCAGCGAGTCGGCGCGGCCTTCGGCATAATCGACGCGGCGCTCGAGCTGGTCGAAGCGGGTCAGCGCCTCGTCCACCCGCTCGCTGGTCATCAGGCTGCGCAGCTTGACGCGATTCTCGGCGCTTTCGAGCCGGGCGGCGATCTGCGTCTGGCGGCTGCGCGCCTCCCGCAGGCGGGTCTGGAGCTTGGCGATGTCCTGCTCATAGGCGCGCAGGGCATCGTCCAGCACGGCGATTTCCTGCTTCAGCTGGTCGGCCATGTCGCCGGCCTTCTTCTTCTCCAGCAGCGCGGCGCGGGCGAGATCCTCGCGATCCTTGCTGAGCGCGAGCTGCGCCTTGTCCGCCCAGTCCGCCTGCAGCTTCTCCAGCCGCACGGTGTGGCGGTGCATCTCCTTCTGGTCCGCGATGGTGCGGGCGGCGCTCGCGCGGACCTCCACCAGCGTCTCCTCCATTTCGAGGATGATCATGCGGATCATCTTGGAGGGATCGTCCGCCTGATCGAGCAGCTCGTTGAAATTGGCGGCGATGATGTCGCGGGTTCGCGAGAAAATGCCCATGAAGGGTACTCCGGAAAGAGGGCCTGAACCGGGGCTGGAGGCCGTAGGGGTGGGGCTGGTGCGCAGCCGCTCTATCTCGCGGTCCAGCCGTGAGGTGAGAGACCGCGCCTTCCGGCGGTCCGGCGGCGGGGTTTGCTCGTCGCTCATGCAAGCTCCACGATTGGCGCTGCGGCCAGTGCCGCATTCGGCTTCATATCCAATTGCTGGGTGATCGCGAAGACGTTGAAGGCGAGCATCGCCAAGACGCTCGCCACCGCGGCCCGGCCGAGATTGCTGGCGAAGAAGCGGCGATTGTACATTGTGGCATCCCTTCCCTGAGCCGAAGTCTTTGATGCACCGGACTTTGCAACCGCTGTGCCAAATTCAAGAAGTCACGGTTTCTCAATGCCCTAGCTTATCCGTCTCGCCCCGGTCTTGGCGAACATTGCCATCAAGCGGCGAAATCCGCTAGAAGTTGGGCATGGAGCGGGAAACGCAGTTCATCGGCCAATCCACGGCCTTTCTGGACGCCGTGGAGCGCGCCAGCCGCGCTGCTCCGCTGCGCCGTCCGGTGCTGGTGATCGGCGAACGCGGCACGGGCAAGGAACTGATCGCCGAACGACTCCACCGCCTGTCGGATCGCTGGGAATACCCGCTGGTGACGATGAACTGCGCCGCCCTGCCGGAAACGCTGATCGAGGCGGAGCTGTTCGGGCATGAGGCGGGCGCCTTCACCGGCGCGATGAAGGCGCGGGCAGGGCGGTTCGAAGAGGCGGATCGGGGGACGTTGTTCCTCGACGAACTCGGCACCCTGTCGATGGCCGCGCAGGAGCGGCTGCTGCGGGCGGTGGAATATGGCGAGGTGACGCGCATCGGATCATCCCGCCCGCTGCGGATCGACGTGCGGATCGTGGCGGCCACGAACGAGGATCTGCCGCGCCTTGCCGCCGAGGGGCGGTTCCGCGCCGACCTGCTGGACCGGCTGAGCTTCGAGGTCATCACCCTGCCGCCTTTGCGCGTGCGCGAGGGGGATATCGACGTGCTGGCCGATTATTTCGGGCGGCGCATGGCGGCGGAACTGGGCTGGCGCGCATGGCCGGGCTTTGCCGACCATGTGCGCCGCCAGCTGGAGGAGCACCCCTGGCCGGGCAATGTGCGCGAGTTGCGCAACGTGGTGGAGCGCGCGGTCTATCGCTGGGACAATTGGGACCAGCCGATCGGCCATGTCGTGTTCGACCCGTTCGACAGCCCGTGGAAGCCATCTGGCATGCCGCGCCCGGCCGCAGAGACGGGGCGCGGGCACGAGCCCGCCAACACGGCGCGGGTGGCGAGCGGACCGGAGTTCGATTCGGTGGAGGATCTGCGCGCCGCCGTGGAGGCGCATGAGCGCGCGATTCTGGAGCACCATCTCGGCCGCAACCGCTGGAACCAGCGGCAGACGGCCAAGGCGCTCGGCCTCACCTACGACCAGCTGCGGCACTGCATCCGCAAGCACAAGCTGGCGGAACAGGGCTCGGAGGCGGCCTAGACGTACATGCCCTCGCGCAGGTTGATGCCATGCTCCAGCCACACCTTGAGGGCGCAGAGCATCTGGCTCCAGCCCTGGCAATTGCCGTAGCTGGCGGAAAGTGCGCCGGGGGTGGAACGCCAGCCTTCTTCCGCGATCTCCACCAGGGTGCGGCCGTCCTCCAGCGGGGTGAAACTCATGGTGACGGTGGTGTTGTAGCCGGCGTCAGCCATTTCGGCTGGCGCGCCCTCCAGGTTCGGCGCCTCCCCTTCTGCCGCGCCCCATTCGAGCACGATGCGCTGGTTCGGCACGACTTCCACGACCGTGACGGGGAAGGCGCCGGGGAAATCGTGAAAGTCCCACGTCACCGTGGCGCCTGTTTCCAGCCGGCCCTGCGCGCCGCCGGTGGTGAAATAGCAAGAGAGTTGCTTCGGGTCTGCAACCGCCTCGAACACCTCATGCACCGGCTTCGCAACGCGCGCTGCGACTCTGAACTTCAGTTCCATGATCGGCTCCTCGCTTGAGTCGCTGCACATAATGTTATAAAAACATAACATGTCAAATGAGGAGCAGCTAGATCTCGTATTCAAGGCGCTGTCGAACCCGGTGCGCCGGGCCATCTGTGACGAGCTGAAACTGCGCCCGCTGACCACCAAGCAACTATGCGCCTGCCTGCCGCAGCTCGACCGCTGCACCGTGATGCAGCATCTTAAGGTTCTGGAGGGGGCTGGCCTGGTCGTTCCGGTGAGGAAGGGGCGGGAGCGGTTCAACTACCTCGACGCCATGCCGATCCAGGCCATCCACGAACGCTGGATCGGGCCGCATGCCGCTCATGCCGCTGCCGGGCTCCACCGGCTCAAGGCGCAGCTGGAGGAGGCCGGAGCGGAGGTGCCGGAGTCGGCAGGCTGACATCGCCGCCGCTTGCCACCCACCGGGACGGCGGCTAGTCGCTGCGCCCAAATGGACTACATCTCCACCCGCGGCAGCGCACCGGCCCTCGATTTCGAGAACGTCACCCTTACCGGCCTCGCGGCCGATGGCGGGCTTTACGTCCCGCGCGAATGGCCGCGTTTCACGCCGGAGGAGATCGAGGCGCTTGCGGGCCTGCCCTATGCGGAGCTGGCGACGCGCGTCATGCGGCCTTTCGTCGGCGAGAGCCTGACCGCCGAACGGCTGCGGCAGCTGTGCGAGGAGGCCTATGGCCGCTTTGCCCATCGGGCCGTCACCCCGCTGAAGCAGCTGGATGAGCGGCATTGGCTGCTGGAGCTGTTCCACGGCCCCACGCTCGCTTTCAAGGACGTCGCGCTCCAGCTGCTCGGGCGGTTGTTCGAGGAGTTCCTCTCCCGCCGCAACGAGCGGCTGACGATTGTCGGCGCGACCAGCGGTGACACAGGCTCGGCCGCGATCGACGCGGTGGCGGGGCGCGAGAACGTCGACATCTTCATGCTGCACCCGAAGGGGCGGGTCAGCGACGTGCAGCGCCGCCAGATGACGACGGTGCTGGCGCCCAACGTCTACAACATTGCCATCGACGGCAGCTTCGATGATGCGCAGGCGATGGTGAAGCGCATGTTCGGGGACCCGGCGCTGACGAACACCTTCCGCATCGGCGCGGTGAACTCGATCAACTGGGCGCGGCTGATGGCGCAGGTGGTCTATTATTTCGCCGCTGCGCTTCAGCTGGGCGCGCCGCAGCGCAAGGTTGCCTTCGCGGTGCCGACCGGCAATTTCGGCGACGTCTTCGCCGGGCATGTCGCCGCGCGGATGGGTCTGCCGGTAGAGCGGCTGATCGTCGCCACCAACGTCAACGATATCCTCCACCGGGCGCTGTCGGCCGGCGATTATTCCTGCGGCACCGTGACCCCTACGGCGGCGCCTTCGATGGACATTCAGGTCAGCTCCAATTTCGAGCGGCTGCTGTTCGATTGCGGCGGGCGCGACGGCGCGGCTTTGGCCGAGCAGATGCGCGGGTTCGAAACGAGCAAGGCCATGCGCCTGACGGAGGGGCAGCGGACGAGCGCTGGCGAGACCATCACCAGCGCGCGCGCCGATGCCGCCGAGATGGCGCATGCGATGAGCTGGGCGTGGGAGCGTTGCGGAGAGCTGATCGACCCGCACACCGCCATCGGCCTTCACGCCGCACGGGCTGCGGACCTGCCGCGCGATGTGCCGATCGTAACGCTCGCGACGGCGCACCCGGGCAAGTTCCGCGATGCGGTGGAACGCGCCACAGGCAACCGGCCCGGCCTGCCGCCGCGCGTCGGCGACCTGTTTGAGCGGGAGGAGCGCTATGTCGAACTCCCCGGCGATTACGATGCCATCGCGGCCTATGTTGCCGAGCATGCGACGCCGGCGGCGTAGGCTGCCGTTGGCGTGTGCTTCCGCTCAGGTGAGCCATGGCTGAGCTGACCGAGCAGCCGCTCATCATGGCGGGCGAGGGCTGGGGCGATTACGCGCTGCTCGACAGCGGGGATGGCCGCAAGCTGGAGCGGTACGGCCGCTATCGTTTCATCCGCCCCGAACCACAGGCAATGTGGAGCCCGCGCCTGACCGAATGGGATGCGGATGGCGAGTTCGTGCCTGGGTCGGACGAGGAAGGCGGCGGCCGCTGGTCCTTCGCCCGCGATGTTCCGCCCGATGGCTGGCCGCTTGCGTGGCGCGAGGTGCGCTTCACCGCGCAGTGTACGCCCTTCCGCCATCTCGGCTTCTTCCCTGACATGGCGCCGGTGTGGGACTGGATGCGGGGGCAACTCGGCGGCATGGACGCGGCGCAGACGCTCAACCTGTTCGGCTATACCGGGGTCGGCACGCTGGGCCTGAGCGAGTGTGGCCCCGTCACCCACGTGGACGCCTCCAAGAAGTCGGTCGGGCAAGCGCGGGTCAACGCCGAGCTTTCCGGCATGGAGGATCGGCCGATCCGCTGGCTGATAGACGATGCCGGCAAGTTCGTCGCGCGCGAGGTGCGGCGGGAGCGGCGGTATGACGGGATCATCCTCGACCCGCCCAAGTTCGGGCGCGGGCCGAAGGGCGAGACCTGGCGCATCGAGGAAGGGCTTGCGCCGCTGGTGGCCGATTGCCGCCGCCTGCTGGATGCGGACAGCCGGTTCCTGTTCCTCACCGTCTATGCCGTGCGGATGAGCAGCCTGGCGCTGGGAGGACTGCTGGCGGAGATGTTCGCAGGCTTGCCCGGCAGGATCGAGCATGGCGACCTGGCCGTGCGAGAGGAAGGCGAGGGCGGCCGCCTGCTGCCCACCGCCATTTTCGCCCGCTGGGTCAACGACTGAGCGCCGCTCGCTCCGCCGGACGAGCGCCGGAATAGGGAAAGCGCCACTTCAGCGCATTCAGCGGCTGCTCCAGATAGCGCCAGGACAGCGCCGCAAGCCCGATCGCCGCCGCACTGCCGATCACGAACTTCACCGGCCCGAGCGGCGCATCCGCGAAGCCCGGCACCAGCTTGTAGAGCACCGCCAGCGCGAACAGGTGCCACAGATAGATGCCGTAGCTGATCTTGCCGAGATAGCGCGTCACCCCGTTGTCGAGAGCCTTGCCCGCCAGCCCCGGCAACCCGTTGCGCGCGGACAGCACCGCACAGCCCATCGGGATCGTGGCGAGGAAATCGGCGACGGCATAGGGAAGCCTCTCTCCCCACGGCCCTAGCACCAGGCCAAGCGCCACAACGGATAACGCCGCCAGCACCAAGGCCAGCCGCTTGCGCTGCACCGGCCCCCAGCCCAGCAGCAAGGGGGCGGCGGACAGCAAGCCGCCGAGCGCCAGCGCATCCATCATCGCGGGCATCAAAGTGTCGCGGTGGTTGCCGAGCGGCCAGATGATGCCGGCCGCGTGGCGGAAGGCGATGGCGAAGAGGATCGTCGCCGCGAGTGCCGGCAACAGCCATCGGCGCTGCAGGAACAGCAGCACCGCCGGCCAGACGAGATAGAACTGCTCCTCCACCGACAGCGTCCAGAGGTGGACGGTCGTCCAAGGCTCCCAATCCGCCTGCATCGCGTAGAACAGGTTGGAGGTGTAGGTGAGGTGCCAGAACAGCGTCTCCCGCACCCCTTCCACCCCCAGCATCAGGGCGAGGAACAGCATGGTGTAATAGGCGGGGAAGATCCGCAGGGCCCGGCGGATGTAGAACGCCTTGATCAGCCCGCGCCGCGTCGCCGCCTCTCCCCCCAGCCGCTCCTGCAGCAGGATTCCGGTGATGAGGAAGCCGCTGATGACAAAGAACAGCCGCACGCCGAGATGGCCCGTCGGCAGCCGGTAATCCCAGAAATGCGCGATGAGGACGCCCAGCACCGCTAGCGTGCGCAGGCCGTCCATCTGCGGGAAATAGCGGCCCGGCACGTCCCGGCTGTAGGGCGCGCGGGGGTGAAGGGTGCCGCTCCGCCCCTCGTCGGTCGCCTCCGCCAAATCCTTGTCGCGCAGTGGTTTGCTCCCCGTCCGCCAGCGTCTGCTTTAGCACTGGGCACTGTCCTGAGAAGGAGCGGTGCCCGCATGTGCCCGCGTGGGGCAGTGGACATTCGCCACATCCCCTGTCATCGGCCGCCGCCGGAAAGGGGGCCTCATGGCCGATAGCCTCACGCTCGAGATCGCCGACTTCGTCCACCTGGTGCATACCGGGATCTATTCGGAGGAAACCGGCAGGCCGCAGCCGCTGCGCTTCACCATCCAGGTGCGGATGAAGCCGTATGACCGGTACGAGCCGGATACGCCGCTGGACGCCAGCAAGAACTACATGGACCTGAAGTTCGCCGCCTCCGACGCGCTGCCGGAAGGCGTGCACTTCAAGCTGATCGAAGCGGTGGCCGAGCATGTCTGCGATACCCTGTTCGTGCAGGATGAGCGGGTGGAGGCGGTGACGGTCAAGATCGTCAAGCTGGCGCTGAGCGTGGAGCAGGAGCTGATCGGCATCACGCTGCACCGCGAGCGGCGCTGATGGCGCAGGCGTTGCTGCGGGTGGACGGGCTGCCTGACTCGCCCCTCGATGCCGCAGCTGCGTTCCACACCGATTGGCTCCCCCGTGCCCGCGCGGCTTTGGCGGAAGGGCGGGACCTCGCGCTGATGTTCCCGCCCGCGGGGCATGAGCATCGCGGCTGGCGCCTCGCCGCGGTGCAGGAGCTGGCGCGCGAGGCAGCGCCTCTGCGGGTCAACGCGCTGGTCGGCGCGGAGGACGAAGCCCTTGCAGCGATGCTCGAATGGCTGGCGCAGGCCGAGGCGATTACCGGCCAGCTACTGACGGTGGATGGCAATTCGGGCGAAAAGGGTTAGATAGAGAGGGCATGAGCTGCGCCACCCCCCTCGTCGACGCGTTCAACCGGCGGATCAGCTATCTGCGCCTGTCGGTGACGGATCGGTGCGACCTGCGCTGCACCTATTGCATGCCGGAGCGGATGACCTTCCTGCCGCGCAAGGAAGTGCTGAGCCTTGAGGAGCTGCACAAGCTCGCGCTGGCGATGATCGATCGCGGCATCAGCAAGATCCGCCTGACCGGTGGCGAGCCGCTCGTGCGGCGCGACGTGATCGAGCTGGTACAGGCGCTCGGCCGCAAGCTGGGCGACCGGCTGGAGGAGCTGACGCTCACCACCAACGGCACGCAGCTGGAGCAATTTGCCGGCGATCTGGCCGCGGCGGGCGTGCGGCGGATCAACGTCTCGCTGGATACGATGGACAGCGCGCTGTTCGAGCAGCTTTCGCGCCGCAACCGCTTGGCGCAGGTGCTGCAGGGAATCGCGGCAGCGAAGGAAGCGGGCCTCAAGGTCAAGCTCAACACCGTAGCCTTGAAGGGGCTGAACGAGGGGGAGATCCCCTTCCTCGTCGAATGGGCGCATGCCCAGGGCCACGAGATGACGCTGATCGAGGTCATGCCGCTCGGCGAAGTAGAGGGCGAGCGGGTGGACCACTACCTGCCGCTCACCGCCATTCGCGACAGGCTGGAGCAGCGCTGGACCCTGACGGAAAGCGCGCACCGCTCCGGCGGGCCGGCACGCTATGTCGACATCGCGGAAACGGGCGGGCGGCTCGGCTTCATCACGCCGCTGACGAACAATTTCTGTGCCAGCTGCAACCGCATCCGCGTGACGGCGACGGGTGAGCTCTATGCTTGCTTAGGCGGCGCGGAGAAGGTGGACCTGCGCGCTGCCTTGCGCTCGGACGAGCCGGACGCGAACCTCGCAGCCGCGCTGGACGAGGCGATGCGTATCAAGCCGGAGCGGCACCATTTCAGGATCGAGCGCGGGGAGGCGCCTGCCCAGCCGCGCCACATGTCGCTGACCGGGGGCTGATTCGTGGCCATCACGCTCGTTTTCCTCGGCAAGCTGGCCGATCTTGCTGGCACGCCTGATCTTCAAGTCGCGGCGCCGCTCGATTGGAACGGCTTGCTCGCCTCGCTGCCCGAGTCGCTCACGGAGATGGCGCAGGGCGAGCGGGTGAAGCTGGCGCTCAATGGCAGCATTCTGGCGGAAAAGACGGCGCTCTCGGCCAAGGACGGCGACGAAATCGCGCTGCTTCCGCCCGTCAGCGGAGGCTAGGCGATGGCGCGGGACGTTTGCCTGCTCGAGAGCGATGGCTGGACTCCGGCGGTGGCGCTCGAAGCCTTCGCCGCCGCCCATCCGCAGGCGGGCGGCCTCGCCAGCTTCATCGGCAAGGTCCGGCCCGACGAGGGAGTCGAGGCGCTGGAGCTCAGCCATTATGCTCCGTTGACGCTGCCCGGCATGGAGGCTCTGGCCGAGCAGACGCTGGCCCGCTGGCCGCTGGACGGCATCCTCATCCATCACCGCACCGGCATCATGCGCCCGGGCGCCCCGATCGTGCTGGTGGCCGCTGCCGCCCGCCATCGCCGCGACGCTTTCGAAGCGGCGGATTTCGCGATGGATCACCTGAAGTCCGATGCATGGTTCTGGAAGCGGGAGAAGCGCAGCGACGGCTGGCACTGGATCGAGCCGCGCGCGCAGGACCATGCGGACCTTGAGCGCTGGCAGAGGGATTCCCGCCGGACCGCCTAGGCCTGCCCAAAATCTTGCGGCCGTTTGACCACCGTCAAACCATTGCAGAGCTAATTGCGCCAATTCTCCTGCAACGAACAGGAGGTTCCCCATGGCCCAGATGCTCACACGCGAACAGGTTGCCGAGCAGGCGATCATCCACGCAGAGTTGCTCCCGGCGTCGACCTATCGCCGCAACGCGCCGCTCGATCGCAGCTTCGAGTTGCCGACCGCCCTCTACGCGCTGACCGCAGGCCTCTTCCTCGCCTTCGTCGGGATCATGGCGACGGGATTCGCCCATCCGGAAATGATCCTGCCAACGGCGATCTTCGCGTTGTTCATCGTTGCCTTCTTCGCCGTGCCCGCTCTCTGGGCCCGGATGCAGCCGGAGGACCCGGTGCGGGCGAAGAGCTGGGCCCGGTTCCGCCGCGAAGGGATCCAGACGGCTTACGGTCATGTCGGAGCCGGGAGCGCGACGGCGCAGGTGCTCGTCCTTCCGGTGCTGATCGTGATGTGGGGCGTCGCTGCGGTGACGATTGCCGCCATCGTCGGGTGAAGGGCTAGGGGCGAGCACTCTCAGCCGAATGGCGCAGGCGCGCGGGGTCGAGCAGCTCGATCCCGCGCGCTCCCTTGCGGGCGATGAGCCCATCCCTCTCGAATCGGGTAAGCGTGCGGCTGACCGTCTCGATCGTCAGCCCCAGCATCCCGGCGATCTCTCCCCGGGTGAGCGGCAGGTCGAATTGGGGAGCCGGGTGGCACGGCGAATCGCTCGCCGCCTCGGCGAAGGAGAGGATCAGGCTGGCGAGCCGCTCCCCCGCGCTGCGGCCGCTGAGGGCGAGCAGTTCGCGAGAGCGGTGCAGATCTTCCTGCGAACGCCGCAGCAATGCCTGGCTGAGCTTGGGATGGAGCGCGACCGCATTGCCCATGTCCGACTTGGGGAAGACGCACAGCTCGCTATCCGTCAGCGCGACTACATCGTGATGGGCGAATGGCGCGAACAATTCACCGATGAAGCCGGATGGATGGACCAGCGCCAGGATCCGCTCCGTGCCGTCCGCATCGATCGTCGCCACTTTGAGTGCGCCGCGCACCAGGGTGGCGCAAGCGGCGTCCTCATCCCCAGCGGCGAACAGCAATTCGCCACGCTTGAGCCGACGCATCCGTCCGGCGCGGGCGAGCGCGTCCCGCTCTTCCTCGCTGAGGACGGAGCAGGCTGCCCGGTCGCGTACAGCGCACCCCGCGCAAGGCAGGCTCATCGCGCGATCATCTGCTGCAAGCGGTCGATCGCCGCATCTTCTGCCGCGACGTGCGCCTCCACAGCGTCACGAGCGGCGGCGATGCGGGCCAGGTCCTGCCCCTCCACCGCGGCATCGACCAGCAGACGGTCGAGATCGGCCAGAGGCTCCATCGTCCGGCTGCGGGCCGAGATAAGGCTCGCCAGCGCGACTTCCGCGCGGGCCCAGCTCTCGCTGCCGACAGACGCGCCGCGGGCGGCTTCAACCGTCGCGGACGAGCGTGGAGCCTCGGCGACGAAGGCCTGGTGCGCTTCCTCGGCCTGGCGGGCCAGCGTATCTACTTGCCCAAGTGCCGCGGCCGAGGGGGGCGGCGGAACGTAAGCGGGCGGGGCAGGCTGGAGTGTCCCGGCGACCCGCTCCGCCTCGCGGATGCCGAGGCTCGGATATTCGCCCGCAGACGTGGCGCAGCCGGCGAGCAGCGCCAGCGGCAGAAGGGCAAGGCGAGAGGCGGGGTTGCGATCCATCGGCTGGCGTCCTAGCGATTTCGAACCGAGCTTTCCAGCCGGGCGGCGGCATCTCGCGTTGACAGGCGGGCGGGCTTCGCCTAACGGCACTGGACTTTCCGGCGCCCCGCTGGGCGCCTTTTGTCGTTCCTTCTGGCTTAGCTGGTGGGGAACAACATTCGCAACGAACGGATTTGAAGACCATGTTCGCAGTAGTGCGCACGGGCGGCAAGCAATACCGCGTCGCCGAAGGAGATAAGATCGCGGTCGAGAAGCTGGCGGGTGACGCCGGCGACACGATCGTGCTCGGAGACGTCCTGCTTGCAGGCGAGGGAGATGATCTGGCGGACACCGCCAAGGTCACCGTCTCTGCCGAGATCATCGCCCAGGCGAAGAGCGAGAAGGTTGTCGTCTTCAAGAAGCGGCGCCGGCACAATTACCGCCGGAAGAACGGCCATCGCCAGCAGATGACCCTGCTGCGCATCCTCTCCGTGGGTGAGGCAGGCAAGGCGAAGAAGGCTGCGCCCGCGCAGGCTTCGGAAGAGCCGGCCAACACCTCCGCCGACGCGACGGCGAACCAGGAATAAGCCCCACACGGGCGCGCAAGAACGAGCGAGTAGAGCGAGATGGCACATAAGAAAGCAGGCGGTTCGTCGCGCAACGGTCGCGATTCGGCAGGCCGTCGCCTCGGCGTGAAGAAGTTCGGCGGTCAGGAAGTGATCGGCGGCAACATTATCGTGCGCCAGCGCGGGACGAAGGTCTACCCGGGCGCCAATGTCGGCATGGGCAAGGACCACACGCTGTTCGCGCTCGGCGCCGGCCGCGTGCGATTCCACCAGGGCAAACTTGGTCGCAGCTACGTGTCGGTCGACATGATGGCAGAAGCGGCCGAATAATCGGACGACTCGCGGAATGGGTCGTCCACCGGGACGGCCCCGCCGGGCGGCGTACAGCCCGGCCATGAGGGAGATGGGGCCGCCCCGTCTCCCTTTTTGATTCTCCCTCGCCACAACACCGTCACGCAAGGGTGCCAACGCGCCCGCTGGCGGCAAGGGAGAACGAGACGATGTTCATTCGCACAGAGCGCCTGTTCCTGCGGCCTGGCTGGATCGAGGATGCGCCCGAGCTCGCCCGCGCCATCGCGCATGAGCCGGTGGTGCGGATGCTCGCCCGCGCACCCTGGCCCTATGGCGAAGCTGATGCGCGCGCCTTCCTCGAAGCCCCGCAGGATCCTCGCCTCCCCACCCTGCTGGTAACCTTGCCTGCGGAGAAGGGCCGCATCATCGGCGGTTGCGGCCTGCACCGGGGCAGTTCCGCAGACGTTGAGGTCGGCTACTGGATCACGCCGGATTGCTGGGGGAACGGCTATGCGAGCGAGGCGCTGGCGGGGCTGCTCCACGTGGCGCGGATGCTCGGGCATGAACGGCTCGCCGCGCGGCATGCGCTGGATAACCCCGCCTCGGGTGCGGTGCTGCGCGCGAACGGATTCGGGCTGACCGGCCGTACAGCGCTTTATCACAGCCTCGGCCGCGGGGCGGAACTTGGCTGCGTCGAATATGCGATCGACCTCGGACGCGTATTTCCCTCGCAGCCCAACTGGACTCAGGCGGCTGCTTATGCGGCAGGGGCGGGGCTGGGCGCTGCGGCCTGAAGGGCGTCGTAACCGCGAATCAGCGCACCATCGTCGTGCTTCCACGGGTGAAAGCCGGGCAGGAAGTAGGCGCACCAGGCAGGGAAGGTCCGGCGCAGGATGCCGGGCCTTCCCAGCAGGTACCAGGCGAGTCGTGCCTTCGTCCGCCAGCCGGTGAGCCCGTCCTGCGCCAGCAAGTCGGTCGCATCGAGGAAGCGGTCGGCGAGGAAGTGGCGCGTTGTCAGCAGCATCAGAGTGCTGCGCAGCTTCCAGCGCTTCCACCGGCTCCAGCCCTTCGTGGCGTGCAGCCAGGTATCGTAGGCGACGCCCTTGTGCTCGATTTCCTCGACGGCGTGCCAGCGCCAGAGCTCCGCCTGTTCGCCGTCGGCGGGCAGGTAGAGCTCGGGATGCGCCAGCAGTTCGTGTGCGAACATCGCCGTGAAGTGCTCCAGCGCGATCGTCACGCCCAGCCACGCGATCGGCGGGTTCGCCTGAACACGCGCAATCAGCGCTGCGACTCGGGCATCGATCTGCGCCAGATCATAGCCCGCAATCTCCGCAGCGCGGTTGAAGGCGAGGTGCTCGCGCGTGTGGTTCACCTCCTGGCGGATGAAGGCGCGGATCTCGTCCGCCAGCGCGGGCGGTGCGCCGTCCCGGAAGGCTTTGACTGCATCGATGAACAGGGTCTCGCCCCGGGGAAAGGTGGCGGAGAGCGCGTTGAGCCAGGACGTCGCGATCGGGTCGCCCCCCGCCCACCAGCGCTGCTGCGCGGTCGAGCGTCC
Organism: uncultured Erythrobacteraceae bacterium; assembly: GCA_966251025.1. Lineage (GTDB taxonomy): Bacteria > Pseudomonadota > Alphaproteobacteria > Sphingomonadales > Sphingomonadaceae > Croceibacterium. Next base: position 63,155 of record CBINJM010000006.1, on the reverse strand, counting down.
GAAGCGGCGGTTGCGGACCTGTATGGCAGGCGCCTTGTCGGCAACGTCTCTAAAATCTACGGCCATGAGGCGGAAGTTGGGAACAACTGACATCGATGTCAACAAAGAGACGCCTGCCACCGGAGGAGAGCCGCCGTGCCGCGCTGGAAGCGGCGCGGGCGCTGCTGCTCGAATCGGGACCGCAGGCGGTGACGCTCAAATCGGTGGGCGCGCGAATCGGCCGCACCCACGCCAATCTGCTGCATCATTTCGGCAGCGCCGCCGGGCTTCAGCAGGCGCTGGCGCAGACTTTGGCCGAATCGGTTTGCCGCTCCATCGCGGAGGCAGTGGAGGCAACTCGCGCCGGCTCCGCCACGCCGCGAGACGTGGTGGACCTGATCTTCGAGGCTTTTGGACAAGAAGGCGGCGGCGCCTTGGCCGGATGGATGCTGCTGTCGGGGAACGAGGACGCGCTCGACCCGATCATCGGGAACATTCGCCAACTCGTGGATGACCTGTTCCCGCAGGAGCAGGCCGATGGCGCGGATCGCCTGATGCACGAGACGACGCTGGCGCTGATATTGCTCGCCCTCGGCGATGCGCTGATCGGACAGCGCCTCGCCGAATCGCTGAAGGTCGGCCGGGACACGGCGCGGCAGCGGGCAGAGGCGATGGTCCTCGCAGCGTTGGCGGCGAGGGGAGGGGCCTAGACCTCGCCGGCCTCCACCAGCCAGGCGGGCCGAAGATCGGCGGGCATATCCTCCACCCGCAGGTGGTCGACCGCCAGTCCAACCTCCGGATAGACGGCCTTGCGCCGCTTCTCGTCGGACCGCTCAAGCGGCACCACGACCAGCCGGCGGTTGACCTTCTGCCGCCAGTTCATCCGGGCGGTGTTCTCCTGCCCGACATAGCAGCCTTTGGTGAAGGAGACGCCGTTCAACTCGACAGCGTTGGTCTCCAGCCAGAGGATGTCGCCAAGTTCGGCGCGGCCTTCAGGCACGCCCAGGCCGAGACGATGGCGCCGCCATGCCTCGTCCACCGCCACGTCTTCTTCGGATATCGCGGCGATCCAGCGCTGGCCGAGATCCGCCAGTCGCGGGTCAGGCGATCCGCCATCGCCCAGCTCTGCCTGCCAGTAGACGCCGAGCTTCTCGTCACGCTCGATGCCGATCTTCTTCCGCAGCCGGTAGAGTGAAAGGCGCTGGACAAGGTCGTCCGCGCACTCCGCCTCGCAGTCGAGCAGCAGGGTGCCGTTCGCGCCCGGCCAGACGATGAAGTCGAACAGCGTCTTGCCCTGGGGCGTCAGCAGCCCGGCATAAGCGGGCAGGGCGCCTTTGACGTCGTTCGTGACGAGCCCCTGCAGGAAGTCCGCGGGATCCTCCCCCTCCTCCTCGGCAGAGATGCGGACAAGGGCGCGGGAGAACAACCGTTCGTGAGCCATGTGTCAGGTAGTGGAGGCCGCTGTCCGGTAAATCAATAGGCGGGCGTGAGTTCGCCCCGCAGCCGGCGTGGTGGCGAGCCTGTCCTAGGGGCGCGCTCTGTGCCATGGCGCGCGCATGATTCATGCTGTTCGACATCGCTGTCTCCCCGGTCCGCTCCCGCGCCTTGCCGCCCGGCCGAACATCGCTCGGGCGCTCAGGATTTCCCGCTCCAGAACTGTGTTCCAAGTGTTCCAGCCTACAGCGAATGGAGGCCAATGATGAACGAGCTGACCCTCCGTCGCCCCGACGATTGGCACGTGCACCTGCGCGATGGCGACATGCTGCGGGCGGTGGTGCCCTACACCGCGCGCCAGTTCGCCCGCGCGATCGTCATGCCGAACCTCGTCCCCCCGGTGACGAGGGCGGCGCTTGCCGCTGCGTATCGGGAGCGGATCGTGTCGGCCCTGCCGCCGGGCAGCAACTTCACCCCGCTGATGACATGCTACCTCACAGACCAGACCGACCCGAACGATCTGGCGCGCGGGGCGGAGGAGGGGGTGTTCACCGCGGCCAAGCTTTACCCCGCCGGCGCCACGACCAACTCCGCGAGCGGCGTGACGGACATCCGCAACATCTACCCGGTCCTGGAGCGGATGCAGGCGATCGGCCTGCCGCTCTGCGTTCATGGTGAGGTGACGGACCCGGATGTCGATATTTTCGATCGTGAGGCGCTGTTCATCGAGCGCATCCTGACGCCGGTGCTGCGGGATTTGCCGGAGCTGCGAATCGTCTTCGAGCACGCCACAACCAGCGAGGCGGTCGATTTTGTCTCCGCAGCGCCGGAAAACGTCGCGGCGACGATCACCCCGCAGCACCTGCACATCAACCGCAACGCCATGCTGGTGGGCGGCATTCGCCCGCACGCCTACTGCCTGCCTGTGGCGAAGCGCGAGTCGCACCGGCTCGCCCTGCGCCGCGCTGCGACCTCCGGCTCTCCCAAGTTCTTCCTGGGCACGGACAGCGCACCGCATCCGCAGCACGCCAAAGAAAGCGGCTGCGGCTGCGCGGGCATCTTCAACGCGCCCCATGCACTGGAAAGCTATGCCACCGTCTTCGATCAGGAGGGCGCGCTCGACAAACTGGAGGGCTTTGCCAGCCTGCACGGCCCGCGCTTCTATCGCTTGCCGGTGAATGAGGAGGCGGTCACGCTGCAGAAGGTGGAGGCCGAGGTTCCGGAGGTGATCGATGCGTTCGGCACCCCGGTCGTGCCTTTCCACGCGGGCGAAACGCTGGGCTGGCGTTTGCGCGGCTAAACGGGCTCGGCGACGGGCGGTTCTGCGCGCCGGCGGCGGAGCAAGTCCCACACGAACAGGGCGGCCGCGCCCCAGATCGCCACGAAGGCGGCGAGCTGCGCCGGCCGCAGCTCCTCGCCAAAGAACAGCAGGCCCAACAGGAAGACGATCGTCGGGGAGACGAACTGCAGGAATCCCATCGCCGTGTAGGGCATGCGCCGGGCCGCCGCCGCGAACAGGAGCAGCGGCACCGCCGTCATGGGCCCGCCCAGCACGATCGCCGTGCTCTCCATCGCATCCCGGCCGAAGGCGGGGCCGGCGGGGCTCGCCGCGTACCACGCGATGATGGCGAGCGCAGGCGGGAGAAGCAGCAGCGACTCGATGGTCAGCCCTGTCAGCGGCCCTGCCGTGACCACCTTGCGCAGCAGCCCGTAAATGGCAAAGCTCGCGCCGATCGTGAGGCTCACCGCCAAGGTCGACAGGGCGCCCCCTGCGAGCGCCGCGACCCCCAATCCCGCCAGCGCCACCGCTGCCCATTGTGCCCGCGTCAACCGCTCCCCCAGCACCAGCAGCCCCAGCAGCATCATCAGCAAGGGCAGGATGTAGTAGCCGAGGCTGGCGGCATAGACGTGCCCCCTCTGGATCGCCCAGACGTAGAGTGTCCAGTTCAGCCCCACCAGCGCAGAGCTGGCCAGCAGCGCCAGAAGAGCACGGCGGTTCTTGGCGACCTGCCGCAGGTCCGCCAGAGTGCCGCGCCACGCCATGATGGCAAGGCACAGCGGCACGGTGAACAACACGCGCCAGGCGACGAATTCGACCGGCGGCACCTCGTGAACCAGCAGCAGGTAGAGCGGCATCGAGCCCCATATGGCATGGGCCCCGAGCGCCATCCGCAACCCGCTCGCTTTGGTGTTTTCGGCATGCGCCACACGCCCGGGTAAGGCCGCTGCGCCGACGAAACCACATAAAATCGCGTTCAGTTGAGCTGGGCGTCAGAAAAAAAGTTGAAGCTGACAGCAGGGTTGTCGAGCGTTCAGGAATCACGTCGTAAAGCTGAACCATCGAAGAGACACACAGGTTCGATGGAGGAAAAACCCATGAACGTTTTCAAGACCGCCGCCCTCGCTCTGGCCGCTTCGGGCACCATCCTGACCGCCGCCCCCGCTGCCGCGCTGGAGCTGCCGACCGCCGCCCACAATGCCGCCTCCATCTTCAACGGGGATGAAGTGAACCAGTGGCGCGGCCGCGACCGCGACCGTTATCGCGACGACCGTGGCCGCTGGAGCCGCTCGCGGGATGAGCGTGTCAGCCGCAACACCCGCGTCTGGCGCGGTCGCGACGGCAACTACAATTGCCGCAAGAGCGACGGCACCACCGGCCTGATCATCGGCGGCGCCGCCGGCGCCCTGCTGGGCCGTGAGATCGACGGCGGGCGGGAACGGACGCTGGGCACCATCCTCGGCGCGGCCGGTGGTGCGCTGCTGGGCAAGGAGATCGATAGCGGCACCGTCTGCCGCTGATCTTCTCCCCACATTGGCTCGAGGCGGCGCCGGTCTCTGAACCGGCCCGCTGAGGCACTCGTGCGGTCCTTCCGCACGGGTGCCTTGTCTTTTGCAGCAGCGCCCCGATCAGGCGTCGCTGAAGCCCACGCCCACGCTGGCCCTCGGCTGCTGCATCTCGGTGCTCGCCACCGGATAGGCGCAATAATCGGCGGCATAGAACGCGGCCGGGCGGTGATTGCCGGACATCCCCACGCCGCCGAAGGGCGCGGCGGAAGAGGCGCCGTTGGTCGGCCGGTTCCAATTGACGATGCCCGCGCGAATGTTCGCCCAGAAGCGGTTATATTCCTGCGGGCTGCCGCCAACCAGGGCGGCCGAAAGGCCGAAGCGGGTGTTGTTCGCCTCTGCAATCGCCTGGTCGAAATCATCGACTCGGATGATCTGCAGCAGCGGACCGAACAGCTCCACGTCCGGGCGCTCTGTCATGGCCGTCGTGTCGACCAGCGCCGGGGTGAGGAAGGGCAGCTCTCCGCGCGGGCGCAGCAGCGGGCTGATGACCCTGCCGCCATGCGAGAGGAGGTGCAGGAAGCCCTCGGTCAGCCCGTCAGCCGCATCATTGTCGATCACCGGCCCCATGAACGGCTGCGGATCGTCGAACGGCGCGCCGATGATGATCCGCTCGATCAGCCGCTGCACCTCATCCACGATCGGCTCGTAGAGCGATTCCTTCACGATCAGCCTCCGCGCGGCGGTGCAGCGCTGTCCGGCCGTGGTGAAGGCGGATTGCAGGATCAGCACCGCCGCATCGGCGATCAGCGGCGTATCCCACAGCACGATCGGGTTGTTGCCGCCCATCTCCAGCGCGACGATCTTGCCCGGGTCCTCCGCCAGCGTGCGGTTGATCGCCAGCCCGGCGCGCGATGATCCGGTGAACAGCACGCCGTCCACGCCCTCATGCGCGACGAGCGCCTTGCCTTTCTCCGGCCCGCCGACGAGCAGTTGCACCACCTCTTCCGGAATGCCCGCCCGGTGGAAGCAGCGGATCAGGAACTCGCCCACCGCGGGGGTCTTCTCGCTCGGCTTCAGGATCACCGCATTGCCGGCGATCAGCGCGGGGACGATGTGGCCGTTGGGCAGGTGCGCGGGGAAGTTGTAGGGGCCCAGCACCGCCATCACGCCGTGCGGCTTGTGTCGGACGGCGGCGGCTCCCTGCAACGCACTGTCAAGGCGGCGCTGACCGGTCCGCTCGGCATAGGCGCGGACGGAGATCTCCACCTTGGCGATCACCGCCTCAACTTCGGTGCGCGCCTCCCACAGGGGCTTGCCCGTCTCGCGGGCGATCAGCTCGGCAAAGGCGTCCTGGTCCTTGCGGGCCTCGTTTGCGAAGCGGCGGACCAGCTCGATTCGGTTGGCGACAGGACGCGCGGCCCAGAGCGGCCAGGCGGCGCGCGCCCGGGCGACGATCTCGTCCACATCGCCGACCAGCCCTCGCCAGAGTTCTGCGCCTGTGGCGGGTTCATGGGAGACGATCTCGGACACGAAGGCTCCCTGCGTGGCCGGCCCGTCACTGCCGTCGGATGGGGCGACGGGTTCAGGTACGGCAGGGTTGGACAAGCTCTGTTCCGTCATCCCGGGCCAACGCGCAAGTCAGGCCATCTTTTCCAGCGGCTGATCAGACCGCGCCAGCCGAAGCACCCTCGTAAGAGGCGCCTGCCTGTCCGGCCGGCAGTGGAGCCTCACCTAGCGCTTCGCCCATCACACGTACGGCAGCGATCTTGTCCTCCAACGGCTGCCAATCGTCATGCTCGGCGATGGCGGACCAGATCGCCTCCACCTCCTCGATCAGCATCGCCTGCGGCTGCTCGCCGGACCAATAGGCATGGTCGCTGGGCAGCGGCTGATAGCCTGCCAGCGCCTCCGCCAGTTCGCCCTGCGCCGCCCTGCCGCCCCGCTGGGCGAAGAAGAAGGCATCGGGCCCGATCTCCTGCTCCCGCATGATTCGCTCTGCCGCGCCGATCAGCGCGAAATCACCCTGGGGCCCTCGGCTCTCCACGCCCAGCCGCCAGGTGAAGCGGCGGGCCATCGCCCGGTGATAGAGATCAGGGAACCGCTCGATTGCCGCGACGAGCGGCGGTGCATCGACAAGCCTGCGGAGCGCGATCGCCAGCTGCGCGAGGTTCCAGCGAATCGCCTCCGGCTGGCGGCCGAAGGCATAGAGGCCAGTCTGGTCGAAATAGGCGGCGGTAAAGCCCGGTTGCCAGACCGGGAGCCAGCGCCACGGACCATAGTCGAAGCTCTCGCCCGTGACGTTCATATTGTCCGTGTTGAGCACGCCATGGACGAAGCCGGCGACCATGTAGCTCGCGGCGAGGTCCGCCAGCCGTTCCACCACCTGATGGAGGAGCACCACCGCCGGCTCATCCCGCCCCGGCGCATCCTCCGGCGGCAATGGGCCGGGGAACTGCGCCAGGCAGTAATCCACCAACGCGCTGAGATGCTCGTCCTCGCCCAGCACCGCCAGCCGCTGGAAGCTGCCGATCCGGATGTGCGAATGGCTGAGGCGCACCATCACGGCGGAGCGGGTGGGGGAAGGCTCGTCCCCCCGCCACAGCTCCTCGCCCGTCTCGATCACGCTGAACGTCTTCGAGGTATAGGTGCCCAGCGCCTCCAGCATCTCGGTTGCCAGAATTTCGCGGACCGCGCCTTTCAGCGTCAGCCGCCCATCGGCGGTGCGGCTGTAGGGGGTGAGGCCGCTGCCCTTGGTGCCAAGGTCGAGCAGCCGGTCCTGCGCATCCCGGAACTGCGCGAACAGGAAGCCACGCCCGTCACCAAGGTCGGGGTTGTACACCTGGAACTGGTGCCCGTGGTAACGGAGCGCCAGCGGCTGGGGGATGTTGTCCGGCAGCGGCTCGAACCGCGCGAAATGCCGCACCCACTGCTCGTCGCTAAGACCATCGAGGCCTACCGCAGCGTCCCACCGGCGATTGCGGAAGCGCAGCTCCGCCTTGGGGAAGTTGGCTGGCTCCACGGGGTCCGCCAGCCATTCGGCGATGGTCAGGATCTGCGGATCGGGGCGATAGGGCGCGGCTTGCGGTTCGGCTCGCATCGCCGCTAAGTGGCGGCGCGAGGGGCGGCGCGCAAGCGCAGGGGCGAGGAAACAGCAGGACTTTGATGGCCGAAGCCGCCTTCACCGAAGGGGAATGGACCAGCGCCGAGGGGCTGGTGCTGCGTTATCGCGACTACGCCGGTCGCGCCGATCGGCCGCCGATCCTGTGCATCCCCGGCCTCACCCGCAACGCGCGCGATTTCGAGCCGCTGGCTGAGCGGTTCGCTGGCGCGTGGCGCGTCATCTGCCCGGACCTGCGCGGCCGGGGGCAGAGCGACTATGCCAAGGACCCGGCAAGCTACACGCCCGATCGCTATGTCGCCGATATTCTCGCGCTGCTGGAGACAGAGGGGCTGGACCGCGTGGTGGCGGTCGGCACCTCCCTTGGCGGGGTCGTCGTCCTGCGACTCGCATCGGAGGCGCCGGAGCGGCTGGCCGGTGTCGTGTTGAACGATGTGGGGCCGGAGGTGCAGGCGCAGGGGCTGGCGCGCATCCGCAATCATGTGGGGCAGGGGCGCAGCTTCCCGACCTGGGTCCATGCGGCGCGCGCGCTGAAGGAGCAGGCGGGGGCGGCGCATCCGGACTATGCGCTGTCGGATTGGCTGCGCCTCGCCAAGCGGCTGATGTGCGTCGGCGCGGGCGGTCGCATCGCCTTCGACTACGACATGAAGATCGCGGAACCGTTTGAACAATTCTCGCAAGGCGCCGGTCTGGACATGTGGGCGGCCCTGCGTGCGCTCTCCGGACGGCCGGTGCTGGCGATCAGGGGAGAGCTTTCGGATATTCTCTCCGCCGCTACACTGGCCCGGATGGAGCGGGAGGTGCCGGGGCTTGAGGCGGTGACGATCCGGCGTGTCGGGCATTCACCGACCCTTGAGGAGCCGGAGGCGCAGGAGGCGATTGCCCGGCTGCTGGCGAGGGTGGCTTGAACATGCAGACGCAAGGCGTTGCAAGCATCCTGCATTGCGTTTCCGCCAGCGATGCAGACGGGATGCAAGGCCGGTGCATCCGGGTCATTCGCGCGCTCGGCGGCGAGGCGAGGCATGCGGTGGTGGTGCAGGGTGGCGGACGTCTTGCCGGCACGGATCGTCTCCCGAATCTCTCCTGGCCAGCGTTCCCGCCGCTCACCGGCGCCCCGCTGCCCGGCCGCCTTAAACAGCTGGCTGCGGCAATGGCGGGGTATGACCTGCTATGCACCTACGGCGCCGGAGCGCTGGATGCGGCACTGGCTCACACCCTGTTTGCCGATGTCTACAAACTGGCGCCGCTGGTCCATCACGAAGGCGCTGGTGAAGCGGGCCGCTCCAACCTCTTGCGCCGCATCGCCCTTGGACGGACCGCGGCACTCGTGGTGCCCAGCAGGGAAGCGGAGCGGATCGCGCTGGAGCGCTGGCAGCAACCGCGCACTCGGGTTCACCTGATACCGGACGGCGTCGACACCGCCGCCCTTGCCGCCACGCCCAAGCGCGACGCGGTGCCCGGCCTCGTCAAGCGGAGGGGAGAGCTGTGGCTCGGCACCGTGGCGTCCTCGGCACCGGAGGCGCTGCGCCCGCTGATCCGTGCCGTCGCCACGTTGCCCGACGAATGGCAGCTGGTCGTCGGGACAGAGGAGCGCTGGCACCAGGCGATCATCAGCGAAGCGGCAAGCAACGGCGTTGAGGATCGCGTTCACCCTGTCGCCCCGCCTGCGGACCGTGCGCGGCTGATCGGGCTGTTCGACCTTTTCGCCCCGGTGCAGGGAACCGCTGAGACCATCGAGGCGATGGCGGCCGGGCTGCCTGTCATCGCCTCGAAAGAGACCGAGGCCGCCGCACTGGTTTCCAGCGATAACGGCCCCTTGCTCTCCGCTGCGGCGGACGAAGCTGGGATGATCGCCGCGATCACCCGCCTGGCGGCCGACAAGACGCTGCGTCGCCGCATTGGAGAAGCCAACCGGACGAAGGCTCGTGCCGAGTACGACGAAGGCCAGATGATCGAGCGCAGTCTCGCCCTCTATCGCAGCCTGATCGGTTCGCGTTAGTCGAACGGCCCGGGCGCTTCATTCGCCGTTCACTCGACTGTGGGACAGGAGGCAATCGACAATTGCATCGCCGTGCCCATCCGCTAAACAGCCCGGCCTGATGCGCGGCAGCAGCAGACCTCAACCCCTCAGGTAGATCCCCTTGGCCCTCACTCCCGATACGAACCAGTCCCGCGACGGCAAGCTCGCCGTCCGCAAGGCCGCCGAGCAGGATGTGCTGATGCGCGAGGTGGACGAAGCCGTCCGCCGCGACCAGCTCGAGGGCGCGGCGAAGCGCTATGGCCTGATGATCGCCGCCGCCGTGCTGGTGGTGCTGCTCGCCTTTGGTGGCTGGCTGTTCTGGCGCGACCGGCAAGAGAACGCGCTGGAAAGCCGCTCCGAGCAACTGGTCCTGGCGTTCGACGAGTTGGAGAGCGGCGCGTTTGCTCCGGCGGATGAAAAGCTGGCGCCCCTTGCCACCAACGATGGTGATGCAGCCTCCGTCGCGGCCAATCTCGGCCGTGCTGCGATCGCCCTGCGCGACAACCGCCGGGACGAGGCCGTGCGGATTTTCCAGGCCGTTGCCGACAATGGCGATGCGCCTGAGCCTTACCGCCAGCTCGCCGCCATTCGGCTTGCCGCCGCGCAGTTCGAGGATCTTCAGCCGCAGGCCGTGATCGACCGGCTGAAGCCGATCGCTGTTCCCGGCAATCCCTGGTTCGGCAGTGCTGGTGAGCTGGTGGCGATGGCCTACCTCAAGCAGGGGCGCGAGGATCTCGCCGGGCCGCTGCTGGCGCAGATCGCCAAGGATGACAGCGTGCCCGAAACGCTGCGTTCGCGCACCCGCCAGCTGGCGGGCCTGCTCGGCTACGATGCGATCGAGGATGTCGACGCGGCGCTGCAGGAGCTCGGCTCGCAACCGGCGACCGCTCCCGTGCCTGCGGCGGCGCAATGAACGGATCTGACATGAACATGCTTCACTCCCGCCGTTCCCGCCTGCTGCTGACCCTGCCGCTCTGTGCCGCGCTCGCGGCCTGCGGTGCGCTGGGCGGCGGTGACAAGCCGTCCACACCCACGGTGGGCAATCGCACGCCGATCCTCTCGCGCATCAGCTCGGCGGTGGAGGCGGACCCCGCTCTTGCCGACACCGCGCTGGTGCTGCCACCGGCCCGGGCGAACGCCGAGTGGCCGCAAGCCGGCGGAAACGCCGCAAAGGCGGCTGGCCACGTCGCGCTCTCGCCTGCTCCGAGCCGCGTCTGGTCGGCCAACATTGCCGGTTCGGACAAGCGTCGGCGCCTCGCCGCCGCGCCGGTGGTGGGCAACGGCATGCTCTACGTGGTGGACACGCGGGGCGAGGTTCATGCCTTCGATGCAGCGACCGGCGCCCGCCGCTGGTCCCACACGATCGAAGTGCGGCGGGAACTGCAGGACGCGATCTTCGGCGGCGGCGCGAGCTATTTCGACGGGCGGGTCTATGTCGCGACTGGTGCAGGCGACGTGGTCGCGCTCAATGCGCAGACCGGTGCGGAGGTGTGGCGCGTTCGGCCTGCCGGGCCACTGCGCGGATCGCCGACCGTCGCGTTCAATTCCGTCTACGTGATGACGCAGGACAACCAGATCCACGCGCTCAACATGTCCGATGGCTCCGTCATCTGGCAGGACGCTGCAGGCGCGGGCCAGTCCGGCGTTTTCGGCGTCGCGGCCCCCGCGGCCGGGCAAGGCACCGTGATCGCCGGCTATTCGTCGGGCGAGGTGGTCGCCTATCGTTACGAGAACGGCCGCAACCTGTGGTCGGACGCACTGGCTCGCACCTCCATTTCGACAGAGGTGGGTGCGCTGACGGACGTCGATGCCGACCCGATCATCGACCAGGGCCGCGTCTATGCGCTGGGCCAGGGCGGGCGCATGGCGGCCTACGAACTGGTCACCGGGCAGCGCGTTTGGGAGTTGAGCCTTGCGGGCATCTCCACCCCGGCCATTGCGGGCGAGTGGATCTTTACCCTGACCGATGATTCGCGGCTGCTTGCGATTGCCCGCAGCACGGGTCGGGTGAAGTGGATCACCCAGCTGCCCCGCTGGCGGAACCCGGAAAAGCGGGACAATCCGATCTTCTGGACGGGGCCGGTCCTCGCCAACAACCGCCTGTGGATCGCCAGCTCTCGCGGCGTGGTGCAGTCCGTCGATGCGGCGACGGGCGAGGTGGCCGACTTCACGGAACTCGACAGCGGCGTCTCGCAGCCTCCGATCGTGGCGAACGGCACTCTCTACATTCTCGAGGATAGCGGCCGCATCACCGCCTGGCGCTGAGGCGTCAGGCGTTCCCCACCACGAAGCAGGCGGCCGCCACCAGCAGCCCGGCAAAGCGGTTGGAGCGGAAACGGGCGAGGGGGTTCGCAGGGTCGGCGGCGTTCAGCGTCGCCACCTGCCAGCCGAAATGCAGTGCCGCCGGCAGGAGCGCGAGCACCGCCAACGCATCTCCGCGGAGCAGCCAGAAGGCCAGCGCCCACAGCGCGACCGCCATCCCGTAGAACAGGGCAACGCCTGCGCGCACATGGCTCCCGAGCCTGAGGGCGCTTGAGCGGATGCCGACCAGCGCATCGTCCTCCCTGTCCTGCAGCGCGTAGATCGTGTCGTAGGCCATGCACCAGAAGAAGCAGCCGGCGTAGAGCGCGGCCATCACCTCGAGCCGGTCAGAACGCAGCGCTACCCACCCGACCGGCGCGCCCCAGGTGAAGACCAGGCCCAGCCACGCCTGCGGCCACCAGGTGATACGCTTCATGAAAGGGTAGGCAGCGACCAGGAACAGGCTGGCCAGCGCCACCAATTGCGCCTGCCAGCGAAGTTGGAACAGCACGATGAGCCCTATGCCGCAAAGGGCCAGCAGCCAGAGCCAGGCAGCCTTGGTGCTCACTCGCCCGCTCGCCACTGGCCGCTGGGCTGTGCGCGCCACCTGCCGGTCGAGATCCGCATCGACGATGTCGTTGTAGACGCAACCCGCCCCGCGCATCGCGATCGAGCCCAGCAGCAGCCAGAGGACAAGCGGCCATTGCAGCCCCGTGCCCGTCAGCCACACACCCCAGGCGCAGGGCCAGAACAGCAGCCACCAGCCGATCGGCCGGTCGAAACGGGCGAGCAGCGCGTAGTCGCGGATGCGGGCGGGCAGCAGGCCGACAAGGCCGCGATGCTCGCTATCAGGAGTGATCGTGTCCGCCATGCTTGCCCCGTAGCCTGCGGCCCCGCTAGTGCCTAGCCATGCCCGCAACTCCCGCATGGCCACCCCGAAGCGCCCCGCGCCTGTTCGTCCAAGGCCCGCTGGCCGAGGGGGAAGCGGTAACGCTGGACGGGCCGCAAGCCCATTACCTGCTCCGCGTGATGCGCGTGGGCGAGGGCGACGTGGTGATCCTGTGTGACGATTTGACCGGTGAATGGGCGGCGGAGGTCACCAGCGCCGGCAAGCGTGATCTGTCGTTGAGCGCAACCCGCCGTTTGCGCGAGCGGGAGCAAGTGCCGGATTTCTGGCTGTGCGCCGCGTTGCTGAAGAAGGATCGCTTCGATCTGGTGCTGGAAAAGGCGACGGAGCTTGGCGTGCGGCGCATCGCGCCCGTTCTCGCCCGGCGCTGCGTGGCCGACCGGCTGAACCCTGACCGCGCGCGGATGATCGTCACTGAGGCGGCCGAGCAATGCGCGCGCACTGCTTTGCCCGAGCTTGCCGCGCCAGTGAAGCTTGACGCCCTGCTGCGCGATTGGCCCGAGGACCGCGCACTGTTTTTTGCCGATGAGCAGGGCGGCGACCCGGCAGCAACTGCTTTCTCTGCTCATCAGGGGCCTTCCGCGCTGTTAATCGGCCCGGAGGGCGGGTTCGACGACGCGGAGCGCGCCGCCGTTCGCGCTCTGCCGCACGCCAGGCCGATCAGCCTCGGCCCCCGCATCCTGCGCGGAGAAACGGCGGCCATCGCCGCGACTGCGCTGTGGATGGGAAGCGCCGGAGACTGGCAGGCGCATTTTTAGCGCTGGCGCGGTGCTGATGTTGCCGCTAGCGGCGCTGCCATGAGCACCCGCAAGGCGACCGCGCTGGAGGAGCCGCTGATCGAGCGGCGGGACGACCTTGTGGCCCCCATGCAGCAGGGCGAGAAGCCTCGCAGTGAATGGCGCATCGGCACCGAGCACGAGAAGCTCGTCTACCGGCGAGATAACCACGCCGCACCTAGTTATGACGAGCCGGGCGGCATCCGCGACATCCTGCTCGAGCTGCGCCAGTTCGGCTGGGAGCCGGTGGAGGAGGAAGGCGCCGACGGCGTGAGCCGCGTCATCGCCATGAGCGGCGAGGACGGCACCGTCAGCCTTGAGCCCGCCGGCCAGCTAGAGCTGTCAGGCGCTCCGCTGGAGACGCTTCACCAGACCTGCGCAGAGACAGGGCGGCACCTCGACCAGGTCAAGAAGGTTGGTGAAAAGTGCGGCGTCGGCTTCCTCGGCCTCGGGATGTGGCCAGACAAGACCCGTGAAGAGCTGCCGATCATGCCGAAGGGCCGCTACGGCATCATGCTGCGGCATATGCCGCGCGTCGGCTCACTCGGCCTCGACATGATGCTGCGCACCTGCACGATCCAGGTGAACCTGGATTACGGCTCCGAAGCGGACATGGTGAAGAAGTTCCGCGTCGGGCTGGCGCTACAGCCGCTGGCGACTGCGTTGTTCGCCAACTCGCCGTTTACGGAAGGGCAGCCCAACGGCTTCCTCTCCTATCGCAGCCATATCTGGTCGGACACGGACCCGCATCGCACCGGCATGTTGCCCTTCGTGTTCGAGGAAGGGTTCGGTTACGAGCGCTACGTCGACTACATGCTCGACGTGCCGATGTATTTCGTCTTCCGCGACGGCAAATACATCGACGCGGCCGGGCAGAGCTTCCGCGACTTCATGGAAGGCCGCCTTCCCGCTCTGCCGGGCGAGCGGCCCCGGGCGAGCGATTGGTGGGATCATCTTTCCACCGCCTTTCCCGAAGTGCGGATGAAGAGCTTCCTCGAAATGCGCGGCGCCGATGGGGGCCCCTGGAACCGCATCTGCGCGCTGCCCGCCTTCTGGGTTGGCCTGCTCTATGACGACACCGCGCTCGATGCGGCGTGGGATCTGGTGAAGCACTGGACCATGGAGGAGCGAGAGGCGCTGCGTGACGCGGTGCCGCGGCTTGCCCTCGACGCTCCGGTGCCGGGCGGTGGGACGCTGCGCGAACTCGGGCGAGAGGTGCTTCGCATCGCCCATGCCGGGCTTGTTGCACGCGGTCGGCTGAGCGCCGGGGGAGATAGCGAGGCGGGCTTCCTGGAGCCGCTGGAGGAGATCGTCGCCAGCGGCAAAGTCCCCGCGCAGCGCCTGCTGGACAAGTTCCACGGCCGCTGGGGCGGGGACATCCGCCGCGTGTACGAGGAAAGCTTCTAGAGCGACGGCTCCGCCGGTTTCTCAACGTTTCGTTTACCTCATCATCCTAACTCTCCCTCCTGTTGATCGGCATCATCCGGTCGGAGGAGATTGAGGATGGCGAGCGCCTTTCAACCGGCCCCGGCTGCCGAAGCGGACCGACGGAACGGACCGCGCGCTGAAATCTGCCTCGGCGTGACCCTGCGTCGCGCCGGGTCTGATGCCGTCATCCCTGCCGAGATCACCAACCTTTCGGCCACCGGGTTCCTCGCTGAGTTTCTCGACGAAGTCGAGGTTCCGCCGGTCCTCGATGTTGAACTGCCCCATGCCGGCAGCCGAACGGCCACGGTCGTCTGGACCAGCGGATGCATGGCCGGCTGCAGCTTCACCCAGTCGCTTACCAAATCCGAGATCAGCGCCGCTCACCTCAAGAGCGAGCCGCTGCAGATGCAGGCAAAGCTCGCCCGGGCCTATGCCGCCCCTCCCATCGATCCCGCAGACCCGATCTGGGATACGTCCAGCGAGGCGAAGCCGGGAGAGAAGTGGTCGCTGCGCAAGCGCCTGCTGGTGATCGGCGGAGCCGGTCTGCTGCCCTGGCTCTCTATCGCGGGGCTGGTGGCACTGCTCGCCTGATCGAACGGTCAGAACAAGACCAGCCCTCGGCGCGGCGCGTCGGGCGCCTTCAAGCGGGCGCTACTGCCCGCGACGCAGTTCCTCCATCCGCCGCCGCCATTCCTCGGGCGTGGGCATTACCACCCGGTCAGTGCGGTGGAGGATCTTCCACTCCCCGTTCTCACGCACCAGCTCGTCCTCGTAAATGCCGCTCAGCACCGGGTTCGGCGCTCCGCCTTCGCCGCGCATGATCGTCAGCTGGCGCGAGCGGGCGGTGGCGCGGTCGCCCTCCAGTGCGATTTCGATGTTCGAGACGATGCGATAGCTGGGGTCGCTTGTGTCGATTTCGGCCTGATCGCCATAGATGCCGACCAGCATCGCGCGAATCTCGTCCCGGCCTTGACGGATGGTGGAGCCGTTCTGCCAGCTTCCGTTCTCGGCGAACAGCTCGACATAGCCGTCGAAGTCGCGCGCATCGAGCCTGACTGCATAAGCGAGGATCAGGTCGCGGATCGCCTCGCGGTCCTCTATCCGCTGGATGCGCTCTTCAAGCGTCGGCGCCTGGTCCTGCGCCACTGCCGCTGTCGGCATCAGCAGGAGGAGGGCGGTGATCGTGAGATGACGAACCATTGCTCTACTCCGCTGCCGCCAGCAGTTCTTCCGCTCCGCCCAGATCGACGCTGACCAGGCGGCTGACGCCCTTCTCGACCATCGTGACCCCGAACAGGCGGTGCATCCTGCTCATGGTCACCGCATTGTGCGTGACGATCAAGTACCGTGTCTGTGTCTCGCGCACCATGGCGTCCAGCAAGTCGCAGAAGCGGTCGATATTCGCATCGTCCAACGGTGCGTCGACTTCGTCCAGCACGCAGATCGGCGCGGGGTTGGTGAGGAACAGGGCGAAGATCAATGCAACGGCGGTCAGCGCCTGCTCGCCGCCCGAGAGCAGCGTCAGCGATTGCAGCCGCTTGCCGGGCGGCTGGGCGTAAATCTCGAGCCCGGCTTCCAGCGGATCGTCCGAATCGATGAGCGCGAGGTGCGCCTGCCCCCCTTCGAACAGGCGCGTAAACAAGCGGCGGAAATGGCCATCCACTGCCTCAAAGGCCGTGCGCAGCCGCTCGCGCCCCTCCCGGTTGAGGCTGCCAATGGAGCCGCGCAGGCGGTTGACGGCTTCTGTGAGTTCGGCCTGTTCGGCGGCGCTGCTGCCTTGTTGCAGTTCCGCCTCCGCCAGCTCGTCCGCGGCGACGAGGTTTACGGGGCCGATCCGCTCCCGTTCAGCCGTCAGCTTTTCCAGTGTGGAAGCTTCGTCCTCGCTGGTGGCGACATCGGTGGCGGCGAATGCGAAGCGCTCCGGCAGTAGGGGCGGGGGGCACTGAAAGCGCTCGCCCGATTGCCGCGCCACTTCAACCCTGCGCGTATCGGCAGCTTCGGCCCGGGCGGCGGCACCAGCGCGAGCTTCGCGTGCGGCGGCGAGCTGTTCGTTGGCAGAGCTGAACGCGGCGTCCACTTTTGCGGCCTCTGCGCTCGCGCCCGCAAGTTCAGCCTCGGCGGCAGAAAGCTTCGCACCGAGCTGCTCACGCAAAGCCTGCCCGGCCTCGATTTCTCGCCGCAATGAAGCGGGCTTGGCGGCGATTACCGCGCGCTCCTCCGCGATTTCCTCGAAGCGGCGGCCAGCCTCGGCGAGGCGCCGCGCAGCGTCCCCGGCGCGGGCCTGCCAGCCGCGAATATCGGCGCGACCTGCGGCGACCCGCTCCCGCCCCACGGCCAGCGCCTGGTCATGCGCGGCCAAAGCAGCGCTCGCCGCCTGCATGGCGGTGCGTGCTGCCTCGTTCTCCGCCTTCGCGGCGGCAAGGCCTTCGCGGCCGCTTGCCGGATCGGGCAGGGCGCTGCGCCGCTCCTGCGTCGCGGCAAGTTCGGCCGCTGCCTGTTCCCGGCGGTGTGCGAGATCCTCCGCAGCGGCGGCAAGCTCCTGAGCTCGCGCTGCGGCCCGATCCCGCGCCGCTTCGGCTTGGTCACGCGCTCGCAGGGCGGCACGCTCGCGCTCGGCGGCTGCCATCACCGCGCGCTCGGCGGCGACCAGCTCCCGCTGCAGCCCGGCAAGCGCCTCGCTGGCCCCTGTCTGCGCTGCTTCGGCTTCCGCCACGGCGGACCTGAGAGCGGGCAGGGCTGCGTCCAGTTCGGTGAAGCGGTTCTCCGCCTCCAGCCGCGCCGCCTCAGCCGCACCTTCGCCCCGTGCCACGAAGCCGTCCCAGCGACGCAGGCGGCCATCGGTGGTCACCAACCACTCGCCTGGCTTGAGGCTGCGGCCGTCATCCTCCGGAGTGACGTGGACAAGGGCCAGCCGCGCGGCGAGTTCCGGCGGGCACTCGCGCACATGACGAGCGAGGCTCTCCGGCACAGGGGCCGGCGGCTCCGCGCCGGACCAGTAGCGCCCCTCTCCGTCACCCTCGGGCGGGCCCAGTAGCGCCTTCGCATCCCGGCCGAGTACGGCGGCGAGCGCCCTCTCATAGCCCTTCTCGGCAGCGACGCGATCGAGTGCGGTGGAGCGGCCAGAGCGATTCTTCGCCTGCTTCTCCCGAGCGGCGCGATCGCGTTGCAGCGCCTGCCATTCGCGCTCGATGCCCGCCAGCTCGGCTCGGGCGGTCGCCACCCGGCTGCCTGCCTCGTCCCGCGCGGCGGCCAGCTCCTCCTTCCGCGATTGCTGCTTGCCGAGCGCCTCCCGCAGCCCGGTGAGTTCGCCTGCAGCCGCTTCTGCCGCTGCCTCTGCCGCAAGCACCGCCACTTCGGAATCGCCTTCCCGCTCCAGGGCGGCGCGCCGGCCCGCAAGCTGCCGCTCCTCCTCTGCCAGCCTTGCGACGAGCGCCTGCGCCTGCGCCTGCGCCGCATCGGCGACGCGCCATTCCGCCTCCAGCCCGGCATGGTCGGCGGTGGCTTGAGCCAGAGCCAACTCGGCGGCACGAGCCTTGCGCTCCGCCTCTTCGGCAGCGCGGGCGATGGCAGGGCGTCGCTCCTCCTCCTGCGTCAGAGCCTGCTGTCCGGCGGCGAGGTCCGCTTCCAGCTGGCGCAGAGCTTCGGCCGCAGCGGTGGTCAGCCGGTCCGCCTCTCCGCGATCCTCCTCCAGCCGCCGGTGCTGCCGGTCCAGATCGGCGAGGCGCTGCTCTGCGGCGTCCAGCTGGCTGGTCAGCGTGGCCATGCGGTGGCCCTGTGCGGTTGCATCGTCCCGCCGATCGGCAACCTCATCGCGCGCTTTGGTGAGCCGTTCGACCGCTTCCCGCTGCGCCTTCTGCGCGTCGGTCGCGGCCAGTTGCGCCGCCTCCACCCGTGCATCCGCGCCCTTGGCCTCCGCCCGTGCGGCATCGGCCGCTTCCGCCGCATCGCGCCAGCGGGCGAAGAGCAGCCGGGCCTCCGATGTGCGGATCGAATCGCTCAGTTCGCGGTATTTCTCCGCCTGCCGTGCCTGTCGGCGAAGGGCGGCAATGCGGCTGTCCAGCCCGGCCATCAGTTCAGAGAGGCGGGCAAGGTTCGCTTCGGTCTGGCGGAGTTTGCCCTCGGCATCGCGGCGCCGCACATGAAGGCCGGCAATGCCTGCAGCCTCCTCCAGCATTGCGCGCCGTTCCGCCGGGCGCGCGGCGATGATCGCCGCGATGCGGCCCTGGCTGACCAGCGCGGGCGAGTGCGCCCCCGTGGCGGCGTCTGCGAAGACCAGCGCCACGTCCTTCGCGCGAACGTCTCTCCCGTTGACCCGATAGGCGCTGCCCGCGCCGCGCTCGATCCGGCGGGTGACCACCAGTTCCTCACCGGCCCTGTCGTTGGCGGTCAGCACTACCTCGGCGAAATCGCGCGGCGGGCGCTTTTCCGTGCCGGCGAAGATGACATCGTCCATCCCGCCCGAGCGCAGGGATTTGGGCGAGTTCTCGCCCATGACCCAGCGGATGGCTTCCAGCAGGTTGGACTTGCCGCAGCCATTAGGGCCGACGACACCCGTCAGCCCCGTTTCGATGCGCAATTCCGCCGGCTCGACAAAGCTCTTGAACCCGCTGAGCTTCAGCTTGCGGATCAGCATCGTGGCTGCGGGCTCAGGAGGGGGGCGTCACGGAAAGCTTACCGTGCGCCCGCCTGCTGCAGCGCAGCCTCGACGCTCGCCCAGTTGGTGCCGTCGATCTTGCTGCCGTTGATGAAGAAGGTCGGCGTTCCGGTGACGCCGAGTTCTTCGGACTGGGTGTTCGAATTTTCGACGATCTTCTCGGCGACGCTCTGGTCGCTCAGGCACTGCACCGCCTGGTCACGGCTGATCCCGCGCGCCGCGAAGAAGTCCAGCAGCCCTGCCGCCTCCGCGATGGCGGGATAGTTCGGCCCGCTTTGCCCCTGCGTCGCTCGCTCCAGAGCAGCGCTGTTGGCTTGCACCGTCGTGATGATCTGCTCGAAATTCGCCCAGCTCTGATTGGCGAGTGGGTGGAAGCTTTCCGGGCTGCCGCAACGCACGAGCATGGCGATGGTCAGGTCGATCCCGTCATGCACCTGGTTACGGATCTCGTAGCTGACGCGGCCGCTCTCCACGAACTCATCGATCTTGCCGGACGCTTCCTGAGAGAAGGTGGCGCAATGCGAGCAGGTGTGGCTGGCATATTCGACCAGCTTGATCGGCGCTTCGGGGTTGCCGATGCGGTAGCCGCCTTCCGGGGTCACCGCGGCGATATCGACCCAGCTCTGCCCGGCGGGGGCGGCGATGGGCGAAATCTGCGCCCCGCTGGGGACGCCGCCGGTGCTCTCTTCCGTTCCGCCGCAGGCGGCGAGCGCGAGTGCCAGAGGGGCTAGGGCGCCCACAGTCAGCAAAGGAGCGGTGCGGCGGCGAGCGATCATCGGCAGGTCCTTCATGTCGGAAGAAGTAGGGGAGAGTGGATGTGAGGAGGAAGCGCGTCGGACGGCTTTTTCACAGCTGCGCCGTTTCCGCCAGCCTCGACGTGCTGAAGAGGCCTACATGCGGGCGGCGAGCTGTGGCTGGAGCATCGACCAGCTATGCGTGCCGGCAAGCACATTGCCGTCGATCGCAAAGGCCGGCGTGCCGCCAATGCCAGGCTTCTTCCAGTCGGCGGCGGCCTTTTCCGCGAGCCGCTCTGCCATTGCTTCGTCAGCAAGGCATCGGTCTGCTTCAGCCCTGCTGTAGCCGCGTCGCTCCATGATGGCGTAGAAGCCGAAATCGCCGGCAATAGCTCGGCGGCGGGCGGAATTGTCGCCCGTGGTCCAGCGCTGGCGCTGCGCTGCCGTCGCGCGGCTCATCGTCGCGATCCAGTTGTCCTGCCCCAGCATGAAGGCGGAATGGTTCTGCGGGAATTTGGAGGCCGGGCCGCAATTGGTCAGCATCGCGACGGTGAGGTCCACCGGATCGCGGAGCAGATGACGAATCTCGAGGCTCACCCGCCCATTCGCGATATAGCCGAGCTTTAGCGCCGGCTCCCCCTCGCGGGCGAACTGCGCGCAATGGGGGCAGGTGTAGCTGATATACTCGGTGAGCTTCAGCTTCGCTTCCGGATTGCCGATGCGATGGCCGCCGTCCGTTTGCGCCACAGTGGTGGTCCAGTCGCGGCTCGTCGTCTGACCGCCTGACTGCCCCTGTGCGCTGCCTGCGCCGGTCGCAACCAATGCGGCAAGGGCAAGAACGGCACCGCGGGTGAAGCGCCAAAGAGACATTCGCTAACGATCCTCCCTATTGCCAAGGCTGCGAGCCAGCGATTCAAGCACGGCGCGCAGTTCCGGATCGCCCACATCGCGCAAGCTGTCACCCAGCTCCAGCGGAATAGGCTTGAGCGAGGGCGGCGACGATGCTTCCGGGCGCGCTGCTGTCGCGGGTGGTGGCTGAATGGCGCCTTGCCGCAGCTTCACACGGGCGACCGCGCGGTAGCCGAAGAAGCGGTTCACGCGCTCCATGATCTCCGGGATGACGTGCTGGATCAGCGGCGCGTGGGCGGGCAGCACGACAAGCTGGAGAATGCCGTCGCTTTTTTCCCCCGGTGGAAAGCGAATCGATTCGGGGGCGCAGACCTTGGCGTGGCGCTCGCCGACGATCTCCGGCCAGCGGGTGACGACGCTCGATTGCACAAACCCGAAGCGGCGAAAGGCGGCGCGGCCGATCTGCGGGACAAGCTCCGCCACCGGCTTGGCCGGACCACCGCGAGGACGCTCGTAAGGCTTGGCCTTCGGCGCCTTCTTCGTGGAGGGTTTGATGTCGGCGTCGCGTTCCATGCTGGTGCGCGCCATGCCATAGGCGAGGGATGGAGGATAGGGCCGCCCCCGCATCATATGCATCCGCCTTGCTTCGGTGGTACGACCGGCATGCAAGGCACTTGCCCTGGCGGCATCCGCCCGGCGCATCGGAGCGGCCCGACCCGTACCGCGTGTGGTTGTCGGAGGTGATGCTCCAGCAGACGACCGTGGCGGCAGTGGCGCCGCGCTACCTGCGGTTCCTGGATCGCTGGTCCGATGTGAACTCCCTCGCGGCGGCAGCGGATTCGGACGTGATGGCCGAGTGGGCAGGCCTCGGCTACTATTCCCGCGCCCGCAACCTGATTGCCTGTGCGAGGGAGGTGGTGGCCCGGGGAGGGTTCCCGGATAGCGAGCGCGAGCTGCGAGCGCTGCCGGGGCTGGGCGACTATACCGCCGCTGCGGTCGCGGCGATTGCCTTCGGTCGGCGGGCGGTAGTGGTGGACGCGAATGTGGAACGGGTCGTCGCGCGCCTCTTCGCGATCGACAGCCGGCTGCCCGGCGCACGTGGCGCCATCCGCGAGGCGGCCGGGCGGATCACGCCAGAGGAGCGGGCAGGCGACTTCGCCCAGGCGATGATGGACCTCGGCGCGACCATCTGTGTGCCGCGCAAGCCCAAGTGCCTGCTGTGCCCGCTGGCCGGGATGTGCGCCGCTCGTGAGCAGGGGCGGCAGGAGGAGCTTCCAGTGAAGCCCGCGCGGAAGGCACGGCCTGAGCGAAGAGGCTCCGCCTTCTGGATCGAGCGCGAGGGGCAGGTGCTGCTGGTCACGCGCCCCGGTAAAGGAACACTGGGCGGAATGCGTGCGCTGCCGGATGATGGGTGGACGGTGCGGGCGGACGGCTCCGGTGAGCCGCCCTTCGCTGGGGATTGGGAGAGCCGTGGCAGCGTGCGCCATGGCTTCACGCATTTCGCGCTGGAACTGGCGGTGCTTGGCCATCGTGGGCCGCCGCCGACCACCTTGCCGCAGGGGGAGTGGGTCTCGACGGACTCTCTCGCCGGTGCCGGGCTGCCGAAATTGTTCGCGATGGCGGCGGAGCTGGCGCTCGGGCGCGGGCTAGATGATCCCGCCGCCCAGCATCAGGCGGATCACGGCAATCGCCAGCACGACGAGGCAGAAATTGCGCCCGCTATTGGAGCGCGAGAGCATGCCCAGGCCGACACCGACAATCGCGATCGGGAGGACGAACCAGTTGCCCCAGCCAAGAAACGGAATGGTGGAGGGGATCGCCAGCAGCAAGGCCACGACGCCAGTGATGATCGAAAGCAGGTTCAGCATGGTGTCTTATTTAGATAGAACACCGCTCGTTTGCAAGCTTGCGGGGCCGTGGGGCGCTGCTACGCTCCCCCGGTGCAGAGGCTGAACAGCAACGGGTGGCCGGTGAAGACCGCGGCTTCACTGAAGGCGGGAGAACTATCCCGGCGGATGCTGTTGCAGAGCGGCGCGGCGTTCGGCGCGGGCGCGGTGCTGGGTCTGCCAATTGCGGCTCTCGGGCAGGAGCGAGGCCAATGGCGGGCGGTGGAGCGGTTCATCGACACTTACGTGTCCAGCCGCAGGGTGGCGAACATGGTCGCCGCTCTCGGCCACCGGCAGGATGAGCCGCAGTTCATCGCCCGGGGGCGGGATGCCTTCACCTCCGTCCGGGAATCGAATGCCGACAGTCTCTATCGCATCTATTCGATGACGAAGCCGATCACCGGCATGGCGGCGATGATGCTGGTGGACGAGGGCAAGATCAGGCTCGACCAGCCGGTCGCCGACATCCTGCCGGCCTTCGCCGAGATGAAGGTGCAGAAGGTCTATGACGGGCCGCTGACGCCGGACAATCTGGAGCCGGCGGTGCGGCCGATCACCATCCGGCACCTGCTGACCCATACGGCGGGGCTTGGCTACGGCATCGTGCAGGAGGGGCCGCTCAGCGAAGCCTATCGCGAGGCGGGACTGGTACCGGGGCTGGTCAGCCGGCTGGAGACGCCGGGCACCTTCCGCGGCACGCCGGCAGAGAGCCTCAAGGCCTTTGCCGATCGGCTTGCGGAAATGCCGCTGGTCCATCAGCCCGGCACGAGGTGGAGCTACTCGGTCGGCCTGGATCTTATGGGGCGGATCATCGAGGTCGTGGCTGGAACGCCGTTCGACACCTTCCTGCACGAGCGCATCCTCAAGCCATGCGGGATGAGCAGCACCTGGTTCAAGGTGCCCAGCAGCGAGGTCTATCGTCTCACCGCCAATTACCTGCTGGCGGGCGGCGTCCTGCTGCCGATCGACCTGCCGGAAAACTCCGTTTTCCTCGACGAGCCGCCGTTTCCCTTCGGTGGAGCGGGGCTGGTTTCAACCCCGCGCGATTATGATCGCTTCCTGCGGATGCTCGCCGGGGGCGGGATGATCGACGGCCTGCCGGTGATGAGCCCGGATGCGGTGCGGCTCGGCACGTCCGACTTGCTCCCGGACACGCTGGTGCCGGGTGGCGGCTTCGCCGGCAATCGCGGATATGGTGCCGGCGGCGTTGTGGGCCGGGGATCGGAGGAAGGCCTTTACGGCTGGTTCGGCGCTGCCGGGACGGCGGGACTGGTCAATGTGAAGACCGGCCTCAGATCATCGCTCTTCACGCAATACATGCCGCCGGATGCCTATCCCGTGCAGGACGAGTTTCAGGCAAGCGTCGCGCAGGATCTTCGCCGCTCATGATCGGCACCACCATTGCGTTTGGAGGCCAACCGCTCGACCGGGCGGACCATCTGCGCGCCGATGCGGCGGCGGTGGCACAATGGCTCAAAGGCGATGCGCTGCTGCTGTCGCTGGATGGGCTGGTGCCTCAGTTGAACGGTGGGGACCGGCTGCACTGGAGGCCCATCAGCGAGGCGGCAGAGGGGGCGGAACTGGTGTTCCTCGGGCTTCAGGACGGGCGCGCCACCTTTGCCGCCGTTCCCAAGGAAGGCGACCGGGACCCGGCCTTCACCCGGCGGGAAACATGGAGCGCCATCACCCGGCTGGCCGCCGATGATCTTGCCCTTTACGGCGGCGCGCGCAGCTTGGTGGACTGGCACGCGCGGCATCGCTTCTGCGCGCAATGCGGCCAGCCGACGATCATCGCGAAAAGTGGCTGGCAGCGGGACTGCCCGGCCTGCCGGGCGAGCCATTTCCCCCGTGTGGACCCGGTTTCCATCATGCTGGTCCAGCACGGCGAGGGCGCGGATGGTCGCCTGCTGCTCGGCCGGCAGGCGCGCTTCCCTCCGCGAAGCTACTCCGCACTGGCCGGTTTCGTTGAGCCGGGGGAGACGTTGGAGGAAGCGGTCGCGCGGGAGGTGCTGGAGGAGGCGGGCGTGCGAGTGGAGCGAGTCCGCTATCTCGCCAGCCAGCCTTGGCCGTTCCCCTCGCAGCTGATGCTCGGCTGCATCGGCTATGCGGCGGATGACCGGCTGACCATCGACGCCAGGGAGCTTGAGGATGCGCGATGGTTCACCCGCGCAGAGGTGGCCGAGGCAATCGAGCGGGGTGCGGAAAGCACCAGCTTCGTGCCGCCTCCGCGACAGGCGATCGCCTATGAAATGCTGCACTGGTGGTTGGAGGAGGGTGCATGACACAGAAGCTCGCCATCGACATCTGGTCGGACGTGATGTGCCCATGGTGCGCCATCGGCTACACCCAGTTCGCCAAAGCGGTCGATCAGCTTTCCGGGGAGATCGACGTCGAGATCCGCTGGATGCCGTTCGAGCTCAACCCCGACATGCCGGAGGAGGGGAAGCCGCAGGTTCAGCATCTGGCAGAGGTCTACGGCCGCTCGCCCGAGGAGGTCGCGGCGATGCAGGCGCAAATGGCGGCCACGGCGGAGCGGGTCGGCTTCCCGATGCGCTTTGCGGGCGCGGATGGCGAGCCGGCAATGATGTGGAACACCTTCGAGGCGCACAAGCTGCTGCGCTGGGCGCTCGCCGCCGAAGGGATGGAGGCGCAGACGCGGCTGAAGCTGGCGCTGCTGCGCGCCCACTTCCAGCAGGGCGCGCGGATCGGCGAGCGTGCGGTGCTGCTCGACATCGCGGAGGCGGAGGGCTTCGACCGCGCCGCAGCCGAGGCGGCGTTGCAGGACGAGGCACTCGACACGGCCGTACGGCTGGAGGAGCAGCGGGGCCGCGCGGCCGGGATCACCTCGGTGCCGAGTTTCGTGATCGCCGGCCGCTGGCTTGTCACCGGTGCGCGGGAGCCCGAAGACTACACAGCCATGCTGCGGCGGGCGGCGGCGATGGCAACAGGCGAGGTGCGGAACGCTTAGCCGTCGCGGCTTTGTTTGCTCGCACCTGAGCGGATGGCATCACGGGTCTTGCCGCCCTTCATCTGATCCTGGCCGGGGTTGTATTCGCCGGTCACGCGGGTCACGCCGGTGTCTCCGCCCGTCGCCTGCTCCAGCTCGGCGCGGGTGCCGTTATCGGTGGCAAGGCCGCCGGAGCGGCCCTGCTGGCCGCCGCCGCCCATGGCATCCTCCTGCATCTGATCGATCAGGTCGTTGTCGGGATGGGGGTCGGGTTTGGTCATGAGCACTCTCCTTTCCCGACCAACGGGGAAGGGCACGCGTGCGTTCCGCCCCGTCAGGCCAGGCCGAGCCGGGAGAGCTCCCGAATGAGATGGCCGGGCAGCACATCGCCCGGCGTCTCGCCATCTTCCAGGTCTCGCGGGGCATCCTCATCCTTGAGGTAGCGCCAGCCCTGATGCGCCCGGCGGGGGCGCGGCTCGACCAGGACCAGCCTCGGCGCCAGCCGGATGATGCAGCGGCCGTCCGCCCCCTGCGCAAAGCCGAGGATCTCCGCGCGGGCGACGATCGTGTGCTCCATGATCCAATAAAGCGAGCCGCCGACCATCTCCTCATGCCGCTTGGGCTGATAGCGGGTGGTCATGTGCGCTTCCCCGCCCGCCTCCACCCACTCGCGCAGGTCCTCGATGGACCTTGCAGTGTAGGCGATCTTTGTCATGTGCAGCGGCATGCGGCGGGAGATAGGGTGGGAACGCTAGGAGACCAGCCCGCTCGCCACGGCTAGCCCCAGGAAGACCAGGAAGCCCATCGAGTCCGTGGTCATGGTGACAAAGATGGACGAGGCGATCGCCGGGTCCGCCTTCAGCTTCTCCAGCGTCAGCGGCACGAACACGCCCGCAAAGCCGGCGATCAGGATGTTGGCCATCATCGCCATGGCGATGACGCCTCCCAAGACGCTGTTGCCGAAGATCAGGCTGACGACGGCGCCGATGACGATGGCCACCGTCACGCCGTTCATCAGCGCGATCGTCATCTCGCGCCGCACGGCTCGCCAGGTGTTGCTGGCGGTAAGCTGATTGGTCGCGAGCGCGCGCACGGTCACGGCAAGCGTCTGGGTGCCGGCATTGCCGCCGATCCCCGCGACGATCGGCATCAGCACGGCGAGCGCCACCATCGCCGCGATCACATCCTCGAACTGCGCGATGATGGTCGAGGCGACTGAGGCGGTGAGCAGGTTGGCGAGCAGCCAGCGTACCCTCGCCTTGTACGAGTCCCGAATAGGCTCGTTAATGTCGCCTTCGCCCGCGCCGGACAGCAGCATGACGTCCTGCCCGGCTTCCTCCTGGATGATGTGGACGATGTCATCGACCGTCAGCTGGCCGACCAGCCGCCCGCTCTCGTCCACCACGGCGGCGCTGATGAGCGCATATTTCTGGAAGCGGAGGGCGACCTCCTCCTGATCCATATCCACCGGGATGAGCGTCTGGTCGCGCTTCATCACGTCCGTCAGCGGGATGTGCCGCGGTGTGCGCAGGATCCAGGAGAGCTGGCAGGTGCCGACCGGGCGATGGCGGTGGTCCACCACGAACACTTCCCAGAATTCGGTGGTCAGGTCGTCCCTCTCGCGAAGGTAGTCGATCAGGTCGCCGACCGTCATGTGCTCCGGCACCGCGACCAGCTCCCGCTGCATCAGCCGGCCGGCGGTTTCCTCCGGATAGGAGAGCGCGCTTTCGATCGCGGCGCGGTCTTCGGGATCGAGTTCCGCGAGAACCGCGCGCTGATCCTCCGGCTCGAGATCCTCGATCAGCTGGACGGCGTCGTCCGTGTCCAGCTGCTCCGCGATGCTGGCGACGGCGGAGGCGGGCAGCGCCTCCATCATGTCGTCGCGAACGTAATCGTTGAGCTCGCTGATGACTTCGGCCGTCATCAGGTCGGTGATCGCGGCGGCGAGCGCGCGCCGCTCCTCCGGCTGCAGCAGCTCCAGCAGGTCGGCGATGTCGGCCGGATGCAGCGGCTCGACGAGTTCGTAGGCGCGGCCCGCGTCATCCGCGTCAATCGCATCGCGCACGGCATCGACGAAGCCGGGCTTCAGGCGGTTGTCCTCATCCAGCTGCTCGCCCTCCTCGCGGGGGAGATCGAGGGGCAGATCGTGGAGGTCCTTCTCGGCCATGCGGGGGCTCTATGCGCGTGAGGCTCAAAAGCAAGCGGGTGACATCGTTGGCAGGCGGCCTATATCGGCGCCGAACGCATCCTGCAGGAGACGATGATCATGGCCGACGAAAAGCTCACCTTCACGCTCGACACCGGGAACGGCGAAGGGGGCGACGTGGTCATCAAGCTGCGTCCGGACCTCGCGCCCGGCCATGTCGCTCGCATCACGGAGCTGGCGAATGAAGGGTTCTATGACGGCGTGGTGTTCCACCGCGTGATCCCCGGCTTCATGGCGCAGGGCGGCGATCCGACTGGCACCGGCATGGGCGGCAGCGAGAAGCCGGACCTGAAGGCGGAGTTCAGCACGCAGCCGCACGTGCGCGGCGTGTGCTCGATGGCCCGCACCAACGATCCGAACAGCGCCAACAGCCAGTTCTTCATCTGCTTCGACGACGCCCGCTTCCTGGACAAGCAGTACACCGTGTGGGGCGAGGTGGAGAGCGGCATGGAGCATGTCGACGCTCTCCCCAAGGGCGAGCCGCCGCGTAGCCCCGGCAAGATTGTCAAGGCGACGGTTGGCTGAAACGAAAAAGGGGCGCTTCGGCGCCCCTTTTGCTGTGTGGATGGCTGAGACGGAGTTCAGCGCCAGGGGAAGATCCCGAAAACGACCCTAGTGGTCCAGTAGCTGGCGATGGGCTTCCCGTCCTTATCCAGCGCGGGTTCGAACTCCACCGCATGCTGGATGTCCGCGCAGCTGGTTTCCTCGAACGAGGGGTCGCTCAGGGGCATCTGGATATGGCAGGCAGTTGTCCTTCCCCTTTCGTCAACCGAGAGGCGAATATTAACAACGCCAGGCATGTTTTGACGGAGCATCTGGGGCGGGTAGTCGATCATGCGCCCGACTTCCCGCAGATTGATGGGTCTCACCGGGCGACTGAGCGTCTTGTGCGCCTCCACATCAATACCCCAGTGGGTCATCAGTTCATCAATGCACTGGTGTAGCGCCTCGATTGGCTTGTCCATGGGCCCCAGCGGCAATTCGACCGTGCGGCTGAAGGCGCCGCGCAATTGAAACGAATCGGTTGCTGCGGCTGCCCCGACTTCCATCGACCGTACATCGATCCTCTGGAACCGAATATCTGGCTCCTGCAGGTCCTGAAGTTCCTGAAGTGCGTGTGGGGTTACGAGCACGGGGAAGAATAGCACGCCGCTGAACCCGTTCGCCAGAGTGAGGGTGTTGGCAGATCCCGCCTCGTTCCATTCGCCACTCTCGCCAAACCGATATCTGGTCTGGCTCGGCGCCCTTGCCGTCATCCAACTGCTGGCGACGACTGCCTGCAGGCTCAACCTGCGATCGAAACGCCGCAGCTCAAAGAAGACCTGTCGCTCCCCCCTCGCCGAACATGCGGCGCAGAGCGCAGCTGTCCGTATCGTAATCCACTGTCCAAGGGGTGCTGGGCGCTAGCCCCGCCCCGTCCTGCGCCGCTGTCGGCAGCGCTGGAGCTGTGGATAGCAGGACCGCCACCGAACCGATGGTCAACGAAACCAACTTCATCCTGCGCCCTCCCCCCGGAGCTGCCAACCGCGTCTTTTCATCTTGCTGTGCGCGACAGAGGAGGCAGGGCCCTCATGAGGAACCCTGCCTCGCTGTGTGATCAGCTGCCCTCAGGGCCCGGGTGCTGGTACGAGACGTTCCGGTTCTGGATGAGCCATTTGCCGTTCACGCGCACCACGTCGTCCAGGCCACGGCCGACAGCGGCGACCCTCACCGGCGGGGTGGTGCCAGCCCCACCGCCGAACACGGTCTGCCAGTAATAATAGACCTTTGCATGATCGGGCGTGACGAACTCGATGTTCATGTTCGACATGATGTGATGCATGTTGCCGGGTTCGTTCCCGGCTGCACGGCGATCATCCTGGCTCTTCTTCAGGTCCACGACCATCTGGCGTAGCGCTTCGCGACCCTTGGTCCGGCCGAAGGCGCCGTCTTCCGTGAAGGACGCGGCGTAGGCGTCAGGGTTCCAGCCGTCGATCCCCGCGACGTAGTCCCACATCAGCTTCTCGATCTCGGCCCGGTCCTTCATTTCGCGAAGGAGATTGGCCGTTTCGGAAGGGCTTGGGCTGGACTGGGCGAGGGCCGGCGGGGCGGCCAGCAGCAGCGCGGAAAGCGCCGCCGCCATGGCATGATGACGGCGGCCGATCATCAGCGTCCCCCCTCCGAGCGCGGAGCGGTCGGGAGAGTCGCCGGATCCCAATGCTGGTCTGCCTTGCCGTCCACGAAGCGCCAGGCGTCGAACCAGGTGGTCGTATAGGTCTTTCCGCTCGCATCCCCCGGGATCGGCATTTCGCGCTTGATCAGCACGGTGACCATGTCGTCCTCCGCCACAACCTCCACGATGGGGTTCGTCAGCTTCTCACAGGTCGGGGTCCGCTGCACCTTCGCGACATTCAGGAAGTAGTGCTGCACGGACTCAAGGCCCGAGGCGGCGAGGGGATTGTGCTGGATGTAGCGGTCCGTCAGCCATTCGCCGGCCCGGTCCCACTGGTTGCACTGCAGCAGCTCGCGCATGATGTGCAGAGCGGTCTGCTTGTTGCGGTGAAGCTGGGGATCCTCGCTGGTGAACAGGCTTTCCGGGTCCGGATGCGCCTGAACAGGGTCGTTCAGCGGCTGCATCTGTGCCTGTGCCGGGGCACCGAGCATGGTGCCGAGCGATAGCGCGCCGGCCAGCGATAAGAGCGTCTTCGATGTCATCTGCAGTTTCCTCTCCAAGAACCTTTGAGGCCATCCTGCCTCATTCAGGCGCGGCAATCTACAGGCCTGCGGACACCAGCCAGTCATGGAAGATCCGCACGGGTCGCGATTCCAGATCCACGGGGCGGCACATGAACCAGTAGCTGTAGGGGCTGGGAACCGGCCGATCATAGAGATTGGCCAGGCGCGGGTCGTTGTTCCGCTTCAGGTGATCGTCATGCATGATCGCGATACCGAGCCCCTGCGCGGCAGCCTCCA
Organism: uncultured Erythrobacteraceae bacterium; assembly: GCA_966251025.1. GTDB lineage: Bacteria > Pseudomonadota > Alphaproteobacteria > Sphingomonadales > Sphingomonadaceae > Croceibacterium. Next base: position 32,177 of record CBINJM010000006.1, on the reverse strand, counting down.
GGATCAGCTGGCCCGAATCGTAATGGTCGATCGCATTGGGCTGGAGGCTCGAGATCCCCAGTGCCGCTTTCCAGGCATCGAAGCTCAGCGGCATGTCCGTGTGAACGAGGAAGGTCTGCTGCGCCAGCGCATCGCGATCCGGCACCGGGCCTAGCCGTTCCGCCAGCTCCTTCTTGCAGATGGCGTGAATCGTGTTCTGGTCCAGCTGCACGCGGTGGAAGCCTGGTCCCGGTTCCGTGGTCAGCAGGATGGCCGCGTCCAGCGTGTCGCCGACCCGGTCCGCCAGGTGAGGCCCGGTGTCGATGTCGATGTGGAGGCGCGGGTGCAGCTGGCGCAGTTCCGGAAGCTTGGGGAACAGGCGCTGCGTGCCGAACAGCGGCAGCACGCCCAGCCGCAGGCGCAGCAGCTGCAGGTTCTCCGACTGCATCTCCACCGCGATGGCGAGCGATTCCAGATGCGGCGCCACGGCGTCATAGAAGGCGCGCCCTTCATCGGTCAGCCGCATGGCCTGCCCGGTGCGGGAGAACAGCTTCTTGCCGGTGAACTCCTCCAGGCTGCTCACCCGTCGGGACAGGGCGGAGGGGCTGAGGCTCAGCTCATCGGCCGCAGCGCGCGCGGAGCCGAGGCGCACGACACGCACAAACGCCTCAAGGGCACGGAGGGGGGGAAGGCGACGCATGAAGGGTGATTATGTTCTAAAAAGTGCAACGGTCATTGAGCAACTGTTTCTTGCACTGCAACAAACTTTGTTGCGACGCGCAAGCCTTCATCACCCGGCGCTTTCCGGCTCCACGTGCTCTTCCGGCCGGTGCAGGCGCAGCCTGGTGACGTGGGTCTCATCGCCCTCGATCACCTCGATCCGCCAGCCGCTCGGATGGGTCAGCATCGTGCCGGGTTGTGGCACCTGCTCCGCCAGCACGACCGCAAGGCCGCCGAGCGTATCGACTGCCTCCTCCACCTCCGCGATCCGGGGATCGCCGACCAGTTCGGCGACGTCCTCAAGCTCGGCACGGGCATCGGCTTCCCACAGCCCCTCGCCCAGAGGGACGACCAGTTCCACCGGCGCCTCGTCATGCTCATCCTCGATGTTGCCGACGATTTCCTCGACCAGGTCCTCAATCGTGATGACGCCGTCCGTGCCGGAGAATTCGTCCACCACGATGGCGAGGTGGACCCGCTTCGTGCGCATGTCGGCCAGCACGTCCAGCGCGCTGCGCGCCTGCGGCACGTAGAGCGGCTGGCGCATCAGGGCGGTCCAGTCCGCCGGCGGCGGGGCGTTGCGAGCCAGATAGGGGAACACATCCTTGATGTGCATCATCCCGATCACCTGATCGAGCGTCTCCCGATAGACCGGCACGCGGGAATGGCCGTGCTCCGCGAACAGCTCGACCATCTCCTCCCAGCTGGCGGAGGCGTCCACCGCGATGATCTCGCCGCGCGGGATCGCCACGTCGTCCGCATCGTGCTCGCTGAAATGCAGCAGGTTGCGCAGCATGGTGAGCTCGACCGGCGAGAGGTCGCCCTTGGCTGCGGTGTCGCCGGCCGCCTGCTCATCCTGCCGCTCCTCGATCGCTTCCTCGATCTGCGCGCGCAGGGAGGTGTTGTCCTCCTCGTCGAAGAAGCTGCGAATTGCGTGCCAAAGCCCGCGTCTACTGTCCGACTCTCCGTTGGACTCGCCAGCCGAGCGGGCCGGACTTCTGGAAACTTCGGGCATCGCCCTTTCACTTTCCCCTCTATTGGATCGGCCCATATGGGTCCGCGATCCCCAACATCGCAAGCGCCTTTGTCTCCAGCGCCTCCATCGCCTCCGCATCCTCGTCCGAGGTTTCATGATCATGACCGGCGAGATGGAGCAGGCCGTGGACGATCAGATGCGTGGCGTGATGCTCCAGCGGCACGCCCTTCTCGGCGGCTTCGCGGGCGCAGGTTTCGTAAGCAAGCGCGATGTCGCCGAGCATTTCCGGCGGGCCCTCAGGGCTTAAGGCGAGAAGGTCCTCTCGCTCCAGCATCGGGAAGGAGAGCACGTTGGTCGGCTTGTCCCGCTGGCGCCAATCGCGGTTGAGCTGGTGGATTTCCTCGTCCGAGGTGAACAGCAGGCTGGCCTCCAGCCGCTCATTGGCGAGCGCCGGCTCCACCCGCGCGATAGCCTCGGCGGCACGTTCGGCGAGGGCGGCCCAATCGGCTTCGGGCCAGGGAGCCTCGGTGTCGATCTCAAGCTGCATCAGAGCACTCGGTTCGTCGCATGTGGAGCACGCTTGGAACACATGGAACAGTGTCCTGGGCTGGGAAAAGGCTGGTGGCCTGAGCGCGAGGGATCGCGGGGGTGAGGGAGGAGAGGGGCGGGGGTGTCATGGCGCAGGACATAGCGCGGGTGGGGGTTTGTGGGAAATGGCTACCGCTAGTGACGAGAGCGCCTGACGGGATATTGATGGTGCGACCGCCTTCCGGGACTGTCGGCAATTCGCTGAGGTCAGAAGGCGCCAGAACTCTCGGAATTGATTGTCATGGCGCCCGGTGGGCTCTTTTTGAAGCAAGTTTCCTTTAGCCGATCACTCATCCTATCAATGATGCAGAGCCGTGTGAGGGTGTAATGATGATGACTGACCATTCTGATAGGCTTGTGCCTGCGGGTTCTGGCGAAATCGAGAACATCGGCGCCTTCAATAAGATCGGTTCGGAGGACCTAGTACCACTTGCAAGTGGTGGAGGAGCTTTGGGCGCAGAGATCCCAAATACGATGGCGAAGATTAGCGAAGATTGTGCTCGTGCGCAGAAGTCCACGATTGAGGGTGTAAAATCTGCGATAGAGTCCCTGACCAAGATAGGAGAAACTCTGGTAAGCGACGAGTCAAAGGGAAATTTAGCGGAAAAAATCGTGGAGGTTAGTAAGCAATTTTCTGAGATTAACAAAAACAACAATGGAACTTGGAAGGCTATAACGTTGGGAGTGGCTGCTGCTGCAGTAGCGGCGTATGGCGGTTACCAAATATCGAAGATGAGATGAAGGGTTGCTTATGCGCGGGGCTATTTGGCGCTAAGGCCCGTTTGTAAGCAGAGGACATCGGTCAGGCAATTTTCGCGAACCCAGGATTAAACCGACATCAGTTCAGGGAAGTGTCGCAGGGACAATGAACCTTGTGCGAAGGTTGAGAGGAGGCACCGCTAGGTGCTTCCTCCCCCCCCTTGTCGCCTCGACAATCCCTCGACAATTGGGCGGCGGACGACCTCACCGTAAGAGAATCGGGTGACGCCGGTCCCTTCCGTGCCCTCCAGCCGGGTGATGGCATCATTGGGGCCGCCGTGGGTGGTGCCGCCGGCAATATCCCCGCGCCGCGGGTGTCCGCACATTACCGTTCGGCTGCTCTTCGGCCCCGCGATCCACCAGCAGGCTCACCTCCAAACAGCCATTTTGCCGATCAAGCGTCCCCACTCAGCCCCCGCTTCCCTCGCCGCTCGCGTCGGCAGGCACGGCGACCTTGTTCATGGAGGCGTGCCATAGCGCTTCTCCCAGCCAGAGGCGGAGATCGGGCAGTTGCAGCTGGACCTGCGCGCCTTCGGGCAGGCAGGGGCCGAGAGCGGGGGAGAGTTGCTGGACGGCGGCCTGTTCCTCGGCTGAGCCGGCGGTGGTGCGGAAGAAGTAGTCGGCCGTGAACGGGTCGGTCGCGACGACGCAATCCGCGAACTCCATCGCCATTCGCACCTCCGGCCGCTGCGCCGAGAGCGGGTAGACGCGGGGTGCGGCGTCAAAGCCGGGCTGCACCCAGGCGGGGCCGTCCTCGTTCCGGTCCAGATAGGCTTCCTGCAACAGCCACTGGCGCAGGGCCCCTGGGCTGAAGCGCAATTGCACCCCGGTGCCGTTGATGGAGGCCACACGGTTGAGGCAATCCTGGAACCCGTAGATCCGCATGGCGCGGTCCGGGTCCACGTTGATCTGGTTGAAGTCGACGAAGCCGAAATCGGTGGTCTGCAAGAGCTCCAGCGATCGGGCGTTGGAGCGGTTGTAGAGGCAGCGGGTGAACTGGCCGAGCATGGACTTGCGCCGGTCCCGCTCCACGGGGCCGACCTGATCGCGCCAGCGGTTCACCACGTCGGTCGGGAATTGCCGGTCGCGCCGAATGCGGGAGTTGAGCGGCGTGTAGTCGTTGTTGTTCGATTGCGCGATGGCCGCCTCCGCCCCGAACAGCGACAGCACCATCAACGCCACCAATGCAGCGCGCCTCATCCCCAATCCCCCCGGACTCTTGAACATTCCCAAGGGAAGGGATTTCAGAAGGCGGGAGCGAAGTCCACGGGATTTCCGGGACCAGCCTGTCCCAAATAGGGCTCACCGGCCGACCTGTTCAGCGAATGAGGGGACAGGATGGCGCCCTTCTAAGCGCCTTCCCCCTCATACGCCTCGACGATCCGACCCACGATCGGGTGGCGGACGACGTCGCTGGCGGAGAAGCGGGTGACGCCGATGCCTTCGACGCCCTCCAGCCGGGTGACGGCGTCGTGCAGGCCGCTATGGGTGGTGCCGCCCGGGATATCGACCTGACGCGGATCTCCGCACACGACCATGCGGCTGTTCTGGCCGAAGCGGGTGAGGAACATCTTCATCTGCTCGCGCGTGGTGTTCTGAGCCTCGTCCAGGATGATGAAGCTTTCCGCCAGCGTGCGGCCGCGCATGAAGGCGATCGGCGCAATCTCGATCTCTCCGCTGGCGAGGCGGCGGTCCACCTGTTCGGGCGGCATGCAATCGTAGAGCGCGTCGTAGAGCGGGCGCAGGTAAGGGTCGACCTTCTCCTTCATGTCGCCGGGCAGGAAGCCGAGCCGCTCCCCCGCCTCCACCGCGGGGCGCGACAGGATCAGGCGCTGCACGCTGCCGGTGATCAGCTGGCTGACGGCCTGTGCCACGGCGAGGTAGGTCTTGCCGGTGCCTGCGGGGCCGAGGGCGAAGATGATGTCGCGGCTGGCGAGCTGGCGCATGTAATCCGCCTGCATCGCGCTGCGCGGCATGATCGTCTTCTTGCGCGTGCGGATCATGATCGGCGGGCCCTTGGCGTCGCCGGTGATGATGCCTTCCAGCACGGGCTCGTTCGCCATGCCGATCAGCGCCTCGATCATGCCTGCATCGAGCTCCTGCCCGGCCAGCAGCTTCTCATGCATCGCGACGAGGACCTGGCGGGCGCGGGCGACCTCGTCATCCGGGCCTTCGATGATCACCCGGTTGCCGCGCGCGGCGATGAACACACCGAGGCGATTCTCGATCTGCACCAGGTTGGCATCGAACTCCCCGAACAGGGTGCCGAGCGTCGCCTGCTGGTCGAACAGAACCTCCACCCGGGCGCGGCGGCCGGGGTTGCGACGGTCTTCGGGGTGAAGGGTGAACTCGCCATCTGCGGCACTGCCACCGGCGCGGGATGCTTTGCGGGCCATGCGCTCCTTTCGAGACTAACGTGTGAAAGATACGATGAGTGCGGCGCAGAACAAGCTGCCGGAAGGAAAGTCTCGGTGGAAGACTCGCGGCGCCCGCGAAGCGCCTGAGTTTCGGGCTGCCGCCTGGTGGCGACATAGGTCTTCGGGAAGGCGCGGAAGTCCGAAGCGGGCGTGCTTCAGCGCTTACCATCCGGTGGATGGCGGCTTCCTGTGGCGATAGGCGGCGCGGTCAGGCGGCAGGGGCGAGCGACGGCTGTAGCAGGCGCGCCTGCATCGAGTTGGGCCCGGCGGCGGCGAGTTCGACCTCCACGATGTCGCCGATCTCGGCCTCACCTTCGAACAGGACCGATTGCAGCCAGGGCGACTTGCCGAGCCACTGGCCGGGATACTTGCCCTTGCGCTCCACCAGCACGGCGCAGCGGCGGCCGGTGCTGGCCTGGTTGAAGGCCAACTGGTCGCGGTTGAGGGCGGCCTGCAGGCGTTGCAGCCGTTCATCCATCACTTCGCGCGCGATCTGGCCGGGGAGGATGGCGGCCGGGGTGCCGGGGCGCGGCGAATATTTGAAGCTGAACGCCTGCGCGTAGCCGACGGCGTCGACCAGCCGCAGCGTCTCTTCGAATTCCGCATCCGTCTCGCCGGGGAAGCCGACGATGAAGTCCCCGCTGATGGCGATGTCCGGCCGCACGGCGCGGAAACGCTCCAGCACGCTGAGGTAGCTGTCGGCCGTGTGGCTGCGATTCATCGCCCTGAGCACGCGGTCCGACCCGCTCTGCACGGGCAGGTGCAGGAAGGGCATCAGCTTCTCGATCTCGCCATGCGCGGCGATCAGCCCATCGGTGACGTCGTTGGGGTGACTGGTCGTGTAGCGGATGCGCTGCAGATCCGGCAGCTTGGCGAGTTCGCGGGCGAGGCCATCGAGACCGATGGGGCGGCCCGCAGCGTCCTCGCCCGTCCAGGCGTTGACGTTCTGGCCCAGCAACGTGATCTCGCGCGCGCCGCTTTCCACCAGCTTCTCGGCCTCCGCCATCAAGGCACTGAAGGGCCGGGAAATTTCGGCACCGCGCGTATAGGGGACGACGCAATAGGTGCAGAACTTGTCGCAGCCTTCCTGCACGGTGAGGAAGGCTGCGGGTCCGACACGGCGCCGTTCCGGCAGCACGTCGAACTTGGCGTTGGCGGGCATGTCCGTATCGGTCGCGCGCTCGCCGACCGCCGCGCGGGCGACCAGCTCCGGCAAGCGGTGATAGGCCTGTGGGCCGACCACCACGCCCACGGCGGGGGCGCGGGCCATGATCTCCTCGCCCTCCGCCTGGGCGACGCAGCCGGCGATGGCGATCATCGGGGGTGTCTCGCCCCCCGCTTTCACCAGCCGGCCGATGTCGGAATAGACCTTCTCCGCCGCCTTCTCACGAATGTGGCAGGTGTTGAGGACGACGAGATCGGCCTCCTCTCCCTCCGGTGCGGGGGCAATGCCGCGCGCGGCCAGCAGCTCCGCCATCCGCTCGCCATCATAGACGTTCATCTGGCAGCCGAAGCTCTTGACCCGGAAGGTCTTGGGATTTCCGCTCTGTCGCATGGGGCGCCGTTACGCGATTGGCGGCGATTCTGAAAGGGCGCGGGGGTGGGCGAGCGCTTCCGTGATCCGCAGCTGGGCCGCTGTCGCCATGCTCTTGCGATCCGCCAGCTCGGTGCCGGAGAGCGGGGGGAGGAAGCGGGCGGTAATGCGGATCGGGCGAATGCGCGCGAGAATGCGCAGCACGTTTGCCCCGCCCGGCTCCGCTCCGTGCCAGGCGATGACGGGGGCGTCCTCGTAGTCCAGCGCGACCGGCTGGATGGTGACGTCGCCGCTTCCTTCCACGGCGGAGAACAGGGCGCTCTTGAACGGTAGCAGCGCGGTCCCATCGGATGTGGTGCCTTCGGGAAAAATCGTCATCCTGCGGCGCGCCAGTGCGCCGCGCACCTGTGCCACCTGCCCGGCGACCGTGCCGCGCCTATCCCGCGCGATGAAGAGCGTGTCGTTCTGGTCGCACAGCCATTTGAGGAAAGGGTGCCCGGCCAGACCGCCCTGTGCGACGAAGGCGGAGCGACTGACGCCGGCGAGCGCGAGGATGTCCAGCCAGCTGGTATGGTTCGCCACCAGCAGGAGCTTGCCCCCGGCCGTTCCTGGCGCGGGGCGGCCTTCGCGCCGCACGCGCAACCCGGCGAGCCAACCGACGCCCCGCAGGAAGTGCGGGGGGATCAGGGCGCGCCGGCCAAAGGCGGTCAACAGAAGTTGGGGCAGGAGGATGGCGGCGAAGAACAGCATGATCGCCGCACCACGCGCCGCCACGACCAGCCACCGCCAGCCGAGCGCGCGGGACGCGGGGCGGTGCGCCTCAGTCCTCGCGGTCGATGCGGACGCCGTAAAGCTCCATCCGGTGATCGACCAGGCGATAGCCGAGCTTCTCGGCGATCTGCCGCTGAAGAGCCTCCAGCTCTGGGTCGACGAATTCCACGACCTTGCCGCTCTCGACGTCGATCAAATGGTCGTGATGCGCTTCGGGCGCCGCTTCATAGCGGGCGCGCCCGTCGCCGAAATCGTGCCGGTCGAGAATGCCCGCTTCTTCGAACAGACGGACGGTCCGATAGACGGTGGCGATGGAAATCTTGGGATCGATGGCGCTGGCGCGGCTGTGCAGCGCCTCCACATCGGGGTGATCGTCACTCTCGGACAGCACCCGCGCGATGATGCGGCGCTGTTCAGTGATCCGCAGGCCGCGCTCTGCACACAGTGCCTCAAGATCGATGGGTTGGTGCAAGAATAGCCTCGGCAATCAAGTTAAAGCGCAGGCCGACGCAGTGCATCGGCGCCTCGCCACTATGGAAGCGGCGAGGCGACATTGCAACGGCAGCCACCGCCTTACTCGGCTGCGGCGGCAACCTTCTTCTTGCGGCCACGGCGCTGACCGGGCTTGCGGCCCAGGCCGATCTCCTTGGCGAGCGTGCGACGCTTCTCCGCATATTCCGGCGCAACCATCGGATAATCGGCCGGCAGACCCCAACGGGCGCGATATTCCGCCGGCGTCATGCCGTGATCGGTCATCAGATGCCGCTTCAGCATCTTCATTTTCTTGCCGTCTTCCAGGCAGACGAGGTGATCGGACTTCACCGAAGCGCGAATCGAAACCGCGGGCTCCGGCTTTTCCTCTTCCTGCGTAACATTGCCCAGACCATGCAGAGCGCCATAGACGTTCTGGATCAGCGCCGGCACCTCGTCCACAGTGACGTTGTTGTTGCTCAGATGAGCTGCAACTATGTCTGATGTCAGTGTGATGAGCGTCTCGCTCATCTCGTTGTCCATTCTTTCCATTCTGGTCCTCTTTTCTTCTGCGACCTCGTTTAAACCTGAACGAGTGAGATTTGGTTCGCCGATGCCAGCTGATTTGCAGAACACAGCGCGAGCCATGCCCCTACTTCATCCTTCTGGAAGAGAAAACAAGTGTATTTCTGATGAAAAGGTTGAATATCGAGCTTACTTGAGCATCAGCAGCTCAGCGCGAAGGTAATCGCGTCCATGGGAGCCCCTTGACCGTGGCGGTAATAATGCCGCCGGCGGCCCACATTCACGAAGCCGGCCCCCCGATACAGGCTCTCTGCCGTGTTGCCTTCGCGCATTTCAAGGAACAGCCGCGTGGCTCCGCGTGCCCGGGCAGCCTGGACGAAGCGCTCCAGCAAACGCCGTCCGATGCCCTGTCCTCGCAGGTCCGGTGTCACGGCGAGCAGCAGCAGCTCCTCCTCGTCCATGAAGCCGCGCGACAGGGCGAAACCGGCGACGGGTCCTCCGGGGGAAGGCTCCTCGCCATCGGGCCCTGCGAGGAGGCAGTGGGTGCCGCGCATCGAGAGTGCGTCGCCCACCTGGCGGCGGGTCCACGCCTCGCCAAAAGCGGGATCGAACGCCACTTCCATCACGGCCATGATGCTGTCGAGAGCGTCGGGCGCGAGGCTGCTCAACGTGCTGGCTCCGGCAGGCGAGCGTCCGGGCCGCGCCCGTAGAGGGGCGCAAGATCGCGGGTGAGCAGAGCCTCCGGCAGGCGCATCACCTCCCGCGCATCGGGCAGCAGGTCGAGCGCAACCTGCCCGGTGCCTGCTTGCATCGCCAATGCTTCGGCCTTGCTTCCGGCCACCACGGAATGACTGAAACTCTCTGCCGCCTTTTGGGGCGGGAGCGACTGAACTTCGCGTTCCGGCAGGCCATCGCCGCCGAAATGCTGTACGAACCATTCACCATGACCGCTCGTCATGCAGACGGTCACCGGGCCGGGATGGGTGGAGCGCGCCATGGCGGCGATGAGAGCGAGGGTCGGATAGCCGAGCACCTCCGCTCCCCAGGCGAGGCCCAGCGCCCGGGCCGCCGCAAGGCCGATGCGCACGCCGGTGAAGCTGCCGGGGCCGAGGGAGACGACGATCCGGTCCGCCTTGCCGCGACCGGGCAGCTCCGCGATCATCGGCACCAGCCGTTCCGCATGGCCGCGGCCGATCACTTCGCGCGTGCCGGCCACCAGGCGGCCGTCCTCGAACAAGGCGGCGGAGCAGGCCTCCGTGGCGCTATCGATGGCGAGCAGTCGCAAGGGCCGGCCCGTCAGAGCAGGCGGTTGAACTGGTCGAATTCAGGGCGGGGGCTGCGCGGGAAGATGCTGGCCGGGTCCCCGTAGCCGATCGAGCAGATGAAGTTGGACCGCCAGCGCGGCTCATCCGCGAAGAAGTCCGCATCCACCGCCGCATTGTCGAAGCCCGACATCGGCCCGCAATCGAGCCCCACGGCCCGTGCCGCCATGATGAGGTATCCGCCTTGGAGAGTGGAGTTGCGCATGGCCGAGAGCTTGCGCCCTTCCTCGTCCTTGAACCAGCTTTTTGCGTCCGTGTGGGGGAAGAGCCACGGCAGCTGTTCGTGAAAGTCGATGTCCATTGCGAGGATCACGCAGACGGGCGCGCCGGTGATCTTCGGCCGGTTCTTTTCCGAAGCGTGCCGGGCCAGCCGCTCCTTCGCTTCCGAAGACTTGCACCAGACAAGGCGGGCAGGGAGCTGGTTGGCCGAAGTCGGCCCCATCTTCACCAGCTCCCAGATCGTCTTGATCTGTTCTTCGCTTACGTCCCTGTTCAGGAAGGCGTTATAGCTGCGCGCTTCCCGAAACAGCTGGTCGAGTGCCGCTTCGGGCAGGACTTCAGACACGACATTATCCTTCTAAGCAGGCCCTTCAGATCAGGCGGCGCGCACTTCGCTGACTTCGGGGACGTAATGCTTGAGCAGTCCTTCGATGCCGTGCTTGAGCGTCGCCGTCGAGCTGGGGCAGCCGGAGCAGGCGCCCTGCATGGTGAGGTAGACGACGCCGTCGCGGAAGCCGCGATAGCGGATGTCGCCGCCATCCCCCGCCACGGCCGGGCGCACGCGGGTTTCGATCAGCTCCTTGATCTGCTCCACGATTTCGGCATCGGCCGGATCATCGCCGATGACCTCGTCCTCGTCCGCCGGAACGGCGAAGCCTGCTGCGCTGCCGCCCGCGAACAACGGTGCCTGGCTGACGAAGTGGTCGAGCAGGATGGAGACGACCTGCGGCTTCAGCATCGACCAGTCCGCGCCCGGCGCGGCGGTGACGGAGACGAAATCGCGGCCGAAGAACACGCCGGTCACTTCGCCCGTATCGAACAGGGCCTGCGCCAGCGGGCTGGCCTCCGCATCTTCCGGCGTGGCGAAATCGCGGGTGCCGCTCGGCATCACCTGCTGGCCGGGGAGGAACTTGAGCGTGGCCGGGTTCGGCGTGGTTTCGGTTTCGATGAACATGGGCTGGATTTAAGAGGAGGGAGGCTCAGCCGCAACCGACACTTCCTATCTTTGGGGCAACCATTTGCTCCAACATTGAAACCACCATTCACTGGGCCTTCATCCACCGGCCCTTTATGAAGCAGGCATGATGTCCCGCCTGCGCGCGCTCGGCCCCCTGCTGCCGCTGCTGCTGCTCGCCCCTGCTCCGCTCGCCGCACAGGATGCTGCGACTCCTCCTGTCCAGGGCAGCGTCGCGGCCGTTCCTGCCGGCCCGCGCTATGCCCAGCCGGAGGATCCGTGGATCTATCGCGGCACGGATATCCCGGTGGACCGCCAGTGGCTGTTCGGCGAGATGCCCAATGGCGTCCGCTATGCCGTGCGGCACAACGGCGTGCCGCCCGGGCAGGTTTCCATCCGCGTGCGCATCGATGCCGGCTCGCTGCACGAGCAGGAGGATGAGCGCGGCTTTGCTCACCTGATCGAGCATCTGGTGTTCCGCCAGTCGCGCGATCTGGGGGTGGGGCAGGCGATCCCGCATTTCCAGCGGCTCGGCGCCAGCCTCGGCAACGACACCAACGCGGCCACGACGCCCACCCAGACTGTCTATCAGCTGGACCTGCCCAACGCGACCGCCGCCACGCTGGACGAGAGCGTGCGCCTGTTCGCGGGCATGATCCGCGAGCCTGTGCTGAACGCCACCAACATCACGACGGAAGTGCCCATCGTGCTGGCCGAGCGGCGCGAGCGCAACGGGCCGGAGCGCCGCATCTCCGAGGCGACGCGGGAGGTGTTCTTCGCCGGCCAGCGCCTCGCCGAGCGCAGCCCGATCGGCACGGTGGAGACGCTGCAGGGCGCCACTGCGGAGAAGGTGCAGGGCTTCCACAAGCGCTGGTACCGGCCGGAAAAGGCGACGGTGGTGATCGTCGGCGATGCCGATCCGCGCCTGCTCGCCATGCTGGTGGAGCGCTATTTCGCCGATTGGCATGTGCCCGGCGAGGCTCCGGCGGAGCCCGATTTCGGCAGCCCGAAGGCGCCCGCCGGTGCCGACCCCGAAAACCCGATCGGCGAGACGCGCGTCATCGTGGAGCCCGGCCAGCCCCGCGCCCTGACCTTCGCATTCCTGCGCCCGTTCGAGCAGGTCACCGACAATCTCGAATATAATCGCCGTCTGTTGATCGACGGCGTTGCCGAGGCCATTGTCAACCGGCGGCTGGAAACGCGCGCTCGTGGTGGCGGCAGCTTCCTGTATGCGGCGGTCGATCACGACAAGACGAGCCGTTCGGCCGACGCGACCTATGTGGCGCTCGCCCCTCTTGGCGACGATTGGGAATCGGCGCTGGCCGATGTGCGCGCCGTCATCGCGGACGCCGTCGCTGCTCCTCCAAGCCAGGAGGAAATCGACCGCGAGCTGGCCGAGTTCGACGTGACCTTTGCCAACATGGTGGAGCAGAGCCGAATCCAGGCGGGCTCCCAATTGGCGAACGACATCGTCAACGCGGTCGATATCCGCGAGGCGGTCGCGGCTCCCGAGACGATCCTCGAAGTGTTCCGCACCATGCGCGATCGCTTCACGCCAGAGGCGGTGCATGAGCACACCGTCGCCCTGTTCGAGGGCGAGGTGGTGCGCGCCATGCTGCTGACGCCCGATGTCGGTGTCGCGGATGAAGCCTCGCTTCGCGCCGCGATGCTGAAGCCGGTGACCGCGCTGGCGGACGCTCGCGGTGCGTCGGAGTCCATCTCCTTCGCGGACCTGCCGCCGGTGGGCGCGCCCGCCGCACCGGTGAGCCGGGAACCGCTTGGCGTGTTCGACGTCGAGAAGGTGACCTTCGCCAATGGCGTGCGCGCGCTGCTATGGCCGACCGATAACGAGCCGGGCCGCGCCACCGTGCGCGTCCGCTTCGGCCAGGGGCTGAGCGCCTTTGCACCGGAGGAGGGCGTCTATGCCCGGCTGGGGGAATCGGCGCTTGTCGGCTCCGGCATGGGTGAGCTGGGCCAGAACGAGCTGGATCGCCTCTCCACCGGGCGCAAGCTGGGCTTCAACTTCCGTATGGAGGAGGGCACCTTCGTGTTCGAGGGGCTGACGCGCGCGGAAGACGTGGCGGACCAGCTCTATCTGTTCGCCGCCAAGCTGGCGATGCCGCGCTGGGACGCCGCTCCGTTCGAGCGGAGCAAGGCCGCGATGCTGCTGTCCTACGACTCTTTCAACGGCAACCCGAGCGGGGTGCTCAGCCGGGATCTCGACTGGCTGCTGCATGGGCGCGATCCGCGTTATGCCACTCCGTCGCCGGATGCTCTGCGCGGCGCCACTGCGGAGGGCTTCCGCGAAGTCTGGTCGCGCATTCTGGCGCAGGGTCCGGTCGAGGTCGACGTGTTCGGCGACTTCAACAAGGAGGCGGCAGTGGAGGCGCTGTCGCGCACCTTCGGCGCACTGGCCCCGAGGGAGGGCGCTCCCGCCGAGGGCCCGCCCCTCCATGCCGATTTCCCGCCCGCCACGCCGGACCCGCTGGTGCTGACCCATCGCGGCGAGGCGGATCAGGCGGCGGCCGTGATCGCCTGGCCGACCGGCGGCGGCAGCGATGCCCTGCCGCAGAGCCGGAAGCTTGAGGTTCTGGCGCAGGTGTTCTCCAACCGCCTTCTGGAGGCGATGCGCGAGCGGCTGGGATCGAGCTATTCGCCCTCTGTCGGCTCGGACTGGCCGCTGGATGTGAAGGGCGGCGGCAATGTCCTGGCGGTGGCGCAGATTCCGCCCGCCGACGTTCCCGCCTTCTTCGATGCCGCGGAGGAGATTGCGCAGGATCTCGCCGCCAATGGACCCGATGCGGACGAGCTCGCCCGCGTGACGGAGCCGATGCGCCAGCTGCTGAACCGCGTGCAGACCGGCCATACCTTCTGGCTCAACCAGTTGGCCGGAGCGGGGTTCGACGCGAATCGGGTGGGCTACATCCGCACGCTCTGGAGCGACTACACGGAAGCGACCCCGGCGGAGTTGCAGGCGCTGGCCCAGCGCTATCTTGCGGGATATGATGGCTGGCGGCTGGCGGTGATGCCGCAGCAACTCGCGCAAAGGGCGGGCGAGAGCGCCAAGCCCGCCGAAGCCAGCACTGGCCCGCAGGCAATTTCCCATGTAACATTTGCGGATGAGCGCGCGGGCCTGTAAAGGGCCGCCTTTCCCCCAAAATTTCCGGAAGATCGTTTTCGAAGTGGCACAGAATTGGACTCCCGAGAGCTGGCAGCGTCACGAAGCGCGGCACCTGCCGCACTATGACGATGCCGCGGCGCTGGCCGATGCGGAGCAGACGCTGAGCAACTTCCCGCCGCTCGTCTTTGCGGGCGAGGCGCGCGATCTTACGGCGCAGCTGGCTGATGTGGCCGCCGGGCGCGGCTTCCTGCTGCAGGGCGGGGACTGCGCGGAGAGCTTCGCGGAGTTCCACCCGAACAACATCCGCGACACCTTCCGCGTCATCCTGCAGATGGCGGTGGTGCTGACCTTCGCCAGCAAGCTGCCGGTGGTGAAGGTCGGGCGCATGGCCGGCCAGTTCGCCAAGCCGCGTAGCTCGCCGACGGAAACGCAGGGCGAGCTGACGCTGCCGAGCTATCTCGGTGACAACGTCAACGGCATCGAGTTCAATGCCGAAGCGCGGCGGAACGACCCGCAGCGGATGATCCGCGCCTACAGCCAGGCTGCCGCGACGCTCAACCTGCTGCGCGCCTTCGCCACGGGCGGCTATGCGAACCTGCGCCAGGTCCATGAGTGGACGCTGGACTTCATGGGCCGTAGCCCTTGGGCGGACCGCTTCACCGATGTTGCCAACCGCATCGGCGAGGCGCTGGACTTCATGCAGGCCTGCGGCGTTGCGCCGGAAACGGTGCCGCAGCTCAAGAGCACGCAGTTCTACACCAGCCACGAGGCGCTGCTCCTGCCTTACGAGCAGGCGCTGACGCGGCGCGACTCGCTGACCGGTGAGTGGTACGACACCAGCGCGCACTTCCTCTGGATCGGCGACCGCACCCGCTTCGTCGGCAGCGCGCATGTCGAATACCTGCGCGGCGTCGGCAACCCGATCGGCATCAAGTGCGGCCCCAGCCTGGAGCCGGACGCGCTGCTGGCCCTGCTCGACACGCTCAACCCCGCGCGCCAGCCGGGCCGCATCACCCTGATCAGCCGCTTCGGGCATGAGAAGGTCGAAGCGGGCCTGCCGCGGCTGATCCGCGCGGTGCAGCGCGAGGGGCAGCCGGTCGTGTGGTCCTGCGATCCGATGCACGGCAACGTCATCAAGGCGGAGAGCGGCTACAAGACGCGGCCCTTCGACCGCATCCTGGCCGAAGTGCGCGGCTTCTTCGCCGTCCACCGGGCCGAAGGCACCCATGCCGGCGGCATTCATGTGGAGATGACGGGGCAGGACGTGACCGAATGCACCGGCGGCGCCGTTGCAATCACGGATGAAGGGCTTGCGGACCGGTATCATACCCATTGCGACCCGCGTCTGAACGCGGCGCAATCGCTGGAGCTGGCCTTCCTCCTTGCCGAAATGCTGAACCTGGAGATGATGGAGCGGCAGCGGGACGCAGCCTGAGCGGCGCGACCGGCCCGGGCGGGCTACGCGAAACTGCGTAGCCTGCTCTTGCAGCTGTTCCTAACCAGTTCTGCCTATCCCCGCGTTGTGGACGTGGGGAGTCAACGTGCAGTTGTCAGCCAGAATCCTCGGCCTGGTGGCCGCGGCGACATGCTATGCGATCCTCGCGCTCGCTCTTGCGGCAGGCTCTCGCTTCGGTGAGGTTCCGCCTCTCGTCTGGCTGCCCAGCGGAGTGGCGATTGCCGCTCTGCACCTGGCTCCCTCGCGGCGCTGGCCGGAAACGCTGGCCGCGCTGTTCGTCGGCCACCTCGCGAGCATGCTTCTGATCGGCTTCACGCCGACGGCTTCGCTCGCTTTCACAGTCGCCAATTCGATCGAGGCGTTGATCTGCGGGTGGGTCGGCGTGCGGCTGTTCGACCGCAAGATCGGTCTTGTAAACCCGCTTGCTTCGCTCGGCAGCCTCTTCGTGGTGTCTGTGCTGGGCGCGAGCGTAAGCACCGCGATTGCGGTGCCGTTCCGCGACGAGGTTGACGCCCTTCACACCGCGCACCGCCTGCTGGCCCATGTCGTGGGCATTCTCAGCGTCACGCCCATCCTGCTCTATCTCCATGACCGGCTCCGCCCGGTGGCGGAGGGTGGCCCACGGCTTCACATGATGGTGTCGCGGCCGGGCCTTCCCGTTGCCGTGCTGGGTCTGTTCGGGCTGGCGCTGGCAGTGCTCTACCTGCTGCCCGGCCCGATGTTGCTGCTTCTGGCGGTGGCTCTCGTCGTGGTGGTGATCCGCTTCGGCCAGCTGGCCGCCTCTGCCGGCGTGCTCGTCTATGCCGCGGCGGCGATGGTCGCCCTGGGCGGGGGCGGGAGCCTGCCCGCCTTCGCCGGCTTTTCCTCCGAAGAAGGGCGGGTCATCCTGCAGATGGTCCTGCTGCTGATGCTGATGACGTCGCTGCCGCTGTCCACATTGCTGCTGACCTATGATCAGCTGAAGACCCAGCTGCTCCATCAGAATGCGGAGCTGGGCGAAAGCCTGAAGGTGCTGACCATGGCCGAGGAACTGGCCGGCATCGGCCGCTGGCGCCTGGACCTGCGCACGCGGGAGCAGCACTGGTCGCCCGCCATGCTGGACATGAACGGGCTGGACCCCAGGGGCGGCTCCGACCCCGGCAATATTACCGGGTTGCTGCCGGACGGCGGGACGACCTTGTTCGGCGCCTTGTCCGCCAATCGCGACAACCGTGGGCCCTACACAATCGACTACACGATCGTGCCGCAGAGCGGGGGCGAGCAATTCCTGCGGATGGTCGTCAGCAATGAATTCGACGAACATGGCAAGCGGATCGCGGTGTTCGGTGTGGCGATGGACGTAACCGAGCAAGTGACCCGGGAGCGGGCCCTGCAGGAGGCGCGGCAATGCGCGCTGGAGCTTGCGGAACAGGCGCAGAAGCTGGCTCTTACGGACGCGCTTACCGGCCTGGCGAACCGACGCGCTGTTTTCGACCAGCTTTCGCAGTTGGCGCGGTCCAGCCCGGAACAGGGGCAGCCGCTGGCCCTCGTGATGTTCGACATCGACCACTTCAAGCGCGTCAACGACACGCACGGCCATCAGATCGGCGATGCCGTACTCCAGCGCATTGCGGAGCTCGCGCGGCGCCAGGCGCAGGGCGGCGATCTCGTGGGCCGCATCGGCGGGGAGGAGTTCGTCTGGCTGCTGCCGGATGTGGATGCCGGCCGGGCACGTGAGCTCGCGGAGCGGCTGCGCGAGGACATAGAACGGGAGAGTTCCATCGGAGGGCTGCCCTGCGTGACCGTCAGCATCGGGATGACGCTGCTGCGGCGCGGCGACACCCCCGAACAGCTGATCGCCAGGGCGGATGAGGCGCTGTATCTCGCCAAGAAGAACGGCCGCAACCGAGTGCAGCGGGCCGCCTGATCGCGAGCGCGGCCCGCTGGTCGGCGCTCGCACGGGAACCAGAGCGCGAGTCCGGCCTTTCTTTCGGAAGCCTGATCCGCCACGCTCCCGGTGGCAGGTGGAGGGAGATTGCGTTGCCCCAGCCGCAGGTCGATGCGTGCGCGATGTCCGCGCCCACGCTGGCGCAACGATACGCTGCGACCCGCGCGCTGACGGAGCAGCTCGTCGCCCCGCTGTCCGACGCCGACGCTACGATCCAGTCCATGCCCGATGCCTCCCCGGCAAAGTGGCACCTTGCGCATACGACCTGGTTCTTCGAAACCTTCCTGCTGCGCGACCACCTGCCGGGCTACCCTCTGTTCGACGAGGACTGGCCCTTCCTCTTCAACTCCTATTACGACGCGGAAGGCGCCCGGATCAGCCGCGACCGGCGCGGAATGCTGACGCGGCCGACACTCTCGCAGATCCTCGAATGGCGCACCCATGTTGACGAGGCGATGGCGCCGCTGCTGGCATCGGGCGAGCATAACGGCCTCCTCGAACTGGGCGTCGCGCATGAACAGCAGCATCAGGAATTGCTGCTGACCGACATCAAGCACGCCCTGTTCAGCAATCCACTCGGCCCGGCGATGTGGCCGCGCGGCGAAGCGCCCCCCGCGTCCATGCCCGAAGACGGGTGGCTTGAGCACCCCGGCGGCATCGCGCTGATCGGCCACCGGGGCGACGGGTTCGCCTTCGACAATGAAGGCCCGCAGCATCGCGTGTTGCTGGAGCCTTTCGCCCTGTCTCGCCGGCTCGTGACGAATGGCGAATGGGCCGAGTTCATCGCGGATGGCGGCTATTCCACGCCGTCCCTGTGGCTCTCCGACGGATGGGACTGGGTGAAGCGTCAGGGCATCGTTGCGCCGCTCTACTGGCGTGAGGGCGAGCATTTCACCCACGCGGGATGGCAGGCGCGCGATCCGCATGCCCCCGTCACCCACATCTCCTATTTCGAGGCGGACGCCTTCGCGGCCTGGAAGGGATGTCGCCTGCCTACCGAGTTTGAATGGGAGGCGCTCGCCCAAGGCAGCGAGCCGGCCTCGGGCAATCAGCTCGACACGCCGGACGAATGGCCAGCACCGCCCTTGCCAAGAGGCGGGTCCAGCCTGTTCGGCGATTGCTGGCAATTCACCCGCTCCGCCTACCTGCCTTATCCGCGCTTCCGCCCGGCAGACGGCGCGGTGGGCGAATATAACGGGAAGTTCATGGCCGGGCAGTGGGTGCTGAAGGGCGCGAGCTGTGCGACGCCGCGCAGCCATTCGCGCGCCACTTACCGCAACTTCTTCTACCCGCGCCAGCGCTGGCAGTTCACCGGCCTGCGACTGGCGAAGGATCTGTGATGAGAAGCTCGTGACAAACCCGGAGAGCCTCGCGCTGGTGGAGCGGGACGAGAACGGCGTCGACCTCTCCTTCCGTGCCGACGTGCTGGAGGGACTATCCCAGCGGCAGAAGGCTGTTCCGGCGCGCTGGTTCTACGACGATGCCGGGTCGCAGCTGTTCGAGGAGATCACGCGGCTTCCCGAATATTACCCGACGCGGGCCGAGACGGAGATCCTGGAGCGGCGCGGCGGGGAGTTCGCGCAGCTGATCGGCCCGGGCAGGGCGGTGATCGAGTTCGGCTCCGGCTCCTCGGTCAAGACCCCGCTGCTGCTGCGCGCCATCGAGCCGGCCGCCTATGTGCCGCTGGACATTGCCGGCGATTTTCTGCGCGCCGCCGCCGCGGACCTCGCAGAGAAGTTCCCGGGGCTGCCCGTCCATCCGGTGGAGGCCGATTTCACGCGGCGTGTCCAATTGCCGGGGGCGGTGCAGGGGCTGCCGATGCTGGGCTTCTTCCCCGGTTCTACCATCGGCAACATGGTCGCGCGCACGGCCGTGGACCTGCTGCGCTCCATGCGCGAGACCTTGGGCGAGGATTCCATGTTGCTGATCGGCATGGACCTGATCAAGGACCCCACGGTGCTGATCGCGGCCTATGACGATGCGCGGGGCATCACGGCCCGGTTCAACCTCAACCTCGCGCGGCGCATCAATCGAGAGCTGGGCGGCACCATCCCGGTCGACAAGCTGCGCCACGTCGCGCGGTGGAACGATACCTACGCCCGGATAGAGATGCACCTGCAGGCGGTGGAGAACATCGCCTTCGAGGTATCCGGCCAACACTTCCAGATGATGGCGGGGGAGACGATCCACACGGAGAACAGTCACAAGTTCGACCGGCGCAGCCAGCACATGCTGCTGCTGGCGGGTGGCTGGACCCCGGTGGAACGCTGGCTGGACGGGCAGGAGCGGTTCTCTCTCCTGCTCGCCCGCGCCACGCGGCCGCGCAACGCGCCGTGAGAGGGTGATGAGCAGCTGGCCGCGTCTCGATTTCGCCGCTGATCGCGGGACCATCGAGACGCTGCACATGCTGCTGCAACTGATCGGCAAGCTGCCGCTGCGGCTGCATCCGTGGGTCAATCATGGCTGGCACGTCGCGCTGCGGATGACGCCATGCGGCGCCATCACGCGCAGCCTGCCTGCGGGGGAGCGTACCTTCACCGTGGAGCTGGATTTCCTCGCCGCCTGCATCGTCGTGACCTGCGACAACGGCACCGTGTCGCGCCTGCCGGTGGCGGGGCTGACCATTGCGGAGGTGCAGACGCGGCTGGCGAAGCGCCTTGCCGAGCTGCATCTGCCCGCGCCGCTGGGCGGTGCGCCGAACGAGGTGCCGGACCCGGTGCCCTTTCGGGAGGATCATAGTCCGCGCCAGTGGGACACCGATGCGGCGAGACGTCTGCACGCGGCATTCCTCTGCGCCGATCGCTGCTTCAACGCCTTTCGTTCATTGTATCGGGGCAAGTCTTCGCCGAGCCACCTGTTCTGGGGCAGCTTCGACCTTGCGGTGACGCGCTTCTCCGGCCGCCCGGCGCCCCTCCATCCTGGCGGCGTTCCAGCCTTGCCGGACGAGGTCACGCGGGAGGCCTATAGCGATGAGGTGATCAGCGCCGGCTTCTGGCCCGGAAGCGCGGGCGGGTTCGAAGAGGCGGCCTTCTACGCCTACGCGTATCCCACGCCGCCCGATCTGGGTCAGCAGGCCGTCGCGCCCGGCGCAGCGTTCTTTCACGACGGACTCGGTGAGTTCCTGCTGCCTTACGAAGCCGTTCGGGCCTCAGCGAACCCGGACGGGATGGTGCAGGACTTTCTTCGCTCCACCTATGAGGTTGCGGCGGGTTTGCTGGACTGGCCCGAGGGGCTTGCAAGCACGATGCAACCGGCTTTCGGCCGCCCTCCATCGGCAGGTTTCGGAGGGCCCCAATGACCGGCATCGCAATGTTGCCGACTCACTCTATATAGGCCGTCATGGAAGTCGCACCCGTGTGGGACCAGCTCTCCCACAGCCTTTCCGAACTCCCGCGCTCAGGGCTGCTACTCGCGGCTTTGGGCGCGATGGTGGTGGGCGTCATCGGCTCCGTGATGATCCGCTGGGTGCCCTCGCTCGGCAAGATGCTGCGGTTGACGAGCACGTTGGGCCTGATGGGCATTCTGGTGCTGGTGGTCCTCCAGCTCTCCCGCATGGACCCTCGGTTCGACATGGCGGTGCCGCAGTTCGGCTACCCGAAGCAGGAGGTCGAGGGCGGGGAGACGCGGGTGGAACTGGCGCGCGACGGCCATTTCTGGCTACGCGGCGAAGTGAACGGCCACCCGGCCAGCTTCCTCGTCGATACGGGGGCGACATTGACCGCCATCTCCGCCGAAACCGCGGCTGCCGCCGGGTTGGAGGAGCGCTCCGGCGGGCTGCCGGTGCGGATGCAGACGGCGAACGGCGCCATCGCCGCACAGCTCACTTCGATCGAAGAGCTGCGCTTCGGCAACGTCACCGCGCGGGGGTTGGACGCGATCATCGCACCGGGTCTTGGGCCGACAAATGTCATCGGCATGAACCTTCTGTCGCGGTTGGCTTCATGGCGGGTGGAGGGAAACACGATGATCCTCGTGCCCAATCACCCGCAGCCGGAGCTTGAGCCGACTTACTGAGCTCTGCCGCCGACTGCCTGTGGCGACATGGCTGGCGATCAGCCCGCGCCGTGCTCGATCAACTCGATCTCATGGCCCTGCGGGCTTCTCAGCATGGCGACCCTTGTCGGTCCTACGCTGAAGATGCCGGTGAGCGCGGTGGCGCCCGCCGCGGTGGCTGATGCTTCGGCACTCGCGATGTCATCGCACACCAGACCCACCGGGCCGTGACCGCCGCCCGGCGTGACGTCGCGCCCGTCCTTCCACTGCACCAGCAGCAGATTGGGGCCGCCCTCCTGCCCGGGAAGCGCCATGATGTGTTCGAGGAATTCCGCCTCGTCGAACGTGGCGGTCACCGAAAAGCCGAAGGCGCCGCGCCAGAAGGCGAGCGCCTCCGCCATGTCGGGCACATTAAGCTTGAAGAAGCCGAGCCGAACCTTCGCTGTGTCCATCAATCCCCCTCCACGAAGGGGGAGGCTAGCTGCGGGCGAGGGTTTTGCAATCCGCCTCGCGCGCGAGGCCGGGGGCCGGGTCCTCAGCGCCCGGCTGCGGCCCTCTTCAGCTCCACGCCTTTGTCGATGGAAATGACGGTGCACGGCAGCGTGAGATCATCCAACTCTTCCTGAGAGGCGATCTCGTACAGCTCCGAAAGGAGGCCGTCCCGCAGGTCATAGACCCAGCCGTGCAGCGTGAGGCCGCGCTGGAACGCGCGCCGCACCACAGGCAGCCGGCCAAGCCGGATGAGCTGCTCGCGCACGTTCAGCTCGACCATCCGGTTCAGGCGCTGGTCGAGATCGGTGAGGGCGGAGAGTTCCGCGCGATGTGCCGTCTGCACCTCGCGCGCTCCATCGAGCCAGTGATCGATCGGCCCCTTCGTTCCGCCATTCAGCGTCGCCGCGATGCCACCGCAGCCGTAGTGGCCGCACAGCACGATATGCGGCACTTCGAGCGTCTCGACGGCGAATTGCAGCACCGCGAGGAAGTTCTCGTCATCCGGGTGGACGATGTTGGCGATGTTGCGATGGATGAACAACTCGCCGGGCCGCGTCTGGGTGATCTGCTCCGGACTGACGCGGCTGTCGGAACAGCCGATCCACAGCACCTCCGGCTTCTGCCCCGCCGTCTGGCACGTGAAATAGTCCGGCTTGCGCTCCCGCATCTCATGCGACCAGGCCTTGTTGGACAGAAGAAGTTCGCGAATGGTCCTCATGCGTAAGCCACCTTTTTGAAAGGAACCTTGAGAGTTGATTCGTCCAGATGGTCGAGATCGCCGCGGACGCTGAGCTCGATGTTCCGGAACTTCGCATTGCGGGCGAAGCTGTTGATGATGTCGATATTGTCGGGGTCGACGAACTCGGCCCTGTCGAGATCGATCACCACGGTCGCGCCGGCAGGGATCTGCGACAGCGACTTCTGCAATTCATGCTTGTGGATGAAATACAGGTTGCGCCGCGCGCTCACGAGCCAGAAGTCGCCATCATTCGCGACGCTCACCGCCGTGCGGAAGTTGCGTGCGATGACGAAGACGAAGCCGATCACCAGCCCGATCACGATGCCGATCAGCAGGTCCGTCAACAGGATGGCGAGGATGGTGGCGAGGAACGGCACGAACTGGTGCAGCCCCTGGCGCCAGCGCTGCTTGTAGAGCTCTGGCTTGTTCAGCTTGTAGCCGGTCTGGATCAGCACCGCGGCCAGCACCGCGAGCGGGATCAGGTTGAGCACGAAGGGGATCAGCAGGACGCTGAGCAGCAGCCAGAAACCGTGCAGGATGGTGGAGGTCTTGGACTCGGCGCCAGCCTCCACGTTGGCGGAGGACCGCACGATCACGGAGGTGAGCGGGAGGCCGCCGATCAGGCCAGAAAGGAAGTTGCCGCCGCCTTGCGCCAGAAGCTCCCGATTCTTGTCCGTGGTGCGTCGACGCGGGTCGATCTCGTCCACCGCCTTGACGCAGAGCAGCGATTCCAGGCTGGCGACGATCGCCAGTGTCAGCGCCACGGTCCACACCGCGGGCAGGCCGATCATGCTGAAATCGGGCGTGGCGAACTGCCCGGCGAATTCGCTCAGGCTTTCGGAGACCGGCACCTGGACGAGATGGTTCGCCTCCACCGCCAGCGAGGGCATGAAGGCCTTGAAGAACTCGTTGGCAAGGACGGCGAAGATCACCACCACCAGGGGAGCGGGAAGGAGGCGGAACGGGCCCTCTTTCGGCTTGTGCGAATCCCACCAGAACAGGAACCAGAGCGAGATGGCCGAGATGATCAGCGGCCCGGCCAGCAGGAACTCGGAAATGGAGCTCCAGAGCGCGGTGACGGTGTTCAGCCCATCGCGCTGCAGGAAGCTGAGGCTGCCTTCGAACTCTCCATCGTAGCCCAGCGCGTAAGGAATCTGCTTGAGGATCAGGATCAGGCCGATCGCCGCCAGCATCCCGGTGATCACCGAGGAGGGGACGAACTCACTGAGCGTGCCGGATTTCGTGAAGGACAGCGCGGCCTGGAAGATACCCGCGAGGCAGACGGCAAGCAGGAAGGCTCCATAGCTCGGCAGCGACTCGATCGCGCTTAGCACGATGACGGTCAGGCCGGCGGCCGGACCGCTGACGGAAAGCTGCGAGTTGGACAGGAAGCCGACGACGATGCCGCCGACGATTCCCGCAATCAGTCCGGAGAAGAGCGGCGCGCCCGACGCCAGGGCAATGCCGAGGCATAGCGGCAGGGCGACCAGCGCGACCACGATCGAGGCGGGGATGTCCTTGCCGAGCGTGGAGAACAAGGTTGGCTTGGCGTCCATCGACACTTTCATCCTTGGTGCAGCCTCCGCCTAGGGAGAGGCGATCATCGGTATCGGGAAACCCGTCCCGCCGCGGCTTCGGGGGGAATACCGCGGCGGGGGGCGGCGGCGAGGCGCTAGGCTGCCTTCCTCACCGGGCGCGGCTGACGGCCGAAGTCGGCGACGGGCAGCTGGCTGCCGGGCGTCGTTTCCTTGAACGTGCTGTCGCTGCCATCCAGCGCGCGGATTCCGCCGCTCTCGATGTCATAGACCCAGCCGTGCAGACGGAGCTGACCCTTGGCCATTGCCGCCGCGACGGAGGGATGACCACGCAGGTTGACGAGCTGCGCGATGACATTCTCCTCGATCATCGCGTGCAGCGTTTCCTCGTCGTCGGCATGCGGATGGCAGGCCTTCACGGTCTCTGCCGCCGCCGCCGCATGACCCAGCCAGCGCTGCACGCTGGGCATGGTGGTCAGCGCCTCGGGAGCCATCAGCCCCTTCATCGCGCCGCAGTCCGAATGGCCGCACACCACGATGTCGGTGACGCCCAGCGCGACGACCGCATATTCGATGGTCGACGAGACGCCGCCATTGGCCTCCTGCCAGGGCGGCACGATGTTGCCGGCGTTCCGGCAGACGAACAGGTCGCCGGGTTCCGACTGGGTGATGAGTTCCGGCACGACGCGGGAGTCGGCGCAGCTGATCATCAGTGTCTTGGGACTTTGCCCCTTGGTGGCGAGCTTGCGGAAATGTTCACTTTTTCCCGGATAAACGCTGCCGTGAAACCGACGCAGTCCTTCGACGAGCATGTCCATAGCCATCTCCGTTGCTGTGGGGCGGCGTGTGCCGCTTCGCACTGCAACATGACGGCCTAGTGTTTCTCGGCTAAGCCCGCTCGTGTAACAAAGTGTTTCTGCGTCAACTCAGCGGCAGCGACAACGACGCCAAGAGTCCGCGAGGGTGGCGATTTCGCAGCTCCAGCGCCCCGCCATGCTGCTCCGCCGCCCGTCGCGCTATGCTGAGGCCGAGGCCGATGCCGGGATGATCGTCGCCGCGGGCCGCGTCCAGCCGCTCGAAGGGGAGCTGCACGCGATCGATATCCTCGGGCGGAATGCCCGGCCCCTCGTCTGCTACCGCGATCACCGCCCGCCCGCGCTGTTGAGACAGCCTCAGCTCCGCGCGGTCGCCATACTTGACCGCATTGTCGACCAGATTTGTGATCGCGCGCCGCAGGGGGTCGTAATGCGCCGGAAGGATCAGTCGTTCAGGACCACGATAGGTGACGTCGGCGCCCAGATCCTCGAACTCTTCGCAGATGGTGATGCACAGGCTGGCGAGATCGACGGGCTCGGCCTCCCGCCCATTCTCGCCTGCGCCGAAATAATCGAGCAGCTCCCGAAGCATGCGGCTCATCTCGCCGATGTCCCGTTCGGCCGCCACGCGTTCGCTTTCATCGGTGATGGAGGTGAGCCGCAGGCGAAGCCGGGCGAGGGGGGTGCGCAGATCGTGCCCCACCGCCGCCAGGGCATTGGTCCGCTGCGCGATGAGGCCTTCGATCCTGTCCTGCATCTCGTTCAGCGCACGCGACAGTCGGCGCAGCTCGCGCGGGCCGCGGGTCTCCTCGAACTGGATGCGGGTGGAGGTTCCGATCAGCTGCGAGTTGTCGGAAAGCTGCCGCAGGGGCGCGCTCAGCGTCCGCACGAGCAGCGCCACCGTCGCCAGCACGATCAGCGCCACCAGACCCACGCGCAGCGAAGTTCCGACGGCGACGAGCCAGCCCTCCACCGGCTGCAGCGTGTGGAAGACGATCCACTGGTCTTCTCCAATGGGAAGGGCCCCTTCCAGCCGGCGGCGCAGGTCCAGCCCGGGCGTCTCGGTAGTCGCCAGCCGCATATCGTGCCGTGCCAAGGCGGGTTCCCAGGCGAGGATGGAGGCAAGGATGTCCGCCGCCGCCGGATCCGTCTCAGCCGGGATCGGGGGCGGGCCTTGGACCAGGTTCATCTCCAGATGATGGGTGGATAGCGTTGCCAGTAGTCGTGCCCGGTCTTCCGGCGCGGCAGCGCCCATCACCCGCTCCGCGACCAGCAGCTGCTCGGCGATCCGGCGGCCGAGGTCCTGCCTTTGCATGTCCGCTTCGCCGGCGCCGACCAGCAGGCTGCCGGCAACGAACTGGATGAGCACCGCGAGCAGCAGGACAAGCGTCACCTGGCCTGTGAACCCGCGCGGCCAGAGACGGAAGGTGCGACTCACCGCTCCACGCTGGGTGTGAAGACGTAGCCGACGCCGCGCACAGTGCGGATCAGGTCTCGCCCTCCGTCGATCGTGCCCAGCTTGCGGCGCAAGCGGCTGATTAGGACATCGATGCTCCTGTCTCCACCGCCCCGGCCTGAAAGCCTGTCGCGCGACTGTTCCAGCAGCAGCTCTCGCCCGACGACACGCTGAGGCATTTCGCTCATCACGCACAGGAGATCGAACTCCGCTTCCGAAATGGAGACGCGGCTGCCGTCCGGCGCGTAGAGCTCTCGCCGGCGCTGGTCCATGCGCCAGCCTTCGAAGCGCACCACGCCGGCCTCGCTCGCGATCTCCGCCGGCGCACCGCTCGCCCGCCGGAGGACGGAGCGGATGCGCGCGGCCAGCTCGCCCGGATCAACGGGCTTCACGAGATAGTCGTCCGCCCCAAGCTCCAGCCCCACGATCCGGTCCGTGTGCGAGGAGCGAGCACTGATGAAGATGATCGGCACGGCCGAGCGCTGCCGCAGCCAGCGACAGATATCGAGGCCGCTTGTCCCCGGCAGCATGATGTCCAGCACCACGACGTCGAATTCCTGCTCCGCCGCCGCTGCGCGGAACTCGGCCGCCGAGCCATAGCCGCGGGTCTCGAACCCGCTCTGGCGCAGATGCCGGCTGAGCAGCATGCGCAGGGGGCCGTCATCCTCGATCAGGGCAACGCGATAGATGCGATCGTTGAGTTGCATGTGCGAAGGCTCGTATAGGGCTGCCGCCGCGCCTTCGGCAAATCCCAAAAACGTAGTGGCGCGGCGGGGGGCGCGGCGGCACGCACCGAATCTCTGGAAAACGCCCGCCGACGGGTTGGGTGAGCGGACGGGCCGGCTAGAGGGGAGCCGTGACCACACAGATCGTCCTTGGCTCCGACCCCGTCGGTGCGCCTGTCAAACTGGATGTCGAGGAGCTGCTGGCGACGCGCCTGCTGGTGCAGGGCAATAGCGGCTCCGGCAAGTCACACCTGCTGCGCCGAATCCTTGAGGAGAGCGCCACTCTCGTCCAGCAGATCGTGATCGATCCGGAAGGAGATT
Organism: uncultured Erythrobacteraceae bacterium; assembly: GCA_966251025.1. GTDB lineage: Bacteria > Pseudomonadota > Alphaproteobacteria > Sphingomonadales > Sphingomonadaceae > Croceibacterium. The sequence continues at coordinate 4,361 of CBINJM010000006.1, read as the reverse complement.
TCGTCACGCTGGCGGAGCCGTTCGGCCACGTGGTGATCGACGGCGCAGCCTATGCCGATGCCGAGATCGTGCGGCTCGCCGCGCGGATTCGCGAGCATCGCGCCTCCGTCATCCTCAGGCTGGATGCGCTGGAGATCGACAACCAGATGCGCTGCGCGGCGCTGTTCCTTTCCGCGCTGTTCGATGCCCCGGCAAAGCACTGGTATCCCGCGCTGGTCATCGTGGATGAGGCGCAGGTCTTCGCGCCATCGGCCGCGGGCGAGGTCAGCGACGATGCGCGGCGCGCATCTTTGGCGGCGATGACCAACCTGATGTGCCGGGGCCGCAAGCGCGGGCTCGCCGGGGTCATCGCCACGCAGCGGCTGGCCAAGCTGGCGAAGAACGTGGCTGCGGAGGCGTCCAACCTGCTGATGGGGCGCACCTTCCTCGACATCGACATGGTTCGCGCGGCGGACCTGCTGGGCATGGAGCGGCGCCAGGCGGAGCAGATCCGTGACCTGGAGCGCGGGCATTTCCTCGGCCTCGGCCCCGCGGTCGCCCGGCGGCCGGTGGCGGTGAAGATCGGGCCGGTGCGAACAGCCGCGAACTCCGTCGCATCAGGCCTGATGCCGCCGCCGACCTCGTCCGAGCTGGACATGGAGGCGCTCTTCCGCACGGAGAAGGTCGAGCGGGTGGAGCTGCCGCCGGTCGAGCGTCTGCCCCCCATCGCCACGCCGGACGATTTGCAGGAGCAGATCGAGAGCCAGGCGAGGGCAGAGGCTCCCCTCGAAGTCGCGGAGCCGGAGGATACGACGGAGCTGATCCAGCAGATCCTGCGGGACATGGCGGCCGAGGAAGACAGCACCTTCCAGCCCATTGCCGCCCTGTTCCAGGATTTCAGCGTGCGGTGCCGGATGAACGGCATCAGGGTGCCCGGCGTGGATGCGGTGCAGTTCCGCCGCCGCTTCGCCGCTGCCGTGGCCGGGCTGGATGAGGTTGCGGATGAGGAACAGACGGATCTCATCCTGCGACTGTCCCGCACTGTGCCGGAAGAACTGCTCGCGCCGTTCCTTGCCATCGCCAAGGCTGCGGCCCTGGGCGATCACTGCCCGGACGACCAGGAACTGGCGCGCATCTACGGCACCAACTCGCTAGGCCGCGTCCGCCGCATGATCGAGAATCTGGAGAAGAGCGGCGCCATCGTCGTGCGCACCGACTTCGGCGGCCGGCGCACCGTCACGATCCCGGCGCTGAACTTGACGACGTTGGCTGCCTAGGCCGTCAACACCAGCGGCGTCAGTGCAGCCGATTTCACGGGCGTGAAGAGGACGGACGGGCGCGATCCGCGCCAGATCCTTGCGACGCGGTGGCTCAATTTCAGCCTGTTGCGCGCTCGATCTCGTGAAGGCCGAGCAATGGCGGCGCGGGTCGATGACGGCTCAGCCTCCCGCTTGCGACTGGGCGAGGATGCGACTTCGTGGAAGCTCATCCCTGCGTTCGGCCTGCGGGATGAAGCGGCTGATCACGCTTCGATAGTGATGGCTCGATTGCTGCTGTCGGCTCCCAGCCAAAGATGCTGCGGCCGCCATATTCGTGGGAGCGTACAAGTTCCTCGGCCATGATCGCTTCGACGGAGGGGCCCGAGGCGGTTTCCTCCAGCCGCCGAGCCTGCGCGTCGAGCCGTCGGATCGCCGCGAGTTCCTCTTCCCTGCCCAGCTTCGCCTTTGCCACGGCAGACTTCATCACGGCGATAGTATGGTCGTAAACCTTCGTCGGCACCGGATAGGGGTGCCGATCCTTTCCGCCATGGGCGAGGGAGAAGCGCGCCGGATCAGTGAAACGACAGGGCGAGCCATGAACGACCTCCGCCACCAGCGCCAGAGCGCGGACTGTCCGTGCGCCGACGCCGGGGACAAGCAAGAGCTCCGCGAAATCGACCGGGCCGCGATCGGCCGCGGCCGCGAAGGCGGCATGGAGCCGCCGGTCGATAATGTCCTCGGGCCGGACATCATGGTGATCGGGCATCACCAGATGCGGGAGGAGCGGCTGCGGAGCGGGCGCGGGGGCCATCCTGCCCTCCAGCCGCGCAAGTTCACGCGCAATTCCGGTGGGGCCGACATCGGCGAGCAGATCGACCTGACGGAGGCGTGACTGCGCCGCGCGCCGATCCGCCAGGTTGACGATCCGCCCCTGCTGCCGCCCCTCGATCGCGGCGTGTGGTGCATCGACAAAGCTCTCCAGCCCCTCAGACAGCCAGTGATAACGTCGCGCCTGCCGACGGTCGCCATTCATGCCCTGCTGGACGACCACCCAGCCGCCATCGTCCGTCACGATGAAGCCATGGAGATAGAGATCGAAGCCGTCCTGCACGGCTGCGCTGTCGACCTTCGCCACCAGCCGACTGGCCCGCGCCAGCGCCGCGCCATCGATCCCGACGCGATCGCCGACGGCCTCAAGCTCCTGCGGGGTCGCCCGGCTGTGCCGCCCGCGGCCACCGCAGACATGGATGCCGAGCTCGCCTGACAGGGGCGCCAGCCCTCGCTTCAGCGCCCCGATGACGCTCGTCGTGATGCCCGACGAATGCCAGTCCATGCCCATGACGGCGCCGAAGGACTGGAACCAGAAGGGATGGGCGAGACGCCGAAGCAGCTCGTCGCGGCCGTATTCGAGGACGATCGCCTCCACGAGGATCGCGCCCAGACGGGTCATGCGGCGCCCCAGCCAGGCTGGTACTCGCCCGCCGTGGAGAGGCAGGTCCGCGCTACCGGCGCGTTGGCCGCTCATGCCGGCACGACCGCAGTTCTGGCCCTGAAGCGAGGCGGCTCGGCAGAACGGAACATCATCAGGCGCCCTCTAGCACGTCGGGAACATCAGGGGAACAGGAGTGCTCCCTCGACCCTCAGGATCAGCGGACCCGCAAAGGCGGCGCTGAGCGCGATGTGCGAACGGGGCGGCGCAGCGGTGGCTCGACTTTGGCCGCGCGGTGCGGCAACCCATCGTCATGGCTACCGATCGAAAGCAGCCGGAGTGCTGGCTCACCGACATGGATGGGGTCCTGGTCCATGAAGGCTATGCGCTGCCAGGAGCGGCCCGGTTCATCGAGCGGCTGGTCGAGCACGAACGCCGGTTCCTGGTCCTCACGAACAATTCCGTTTTCACTCCGCGAGACCTCGCCGCCCGCCTAGCCAGCTCCGGCCTCGTCGTACCGGAGGAGTCGATCTGGACCTCCGCCCTTGCGACCGCGGATTTCCTCCGCTCGCAAAGCCCGGGAGGCACGGCATTCGTCATCGGCGAATCAGGGCTTACCACCGCCTTGCATGAAGTCGGCTACACGCTGACGGAGACCGCTCCGGATTACGTGGTGCTGGGCGAGAGCCGCAGCCTCTCCTTTGCGAAGGTCACGCAGGCTGTGAGGCTGATCGAGGGCGGCGCCCGCTTCATCGCCACCAATCCGGACGCGACGTCACCCTCGGCCGAGGGCTCCCTGCCGGCCACCGGCTCCATCGCGGCGCTGATCACCAAGGCTACGGGCGCACAGCCCTATTTCGTCGGGAAGCCGAACCCGATGATGTTCCGCAGCGCCATGAACCGCATCGGCGCCCGTGCGGAAACGACCGCGATGGTCGGGGACCGTATGGACACCGACGTGGTGGCCGGGATCGAGGCGGGGCTGGAGACAATCCTCGTCCTCACGGGCTCCACGAAGGCAGCAGATATCGCGCGGTTCCCCTATCGGCCGAGCCGGGTCCTCAATTCCATCGAAGACGTCGTCGAACTGGTCTGATCGCCGGCCTCTTCACGAGGCACATTTCGGCCGTGGCAGGTTCGGCATCCAAGTGCCTGCTCAAAACTAAGACTCTGCAACTGGCTGGGGCGGCAGGAAACCAACCGCTCCACGTTCAGCATCTAAGCTGTTGAAATTGTACCTGATCTTTCCAGGCTCTTCGGCCTTGGCTACACTTGTTGGCTACATTCCAAGTCACCAGCGGCAAGGGGCTGCTGGCGTGCGTGGACTCGCACAAGGCGCTCCGGTGTTCAAGCTGACCAATATGGCGCTTCCGGCCGGTTGCTGCACGGCGGCTTCCAGGAATCAATAGCGAGAAAGCTGCCGTTCGCCATGAGCGGCTGGGGTGGCTGGTGGGCTTCCTCACATGGATTCAGAACCTGGCTACCGGGATTCCGGCTTGGGCACACGATACAAACCATTACAATTTCGGTGGGCGTGGGGGCCGCTTATGCTCTTGGAGAAGCGGCGCCATCCATGCAAACTGCTTGCAACGATAATAATGCGGACATTTGTTCGCGAGAGGGGATGACGATCATGCGGCAGTCCTGGCTCTATTCTGGCCTTCTTTCGATACCGCTCCTGGTAGCCACCAGTG
>CBINJM010000005.1:0-179278 GCA_966251025.1 uncultured Erythrobacteraceae bacterium | reverse complement strand
CGAAGCAGAAGCTGAAGGGCTATTACGGCGACGTCACCGAGAAGCAGTTCAAGCGCACCTACAAGGAAGCGGCGAGCATGAAGGGTGACACCGGCCAGAACCTGATCGGCCTGCTGGAGCAGCGGCTGGACATGGTGGTCTATCGCGCCAAGTTCGCGCCGACCATCTGGTCCGCTCGCCAGATCGTCAACCACGGCCACATCCGCGTCAACGGCGTGAAGTGCAACATCGCCAGCCGCCGCGTCTACCCGGGCGACGTCATCAGCCTCGGCGAGAAAGCCAAGGAAATGGCGCTGGTGGTTGAGGCGCAGAGCCTGCCCGAGCGTGATATTCCCGACTACGTCGCGCCTGACGGCACCGACAAGGTCACCTTCACCCGCGTGCCGACGCTGGACGAAGTGCCGTATCCGGTGACGATGGAACCGAACCTGGTCGTCGAGTTCTACTCGCGCTGACCTGCCTTTCCTGACGGAACAAGAGGGGCGGTCCTGCGGGGCCGCCTTTTTTGTTTTTTACTTGCGCTTCAGCGGCTTGCGGAACCTGTAAGCCACAACATCGTTGATGAAGCACTATGAGAAAGTTTCGCTTCGTCACCCCTCATCGCATCGGCAAGTGGTACAACGACCTGCATCTGGCGCAGCGCTTTGCGAACGCCATCGGAGCCGGTTTCCTTGACGGCAGCAGTGGGCGTTTCGTGGCTTATCCCGGCACCCGGCTTGAGGTCGCGGAGCCGGGGCCTCAGGCGCAGCGATAATCGAACGGGCGCGCGGTTCGCCCATGCAAACCTTGCTCGGCCCGGTCGCTCAATGGCGGGGGCGGAGTGCGATGCAGCCGCCGCGTTCCCCGGCCACGCACCCCGGGGAAAGCGGCGCGCATTGGCGATCCCGGTTTAGCCGGCGGCGAAAGGTGCCATGGACTCCTTTTCGGCGGCACCGTCGCGGTCGTCGCACAACTCCGCAACCTCAGGCGCGCAGGTAATCGTCCCGAAACCGAGCGGCCAAGGCGGCGAACCGGCCTTCGGTGATCGCGCTTCTCATGGCGGCCATCAACTGCTGGTAGAAGGCCAGGTTATGCTCCGTCACGAGCATCGCCCCGAGAATTTCGCCCGCCTTCTGCAGGTGATGGAGATAGGCGCGGGAATAGGATCCGCAGGTGGCGCAGGTGCAACGCTCGTCGAGCGGGCCGGTGTCTTCTGCAAAACGAGCATTGCGCAGGTTGAGCGGCCCTGACCAGGTGAAGGCCTGTCCGTTGCGCCCGGAGCGGGTGGGCAGCACGCAGTCGAACATGTCAACGCCGCGCTCGACGGCACCAACCAGATCGTCCGGCTTCCCCACACCCATCAGATAGCGTGGCGCATCCTCCGGAAGCTGGCGTGGCGCGAAGTCGAGCGTGGCGAACATCGCCTCCTGCCCTTCCCCTACCGCCAACCCTCCGATCGCGTAGCCGTCGAAGCCGATCGCCCGCAGCGCTTCGGCGGAGCGGGCGCGCAGCCCCTCATCCAAAGCGCCCTGCTGGATGCCAAACAAGGCGGCGTTCTCCGCATGCTCTCCGCCGGCATCGAAGGCGTCGCGGCTACGCTTGGCCCAGCGCATCGACATTTCCATACTTGCCTCGATCTCGGCGAAGGGCCGGTCGGTGCGCGGGCACTCGTCGAAGCACATCACGATGTCGGAGCCGAGCAGGCGCTGGATCTCCATCGAGCGCTCCGGGCTCAGCATGTGCTTCGATCCGTCGAGGTGGCTGCGGAACTCCACGCCCTTCTCGGTCAGCTTGCGAAGGTCGGACAGGCTCATGACCTGATAACCGCCGCTATCGGTGAGGATCGGGCGGTCCCAATTCATGAAGCGGTGCAGGCCACCGAGCCTCGCCACCCGCTCCGCACCGGGGCGCAGCATGAGGTGGTAGGTGTTGCCGAGGATGATGTCCGCACCTGTGGCGCGAACAGCCTCCGGCTTCATCGCCTTTACAGTGGCAGCCGTGCCGACGGGCATGAAGGCGGGCGTGCGGATCGTGCCCCGGCGCATGGCGATGGTGCCGGTGCGCGCGCGGCCATCCGTCGCCTCCACGTTGAAGGCGAACCGGGGTGCTTGGTTTTCAGAAGCCATAAACGAGTGTGAATCGCGTCAATGTATCAGTGGAGACGGCGCCGGGAGGCGGGTTGCTGTTGTAGTCGACCGTATAGGAGAGGCGCGTCGTCAGCCCGTCGGTGATCGTGGCCTCCAACCCCGTCACCAGCAGCACGCTGGTGGAGGCAGAGGTGATGATTGCTGTCGCCGCTCCAGCGGATTCGGCGACAAGGTCCGTATCCTGGGTCAGGGTCAGTTTCGGCAGGATCCGCCAATCGAAATCGAGCCCTGCCAGTGCGCCGAAATTGTCTTCCGTCGCCCCGCCAATCAGGTCGGTGCGACGCCAGGCCGGCCCCGCCTTCAACGAGAGATCCAGCGCTTGAGTGTCGACGACATGGTAACCGAACCCGCCCGAAGCGGAAACGCGCGAAGTGAATCCCTGGAAGCGGTCCTTCTCGAACTGCGCCAGCGCATAGGCAAAGAGGTCACCGTTCACGGTATAGCGGGGCTCATAGGCGACGAGATATTGCTCACGCGAGGTGCGCCCGTTGCTCCGCTGATAGTCGATAGTGGAGCGCAAGCGATGCTGCCAATCGATGCCGGTGCGCTGCAGGGATAGCCCTACGGTGAGGCCCACATTCTCACTGTTTCCGGTGGACTGGAACGCGCCGATTTCCCCCCGCCCCTTCCAATTGTCGAGCAGGCCCGCGTTGCGGAGCGCCAGCTCCTTCTCCTTCGCCTGCGCTGCAGCGAGTTCCCGCCGGTGGGCGAGGAAGGCCTGGTACAGTGCATCGATCTCCGCCGCGTCATCCGGATTGGTTTTTCGGGCGAGTTCGACCACCGTGGCGACCTTGCCCGCATCGCCTGTCTCGATGGCAGCGTCGATCATCGCGCGCACCGGCGCCGGCAGTTCGGCTTGTGCAGGCTGAGCTACGGCGAGCGCGATCGACGCGGCAGCGGCGGGAAGCGTCAGTCGGCGAAGCATGAGTCTTCGCTAGCGGCTCATTCTCGTAACCGCCACCCGGTGCGGAAGATGAACGCGATGATCGCCACACATATTGCGAGGAAGGCCAGTGTCATGACGAGCGACAGGCCGATGGGGAAATCGGATGTGCCGGTGAAGGTCCAGCGCAGGCCGTTCACGAGATAGACGATAGGATTGACGAGCGCGATCGTACGCCACGGCTCGCCCAGCATGTCGATCGAGTAGAACGTGCCGCCAAGGAAGGTCAGCGGCGTCAGGATCAGCATCGGCACGATCTGCAGCTTCTCGAACCCGTCGGCCCATATGCCGAGGATGAAACCGAACAGTGAGAACGCGGCGGCAACGAGCACGACGTAGCCGACGGCATAGAACGGGTGAGCAATGTCATAGTCCACGAACAGCGTCGCTGTCGCGAGGATGATCGCCGCCAGCACCAGCGACTTCACCGCAGCCGCGCCGACGAAGCCGATCAGCGTCTCCACAAAGCCGACCGGGGCCGAGAGCAGCTCGTAGATCGCCCCTGTGAAGCGCGGCATGTAGATGCCGAAGCTGGCATTGCCGGTGCTCTCCGACATCAGCGTCAGCATGACGAGGCCCGGCACGATGAAGGCGCCGTAGGAGATGCCGCCGATCTCGTTGATTCGCCCGCCGATCGCGGAGCCGAACACGACAAGGTAGAGCGAGGTGGTCAGCACCGGAGAAAGGATCGAACCGAAGGCAGTGCGGAAGAAGCGCGCCAGCTCGTTCTTCAGGATGGCGACGGCGCCACGCAGGTTCAGCCCCATCAGGCGGCCCCCGCCGCAGCGGGTTCAGCGCCGTGCTCCACCAGGCCGACGAAGATGTCCTCCAGGCTCGATTCGCGAGTGTCGATCGCCTCGAAGGTGATGCCCTCTGCCACGAGCAGGCGCAGGATCTCGGCGATCTCCCGCTTGCCCCTGCCGGTGCCGTCCCCGCCCCGGTAGTGGAGCGTGCGCCCGCCATCCTCCATTGCCACCGGAAAGGATGCCAGCGTAGCGGGAAGCGCCGCCAGCGGCTGGGCCAGCGTGATCCGCGCCTCCGTGCGCCCGAGCTTGCCCATGATGGCGTCCTTCTCATCCACGAGCAGCAGTTGGCCCTTGTTAATGACGCCTACGCGGTCGGCCATCTCCTCCGCCTCTTCGATGTAGTGGGTGGTGAGGATGACCGTGGTGCCTCGCTCCCGAAGCTCACCGATCTGGCGCCACATGTCGCGCCGAAGCTCGACATCGACCCCGGCGGTCGGCTCGTCCAGGAACAGCAGTTCCGGATCATGGCTCAACGCTTTGGCGATCATCACCCGGCGCTTCATGCCGCCCGAGAGCTCGCGAATCTTGGCCTTGCGCTTCTCCCACAGGCTGAGGGAGCGGAGCACCTCCTCGATCCGCGCGCTGTCCGGCGGGCAGCCGAACATGCCGCGCGAATAGGCGACCGAGCGCTCGACCTGGTCGAACATGTCGAAGCTCAGCTCCTGCGGAACGAGGCCGATGCGTCGGCGCACGTCGCGCCAGTGGTGCGCCACGTCCATCCCGAAGGCTCGAATCGTGCCGGCACTTGGCCGCACGAGACCGCACACAGCGCCGATCAGCGTCGTTTTGCCCGCACCATTGGGGCCGAGCAGCGCAAAAATCTCCCCCCTGCGGATGGTGAGGTCCACGCCGGCAAGCGCCGTGGTCCCTCCCTTGTAGGTCTTGGTGAGGCCGCGAATGTCGAGGATAGGATCAGGCACGGCGCGGACAATTGGCGCGCCGCGGCAGATTTGCAAGCGGCCCGCTCAATCCGGCAGCAGCAGGCTGGAATCGCCGTAGCTGTAGAAGCGGTATTCGTGGGCGATCGCGTGGGCATAGGCTGCCTGCATGCGATCGAGCCCCATCAGGGCCGAGACCAGCATGAAGAGGGTCGATTTCGGCAGGTGGAAATTGGTCATCAACCCGTCAATCGCGCGGAAGCGGTAGCCGGGCGTGATGAAGATGGCGGTGTCTCTTTCGAACGGGCGGATGATTCCGTCCTCTCCGGTGGCGCTTTCCAGCAGGCGCAGGCTGGTGGTGCCGACGGCGATGATCCGCCCGCCCCCTCGCCGCGCCGCATTCAGCCGATCGGCGGTTGCAGCATCAATGCGCCCCCATTCCGAGTGCATTGCGTGGTCGGCCGTATCCTCCGCCTTGACGGGCAGGAAGGTGCCCGCGCCGACATGGAGCGTCAGTGTCTCGCGCCCGACTCCCGCCGCGTCGAGCGCCGCGAGCAGCTCCGGCGTGAAGTGCAGCGCCGCGGTCGGGGCGGCAACGGCTCCATCCTGACGCGCGAAGATCGTCTGATAGTCCGCTCGGTCCTCCGCATCGGTGGGGCGCTTCCCGGCGATGTAGGGCGGCAGCGGCATGGTGCCCGCGCGCTCCAGCAGAAGTTCCACCGGTTCATCGCCAGCGAACGCAAGGGTCCAGCTGCCGTCCGCGTGCCGCTCCTCTGCCGTGGCCGCGACTCCTGCGGGAAACTCCACAAGATCGCCCTGCCTCAGGCGCTTCGCGTTTCGGATGAATGCCTGCCAGCGCCGGAGATCGATGCGCTTGTGCAAGGTCGCGCCGATCCGCGCCTCGCCGCGCCTTCCTTCCAGCTGTGCCGGGATCACTCGTGTATCGTTGAAGACCAGCACATCATTGGGCCGCAGCACGCCCGGCAAGTCACGCACGGTGCGATCCTCGAACGCGCCTTCTCCGGGAATGACCAACATCCGCGCCGAATCGCGCGGTCGCGCCGGGCGCAGGGCTATACGCTCCGGCGGGAGCTCAAAATCGAACAGGTCAACACGCATGACGGCCCCTCTAGCGCTCGGGCGCGGCAGAGAAAGCCCCGGCGCTGCTTACTCGCTGATCGAGTTACTGAGGCTCTCGGCCGTGAAGACCTCGACCGGGGTAGTCGACTCGGGCTGCGGCAGCTTCTGCGGCTTGCCATCAGCGGCGATGGACGCTTGGAGAACCCGCGTCGGATTGGCAGGCGGCTCGCCCCGCTCGATGGCGTCAACCGCATCCATCCCGGCGATCACGCGGCCGAAATTGGTGTAGGTCCGGTCCAGCGAGAATCGCGGGTAGAATACGATGAAGAACTGGCTGTTCGCGCTGTCCTCATCCGCGGCGCGCGCCATGGAAACCGTACCGCGAACATGGGGGAACATGTTGAACTCCGCCTTCAGGTCCGGAAGATCGGAGCCGCCGCGGCCGGTCCCCGTGGGGTCGCCCGTCTGCGCCATGAAGCCGTCGATCACGCGGTGGAACACCACGCCATCATAGAAACCCTGCCGGGTCAGCGTCTTGATGCGCTCTACATGGTTGGGGGCCCAGTCCGGCATCAGGCGGATCGCCACGCGCTTGCCGTTCGAAAGGTCGAGGAAGAGGATGTTCTCCTGATCCTTCGTCAGGTCCGCATCCACTGCCATGCGCATCTGCGTCTGCTGCGCGCCTCCGGCAATGGCCGCAGCGATGGCGGCTTCGGCCGATTCCTGCTCGTTAGCAGTGGGCCGCGCTGTATCCTCCTGCCGCTGCTGGGCAAAGGCATGGGCCGGGGCCAGCGTAACGGTGAAGGCGAGCGCCGCGGCAAGAAGGCGTTTGATCATCGTATCCAGGCGATAGTGGTGGAAGGGCGCTCCCCTACAGGGCGGGCGCTGACAGTTCAATGAACGCCTTCATGGGGCCCCACGCTGCCCGCGCTCGGCCACGCGAGCAATTACCTGCTCGCGCACTTCCGGGCTGACGAAGCGGGAAATATCGCCGCCGAAAAGGGCGATTTCCTTGACCAGCTTGGAGGCGATGGGCTGAAGCGAGACGTCGGCCATCAGAAAAACCGTTTCGATCCGGTCGTTGAGCCGCTGGTTCATGCCCGCCATCTGGTATTCGTATTCGAAGTCGGCCACGGCGCGCAGGCCGCGCACGATCACGTTCGCGCCCAACTCTTCGGCGAAATGCATCAGCAGCGCGTTGAAGCTCCTCACCTCCACATTGGCAAGACCCTGCCGCGCGACTTCCGCCCGCACCATCTCGCACCGCTCCTCCGGCGTGAACATCGGGTCCTTGGACGGATTGGTGGTGACGCCGATGATCAGCCGGTCCACCAGCTTCGCGCCGCGCCGGATGATGTCCGCGTGGCCAAGCGTGACGGGATCGAACGTGCCGGGATAGAGGCCGATGCGCTCCGCCCTCAATGATCCCGCTCCACCACGTAGCGCGCCAGGGCACGCAGCAGCTCTGCCTCATCGCCATGGCTGGAGAGGTGACCGATCGCCTGCTCGCTCAGCGCCTGCGCCTGTGCGCGCGCGGCCTCCGGCCCCATGAGCGACACAAAGGTAGCCTTGCCTTGCGCCGCATCCTTGCGCAGCGCCTTGCCAGCAAGTTCCTCGTCCCCATCATGATCGAGCAGATCGTCGGCAATCTGGAACGCGAGGCCAATGTCGCGGGCGTAGGCGCGCAGATGCGTCCGCCCCTCTTCCGGCACGCGGGCGAGAATCGCGCCCATCTCTACGGCCGCGGCCAGCAGAGCGCCGGTCTTCAGCTGCTGAAGCCGGGTGACCATGTGCAGATCGAAGCCTGCGCCCTCGGCCACGATGTCCATCATCTGCCCGCCGGCCATCCCTTTGTGCCCGCTGGCCTGTGCGAGGCAATGGGTCAACTCCGCGCGAACGAAGGGATCGGCACTCAGTTCAGGATCGGCGATCAACTCGAACGCAAGCGCATGGAGCGCATCGCCCGCGAGGACCGCGACAGCCTCTCCGAAGGCCACATGCACGGTGGGCTTGCCGTGGCGCAGCGCGTCGTCATCCATGCAGGGAAGATCGTCATGCACCAGCGAATAGGCATGAATGGACTCGATGGCGCAGGCCGCGCGGATAGCGGTAGCACGGGAGGCGCCGTACATCTCCGCCACGGTCACCAGCAGGAGCGGCCGCACACGCTTGCCCCCGCCGATGGCGGCATAACGCATGGCTTCCACCAGCCGGGCGCGTGGATCGTCAGGCAGGGGCAGAAGCGCGTCGAACGCCTCGTCTACCTCTTGCTGGATGCGCTGGAGCCCGCGGCCGAGCACATCATCGGCGAGGACCAATCCCATCGACCGCGACTCAGCCGGCGTCGAACAAGGTGGTGCCGGCGGCGTTGCCGTCCGGGCCGGCGACGATCTTCTCGATGCGCGCCTGCGCCGCATCAAGCCGCGCCTGGCAATGGCGCCGCAGCTGCTCTCCACGCTCATACAGCGTGATCGATTCCTCCAGCGGCACTTCCCCGCCTTCAAGCCGGCGAACGACATCCTCAAGCGCGCGCAGCGCCTGTTCGAAACTCATCTCGGCGATGGGATCCTGCTCCTCCATGGCGCGAGCATTGGCGGGCATAAGGGGGGCGGTCAAGCACGGCTGATGCAGGAGGGGCTGGCGAGCGGCGGAGCGCGCGGCTAAGGGCGCGGGCCATGTCCCAGATCACGCCCGAAATCGTCGAGGCCCACGGCCTCAGCCCCGAAGAATATGATCGCGTGCTCCACGCGCTCGGCCGCGAGCCCAACCTGGTGGAGCTCGGCATTTTCTCCGTGATGTGGTCGGAGCATTGCAGCTACAAGTCGAGCCGCCTGCACTTGAAGAAGCTGCCGACGGAAGCGCCTTGGGTCATCTGCGGCCCGGGCGAGAATGCTGGCGTCATCGACATTGGCGACAACCAGGCCGCCATCTTCAAGATGGAGAGCCACAACCACCCGAGCTACATCGAGCCCTATCAGGGTGCGGCGACCGGCGTCGGCGGCATCCTGCGCGACGTGTTCACCATGGGCGCGCGTCCGGTCGCCAACATGAATGCGCTGCGTTTCGGCCGGCCAGACCACCCGAAGATGAAGCACCTGGTGCGCGGCGTGGTCGCGGGAATCGGCGGCTACGGCAATTGCGTCGGCGTTCCGACCGTGGGCGGAGAGACCAATTTCCACCCCGCCTATGACGGCAACATCCTCGTCAATGCGATGACGGTGGGCGTCGCCGATCAGGACAAGATCTTCTATTCGGCGGCGACCGGCATCGGGAACCCCATCGTCTATGTCGGCAGCAAGACCGGGCGCGACGGCATCCACGGCGCGACCATGGCCAGTGCCGACTTCGGCGAGGACAGCGACGCCAAGCGACCAACCGTGCAGGTGGGCGACCCCTTCACCGAGAAGCTGCTGATCGAAGCTTGCCTGGAGCTGATGTCGACCGACGCCATCGTCGCCATCCAGGACATGGGCGCCGCTGGCCTCACCTCCTCCAGCGTGGAGATGGCGAGCAAGGGTGGCGCTGGCATCCGGCTGGACATGAACAAGGTCCCCTGCCGCGAAGAGGGCATGACTCCTTACGAGATGATGCTGAGCGAGAGCCAGGAGCGGATGCTCATGGTGCTCAAGCCCGGCAAGGAGCCGATGGCGGAGGCGATCTTCCGCAAGTGGGAGCTGGACTTCGCGGTGATCGGCGAGGTGACGGATACCGGCCACATGGTGCTGGAGTTCAACGGCGAGGTCGTGTGCGACATTCCGCTCGCCCCGCTGGCCGACGAGGCGCCGCTCTACGACCGGCCGCACGCCGAGCCGAAGAAGCCGGCCCCGCTGGGTGAGGTGCCTGAGAGTGCCGACGTTGGTGCGGACCTTTTGAAGCTTATCGCCTGCCCCGATCTGGCGAGCCGCCGCTGGATCTGGGAACAGTATGACAATCAGGTCGGCGCCGACACCCTGGCAGGGCCCGGCGGGGATGCAGCCGTGGTGCGCGTGCACGGCACGCGCAAGGCGCTCGCCATCACGACCGACACGACTCCGCGCTACTGCTTCGCCGACCCGTATGAGGGCGGGAAGCAGGCGGTGGCAGAGGCCTATCGCAACCTGTCAGCCGTGGGTGCCAAGCCGCTCGCCATCACCAACTGCCTGAACTTCGCCAACCCGCAGCGACCGGAGATCATGGCGCAGTTTGTCGGCTGCGTCGAAGGCATGGGGGCCGCCTGCCGCGCTCTCGACTTCCCGGTCGTGAGCGGCAACGTCTCCCTGTACAACGAAAGCAAGGCGACGGGAGGCGGCAGCGCGATTTTGCCGACGCCCGCGATCGGCGGCGTCGGGCTGATGCAGGATTATAGCCGGCGCGCGACGCTCGGCTTCAAGGCAGAGGGGGAGGCGATCTACCTCATCGGGGCCGAATCCTGGGCCACTCCGCACGGAGCGCGTGGCCATCTCGGCCAGTCGCTGTGGCTGCGGGAGATCCACGGTCGCGAAGAGGGCCCCCCTCCCCACGTCGACCTGACGCTGGAGCGCAATTCTGGCGAGTTCATCCGGGAGCTGATCGAGGCAGGCCTGGTCAGCGCGGTGCATGACGTGGCGGATGGCGGCCTTGCCGTTGCCCTAGCGGAGATGGCTATGGCTGGTGGGTTCGGTGCGGAGGTCTCCGGTCACGAAGCCTATTCGCAGGCCGCCTGGTGGTTCGGCGAGGATCAGGGCCGCTACGTCGTCACCGTGCCTGATCTCGACGCCTTCCAGCGCCAGATCGCCAAGGGCACCAGGAACGCGGACACGGCGTCCTCCGGGTTGCGCCGGATCGGCACCGTTGGTGGCAACAGCCTGTTCGGTATCGCGCTCGAAGAGCTGCGCGAGGCGAATGAGCGCTTCTTTCGGGACTGGATGGAGGGCTGAGCTATCAACCGGGGAGCGGACGGCGCGCGGCGCAACGGTCTTCCCGGCTGCCTGACATCCTCATAATACCAGCACGCCCGCTTCGGGACGCGCGGCAGGGGGACATCTAATGGCCACCACCTCGGCCGACCGCATCCTGTCGCTGGACGTGATCCGCGGCATCGCTGTGATGGGCATCTTCTCGGTCAACATCGTCGGCATGGCGATGATCGAGAGAGCCTATTTCTATCCGCCCCTTTACGGCTTCGGCGGAATTGGCGACCGGATCATGTGGGCGGCCAACTTCCTGATCGTCGACGGGCGGTTCCGCGCCCTGTTCTCCATCCTGTTCGGTGCTTCGATGGTGCTGGTGTGCGAGCGGGCGATCGCCAGCGGCACGCCCGCATGGAAGGCGCATTATCCGCGCATGATCGTGCTGCTCGGCTTTGGCCTTGCACATTATTACCTGCTTTGGTGGGGCGACATTCTCGCCCCCTATGCGCTAGTCGGGATGTTCGCCTTCGCGTTCTGGCGACAGCCCACGCGCCTGCTGCTGCCGCTGGCCCTGCTGGCGCTGGCGGCGAATTACGCGCCTACCGTCGTGTTGGGCAGCGAGAGAATCGCGGAGCTTGAGGCTGGCCGTGCTCCCGATGCAACGCCGGAACAGCGCGCGGCTCTGGCCGAGGTGCTGCAGAGCCTGCGCACCTCCGACGGGGATATTGCCGAGGCCAAGGCCGGGCATGCCTCCGTCCCCGCGCATGTCGCCTACACGTTGCAGGAAGATCCGCTGCGGCCTTTCAATTCCGTTCCCGCTTACGGGCTGGAGACTCTGGGTTTCATGCTGCTGGGCATGGCCGGCTATCGCTCCGGCTTCCTGACCGGAAGCTGGCGGCGGCGACGCTATGTTGAGGTGGCGGTTCTGTGCGTTGGCGTGAGCCTCCTCTACCACGGCGTCGGGGCCTGGCGCATCCTTCAGGCTGATTTCGATCCGTTCACCTATTTCCCCTGGAACGAGCTGTGGTCCGGCCCGCTGCACCCGATCGGTGCGACAGGGTATGCAGCGCTGCTGATTCTGCTGTTCCGGCCGGGCAGCGCCATCTCCGCGCGGGTAGCGGCGGTGGGACGGACGGCCTTCACCAACTATCTCGGCTCGACGATCATCGGGACGATGCTGTTCTTCGGCTACGGCTTCAACCTCTTCGGCGAGGTGTCGCGCGGGGAGGCGTGGCTGTTCGTGCCGCCGGTCTGGGTGCTGATGCTGCTTTGGTCCAAATGGTGGCTCGGACGCTATCGCTACGGCCCTCTGGAATGGGCGTGGCGCTGCCTGTCCCGCTGGCGGTGGGAGCCGATGCGCAAGGCCGCTCGCCCTGCGGCGGAGGCAGCAGCCTAGCCGGCGACCCAATCCTTCTCGGCCACACCGAGCAGCTTGAGCACGGAGGTCAGGTCTCCGCGATCCACCCAGCCATTCGCCGCCTCTCGTGCCTTGGGCTTGCCCCGATAGGCGATGCCGTAATGGGCCGCTTGCAACATCGGCACGTCGTTCGCGCCGTCGCCCGTTGCCATGGAGAGCGCTTGCGAACCAAGCGCGGAAATCTCCTCACGGAGCACCCTCTCCTTGGTGGCCGCGTCCGCGATCGGGCCGTTCAGCGCGCCGGTCATGCGGCCGCCGTTCACCGCCAGCCGGTTGCCGACGACGCGCTGAAAGCCGATCGTCTCCGCCACAGGGTCGGCGAACTGGTGGAAGCCGCCCGTCACCAGCACCGTTTTGCAACCGCGATGCTTCAAGGTTGCAACCAGGGTGCGAGCGCCCTGCACGGGCGTGATGCGCTCAGCGAGACAGGTGTGGATCGCGGCCTCTTCCAACCCTTCCAGCAGCCCCACCCGTTCGCGCAGGGCGGAGGCGAAATCGAGCTCGCCCTGCATGGCGCGCTCCGTGATCGCTGCGACCCTGTCCTTGAGTCCGGCGAAGTCCGCGAGCTCGTCGATGCATTCCTGGCCGATCATGGTCGAATCCATGTCGGATACGAACAGGTCCGGAACGCGGATCTCGTCGCGGGCGATCAGCACGTCCGAGGGGGAGAAGTGCTCGTCCAGCACCGCCTTCAGCACGGTGGCATCGTCGCTAGGCAGCATCAGTTCCAGCACATCGCTCCAGTGGTCGAGCAACTGCGCACCGGCGAGCGCGAGGCCCTTTTCCCTGAGCGCAGCGCTGGCTGCGTCAAGGCGCATGTCCAGCGTGGCGGTGTCTGCTATCAGCCGCGCGATGAGCAACGGAACGTCTCCAAATGGCAAGAAAGTGGCGCTCATCGCAGGGCCGACCGCGAGCGGCAAGAGCGATCTGGCGGTGGAACTGGCGCTGGAGCTGGAGCGATCCGGCCGCCCTGCCATGATCATCAATGCCGACAGCGCTCAGGTCTATCGCGACCTCTCCGTTTTAAGCGCACGGCCAGACGAGGTGGAGATGCGCGGCATCGAACACCGGCTGTTCGGCGCTTGGGACGGGGCCGAGGCCTGCTCCGCCGCGGACTGGGCCGCTGCCGCAAAGCGCGAGATCGAGAACGCCCACGTTGCAGGCATAGTGCCGATCCTCGTGGGCGGAACGGGCCTTTACATGCGCACGCTTCTGGAAGGCATCGCGCCCGTTCCGCCGATTGACCCGCTGGTTCGTGAAGCTGTCCGCGCCCTTCCCACGCCTGAAGCCTACGCCGCGTTGCAGAAGGAAGACCGGGACCGGGCCGCCCTTCTCCGCCCCACCGACACGACGAGAATTGCACGGGCGCTGGAGGTGGTGCGCTCCACCGGCAGGCCGCTCGCGCACTGGCAGGAAAGGCGGGTGGGCGGGATCGGCAGCAGCATCGAGCTCCGCCCGCTCATCCTGCTGCCGGACCGTGAATGGCTTTACCAGCGGTGTGACCAGCGGTTCGCCCAGATGCTGGACGGCGGTGCGGCAGAGGAGGTGGAAGCCCTGCTCTCCCGCGGGCTCTCACCGGACCTGCCGGTCATGCGCGCGATTGGGGTGCGCGAGATCGCCCGATGGCTGAAAGGCGAGTGGTCACGCGAGGAGGCGATCGCGCGGGGGGCACAGGCGACCCGTCGCTATGCCAAGCGGCAATACACGTGGTTCAGGCACCAACCGCCTGATCACTGGCCAAGAATTTCTACGCGGGACAAGAACCAAACCCGGCATTTTGAAATAATGTTTCAAGGATAGCAGTTGACTCGACATTTCGTGTCCGGTAGCTGCCCCGGCAAGCAGAGCCATCGGGTCCGCTAAGTCTGGAGAGGGATGACCCGGCGCGAGACCATCGCGCCGGGTCGGTTTTTTCCGTAGAGCCCCCAATCTCCGGCTCGAGATCGTTTGAAGAAGGGTTGCAGTTGTGAGCGAGGAACGCAGCGGCGCTGCGATATTGGTCGAAAGCCTGGTCCGTCAGGGTGTCGAATATGTTTTCGGCTATCCCGGCGGCGCGGTACTGCCGATCTATGATGAGCTGTTCACGGACAAGCGCATCCGCCACATCCTCGTGCGGCACGAAGCCGGCGCGGCGCATGCGGCGGAGGGCTATGCCCGCTCCACCGGCAAGCCCGGCGTGGTGCTCGTCACCAGCGGCCCCGGCGCCACGAATGCCATCACCGGCATTGCCGACGCGTTCATGGATTCGATCCCGCTGGTGGTCATCACCGGGCAGGTCGCGACCAACCTGATCGGCACCGACGCCTTCCAGGAGGCCGACACGATTGGCCTCACCCGGCACTGCACTAAGCATAATTATCTGGTGAAGGACCCCGAGAGCCTTGCCGCGACGTTGGACGAGGCGTTCGAAATCGCCACCACCGGCCGGCCCGGCCCCGTCGTGGTCGACATTCCGAAGAACGTGCAGGTCGCGACGGCACCTCTCGCCGCGACCGCGCCCCAGCGGCCGAAGCGCTATCGCCCGCGCACGGAGGCTTCGGCCGACGAGATCGCGGCGGCCGTCGACCTGATTGCCGGCGCCGAGCGGCCCGTCTTCTACACCGGCGGCGGCGTGATCAATTCCGGCCCGCGCGCCAGCGAGCTGCTGCGCAAGCTGCAGGCGCTGACCGGTGCGCCCGTCACCTCCACGCTGATGGGCCTCGGCGCCTTCCCGGCGGAGGACCCGGATTGGCTCGGCATGCTGGGTATGCACGGCACTTACGAAGCGAACATGGCGATGAACGCCTGTGACGTGATGGTGTGCATCGGCGCGCGGTTCGACGACCGCGTGACCGGGCGGCTCGACGCCTTCTCCCCGGAATCGAAGAAGATCCACATCGATATTGATCGGGCGAGCATCAACAAGGTGGTGCCGGTCGATCTCGGCATTGTCGGCGATTGCGCTACGGTTCTGTCGCAGCTGATCGAAGCCTGGGGCGATCGCCCTTGCCCAGACCTCGGCGAATGGAAGGCGCGTGTCGCCGGGTGGAAGGCGCGCGACAGCCTCGCTTTCCCGCACCGTGCGGATTCGATCATGCCGCAGCTGGCGGTGCAGCGCCTCTATGACGCAACGCGCCATCTGGACCCGATCATCACCACCGAAGTCGGCCAGCACCAGATGTGGGCCGCGCAATATTTCGGCTTCATGGGGCCGAACAAGTGGCTGACAAGCGGCGGCCTCGGCACGATGGGCTATGGCCTTCCCGCCGCCATCGGCGCTCAGCTCGGCAACCCGAATTCGCTGGTGATCGACATTGCCGGCGAGGCGAGCATCCAGATGAACATTCAGGAGCTCGGCACGGCGAGCCAGTTCCGCCTGCCGGTGAAGGTGTTCATCCTCAACAACGAATATATGGGCATGGTCCGCCAATGGCAGGAGCTGACCTATGAGAGCCGCTATTCGAACTCGTACAGCGATTCGCTGCCCGATTTCGTGCGGCTGGCGGAAGCCTATGGCTGGAAGGGCATCCGCATCCATGATGAGAGCGAGCTCGATGCCGGGATCGCCGCCATGCTGGCGCATGACGGGCCGGTGATCGTGGATTGCCAGGTGTCGAAGGATGCGAACTGCTTCCCTATGATCCCCAGCGGTGCGGCGCATACAGAAATGCTTCTGTATGGAGACGTTCATGCCGGAACCCTGGACGACGAAGCCAAGGCGCTGGTGTAACGTGACCGACGCACAAGATGTGGTTCGGCTCGCTTCGGATGAGGGCGTGCCGGCACCGGAACACACGATAGCTCACGCTGAACCTGTCGCAGCGGCAACGCCAACGAGGCCGATCAAGAACGTCATGAAGATCCAGCACCGCCAATCCGAGCGGCACGTCCTTGCCGTCACGGTCGATAACGAAGCCGGTATCCTGGCCAAGATCGCCGGGCTGTTCACCGCGCGTGGCTACAATATCGACAGCCTGACCGTGGCCGACATCTCGGAAGACCACGCCGTCAGCCGCATCACCATCGTCACCAACGGGCCGCCGCCGGTGATCGACCAGATCACGGCGCAGCTGGAACGGCTGGTGCCGGTGCACAAGGTGGTGGACCTGACCGAGGCCGGCCCGCATGTGGAGCGGGAGCTGGCGCTGGTGAAGGTCGCCGGCAAGGGCGAGCACCGGGTGGAGGCGCTGCGCCTTGCGGGCGTGTTCCGGGCGAAGGTGGTCGACACGACGACAGAGAGCTTCGTGTTCGAGCTGACGGGCGCGCCGGAGAAGATCGACCGCTTCATCTCCCTGATGCGCGAGCTGGGGCTGGTCGAGGTTGGCCGCACGGGCATCGTGGGCATGATGCGCGGCGCTAAGGGATCTTAATAGCGACAAACAGAAATTCACGTCACCCTGAGCTTGTTTCAGGGTCCATTGATCCGGTAGCGCGGCGCGCGCGGCAAGATGGATGCTGAAACACGTTCAGCATGGCGATTCCTGAACTGAAGGACCGAAAATGAAAGTCTACTACGACGCCGATTGCGACCTGAACCTGATCACCGGCAAGAAGATCGCCGTGCTCGGCTATGGCAGTCAGGGGCACGCCCATGCGCAGAACCTGCGCGACAGCGGCGTCAAGGATGTGGCGATCGCGCTTCGCCCGGGCTCTGCCTCCGCCAAGAAGGCGGAAGGCGCCGGCTTCAAGGTCATGAGCAACCAGGAAGCGGCCGAGTGGGCCGACATCCTGATGGTGCTCGCGCCGGACGAGCATCAGGCGGCGATCTGGAACAACGACCTCAAAGGCCGGATGAAGCCGGGCGCCGCGCTCGCCTTCGCTCACGGCCTCAACGTGCATTTCGGCCTGATCGAGCCTTCGGACGACATCGACGTCATCATGATCGCGCCCAAGGGCCCCGGCCACACGGTGCGCAGCGAGTACCAGAAGGGTGGCGGCGTGCCGTGTCTTATCGCGGTGCATCAGGATGCCAGCGGCAATGCGCATGACGTCGCCCTCGCCTATGCCAGCGGCGTCGGCGGCGGTCGTTCGGGCATCATCGAGACCAACTTCAAGGAAGAGTGCGAGACCGACCTGTTCGGTGAGCAGGCCGTCCTGTGCGGTGGCATCACTCACCTGATCATGGCCGGGTTCGAGACGCTGGTGGAAGCCGGCTACGCCCCCGAGATGGCCTATTTCGAGTGCCTGCACGAAACCAAGCTGATCGTCGACCTGCTCTATGAAGGCGGCATCGCCAACATGCGCTATTCGATCAGCAACACCGCTGAATATGGCGATTACCACACCGGCCCGCGCGTCATCACCGATGAGACGAAGGCCGAGATGAAGCGCGTTCTGACGGATATCCAGCAGGGCAAGTTCGTCCAGCGCTTCATGCTCGACAACGCCGTGGGCAATCCGGAAATGAAGGCGGCCCGCAAGCGGCAGGCCGAGCACCCGATCGAGAAGACGGGCGCTCAGCTGCGCGCGATGATGCCGTGGATCACCGCCAACAAGCTGGTGGACAAGGAGAAGAACTGACGGGCTGATGCCGGCAGCTGTCGCTTGATGGTGGACTTCGTCAAAGTGGCGCGCCACAATAGTGGGCGAAGGTTAAGGGAGATCCTCATGCGTAAGACTATTCTGGCGGTTGCGGCCGCTGCCGGCGTTTCGGTCCTGTCCGTTGGTGCGCTCCATGCGCAGGGCGGGCCGCAGCCGGGTGCGATCGACGTCAGCGCCATCGAATCGGGCAACTACACGGCTGACGCCGCGCATTCGATGGTCGGCTGGAGCGTCAGCCACCTGGGTTTCAACGATTATTACGGCATCTTCGGTGACGTGGCCGGGACGCTGACGGTCGATACGGCCAACCCGTCCGCTTCCAAGGTGGATGTGACGATCCCCATCGCGTCCGTCACGGTGCCGAGCGCGGGGCTGCGGGATCACCTCCTCCGCCCTGGCCAGAACGGCGGCGCGGCTGACTTCTTCGGCGCCAACCCGGCCCCTGCCCGCTTCGTCTCCACCCGCGTGGAACCGACCGGCGCGACAAGCGCAAACATCACGGGCAACCTCACGCTGAATGGCGTGACCAAGCCGGTGACCATCGCTGCTGAGATGAGCGGCATGGGCACCAACGGCATGAACCAGAAGAAGACGCTGGGCTTCCACGGAACGGCCACGATCAAGCGGTCCGAGTTCAACATCCCGTTCGGCATCCAGTTCGGCATCTCCGACGACGTGGACCTGAAGATGACGGTCGCGTTCGAGAAGTAATGCTCCGGCCGGCGCTCGCCGCCGGGGCCGTGCTCCTCACGCTTTCCGCCTGCCAGGTGGAGAGCGGGGGACCCGCCGCGGCCGCGGGCGCCGCCAATTCTCTGGATCGGGTTGCTGATTCCGAGACCTCGGCGGCGAGCGCCCGCCCTTCTCCTGCGCCATCATCAGAGCCGTCGAGAGGTGGCGAGCCGTTCGCCGTTCGCAGCCACCGCAAACTCACGGACATGATCAACGGCTGCCCTCACCAGAATCCGTTGCGCCGACCGCGCGGCAGCAATTGCTTCGGCATCTTCCCCGAACAATGCGGAGCGGACCAGGCGCAGCCCTTCCATGGTCAACCCCTCACCCAGGAGACCCGCGCCCGCATCGAAGCCATCGCGCCACCGGACGGCGTTCGCTTTATCCGCCCCGGCGAGCCGGTGATCCAGGATCTGCGCGCCGGACGCCTCAACATAGAGTTGGACGCGGAAGACCGGGTCGAGCGAATCGACTGCTACTAAGCCTTGCAAACCAGCCTTGCCGAGTGCACTTAGGCCGCGTGAACGTCCGCGCGACCCTATCCCTGCTTCGACTTACGCGCCCTTAGGCGCGACCGTCCGCCCGCGCGCTCCTCGATTGACGCGCCGGCACCCGCCTAAGGGACCCTCACCCGAACAGTCGAACAGGCCCTGCGGCTTGCCCGCGCGGGGCGAAGCGATAAGGCGCTTTGAGCCATGACCATGTTGAAAGAACCCGGCCGCAAGTATCGGCCCTTCCCGCCCGTTGACCTGCCAAACCGGCAATGGCCTTCGCGCACCATCACGCAGCCGCCGCGCTGGCTCTCCACCGACCTGCGGGACGGCAACCAGGCAATCGTCGACCCGATGGATGCGGTCAAAAAGAACCGCTTCTTCGACATGCTGGTGCAGATCGGCATCAAGGAAATCGAGATTGGCTTCCCCGCGGCCGGGCAGACGGAGTTCGACTTCATTTCCGGGCTGGTCGCCTCCGGTCGCATCCCGGAAGACGTGACGGTGCAGGTGCTGACGCAGGCGCGCGATGACCTGATCAAGCGCTCCTTCGACAGCCTCGCCGGCGTTCACCGCGCGATCGTGCACGTCTACAACGCCGTCAGCCCCGCCTGGCGCGAGATCGTCTTCCGGATGAGCCGCGCGGAGGTGAAGGAGATCGCCATTCACGCGGCCAAGCTGCTGCGGGATGAGGCGGCGGCCCGGCCCGACACGGAGTGGCACTTCGAATATTCGCCGGAGACCTTCTCCACGGCGGAGATCGATTTCAGCCTCGAAGTGTCCGAGGCCGTGATGGACATCCTGCAGCCGACGCGGGAGCGACCACTCATCCTCAACCTGCCGGCCACGGTGGAAGCGGCAACGCCCAACATCTATGCCGACCAGATCGAATATTTCTGCCGCAACCTGCCGAACCGGGAGGCAGCGGTGATCAGCCTGCACACGCACAACGACCGCGGCACTGGTGTCGCCGCCGCAGAGCTCGGCCTGATGGCCGGCGCGGACCGCGTCGAGGGCTGCCTGTTCGGCAACGGCGAGCGCACGGGCAATTGCTGCCTGGTGACAGTCGCCCTCAACATGTACACGCAAGGCATTGATCCTAAGCTCGATTTCTCGAATATCGACCAGATCATCGAGACTGTGGAGTACTGCAACCAGCTGCCTGTCCACCCGCGCCATCCCTATGGCGGCGAGCTGGTCTTCACCGCCTTCTCCGGCAGCCATCAGGACGCGATCAAGAAGGGCTTTGAGGCGCAGGAACAGCGCAATGATGAGCTGTGGCGCGTGCCTTACCTGCCGATCGACCCTGCCGATCTGGGCCGCAACTATGAGGCGGTGATCCGCGTCAACTCGCAGAGCGGCAAGGGCGGATTTGCCTGGGTGCTGGAGCAGAGCCACGGCCTGAAGCTGCCGAAGCGGCTGCAAGTGGACTTCTCGCGCCATGTGCAGCGCATCGCCGACGAGCTGGGGCGCGAACTGAACGCCGCCGACATTTGGGACAGCTTCCGCCAAGCCTACTTCCTGGAGGCAGAGAACCCGACCTTTGAACTCGTCGACTACGAAGAGACGCGCGCCAGTGACGGCACCCGCCTGTTTGCTGGAACCATCACCGTCGGCGGGCAGGAGCAGAAGGTGAGCGGGCGCGGCAAGGGCCTTGTCTCCTCCGTGCTCGCCACCGTGCGGCAGACCTTCGGGTTGGAGCTGGAGGTGCTCGACTATACGGAGCACGCGTTGGGCAAAGGCACCGATGCGCGTGCGGCGGCCTATCTGGAATGCGCACTGCCGGATGGGCGGATCGTCTGGGGCGTCGGCGTGGATGAGGACATCGCCACAGCCAGCGTTCGCGCGATCCTCTCTGCGGCGAACGGTGCGGCCCTCGCGAACGGCTGAAGCGCGGCCGCGCTCGTTCAGACGGTGCTGTTGCCGAAGATGAAGGCGACAGCATCGTCGGCACCCGGGCCGAGTGGCAGGTCGCTCAACGGGGTCATGGCCGCGGTAACATCACCCACCTGGGGCGGCAGCGCGGTACCCGCCCATAACGCGTCGGCCATGGCGTCCAGTTCGGTGAAGTCCACGCCCTGGCCGACCGGATCAAAGCGGTTGAGTCGCACCTGGGGCCGGTCATCCGCCAGCAGCCTGCGCCGCAGCGCGCGCTGCAGCAGGTTCAGCCGCATGACGGCTTGATCGAGCGCCACCTCGGGCGCTCGCAACCGCAGGCGCGACCAGTCCGATTCGATCTGCCCCACACGCTCCGCCACCATGCCGTTGTAATCGCGGTGCGGACCGCGATGCAGCGGCATCCGCACCCTCAGCGCCGCCTCGTCACTGGACGGCAGCAGCAAGCCATTGATGCGGAAATCATCGAACCCGATCCGGTCGCGCCCGACCTGGTCGAACAGCTTTCCGAAGGAATTCTCGCGCAGCAATTGCTTGGGCAGCAGATGATGGCGCTGCATTCCGGGCATGAAGCCGGCCTCGCCCCGCCGATTCACGGAACGGAAGGGCAGTCGCGCCCGGAGCATCGCTCTACCGCGACGATCGGCCTTCCCCGCTCCGCCGCCCAGATCTGTCACGCCTGCCACGCATCCACGAAGCGCCGATTTGCCGACGGGGCGAGCAGGAGAGGTTCGCCCGAAGGCCCGTTCAACCGTACCTGCCGGTCCAGCTTCCCATTCTCCACAAGCCAGTGCAGCAGGCGGAGCGCCAGCCTGGCGCCGCTGGCTCGATCCGTCATGAGCCCCGGCTCAAGCCGCAGCTCCTGCCCGGTGAACAGCGTCAGCCCTTCGCTCTGCAAGCCGCCTTCGGGTGTCGGTGCGAGGGCGGTGAGGCCCAGACCGGGGAAAGCGCCGCCGTCCACCCATCGCACCACCGAATCGCGAAAGTATTGGGGCCCGGACCATGTGCGTGCGGGATGCCATGCCACCGCCTGCACCTTTGGCAGCGCGGCGAGGCGGGCCGTCAGCCATGCGGTTCCGCGAATCACCGGCAACATTCTTCCCCCTGCTGCGATGTGAGGGCCAGGCCGAAGGCTGATCGCCTCGAGCCGACCCTCGGGAAAGCCGGGAGGCAGGCCATACACGTAAGCGCGTGGAGGCAGGGGCTGCGAATCACCGGGCACCAGACCTTCAAGATCGAAAGTCAGGCCATTTGTCAGCAGTTCAAGCCAGCGCACGGCCTGCGCAGCGCCCGCAGGGGCGCCACTATCCTCCTCCGGATCCAGGGTGATGGCGAAGGCGGTATCCAGCTGAGCAAGTGCGCGCACATGCTCCGCACCCGGGCGATCTCCGGGCGCGAAGAGTAGCGAAGCCGCCGATGTATTCGCCCCGGCGCCGAGATCTTGCACGCTCGAGATGTGGCAGGCCCCTTCCCTCTTGGCAAATTTCTATGGGCACGAAAGCTGCTAAAGGTCGAGTCTAAGAGGATGTGCCTGTGTCCGAATGGGACGGGCGGATTGGGCCGGACCACAGAGCGCCAGCCTCGCTTCTGTCGACACCCGGCGACCCCGGCTTTCCCCGCCTGCGCGGCTGCGGTAGTCGGCGGTGGCTATGGCAACGCGACCTGCAGTTTTCGGCGTAGAGCGCTCCCTTTCCGGCAAGACCTGGCGCTGGCGCGGCGGCAACATGGAGCTTTCGGGCGGCGCGGCAGGGCTGGAGGACGACATCGTCACCCAGCTGCTGCTCGCCCGCGGAGTCGCGCGGGACGAGCTTGCCCGCCATCGAGCGCCGTCCCTGCGTCACTTTCTCCCTAACCCATCCGTGTTCAGCGACATGGACCGCGCGGCCGAGCGCATCGCGGAAGCGATCGTCAGCCGCGAGACGGTGACGGTCTATGGAGATTACGATGTCGATGGAGCGACCAGCGCGGCGCTGCTGATTCGCCTGTTCCGGATGCTGGGGCATGATGCTGCCGCCTACATCCCGGACCGCCTCTCCGAAGGATATGGGCCGAGCGGAGAGGCGCTGCTGCGGCTGGGCGCGGAAGGCTCCACGCTGGTGGTGACAGTCGATTGCGGGGCCATGGCGCATGAGCCGCTGGCGGCCGCGCATGACGCCGGGATCGACGTCATTGTGGTGGACCATCACAAATGCGCTGCCGACCTTCCCCGCGCCTACGCTCTGGTAAACCCCAACCGGCTGGACGAGAGCGATGAGGCGGCGACGCACGGCCATCTTGCCGCCGTGGGCGTCGCCTTTCTGCTCGCGGTTGCCGTGGTGCGCGTGTTGCGAGGGCGCGGCTTCTTCGCCAGCGGCACTGAACCGGACCTGTTTTCGCTGCTGGATCTTGTCGCGCTCGGCACCGTGGCGGACGTCGCCGCGATCCGCGGCCTCAACCGCGCCTTCGTGGCGCAGGGGCTGAAGGTGATGGCTCGCCGCGACAATATCGGGCTTGCCGCGTTAATAGACGCGAGCCGCCTGACCCGCGCCCCGAGTTGCAGCGATTGCGGCTTTGCCCTCGGCCCGCGGATCAACGCAGGCGGTCGTGTCGGCGAGGCGACGCTCGGAGTGCGCCTGCTGACCAGCAACGACCCCGACGAGGTGCGCGCCATCGCGGAGCATCTCTCCGCCCTCAACGAAGAGCGCCGCGCCATCGAGCAGGCGGTGCAGGAGGCGGCAGAGGAACAACTCGCCGCCCAGCACAATCGCGCGGTGCTGACGCTGGCAGGAGAGGGCTGGCACCCGGGCGTGATCGGCATCGTTGCCGGTCGCCTCAAGGAGAAGACAGGCAAGCCGGTGATCGTGGTGGGGCTGGACCGGCAGAGCGGACAGGGCAAGGGCTCCGGCCGTTCGATTCCCGGAGTCGATCTCGGCGCGGCGGTGATCGGCGCGCGCGACGCGGGCCTGCTGCTGGCGGGCGGCGGACATGCGATGGCCGCGGGCCTGACCGTCGCCTCCAATCGGGTGGACGAACTGGCCGAGTGGCTGGATGACAGGCTGGCAGGCCCGGTGGCCCGCGCCTCGGCGGAGCGCACGACGCTGCTGGACCTTGCCCTCGCCCCCGGCGGGCTCACGCCAGCGCTGGTGGAGACGCTGGAGAGCGCCGGCCCGTTCGGCGTCGGCTGGCCAGGCCCGCGCGTGGCGCTCGGTCCTGTGCACCTGATCCGCGCAGAAACGGTCGGCAATGGGCACCTGCGGCTGATCGCAGGAGGCGTGGACGGCTCTTCCTTCAAGGCGATCGGGTTTCGCATGGCGGAGAGCGATCTCGGGCAGGCCCTGCTCCATGGCGCCTCCGGCCGGAGGCTGTGGCTGGCAGGCCGCGCCAAGATTGACGACTGGAGCGGCAGGCCCTCTGCCGAGCTGCATCTGGAGGACGCTGCCTGGGCGGATTAGCCGCTTAATCGGTCCTTGGAAAATTCCCGCTCTCGGCAGGCTTGACCGCACGGAAAGTCGCTCCTAAACGCGCCCCTCGCCTTCTGGCGTGGCCCCTTCGTCTAGCGGTTAGGACGCGGCCCTTTCACGGCTGAAACACGGGTTCGATTCCCGTAGGGGTCACCAACTGAAGAGCGTACAATATTGGAATGGCCCCTTCGTCTAGCGGTCTAGGACGTCGCCCTCTCACGGCGAAAACACGGGTTCGAGTCCCGTAGGGGTCACCAGCCAGACAACAGCGCTTTGCGCGCGGATGTTGTTCATCAGATCCACAGCTTAAACGGCGCGAACCGCTTCGGCGGCGCTGTCGCTATTCGCGATGTTGGACTCGCAACCAATTACGAGCAGGCAGCAGGATGGCACGCGGCGTCTAGGGCATCCGGGTGGCGCCCCCGCACTTCCCGCTGTCGCCAAGGCGCTTCTGGCGCATCCGCGCTGCGCGAATGCTGGTGGGAACTGCTACAGGTGCGATTTCACGCGCGCTGCGGACAGCCCAGATGACACGATCTATCCGGCCCCCGCAGGGTTACGCTCTGTTCGGGATTGAGGCAGAAATGCTCGGCTCAGAGCGAAGCCCGGCCGTTATCTCTTTAGCAGCCGGATCTGGCGCATCGTTTCCGCTCTCCGCTGCTCCATGTCGGCTGCCGCCTTCCGCTGGCGCTCTTGTTCCTCAAGTTGGCGAACCAGGGGTGCCTGAACTCTGGCGCTGGCGTCGTTAGATTCTCTGATGCGGCGCGCCCAATCCGCCTTGCGGCCGCCCCTGTTCGGCGGCCCCACCGGGTTCGAAGCGATCGGCACGGGGCGCGTCTGCCTGGCAGTGTCATCACGGGTGTCGAGATACGCGACCAGATGGCTGACGCAGCGCCATATGCCGATGGCGACAAAAACCAGCGCGATCCATGGAAGATAGCCGTCGAGCGTCCGGCCCAGCGTCGCATGCAGGTACAGATAGCCAGCGGTCGGCACGAGGATCAGGATGCTGTCCAGCGCGTACCCCAACGCGGCCTTGAGCTCGGAAGATCGATTCACAGCTTTGCCCCCTCCCGTTTCTTCACGCCGGTCGGACCTGCCCCAAATCGCTGACCATGAACCGGCCAGGAAAGGTCAATACCGCCGACGTATACCTTGACGCTACGGAGAGGGAGTTAAACATTTCTTTAAGCTCTCAGGGCGCGCCAGAACAGCGCAGGAGCTTCAGAGACAGCCTCGTCTACGCCCGTCCCCTGGGTGTCAGGCACACACAGCTGGCCAGCCCCGAAGAACCGAGAATGCGGCCAGCTCCCGCGAGGCCCGTCAGAGCCTGTTCCGCCATCAATGGCGGTATTGCCATAAGCCGGTCAGCCGCTGGTCTTTTCCGGCACGGCCGCCCATTGGCTCTGGCGTCACTTCGGCGAGGGCGTTAGGCGCCTTCGCGATGAAGGATCGTGGGCTCCCCATCGCCGGCATCGTGATCGCCCTGGCAACGGGCGGCGTGCTGGTTGCGACGGGCGTCAGTCCTTTGCTGGTGCTGGGCGCCGTCGCTGTCTGGATCGCCAGCCTTTGGCTCGGTCTTCCACCGCCCTCCTCGGAAATCACTCCCTCCCAGCATGAGAGCGTACAGCTGACGCGCACCGGAATGCGCGACCTGATCGAGAATTCCGGCCTGCCGCTGCTCATGCTGGATGGAATGCGCATCATCGTTGCCAATGCCGCCGCGCGTGAGGCGATCGGCACGCATGTGATCGGGCAGGACGCCCGCGTCGCCTTCCGTCATCCGGCAGCGGTGGACGTGCTGTCGCGCACAAGCCGCGCCACCGCCACGATCCAGGGGCTCACCGGCCCTCGCAGCATCTGGCAGATGTCGCGCAGCGCCATTGACGATCGCTACTCGATGGTGGAGCTGGTCAACCGCAGCGCGGAAGCGGATGTCAGCCGCGCGCATACCGATTTCGTCGCCAATGCCAGCCATGAGCTGCGCACGCCCCTCGCTTCCATCATCGGCTACATGGAGACCCTCGTGGAAGCCGGCGAAAGCATCGAGCCGAGCCGCGCCGCCCGCTTCCACTCCACCGTCCTGCGTGAGGCAAAGCGGCTCCAAAGCCTTGTGGAAGATCTCATGTCCCTCTCCCGGGTGGAGGCGGAGAAGCATGATCGCCCGCGTGAGCGGATCGACCTCGCCCGGCTGGTCCGTCAGGCGGCCCGCGACGGCGCGGGGCCCGACCGGCAGGAGCGGCTGGAATTCGTCGGCGCGGAGGTGCCCGTTCCGGTGCTGGGCGATTCGAAGCAGCTGGAGCAGCTGGTCTGCAACCTCGTCGACAACGCGCTGAAATACGGCGCGCCTGACACCCCGGTGAGGGTCGAACTGACGCGGGACGAGCGTGAGACCGCTGTGCTGACCGTGCGCGATCAGGGCGAGGGAATCGCGCCCGAACATCTGCCCCACCTCACCCGACGCTTCTATCGAACGGACCCTGGCCGCAGCCGCGCGGCAGGGGGGACAGGGCTCGGCCTCGCGATCGTCAAGCATATCGTGGAGCGGCATCGTGGCCGGCTCGACATCGCCAGCCGGCAGGGTGAAGGCACAACGGTGACGGTGCGCATCCCGATCGCGCCGGAAGACGAAGAAACCGCCCAGGCGAGCTGACGGGGGGCACTGTCATCAAGTTGTCGCAAAACTTTCACAAAGGTCCGCGCCAGCAGGTCCGCACCGGATCGCCCGCCTGCCCCGGCGGGCGGCGACGCGGTGCCTTGCCAGAGATGCAGGCCACATTTCAGGCCATGATTCGGGATCGATCGCGATGAAGCGCCCACTGCCGCCAATCCTCTGCGCGTTGGCGTGCTGCCTTTCGCTTGCCGCCTGTGGCGAGACGGGCACGCGCGATTCGATCCGCGCGGTCGGCTCGTCCACCGTGTATCCCTTCGCCAAGAACGTGGCGGAGAGCTTTGCCCGCTCCCACCCCGAGTACAAGTCGCCGATCATCGAGGCGACGGGGTCGGGCGCGGGCATCAATCTGTTCTGCGCGGGCCTCGGCGCCAACACGCCGGACATCGCCCACGCCTCCCGCCGCATGAAGCTGTCGGAATTCGAGACCTGCCAGGCCAATGGGGTGGACGACATCACCGAGATTCAGGTCGGGCTCGACGGCATCGCGCTGGCAAGCGCGCAAGGCGGCATCACCATGAGCCTGACGCCGGAGCTCGTCTATCGCGCCCTCGCCGCGAACCCTTACGGGGAGCCGCAGACGGCGCGCCGCTGGAACGACCTTGATCCCTCACTCCCTGATCTGCCGATCCTGGTGTACGGCCCCCCCTCCACCTCCGGCACGCGCGATGCACTGGAGGAGCTGGTGCTGCTGCCCGGCTGCGAATCCGATCCGCGCATGAAGGCGATGAAGGAGAGCGATGAGGATCGCTTCGACGAGATCTGCACGCGCGTCCGCTCCGACGGGGTCTTCGTCGACCAGGGCGAGCAGGACAACCTGATCGTGCAGAAGATCGAGTCCAACCCCAACGCCGTGGGGGTATTCGGCTTCTCCTATCTGGAAGAGAATGCCGACAAGGTGCAGGGGCTGCCGATGAACGGCGTCCTCCCCACCTACGACAACATCGCCAGCTTCGCCTATCCGGGCGCGCGGCCGCTCTACATCTACGTGAAGACCGCGCACCTCGATGCCATCCGCGGCATGCGCGAATTCATCGCGAAGTGGGCCGACATGTGGGAGCGGGACGGGCCGCTGACGCGCATCGGGCTGGTGGCGAATCCGCCTGAGCAGGCAGAGCGCAGTCTGCACGCGGCGACGGAGTTCCCCGCGCTCACCGCGGCCGAGCTGCACTAGGGCCATCGGGATGTCGCCTGCCTTTCTCCTCCTGCTGGCGCTCGGTCTCGGCCTTGCCGCGTGGGTTGTCGCCCGTGCCCGTGCGTGGGGCTTCAAGCGCGCCCGTCCGGGAGAGCGCCTTGCCGCCCTTCCCTCCTATCATGGCTGGTATGCGGCGCTCTGGGTCGCGCTGCCCGTTGTGGTCTTCGCTCTCGTGTGGAGCGTGGTCGCCCCCCAGCTGGTGGCTCAATCCGTGCTGGCTAACCCGGCCGCCGCCGACCTCCCCACGTTCGGCCTGCAACGCGAGACGATGCTGGCAGAGGCGCGCGCCGTCGCCACCGGCGCGGCGCCGGACGTGTTCAATCCCGATGCTGAGGCGCTCGTGCAGCCGTTCCGGGAGGCGATCGCCCGGTTCAACATCATCGGAATCGTGGCGGCTCTGGTCATTGCCTTCGCAGGCGGAGCCTGGGCATTCCTGCGCATGCGTCCGGACTTCAAGGCCCGCACGAAGGTGGAGCGCGCGGTCATGGGCGCGCTGCTCCTCGCCTCCCTGGTGGCGATCCTCACCACGCTGGGCATCTTCGCCAGCCTGATCTTCGAGACCGTCCGATTTTTCGGCATGGTCAGCCCCATTGATTTCCTGTTCGGCACCGAGTGGGGGCCGGACCCGATGAGCGCGACGGACAATGTCGATGCCTCCCGCTACGGCGCGCTGCCGCTGTTCTGGGGCACGATCTATATCGGCGCGATCATCGCCATGATCGTCGCCATCCCGCTCGGGCTGATGAGCGCGATCTACCTCACCCAATATGCCGATCCGCGCTGGCGCAAATGGCTGAAGCCCATGCTGGAGATCCTCGCGGGTGTCCCCACCGTGGTCTACGGCTATTTCGCCGCGCTGACGGTCGCCCCGGCGATCCGCGACATGGCCATCGCCATCGGCATCGAGAACGCCTCCAGCGAGAGCGCGCTCGCCGCGGGTCTGGTGATGGGTGTGATGATCATCCCCTTCGTCTCCTCCATGGCGGACGATTCCATCGCCGCTGTGCCGCGCGCCATGCGCGACGGCAGCCTGGCCATGGGCGCCACGCACAGCGAGACGATCCGCCGCGTCCTTCTCCCCGCAGCCTTGCCCGGCATCGTCGCGGGCGTGATGCTGGCGATCAGCCGCGCGATCGGCGAGACGATGATCGTGGTCATGGCCGCCGGCGCCGCCGCTAATCTCTCGGCGAATCCGCTGGAGGCGATGACCACGGTCACCTTCCAGATCGTCGCCATGCTCACCGGCGAAGGCAGCTTCGACCATCCTGCGACGCTCAGCGCCTTTGCGCTCGGCTTCGTCCTGTTCCTCGTGACGCTGGCGCTCAACTTCATCGCCCTGCGCGTCGTCAAACGGTTCCGTGAAGCCTATGAATGAGCTTTCCGCACCTTCCCCCGCCTTCGGAGAGGAGCCGGCCATCGCCCTCACGCGTACCCCCGCGTTCGAGGCGCGGCTGAAGCGGCGCTATGCGGCAGAGAAGCGCTTCCGCTTCTTCGGCCTCGCCGCGATCGTGTTCTCGCTGGCTGTGCTTCTGTTCCTGCTGGTGACGATGACGATGAACGGCATCGGCGGCTTCCAGCGCGCGACTTTGACCGTGCCGATCCGCTTCAGCCAGGCGGAGATCACCCTCCCTCCAGAAACCGACAGTCTGGGCGTGGCCATCCGCTCGCTTGAGGACCAGGGCCTGCCGGAATTCATCGAGGCGGAGACTGCACGCTCGCTGGGCGAGGAAGCCTCAAGGCAGCTCAGCCCGGACGCGTGGCGCGTGGTGGCCGAACAGCTAATCGACGAGCCCTCCATGCTGCGGCGCGAGGTGGAGCTGAACCTGCCCACCAGCAAGAACCTTTCCGCCGCTCTTGCGGGTGACGGCCATGCGGATCTGCAGCCTCTCGCCCGCAGCCTTGCGGAGCAGGGCGTGCTGGCGAAACGGTTCGACCCGGGATTCCTCTCCCGCTCTGACGCGACGGATTCGCAGCTGGCGGGCATCTGGGGCGCGCTCAAGGGCTCCATCCTGACCATGCTGGTGACGCTGGCGCTGGCCTTCCCGATCGGCGTGCTGGCAGCGCTGTACCTTGAGGAATATGCGCCGCGGAACCGGTGGACGGACCTGATCGAAGTCTCGATCAACAACCTTGCTGCGGTGCCCTCGATCATCTTCGGCCTGCTTGGCTTGGCGGTATTCCTCTGGCTGTTCCCGAACCTGCGCTCGGCCCCGCTGATCGGCGGCATGACGCTGGCGCTGATGACCATGCCCGTCATCGTCATCTCCGGGCGCAACGCGGTGAAGGCGGTGCCCCCCTCCATCCGCGCCGGTGCGATGGCGCTGGGCGCCTCGCCCATCCAGGTGGTCTTCCACCACGTGCTGCCGCTGGCCCTGCCCGGTATCCTGACCGGCACGATCATCGGCATGGCTCGCGCGCTGGGCGAGACGGCGCCTCTGCTGATGATCGGCATGCGCGCCTTCGTCGCCACCCCGCCGGACGGCTTCACCGATCCTGCCACCGTGCTGCCGGTGCAGATCTTCCTCTGGTCGGACGAGATCGATCGCGGCTTCGTGGAGCGCACCAGCGCCGCGATCATCGTGCTGCTCCTGTTCCTGCTGGTGATGAATGGCATTGCCATCTACCTTCGCAACCGCTTCGAGAAGACATGGTGACCGAACTCACGCCCAATACAGAGCCCAAGATGCGCGCCCGCGACGTGTCCGTCTTCTATGGAGACAAGAAGGCCGTCGATAGCGTGTCGATCGACATCCACACGGACTATGTCACCGCCTTCATCGGCCCGTCGGGCTGCGGCAAATCGACCTTCCTGCGCTCCTTCAACCGCATGAACGACACGATCGGCGCGGCGCGCGTGGAAGGCTGCATCGAGCTGGACGGGGAGGACATCTACAAGTCCGGCATGGACGTGGTGCAGCTGCGCGCCCGCGTCGGCATGGTCTTCCAGAAGCCCAACCCGTTCCCGAAGTCGATCTATGAGAACATCGCCTACGGCCCGCGCATCCACGGCTTCGCGCAAGGCAAGGCGGAGCTGGACGAGATCGTGGAGCGCTCCCTGCGCCGCGCCGGCCTCTGGGAAGAGGTGAAGGACCGTCTCAGCGATTCCGGCACCGCGCTCTCCGGCGGCCAGCAGCAGCGCCTGTGCATCGCCCGCGCCATCGCCGTGGAACCGGAGGTCATCCTGATGGACGAGCCCGCCTCCGCGCTGGACCCAATTGCGACCGCGAAGATCGAGGAGCTGATCGACGAGCTGCGCGGCCGCTACGCCATCATCATCGTGACCCATTCGATGCAGCAGGCCGCTCGTGTTTCCCAGCGGACTGCCTTCTTCCACCTCGGCCATCTGGTCGAGTATGGTGAAACGTCGCAGATATTCACCACCCCGCGCGAACAGCGCACACAGGACTACATCACAGGACGGTACGGATAATGGCAGAACATACCGTCAAGGCGTTCGACGAGGACATCACCCGGCTTCGCGGCCTGATCGCGGAGATGGGCGGGCTTGCGGAACTCGCGATCCAGGAAGGGCTGGACGCGCTGGTCAATGGCGACGAGGAGCTTGGGCAGCAGGTGGTTGCCCGCGACAAGAAGCTCGACGTGCTGGAAAGCGAGGTGGACGCCATGGCGGTGCGGATGCTCGCCCTGCGCGCACCCATGGCGGACGACCTGCGGGAGATCATCGCCGCGCTGAAGATCGCCGGCGTGATCGAGCGGATTGGCGATTACTCGAAGAACATCGCCAAGCGCGTCAATCGGATCGAGGGGCGCAGCCGGTTCGAACCGCTGACGCTGCTACGCACGATGGGCGATCTGGCCGCCGAGATGGTGCATGATGTGCTGACCGCCTATGCCGCCCGCGATCCCATCATGGCGCGCGAAGTGATTGAGCGCGACGCAAAGGTCGATGCCTTCTACGACAGCATCTTCCGCAATCTCGTCAGCCACATGGTCGAAAACCCGTCCACGATCAGCAGCGCGGCGCAGCTTCTGTTCGTCGCCCGCAACCTGGAGCGGATCGGCGACCACGCGACCAACGTGGCCGAGATGGTCCATTTCGCCGCCGTGGGTAGCTACCCCACCGACATCGAGCGCTGATCCGCCTCTGTTGCGGTCGCGTTGCGCGCCGGTGCGGTGCTGATGCAAGAGGATGCGGCGGCGTTGCACCTTGATGCACGCCCGTTGCAAAGTGGCATTGTGCCTGAAACTGCGCCTTCGTTTCGCCTCCGGTGCAAAGTCGTTGCGGCTGTGATGCAAAGCTGTTGCGCGCCAATTGTCGCTTGTCGCACCTCTGTCTCAAATCCGTAATATGACAGTGGTTATGCAGTTTGGTGAAAGGGGATCACATCGTGTCCGCGCCCAAGCTGCTCCTGGTTGAAGACGATATCGCCCTCGCCGAACTGCTCGAATACCGCTTCGAAAGCGAAGGCTACGACGTGCGCGTCACCTCTGACGGAGACGAGGCGCTGGTGTTTGCATCGGAGGAGGCGCCGGATCTCGTCATTCTCGACTGGATGATCGAGGGCACCAGCGGGATCGAGGTCTGCCGCCGCCTGCGCCGCGACAAGGCCACAGCGCATGTTCCCATCATCATGCTCACCGCGCGAGAGGCGGAGGATGATCGCATCCGCGGCCTGGAAACCGGCGCGGACGATTACGTCACCAAACCCTTCTCGCCTCGCGAACTGCTCGCCCGCGTCTCCGCCGTCCTTCGCCGAGTGCGCCCGGCGCTCGCCGGCGAAACGATCGAAGCGGGCGACATGAAGCTGGACCCCGTCGCTCACCGGGTAGAACGCCGCGGACGCCAGCTGCAGATCGGCCCCACCGAATACCGGCTGCTCAAGTTCTTCATGGAGCATCCGCGCCGGGTCTTCAGCCGCAGCCAGTTGCTCGATGCCGTCTGGGGCACCGGCAGCGAAATCGAGGAGCGGACGGTGGACGTGCATATCCGCCGGCTGCGCAAGGCCATCGCGCTCGAGAATATGCGCGACCCTATCCGCACGGTCCGGTCAGCGGGCTACGCGCTGGAGCCGGTCTAGGGAACGCCTGGCCGCTCCCCGCTTACCCATTGGAGGTCAGCAGGAGCGAGAATGGACCGCGACGACTGGAAGGCGGCCTTGGCAGGCATCGCGTCGGGCTTCATCGCATCCGTCGCGATGGAACTGGCGCAACAGGGGCTCGCCAGGCTAAGCTAGGGCGACGATACTGACGGCGAAGATTCGCAGGACAGCGAGCCTGCCACCGCCAAAGCCGCCCGAGCAGCGGCCGGAGCGGCCGGGTACGAACTGGAAGACCAGCAGGCACAATCGGGCGGCCGCCTTGTCCACTACGCCACGGGCACTGCGCTCGGCCTGTTTTACGCTTTGGCAGCCGAGCGAGAGCCCCGCATCGCCAGCGGTGCCGGCCTGCCGCTGGCGCTGGGGACGATGGTCCTGCTGGACGAGGTCGCGGTGCCCCTTGCTGGCTTCGGTGATCCGCCGACCAAGGCTCCGACTTCGTTGCACCTCGTGTCCCTCGCCTCGCATCTGGCGTTCGGGCTGGCGGCGGAAGGAGTGCGGCGGATGCTGGGCGGCCGCTCGCCCGGTTGAACGGGGGCGGCTTAGCGGCAGACGCCACCGAAGCCTCGTGCCTCCTGGTCGAGATGGAAGTGGTCGGCATGGGCGGCGTTGTAGTCGGGTGACAGCACGGTGCCGAAGACCCCGCAGGCGGCATCGCGCACCCGGCGAAGGAACGCCGCTTCCTTCCCCTCCCCTTCCCAATCGCCCCGCACGCTGATCCGCTGCCCATCCTCCAGAACGAAGGCGGCGATGTCGATGGCGTTGCCGGTCGCATGCTCGCTCCAGTTGCCAGCCTCGCGGCCATAGATGCGCCGGCAACTATAGGTGCCGAAATGCTCGACCTGCGCCACCGGGGAACCGAGCAGTTCCTCCGCCACCGGCTGCACGCTCTGCCGCAGCCACAGCTCGAAGCCGGCCGCAACCGCGCAGGTGGCGATCGGCTGGCTGGGGCTGAGCGGCGCCCCGGCCAGCACCGTGCGATCCTCCCGCCGGCACTCGCCCTCGCCTGCCGGGTCCAGTGCGCGGAAGGCGACATTGCTACGTTCCAGCACGGCGCGGCATTCGTCGGGCTCGTCGCGCAGGCTGGCGAGTTTGCGCTGGGTTGCCCATCCCGGCGGATCATCAAGGCTCAGCGGCGCCCATGGGTTATGCTGTGGGTGTTCCTCCAGCCATGCGCGCCCGCCGAGCAGCGCCGCGCCGAGCAGCAACAGCCCGATAATCGTTCTGTCGAGACTGAAGCGCCCGATCCTGCGCGAGATCCTCATGCTGTTGGCAAGTGCCGGCCGGCATGATGCGTTCCGGCGCATGGGAGGAAAGCTGGCTAAGGCGCACGCCTTCCGCACCAGCTCTGTCCGATGCGCTCAATGAAAATCGCGCGCCTTGGGAATGATCCGCACATCTCGAGGGTGGCCCTGGCTCAGGAACCCGCACTCGCGATTGCCGGAGGGGGGTGGCTCCCACGGGTCAATAGGCGTCTGGGGCTGATGAGGATCAACTTCAGCCTCGGAGTCCTTGGCCTGCATCTTGCTCGGCCCCCAGCGAGCGGGCAACGGATTGTTGCAATGATCGGCGCGGGCAATGGTCGGCTTGAGCAGGTCTTCGGACAGGAGGTGCAGCTGATCGCTCGCATCGACCATCTGCGCGGCGATCACATGGATCACCTCATCATCATATTCGACGCGCCCGCGCACCTCCATCAGCCGCGCGCCCATCACCACCTTGCGATACTTCTCCTTGAGGTCCGGCCAGACAACGATGTTGATGACGCCGGTCTCATCCTCCAGCGTGATGAAGCAGACGCCCTTGGCGCTGCCGGGCCGCTGGCGGATCAGCACCACGCCGGAAACCTGGACCTGTGAGCGCATCTTGCGGTCGCGCAGGTCGCAGGCGCGCACGAAGCCACGCTCCGCCAGGCTGGCGCGCAGGAAAGAGAGCGGATGCGCCTTCAGGCTGAGGCGCGTGGTCTGGTAGTCGGCCACCACCTCTTCCGACAGAGGCATGCGGGCAAGCGCGACCTGCGCCCGTTCCGCCCCCTCGTCCCGTTCGGCGGCGGCTTTGAACAGCGGCAGGTCGGGCGCGCCGATCAGGCTGCGCGCATCCCATAGCGCCTGCCGCCGCGAAAGACCGAGCGAGCCGAAGCCATCCGCCGAGGCGATCCGCTCGATCTGCGCCGGGCTGAGGCCCGCCCGGTCGCGCAGCTCCGCCACGTCGCGGAACGGCCCGCCATCAAGGCGCGCGGCGACCAGCTTTGCCACCACATGCTCCGGCAGCCCATCCACCTGACGCAGGCCGAGGCGCAGGGCGATGTGCTTGTCTGCCCTGCCCTTTACCTCGTCCTCTCGGGAAGACCGGTCAGGGGCGCGCCCCACATCCTCCAAGGTGCAGTCCCAATCCGAGTGGTTCACATCCACCGGAAGCACCGCACCGCCATGCTCGCGCAAATCGCGCACGATCTGCGCGGGCGCGTAGAAGCCCATCGGCTGCGAGTTGAGCAGCGCACAGGAGAACGCTGCCGGAAAGTGGCACTTCAACCAGCTGCTGACATAGACCAGGTGCGCGAAGCTGGCCGCATGGCTTTCGGGAAAGCCATATTCGCCAAAGCCGCGGATCTGGTTGAAGCAGCGCTGGGCGAAGTCGCGGTCATAGCCGCGGTTCACCATTCGTTCCACCATCATGTCCTGCAATTCGTCCACCATGCCGCGGCTGCGGAACGTGGCCATCGCCTTGCGCAGCCGGTTGGCCTCCACGCTGGAGAACTTCGCCGCATCGAGCGCGATCTTCATCGCCTGCTCCTGAAAGATCGGCACGCCCAGCGTGCGGCCAAGGATGCTGGAAAGCTCATCCGGCGGGCCATGTTCGGGCGAAGGTGCCGGGATGCGAACGGGCTCCGCCCCGCGACGGCGCTTGAGATAAGGGTGGACCATGTCGCCCTGGATGGGACCGGGCCGCACGATCGCCACCTGGATGACGAGGTCGTAGAATTCGCGCGGGCGCAGGCGGGGCAGCATGTTCAT
The DNA here is from genome assembly GCA_966251025.1 of uncultured Erythrobacteraceae bacterium. Classification (GTDB taxonomy): domain Bacteria; phylum Pseudomonadota; class Alphaproteobacteria; order Sphingomonadales; family Sphingomonadaceae; genus Croceibacterium. Next base: position 143,147 of record CBINJM010000005.1, on the reverse strand, counting down.
CTGCGCGCGGCTCTCCACCTGGAACACGCCAAGCGAGTCCCCCTTGCGGAGCATGGCGTAGACCTCCGGGTCCTCCCGCGGGACTGTAGCCAGCGTCAGTCTGCGATGATGATGCTTTTCAAGCAGATCGAGGCACTTCTTGATACAGGTCAGCATCCCCAGCGCGAGCACGTCCACCTTGAGGATGCCGAGCGCTTCGATGTCGTCCTTGTCCCATTCAATGAAGCTGCGATCGGGCATGGCGCCATTGCCGATCGGCACCGTCTCCGTCAGCGCGCTTTCGGTCAGGATGAAGCCGCCGACATGCTGGCTGAGGTGGCGAGGCATGCCGATCATCTGATGGGTCAGCGCTAGCACTCGCTTAAGGTGCGGGTCGCTGACGTCCATGCCGGTCTCCTCGACATGCCGCTCGCCGATTTCCTTGCCCCACCCGCCCCAGACTGTGCGGGCCAGCGCGGCGGTGACGTCTTCGGAAAGGCCCATCGCCTTGCCCACCTCGCGGATCGCCATGCGAGGTCGATAATGGATGACGGTGGCGCACAGGCCGGCGCGATGACGGCCATACTTCTGGTAGATGTGCTGGATCACCTCCTCGCGCCGCTCATGCTCGAAATCGACGTCGATATCGGGCGGCTCCTTGCGCTCTTCGGAGATGAAGCGGTCGAACAGCAGCTGGTGCTTGGCGGGGTCCACGCTGGTGATGCCCAGGCAATAGCACACCGCCGAATTGGCCGCAGAGCCGCGCCCCTGGCACAGGATCGGCGGATCGACAGTGCGGGCGTAGTCCACGATGTCCTGGATGGTGAGGAAGTAGCGGGCGAGGTCCAGCTTGGCGATCAGCGCCAGCTCCCGTTCAAGCGTTTCCTCAACAGAGTGCGGTATGCCATTGGGATAGCGTTCTTTTGCTCCTTTCCATGTCTGCTGGACGAGATAGGCCTGCGGGCTCATCCCTTCAGGGTAGATCTCCTGCGGGTATTCGTAGCGCAGCTCATCCAGGCTGAAGCGGCAGGCATCGGCAACCTCGCGCGCGGCCGTGATGGCGTGCGGCCAGCGGGCGAACAAACCCACCATCTCCTCCGGCGATTTCAGGTGCCGCTCCGCATTGGGATGGAGCAGGTGCCCGGCCGCGGCGACGGTGGTCTTGTGGCGGATGGCGGTCATCACATCCTGCAACGGGCGCCGGTCGGGCGCGTGGTAATGCACGTCATTGGTGGCCAGCATCTCCAGGCCATTCGTTCGGGCGAGCGCGTCGAGCCGGTCGATCCGGGCGATGTCGTCCCCGGTATAGAGATAGCTCGCGGCGATGTGGCGCAACATGGGAAGCTGGCGGGTGAGGTGGGGCAGCACATCCGCGAAGGGCACAGTGCGCTGCACCTCCCCGGCTTCGACGCCGGCATCATCCGGCCCCGTTTCCCGGCGCGCGGGGAATGGGATGACGTTGCTCGGAACGGCGATCGAGAACTTCGCCCCAAGGTCTCGTGGCGGCAGGAGGATCAGCTGCACACCCTCCTGATGCGCCGCCAGCATGGGAAGCGTGATGTCACAGGCGCCCTTCTCCTGCCACTTCCCGTCCGGCGTCGTCATTCGGCCGGCGGAGATCAGGCGGCACAACCCGCCATAAGCGGCGCGATTTATGGGGTAGGCGAGGAAGGCGAGGCCTTCCACCGTTTCTATCCTGCAGCCGATAAGAGGTTTAAGTTTCAGAGTTTTTGCTTCGGTATGGATACGCACCACGCCGGCCATGGAATTGGCATCGGCAATGCCAATCGCATCGTAGCCGAGTGACCGGGCGGTCAGCACCAGATCCACCGCGTCCGATGCGCCGCGCAGGAAGCTGAAGCAGGAGAGCAGGCCGAGTTCGACGAATGGAGCGCGCGGGGGCGCGTCGATCAGGTCGGGGTCAAGCTCGATCCGTCGCTTGTCGGGAGTTGAGGCGTCGGGCACTTCAAGCGTCCTGCCCGCCTGTCATTCCAGCGAAGGCGGGAATCCATCCAGCCACTTGGCGCGGGTGGCACGATGGATCCCGGCCTGCGCCGGGATGGCGGAATTGAGGAGCCGTTCCCCCCAGCAGGGCAAGGAGATTGCAACGAGGCTGAAACAATGCTCGATGCTGGCGCAGCCATCCGCCGTCTCCCTGGCGAATGGACCGGCTTTGCAACGCACCGCATGCTGCCTGGAAACGCCTTGCAACGGCCTTGCCACCGCCTGCACAGACAATGCTTCGCCCCTGCAAATGGCGGGAGCGGGAAAACCGCGCACCCTCATTTGCAACGGGGATGCATCGCAAATGCAAAGGCCGTGCATTTCCCTCATCCCGTCAGCTCCGCCAACCGCTCCGCAACGGCGGCGAGGTCGGCGGCGAACATCCGCTCCTGCTCCTCACGCGCGCCGTCTTGCAGGCGCAGCAGGTAGGAGGGGTGCGCGGTGACCCACAGCTCGCTGCCATCCTCCAGCGGGTGCGGAACCCCACGCGCCTTGGAGATACTCACCGTCTTGCCGAGCAGGCCGCGTGCCGCGCTCGCGCCCAAAGCCAGCACGATCTTGGGCTTCACGATCGCACGCTCGCTCTCGTTCCACCAGCGGCAGATATCGATCTCCTTGGCGGTGGGGGACTGGTGCAGCCGGCGCTTGCCGCGATGCACGAACTTGAAATGCTTGACCGCATTGGTGACGTAGGTGTCGCTCCGTTGGATGCCGGCGCGCTCCAGATGCGCGTCCAGCACCTGGCCGGCGGGGCCAACGAAGGGGCGGCCTTGGAGATCTTCCTGGTCGCCGGGCTGCTCGCCGACGATCATCAGGGCGGCCTCGCGCGGGCCTTCCCCCATCACCGCCTGATTATCGAGTTCGCCGATCGGGCAGCGGCGGCAGGCGTGGATCGCCTTTTCGATCGCCTCCAACGTGTCCGGCCGTTCCGCAAAATCCATCGCGCCCGCGCTAACCATCGCCGCCTCCCGTGCCTGCGCTCCGGCGACCAGCTCCGGGATGAGCGCCGCCTCCGGCAGGTTCTTCCAATATTTGCGAGGCATCTCCTTGAGCATGGCCCCGACCTTCAAACGCGCGGGGTTGAAGATGGACGCATAGTACTTGCGCCACAGCTCCTCCGTTGGATCGCCGGAGGGGGCGTCGGAGCGCTGCGCCGGTGGGCCCTCCGTCAGCGCCTCGCCATCCCAGTGCAGCGAGCCTGCGGGCGTGAGGATGGACCAGCGCATATTGGCGAAGCGGCGGACGAAGAAGCCCGCATTGGCGCGCAGGATGTGATGCTCCGGCTCAAACCAGGCGACGTAGCGCTCGGCATCCGTGCCTTCCTCCACCACGCGGAAACGGACGAAGGCGCGCATCTTGTGCATGTCGCGCCGCACCTGCCGGGCCAGCTCATCCAGGCGGCGCACATCGGCATCGGCGCGGTCTTCCAGCACCCGGGAGTTGCGCTGGTGGCGCCAGAGCAGGCGATAGAGCAGCGCGAAACGATCCGGGTCCGAATGGCAGATGGCGCTCTTCGCCGCCTGCACGAATGGTTTGCTGGCGCGCACGATCCGCGCATCGGCGGGCGGCACGGGGGTGCGGCGCTCACCATGAGTGAACAGATCGGCCGAGCCGCCGGGCTCCACCCATGCGATCCGATCCGGCGGGACATCGCATTGGACGAGGCTGCGCGCCCGATCCCGCCAGAACTCGAAATCGTCGGGCTCCGGCAGTTGCACCACGTAATAGGTGCCAAGCTTGACGTGCTGAAGCGCCCTCATGCCGCGAACAGCTCCAGCTGCTCTTCCTTCGGGGCCAGAAGGCGGCGCAGGTCCGCACGGTCCGTCAGCAGAGTGGGCCGCCAGTCGCCGGTGGTGATGAACGGACGGATTTTGGTGAGCGATACGGTGAGCTTCGCGAGATCGTCCAGCCGCAGCGTGCGGTGGCGGCGCGAAGCGATGATCTGGTTCACCGCCTTGACCCCAAGCCCCGGCACGCGCAGCAACATCTCACGCGAAGAACGGTTCACATCCACTGGAAATTGCTCGCGAAACTTCAGCGCCCAGGCGAGCTTGGGATCAATGTCCAGCGGCAGCATCCCGTCATCGCCCGTGGCCTGCATCACCTCTCGCGGGGCGTAGCCGTAGAAGCGCATCAGCCAGTCGGACTGGTAAAGCCGATGCTCCCGCATCAGCGGCGGGCGCTTCAGCGGCAGCACCGCGCTGGCATCGGGAATGGGGCTGAAGGCCGAATAATAGACGCGGCGCAGGCCGAAGCTGTCATAGAGACGGCTCGCCTTGCCGACGATGTCCGCATCGCTCGCCGCATCGGCACCGACGATCATCTGCGTGGACTGCCCGGCGGGGGCGAAGCGCGGTGCGTGCTTGAGGTGCTTCCGCTCATCCTTCGATTGGCAGATGGCCATTTTCATCCCGCCCATCGCCCCTTCGATCTGCCGCGCATCCTTGTCGGGCGCGAGGCGGGTCAGCCCGGCATCGGTCGGCAGTTCCACATTGATCGACACGCGATCCGCATAGAGGCCCGCCTGGTGGATCAGCTCCGGATCGGCGTCAGGAATGGTCTTGAGGTGGATGTAGCCGCGGAAATCGTGCTCTTCCCGAAGGATGCGCGCGACCTCCACCAGTTGCTCCATCGTGTGGTTGGAGCTCTTGATGATGCCGGAGGAGAGGAACAGCCCTTCAATGTAATTGCGGCGATAGAAGCTGAGCGTGAGGTCCACCACCTCCTGCGGCGTGAAGCGCGCGCGGCGGACGTTCGAGCTCTTGCGGTTGATGCAGTAATGGCAGTCGAAGATGCAGTGGTTGGTCAGCAGCACCTTGAGCAGGGAAATGCAGCGGCCATCCGGCGCATAAGCGTGGCAGATGCCCATCCCCTCGGTCGAGCCGATGCCCTTCGCGCTGCCCGCGCTGTTGCGTTTCGACGTGCCCGAAGAGGCGCAGGACGCATCGTACTTCGCCGCATCGGCGAGCACCGCCAGCTTCTCAAGGAGACTCGGCTGTTCCATGCGTTCCATATATGTTCCGCAGTTGGATTCGCCTAGCCTTTTCCGTAATCTGAGTGACCGATCCATTTCAGCAAGGAACGTCCATGAACCGCATCGAGGCGCGTGACGGTACGCAGCTCTACGTCAAGACCATCGGCACAGGCCGCCCGGTCGTGCTGATCCATGGTTGGCCGCTTTCCGCCGATAGCTGGGACCCGCAGATGATCGCGCTGGCCGAGGCGGGCTATCAAGCGATCGCTTATGACCGGCGCGGCTTCGGCCGGTCCGACCAGCCGCCGACGGGCTATGATTACGACACTTTCGCGGACGACCTTGCCGATGTGATGCAGGCGACTGGTGCGAGCGAGAACGTCGCGCTGGTCGGCTTTTCCATGGGCGGCGGAGAGGTCGCTCGCTACATGTCGCGCCATGGCGGCAAGGGCGTGAGCCAGGCGGTGCTGATCGGCTCCGTCGTCCCCTACCTGCTGCAGACGGACGACCACCCGAACGGCGTGCCGCAATCCGTGTTCGACGGAATGGCGGAGGGGATGCGGAAGGACATGCGCCAGTTCTTCAAGGACTTCTTCAAGACCTTCTACGGTGTGGGCGGCCCTTCAGCGCAAGCCAGCGAGGCGGAGCTGGAATGGGCGTGGATGACCTCGCAAATGGCTGGGCAATATGCTGTGCTGCAGGCGGCGAAGGCCTTCTCCACCACCGACTTTCGGCCCGATCTTGCCCGCTTCAGCGTGCCGACGCTGGTGATCCACGGCACGGGTGATGACATCGTGCCGATCGAGATCACCTCCCGCGTGGTGGCGGAGCGTGTGCCGACGGCACGGCTGATCGAGTATGAGGGAACTCCGCACGCCGTCTTCGCCACGGACAAGGACCGGCTGACGCGCGACCTGCTGGACTTCCTCGACAGCGGCGGCTGACCAGCGGCGGACCGGGCACGCGTAGAATGCGCGCGCCCGACCATTGCCAGCAGGATCAGGCGGCGGAGCGCTCCGGCAGAAGCGGGAGCTGCCCTGACCCGCCACCGCTGCGCCCCTTGTCCCGCGCGGCGGTGGACTTGTTCCCCCGCAGCGCCAGCAGCGCCATGTAGGGCGCGCACAGGAAGCTGAGGCCGATCATCCCGAGCCCCGCGGCCCCGAGCGCGGCCATTTCCCACCCCATCTGGGGGGCGAGCAGCAGGAACAGCGCCGCACCGGCACTCGCCGCCAGCCCCAGCAGCGTCTCCGGCAGCGCCGAATAGAGCGCGCCGCCCAGCGTGTCGCCCGAGCCGAACTTGGGCGTGCGACGCCAGGCCAGCGGCTTGCCCGAAAGCCCGGCGATACCGGACAGCAGCACCACGTAGCTGAGCGAGGCGCGCGCGATCTCGCCGCGGATCATGTCGGCAATGCGGTGGATGCCCGACAGGCGATAGCGGTGCCAGATGCGCACGAGATTGGTGGCGAGCGCGAAAGGCAGGAGCACCCAAGCGATGTCCGGGATATCCACCGGCTCAATCCTTCCGAACACCGCCGCAATCGCGAGGCCTCCAAGGGTGAACAGGCCGGTAACGACGCCCAGCAGGGTCTGAAGCGGGGCGATGCAGCGCAGCACCTCCAGCAGCTTCGTCCAGCCCGGCATCGGACGCGCGTAGGGCGCAGGCATGAACAGGCGCCAGTGCCGCATCAATTGCTGCACCGGCCCGGCCGTCCAGCGGAAGCGCTGCTTCTTGTAATCGTCGAACGTGGCCGGGATCAGGCCGCGGCCGAACGTCTCGCTGAGGTAGATGCCCTTGAAGCCGACAGCGCGAATACGGACAGAGACTTCGGAATCCTCTGTCAGGCACCATTCCGCCCAGCCCCCGGCGGCGCGCAAGGCGTCGGCCCGCAGCAGGCACATTGTGCCGATGGTGAAGGCGCCGCCATATTCATGCACGCCCAGCATATCGACCTTGTTGTTGGGCATGTACTCGGCATAGCAGGCCGAGAGATAGGCGCTGTCCTCATAGTCCCGGTAATCGTGCGGCGTCTGGACATAGCCGATCTCGCGATTGGCGAAGAACGGCACCAGCCGGTCCAGGAAGTCCGGCGTGGAGTAATAGTCCGCGTCCACGACCGCGACGATCTGCGCGTCGGGCGCCATGCGCGGGAGCAGCCAGTTGAGCGCGCCGGCCTTCGCCCCCGGCAGTGGCGCGACGTGGAAGAAGCGGAACACCTCCTTGCCGAGTCGCTCGTTGAGCACGCGCGCATGCTCTTCCAGCGGACGCCAGAGCGCCTCGTCCTTGGTGTTGTTGTCGCACACCATGACTTCGAAATTGTCGTAATCGAGCGCGGCGAGGCGGTTCATCGTCTCCTTCACCACCTCCGGCGGCTCCGCATAGCAGGGCAGGTGGAGCGAGACCTTGGGGCGGTAGAAGGGGGAGCCCTTGACCGGCGCGCGGGTCGGCTCGCTCCAGGCGCCGTGGGTCAGCACCGCCTCGCGCGCGATCCGCTCGACCGAGGCGAGGAAGGAGACGGCGAGCGTCAGCGTCAGGCCGATGAGGGCGGCAGCCTCGAAGGCGCGCGGCAGCTCGAATTCATTGATGAACAGGCAGGACCACATCCAGCCCGTCGCCAGCCCGAGGAAGCTGATGGACAGCCAGGCCGCGCCCGGCATGCTCAGCTTGCGCGCGCTGAGGGCGAGCGTGATGGTCAGCGCGACGAACAGGCCCAGGGGAATGAGGATCGGCTGAAGCGCCCCCCAGATCATCGCGCTCACCGACGCGGACACACTGCTGACGAGGAGCAGCTGCCCCACATCCGCATGGCGGTTCTGATGAGTGGAAGGGACGGAGCGGGAGATCCACAGCGCGACCACCAAGGCAGTGACCGCGATGAACAACACCCACGGATCGAGATCGGCTCGATACGGCAGCGGCATTTTGCGTAACCCGTTGTAAGTTTTCGTTGAGAACGACTTACGCTGCAAAGCAGCATGTGGGAGTCTGTTGCCAAAGAAGGGGCGTGTTTTTGCGGCAACAGGTGGGCTTGTCGGGGCAGGTGGAGCCATTCGGGCGCACCGGGGCTGTCCCGATCAGGGACAAACTAGCCGCACAGCCCCTGCAGGAACCAGTCAGGCAGCCCGCCCCGCCCGTCGCCATGAAGGCCCAGGCGGTAGATCCAGTAGCGGCGGCCCGCCCCATCCTCGATCCGGTAATAGTCGCGCAGGCGCGTCGTGCCCTTCTCCCGCCACCATTCGGGGGCGATCCGCTCCGGCCCCTCCACCCGCACCACTTCATGTACCTTACCGCGCCAGCGGAACTGCACCGGATAACCATCCGGCGTGGCGTAGAGCACCGCGATCTTCTCCGGCCGGTCGAGCAGCTTCAGCGGTCGGGCATGGAAGGTGAGCTCTTCCTGCGCGGGCGGCTCCGGGGCGAGCGGCGCCTGCCATCGTTGCGCGCGTTCGGGGATGTGGCTGGCAAAAGGCACCGGGCGGCGCACCGCCTCTTCCCCCAGCCGCACGCTCAGCCGGTCGAGGCAGGCGGCGAGGCTGGTGCCGTGCTCCTCCGCCGCTTCATCGAGATCGGCCTGCCCCAGCCCCAGCGGCTCTGCCCAGGAGGCGCGCAGGCGCACCATCTCGATGCCGAAGCCAGCATCGACATCGTCCAGCCGCGCGGCAAACAGGCGGCAGATGTGGGCCGGATCGCGCGTGGCGGCGGCGAATTCCAGGCGGCGCACGACCACCTCTCCATCGACGCGCCACAGGCCGAGCTCCAGCCGGCGGGCGCCCTCTCCCCGCCCTTCCAGCTCTCGCGCCATGTCCTGCGCCAGATCGCGCATCACAATGTCGAGCGGGTCGCGGTGGCGGATCGGCTCCAGCAGGCGGCGCTGGACGAGAGCCGGCGGCGTGGCGACCACCGGCAGCAGCGGCTCCGGCACGCGGCCGACAAGCTGGTCCAGCCGGATCAGCGGGTTGGCAGCGGGCGAGCGGCGGTTGCGGAAGCGGCGGTGGATCGCATCGCGCCCCGCCCTCTCGCTCTCCTCCTCGATCCTCGAAAGCTGGCCGAGCCGCTTGATGCCGAGCCGCCGCAGCACCAGCAACACGTCCGCATCCAGCCGCAACGCCGCCACTGGCAGATCCGACAGGCGCTGGAGCGGATCGTCTTCGGGAGCGAGGATGGCACGCGGGGGGCCATGGTGGGCGAGCGCCCAGGCAGCACCGGCAGTCGGCGCGATGGCAGCGCGCGCGATGAGACCGCCCATGCCTCCCAGACCGGCGCAGCGCTCCTCCACATCGGCCAGAAGTGCGCGCTCTCCACCGAACAGGTGGGCGACCGCGGTGACATCGACCAGCAACCCGTCCGGCGCGTCGAGGGCCGACCATGGCCCCCACCGCTGCGCCCACAGCGCCAGCCGCTCCAGGAAAGCGAGGTCGCCGGCGGGATCGCTGGGGGCGACCTGCAGATGCGGGCAGAGGGTGCGCGCATCTGCCAGCATCATCCCCGGCCGGGCGCCGACGGCGAGGCCGGCATCGGTCGCGGCGTCGATCCGGGGGCCGTGCGCGGTTTCGGTGATCAGCGCGAGGGGCGGGTCGGGTTCTGCTTCAGGCGCGGGTCCGGCGGCGCGGCGGGACTGCCGCCAGCGGTCGATCGCCAGCCTCGCCAGCCAGATCGCCATGATGCGCCGGGGTGGATCGGTAGACATGGCATCTCAGGCAGAGCGGATGTGCGTGTCCGCAGCCACCTTGCCTTCCCCCGATGCGGCAAGGGCGTGGAGCGTGTCGCCCTCTTCACGCAGGGTCCAGGTTCCAGGCGGATGAGCGCGGGCGCGGAACAGCTCTGCCTGCCAGCTCGCCGGGCCGGGGGCGGCGGCATTCCAGAGAGGAGACGGAGAGGCGGCGGCCTGCACTCGCCAGCGCATCCGGGCCGAGCTGAGATCCGGCGCCGCATCCAGCCGGACGAGGAACAGGGGCACATTGTGCCGCTCCGCCGTGAGGGTGAGCCGGCGAGAGGCGGTGAAATCCAGCGCCTTGGGATTGCCGGCAATTTCTCCGATCACGCAGGCGAGGTCGCGGCAGCGCACCCCCTCCTCAAGCGCGAACAGCGTATCTTCCGGCGTTTCGGCAGCGACATGGATCAGCCGGCGGCGCAGCATCGGCGGAAGGCCGGGGCGATAGGGGCGGCCGGTCAGCCGCAATGCGGCGCGGTCCTGCACCCACAGCACGCTGCGCTGCTCCAGCACCTCCCGGCTTTTGGGAGAGCGGCCTGAGCGCGCTTCCTCTTCCGCAGCCTCCGCCTCCACCCGCAGCATATCGAGCGCGAGGGCCAGCGCCAGAGCGCCACCGCTGCCTTCTCCACCGGGAGCGAAGATCTCGCTGTGCAGCGGGTGGCTCTTCAGCCCTGGACGCCAGCGGCGGGCGCTCGCGGCGGCTCCGACCAGCGCATCGGGGGCGAGCGCGGGCGGCTCGCCAGTGGTGGGGAAGGTGGACGGGTCCATGGCGAATCGACTCCTGTGTTCCGCTTATGTTCCTCCTTCCAGCGATTTGCAACGCCACCACATCGACCATGCATTGGGCTGGATCGGCCTTGGAAACGGAACAAAGCCGGCCACACCACGGTTGCAACGGGCGAAGGAGACCCCCGAAAATGAGCGACACGCAGGAACTGAAGCAGAAGTTCTGGAAGGCACTGGCCGATAGCCCGTTCCTGTTCATCCAGCTGGACGCAGACCCCAATACGGCAGTGCCGTTGACCGCGCAGCTGGACAAGGACGCGAACCACGAGATCTGGTTCTTCGTCTCTCGCGACCACACCTTTGCCCCGGGCGGCCCGGCCACCGCCACCTTCGCCAGCAAGGGGCACGAGATGTTCGCCCGCTTCAAGGGAACGCTGACAGAGGAGCCCAGCCGCGAGCGACTGGAGAAGCAGTGGAACAAGGCCATTGAAGCCTGGTTCCCGGAAGGGAAGGATGACCCCAACCTGTTGATGCTGCGCATGGACCTGGGCCAGGCAGAGATCTGGAACAGCGACCTGGGTTTCATGGACACGACGCGGATGCTGCTCGGCTTCGACATGCGGGACGAGGCGGCTGACGAGCATACCCAGACCACCCTCTGACCGGGCGCGGGCGCCCTCGCCCGTCGTGAAAGAAGAAGGGCCGCCCGACGTGGGCGGCCCTTTTGATTCTCAGGCCTGGTTCTCGCCCGGGGTGGGCGCACCGGGCATCGGCGGCACCGGCACCGGCGGTGCATCGGCATCATCCTCATGCACCTCGATCAGGCCGCGGCCGACATGGCTCTTGCGGTAGCCGTAGAGGAAATAGACCACCAGGCCGATCGCGCCCCAACCCGGCAGCACCATCTTCGCGTCAAACGGCAGGTTCCAGTAAAGCCCCAGCGTTCCGAAGATCGCCAGCGGGGCCACCACCCAGACGAAGGGCGTGCGGAACGGCCGGTGCCGGTCCGGCTGCTGACGGCGCAGGATCAGCACCGCGATGGCCACCATGAAGAAGGCGAACAGCGTACCGGAATTGGAGATGTCCGCCAGCCGGCCCACGGGCAGGAAGGCGGCGAAGATGGCGACCGCCACGCCGGTGATCATCGTCACCACGTGCGGCGTCTTCCACTTGGGGTGGATCGTCGCCAGCTTCTCCGGCAGCAGGCCGTCACGCGCCATCACGAAGAAGATGCGCGTCTGGCCGAACAGCATGATCAGGATGACGGACGGGAGCGCCAGGAAGGCTGCAAGCCCGATGAGGTTGCCGAGCGCCGGATAGCCGATCTCGCGCAGCACATGAGCCAGAGCTTCACGCGAGCAGACCAGCGGCTCCGAACCCATCGCCATCAGCGACTGGCAGCGTTCCGCAAAGGCGGTGGTGCCGGGGTGGATGACCTCGCCCGCGGCGCCGGAAATCGGCTGCGAGCCGAGCGTGCCGATCGCGCCCGCCGCCACCAGCAGGTAGAACACGGTGCAGATGCCGAGGCTGCCGATCAGGCCGATCGGCACGTTGCGCTGCGGGTTCTTGGTCTCCTCCGCCGCGGTGGAGACGGCATCGAAGCCGACATAGGCGAAGAAGATCGAGGCCGCGGCCCCGACGGCGCCAAGGCCGCGCTCCGTCCCGAACCAGCCATTGGGCATGAACGGCTCAAAGTTCTGGCCCTGCATCATCGGGATCGTGAGGATGATGAACATGGTGAGCGCCGCAACCTTGATCGCCACCAGCACGGCGTTGACCCGCGCGCTCTCACGCGTTCCCATCATCAGCAGGAAGGTAATGAGCAGCGCGATCAGCAGAGCCGGCAGGTTGACGAACCCTCCCGGAGCATAGGGCCCCACTGTCAACGCAGCCGGCAATGTGATGCCCGCATTCGCCAACAGCCCGACGAAATAGCCCGACCAGCCGACAGAGACGGCACTTGCCGCCACGGCATATTCGAGGATCAGCGCCCAACCGACCATCCACGCCAGCAGTTCGCCCATCACTGCATAGGTGTAGGTGTATGCGGACCCCGAGACGGGCACCATCGAGGCCAACTCGGAGTAACACAAGGCCGCCACCGCGCAGACGGCGGCGGCGATGACGAAGCTCCACATCATGCCGGGACCGGCCTTCTGCGCCGCTTCACTTGTCAGCACGAAGATGCCGGTGCCGATGATGGCCCCAACCCCCAGCAGGGTCAGCTGCACCGGACCCAACGAGCGATGCAGGCTCTTCTTTTCTGCCGTCGCCAGGATGGCGGCGAGTGGTTTGACTCGGCCGAAGATCATGGGCGCCCCATTTCTGTCAGGCCCGAATGAGACCCCCCCATTCCGTCAGCCCTTTGCGCCGGTTTTATGCAGTTTGATGACGCTGGCAATGCTGCATCTGCGTTAACCCCCTATGCCCTCACGGTAAGTGGAGACGCCTGCATCGCTTTGCGCCATGGCGCGAGGGCCGCTAGAAGAGGGAATGTCCACCTTCCAGCTCGACACCTCCACCAGCCGTGCCAACCCCACGCCGCAGCCGCTTCGCCGGCTGACCGTTCCCGCGATCCAGCGACGGAAAGAGGGCGGCGTGACGGAGCAGCCGATCGTGATGCTCACCGCCTACACTGCCCGTCAGGCGCAGTTGCTGGACGAGCATTGCGATATCCTGCTGGTGGGGGATTCGCTGGGGCAGGTGATCTACGGCTTGCCCTCCACCATTCCCGTGACCCTGGAGATGATGGAGGCCCACGCCGCCGCCGTGGTGCGGGGCAGCTGGCGCTCCGTTGTGGTCGTGGACATGCCCTTCGGCAGCTACGAAGCCTCGCCGGAGCAGGCGCTCGCCGCCGCCGTCCGGCTGCTGAAGGCGAGCGGCGCGGCTGCGGTGAAGCTGGAAGGCGGAGAGGCAATGGCGCCGACGGTGCGCTTCTTGGTGGAGCGCGGCATCCCGGTTATGGGGCATGTCGGGCTCACCCCACAGGCGGTGAACGTCCTCGGCGGCTATGGCGCGCGGGGCCGCAGCGATGCGGAAGCGGCGAAGATCGTCGGCGATGCGCGAGCGCTGGATGAGGCGGGCGCCTTCGCGATCGTGGTGGAGGGCGTGATGGAGCCGATCGCCATCGCGGTGACCGAAGCGGTCGCCTGCCCCGTGATCGGCATCGGCGCCAGCGCGCGCTGCGACGGACAGGTTCTGGTGACGGAGGATATGCTCGGCATGTTCGAGCGGGTGCCGCGCTTCGTGAAGCGCTATGCCGAATTGGGCCCGGCGATTTCCGAAGCGATTGCCCGCTATGCCGCCGAGGTGCGCGAGCGCAGCTTCCCCGGCCCGGACACCATCTACCGCCCCGCGGAGTGAAAAGGCCAAGGTCGCTGGAGGCTTGGGAACGATCCCCCAACATTTCCGCTCATGCTGAGCTTCTCCAACCTGGAGCTGCCGTCGCCGGGCCGGACTGGCGTGCTGCCACCACCACAGGTGATTGCGGTGGCGCAGCAAAGTCCCTAGCGGCGGCGCTCCACTCTTCAAATGCAGGTGCCCCGCCCGATGGCCACACTCGTGCGCTTCTATGGCTTCTCCTTCATCTTCACGCTCATCTGTCTTGGGCTTGGCGTATGGTACGGGCTGGAAAGCACCGGCAGCTTCTCCGCCATGGCGGCGATGCTGTGGATCATCATCGTGCTCTCGGTGCTGGAAATCTCGCTGAGCTTCGACAATGCGGTGGTGAACGCCTCCGTCCTGAAGGACATGGACAAGCTATGGCAGCGGCGCTTCCTGACCTGGGGCATCGCCTTTGCCGTGTTCGGCATGCGCGTGATCTTCCCGCTGGCCATCGTGGCGATCGCGGCGGGACTGGGTCCGGTGGAGACGATCAACCTCTCGCTCAACAATCCGCGCGAATATGAGGAGATCGTCAGCTCCGCCCATGTCGGGATCGCCGGTTTCGGCGGCGCCTTCCTCGCGATGGTGGGCTTGAAGTTCTTCTTCGACGGCGAGAAAGACGTGCACTGGATCAGCTCCATCGAGCGGTTCTTGGCGCGCTTTTCTGCTCTGCCCGCAGCGGAGATCGCCCTCCTGTTGCTCACCATCTGGGGCATTTCGCTGATGTTGCCGGAGGAAGAAGCGCTGACCTTCCTTGTCGCCGGCATCCTGGGCCTCGTCACCTTCATCGCGGTGGAGGGGATCAGCACGATCCTGGAATTGCAGGAGGAGAAGAAGCGGCTGGCAGGGGCCGTCGTTCGCAGCGGCCTTGGCGGGTTCCTCTACCTGAACATCCTCGACGCATCGTTCAGCTTCGACGGTGTGATCGGCGCCTTTGCGCTGTCCAACAACATGATCGTCATCGCGCTGGGCCTCTCCATCGGGGCGATGTTCGTGCGTTCGATGACGATCCACCTGGTGGAAAAGGGCACGCTGGCGGAATACCGCTTCCTTGAGCATGGGGCCTTCTGGGCGATAATCGTGCTGGGCGGGATCATGCTGCTCTCGGCGCGGTTCCACATCCCGGAGACGATCACCGGACTTATTGGCGCGCTGCTGATCGGTCTGTCGCTGTTCTGGTCCATCCGGCACAACAAGCGTGAGGCGAAGGCGACGGCGCGCGCTCTCGCGCCGGAGTAAACGTGCAAAGGGGGGCCGCGGCGCTTGCCGGGCCCCTCTCTTGCGCGGGTTCCTCACACCCTCCCGGGCAGGAGGGCCCAAAGGTTTAGTTCGTAACTGCGCCCGCCGCGTCCTGCGCGGCGTCACCTACGGCGCTGGCGGCATTGCCGACCTGGTCTGCGGCGTCGGCTACGGCGTTGTCCTTGGCGACTTCCGCCCCGCTCATGTTCGTGAAGGCCCAGATCGCCGCGATGACGACGATGGCTGCCACGATCAGCAGGATCACGGTGCTCGCGCCGCTCTTCCGCTCCCGCCCGTCAGTGACGACAGTGGTGTGCGTGTGCGTGGTGCCCTCCGGGCTGCGCGTCTCGACAATGCGTTCTTCTGTCATGCAAGCCTCCTGTGCAGGCGAGAACCGCGTGGGAGAGGCGGGGTTCCGGGTAGGTGGCAGCGCGTAGAGGGCTGCCCCGCCGCGGTACGGTCACATGTCGTAGCGGAGCACCAGCAGCACGCTCAACGTTACCACCATCAGCAGGACCAGCGGCACGCCGGTGCGGATATAGTCGGCGAACTTGTAGCCCCCTTCCGCCATGATCAGCATGTTCGTCTGGTAGGCGATGGGCGTCGCGTAGCAGAGGTTGCAGCCGAACAGCACGGCGAGGACCAGCGGCTCCTGCGGCACGCCGAGCTCGCTGGCGATGCTGAACGCGATCGGCGTTCCCACCGTGGCAGCGGTGGCGTTGGAGGCGAAGTTGGTCAGCAGCGTCACGAACAGCATGATAGCCGCCAGCACTGCGGCGGGAGGAAGGTATTGCAGCCCTCCCGCCATCGCCTCCCCCAGCCATGCGGCCGCGCCGCTATCGAGAATGATGCGTCCCACCGCGATGCTGGCCGCGACCAGCACGATGACCTTGGCCGAAAGAGCGCGGCCCACCCTGTCGAACTTCACGCAGCCCGTGATGAACATCAGGATCGCTCCGCCCAGGGCAGCGATCGCGATGGGCAGCAGACCCACGGAAGCAAGCCAGACAGAACCGAACATGATCCCAGCGGCCAGAAGCGCCTTGGACCGGCGCGGAACCTCCCTGGCCCCTTCCAGGCGGAGGAGGCTGTCACCCTGGGCAAATCCCTGCAGCCCGTCCTCCAGCCCCATCACCAGCAGGACGTCGCCTTCTGCCAACCGGATCTCGCCGCGATCGTGATCGGGCTGGTTGTGCATCGGCTTTGGCGGCTTGTGGACGCCGAGCACGGCCACGCCGTAGAGGTCCGCGATGCCGGAGCTGGCGAGCGTGCGGCCGATGATCCGCGAATCCGCGGTGACGACCATCTCCACCAGTTGCACGTCTTCCCGCCGGGCGGCGGCGCTTTGGCGGATCTGGTCGATGACCCAGGCCGGCGCGACTTCACCCTTGAGCACTCGCAGCGCCTCATCCAGCGCCTCGTGAGTCCCGGAGACGCGCAGGCGCTGGCCGGCCTCGAATGTGGAGTGCGGCTCCTCCTCGAAGGCGAAGTCCTCGGGGAGTGCACCCCTGACCTCTTCCAGCCCCTTGCCGGCCAGCGCTCCCTCGGCTGGCACCCGCAGGTGGGTGGCGAAACGACGCTGGCCCTGCGCCTGCTGGGGGCTGTTGTCGCCCAAGAGGCGGGGCATGACGAGCCACAGATAGGGCAGCGCCACCAGCGCGGCTGTCAGAACGAGCGGGGTGAAGTCGAAAACCGCCATCTGCCGCATGCCCAGGTCACGGGCGATGGAGACGACCAACAGGTTGGTCGAGGTGCCGATGGTGGTCGCCATGCCTCCTATCAGCACCGCGGCATTGAGCGGGATCAGCGTCTTGGACGCGGGCATCGCCCCTCGCTGCGCCAACGCCACGAAGATCGGCAGCAACAGCACCATGACGGGCGTGTCGTTGACGATCATCGAAAGGGCCATCGCCAGGAGCAGCGAGACCAGCAGGCCGAGCTGCCGGTTGATTCGCCAGATCCGCTCCAGGAAGCGCGCCGCCGGCTCAAGCGCGCCGGTGACGACGAGTCCGCGCCCCATGATCATCAGTGCGCAGATGGTGATGAGCGCGTAGTGGCCGAAGCCGGAAAAGGCGAGTTGCAGCCCTTCCGTCGGCCCCTCGCCCGGCAACGGGAAGAAGTAGAGACCCACCGCGATGACCGCGATGGTCAGCAGCGAGATGATCTCCGCCGTCATCCGGCCGCGCGCGAAGGCGACGAACATCGCCACCGTGACCACCATGGCGGCCAGAGCGTGTGGCGACGGCGGGGCGATGAGGTTTATCACCAGCCGCACAATCCTCTGACCGGCATGGGCTGTCCTGCTCCAGAGGCTATCACAGCGTCCGTGTAGGGAGCGAGTTGCGGCAGCGCAAAGATGGATGGTGCCCCTGGCCAGACTCGAACTGGCACTTCACGAAGAAACTCGATTTTGAGTCGAGCGCGTCTACCGATTCCGCCACAGGGGCCCCCTGTCATCATCCGGCCCTAGCGGCGCGGCGCTCCGCCATCAACGGGCATGAACCACTTCGCTGCGGGAATTGTGCAACCGGGGGATACGCCGCGAGGTTCCCGACCTCCTTGGACCTTATTCGCGAAGGGCACCTGCCACCACCTTGTGCAGGCGGGAGTGGAGCGGATCGTTGCCCGCCAGCACCTGCTCGGCGCAGATGGGCTGCGAACGACCGCGATAGTCGGTGACGAAGCCGCCTGCCTCCCGCACCAGCAGGCAGCCTGCCGCGGTGTCCCACAGGTTGAGGCCGCTCTCCCAGAAGCCGTCATACCGGCCCGCAGCCACCCAGGCGAGATCCAGCGCGGCCGAGCCGAAGCGTCGGACACCGGCAATCTGCGGGCCAAGGGCCGAATAGATGCGCAGCCATTCGTCGAAATCACCGTGTCCGTGGAACGGCATGCCGGTGGCGATCAGCGCATCGGCAAGCTGGCGCCGGCCCGACACGCGCAGGCGCGCATCCTGCAGCCAGGCTCCGCGCGCCTTCTCGGCCCAGAAGCTCTCGTCCGTGATCGGCTGGTAGACGAGGCCGGCAGTCACCTCGCCCCAGCCGCTGCCGTCCAGCTTCGGCTCCTGCACCGCGATGGAGATCGCGAAATGCGGAATGCCGTGGAGGAAGTTGGTCGTCCCGTCGAGCGGGTCCACGATCCAGCGGGGCTTGGTCGGGTCGCCCTCGATCGTGCCGCCTTCTTCCAGCACGAAGCCCCAATCGGGCCGGGCAGCGCGCAGTTCGTCCCACAGGGTACGCTCCGCCTGCTGGTCCGCGCGGCTGACGAAATCGGCGGGGCCCTTGCGGCTCACCTGAAGCTGCTCGACCTCGCCGAAGTCACGACGCAGGCGCGCGCCGGCCTTGCGAGCGGCGCGTTCCATCACGCGGATGAGGCCAGTGATCGCTGCCATCAATTCGTCCCTTCCATCACGCCGAGCGTCCGGTTGTAGCTGCGGAACTCGCGGTCGGCTTCCCAGCCGAGGCGTTCGTATAAAGATTGCGCAGGAACATTGGTCTCCTGCGTGCTGAGGCGCATGCGCGTGGCGCCCGATTGGCTTGCGAACCGTTCCGCCGCCTCGATCAGCTTGGCCCCCGTGCCGTGGCGCCGGGCTTCCGGCGCGACGAACAGGTCATTGAGGATCAGCACAGGCTGCATCATCACTGACGAGAACAGCGGATAGAGCTGAACGAACCCGATGGCGCGGCCTCCCTCTCTGGCGAGAAGGAGTGTCGAGTCGCCAAGGGTCAGACGATCACGCAGGAATGAGCGGGCGCCCTCCACATCGGGCGAAGCGCCATAGAACAGCCGGTATGCTTCGAACAGCGGGACCAGGATCTCAAGATCCTCAGGCCCCGCCTGACGAACCTCGATCACCCGGCCTTGCTCACGTAAGTCCGCTCATACACGTCCACGACGATGCGCGTGCCGCTCTCGATATGCGGGGGGACCATCACGCGCACACCGTTCTCCAGCACCGCGGGCTTGTAGCTGGAAGAGGCGGTCTGCCCCTTCACCACCGCATCCGCCTCGACGATCGTCGCCTCGACCTGCTCCGGCAGCTGCACGCTGATGGGCTTTTCTTCCCAAAGCTCCAGCGTCACCTGCATGCCGTCTTCCAGGAACGCGGCGGCATCGCCGATCAGATCGGTCGGAAGCTGAATCTGCTCGTAGGTGTCCTGGTCCATGAAGACGAGCATGTCGCCCTCTGCATAGAGGTACTGGAAATCCTTCGTGTCCAGACGCACGCGCTCGACCGTATCGGCGCTGCGGAAGCGGACGTTGGTCTTGCGGCCGTCCTGCAGGTTCTTCATCTCAACCTGCATGTACGCGCCGCCCTTTCCGGGCTGCGTGTGCTGGATCTTGGCGACCTTCCAGATGCCGCCTTCATATTCGAGGATATTGCCGGGACGGATGTCCACACCGCTGATCTTCATCGGTCACGCCTTCGGGTCTGGGTCGGGAAATGTGCGCGCGCCCTAGCGGCTGGTGACGTTCATGGCAATGCAAGCGGCGCGGGTGTAGGAACGCGCGCATGAAGGGGCTGTTCTTCTCGTCCGCCGCGGCGCTGTGCGTTGCCATCTCGCTTGCCGTGCCGGCTCAGGCGCAGGGCCGGATCGGCACCATCGAGCAGGGCCGCTATGTTTGTGAGCTGCCCGGCGATGCCAGCGGCCCTCGCGGAGTGGAGCAGCCGGAACTGGGCTTCCGGATCGAGAACGCCTCCCGCTATTCGTCCGAGGCAGGCTCCGGCACTTATCTGCGGCGCGGCAATGAGTTGATCTTCAGCAGCGGTCCGCGAAACGGGGAGCGGTATCAGGTCGTCTCCACCAGCTTTCTGCGCAAGCTGGAGGATGGGAAGGCATCCCGCCTCCGTTGCGTCCGGCGGGAGCGCTAGCGGCCGCCCAGCAGCGGATAGGGGTTGAGCGCGGTCGCTGGCTCCCACCATTCCGCTTCAGGCGTGGTCCGCAGGATGGCGAAGTGCAGGTGGGGCGCCGCAGGGTCCGCATTGCCGCTGGAGCCGACCATGCCCAACCGCTGTCCCAGCCGCACGGTCTGCCCCTCCTTCAACCCCCGCGCGTATTCCTGAAGATGGGCATAATAGTGGATCGTCTGCCGGTCATTCGATCGGACATAGATCGTGTTGCCGCCCGGCTCGGAATGGAACAGTCGCTCGATCGTGCCGGGCCCGGCGGCGATGACGCTGGTTCCCGCCGGCGCCGGTATGTCGATGGCCTCGTGCAGCCGGTCGCCCCCGTCGCGGGCGTCGGTATAAGCGTCCGTCAACTCGGCAGCGCTGACACCCAGTACCGGAACCACCAGCTGGCCGCCCTGCGAGGGTGAAGGTTGCGAGGCGGAAAGCCCAGATGGTTGGGTGGGTGACGCGACAGGGACAGGTTGAGCCGGGGCAGGCTCCTCCTCGTCCCCCTCCAGATCCACATAGGCACTGCCCACCACGATCCACGCCGCCGAGGTCAGCGTGGCCGTGATGACGATCGTCAGCAGTCGATCAGTGAAGCGCAATGCCATCAGGCCTGAAAGATCACCTCCGTCGATCCGCTGACCATCTGCGCCAGCCGCGCGGCGTCCCAGTTCGTCAGGCGTACGCAGCCGTGGCTCTGGGCGCTGCCGATCGTGTCGGGTTCGCTGGTGCCGTGGATGCCGTAATGCTCCTTGGTAAGGTCGATCCACACCACGCCGACGGGGCCGTTGGGGCCGGGAGGCAGCCGCTGCTTGTCCTCAGAATTCGGCACGTCCCAGAACAGCTCCGGATCGAAGGAGAAATCCGGATTGTGAGCGACGCCGTTAATGCCCCACTTCCCGAGCGGAAGCGGATCATGTTCCGAACCAGTGGTGACCGTGAAGGCGGCAACCAGCTTGTCAGTCTTGTCATAGGCCTTGAGCCAGCCGCCGGACTTGTCGACGACGATGCGTGCGACCTCAGGCTGCTGCGTCCCGACGCCGAGTGAGGCGAGCGTGCGCAGCCAGCCTTCATCGTCCACGGATGAGGCATCGATCCGGTCGGCACCGACATTCGGCACGCGGATCTGCTGCCCTGCGCGGAAGAGGGGCGCCGGGCTGGCACTCGAGCTGCCGGTGGACGACGGAGTGGTCGTCGGCGATGGTGTGGCAGTGGCGGTCTGCGCGCCGGGCGCACCTGCCGGGCGGCCGCCTGGGTTGAGCTCGCGCAGCACCTCCACGGTCGTATGGAAGCGCTCGGCCAGAGCCTCGTCCAGGCTCTCATAGCCGAGCCGCTGCATCTGCGCCTGCGCTTCAGGTTCATCCGGCACCGGCTGATAGGAGACGCTGCCCCATTCCTTCGGGATCGTCACCACGCGCGTTGCGGGGATGTTGCTCCAGCGGGAAAGTGCCTGGCGCGTGGCCTCGTCCAGCTCGCCGCTGTCGTTGAGGCCATTGGCCTCCTGAAAGGCGAGCAGCGCATTCGTCATCGCCTGCCCTTCGCGACCGTCGATGATGCCGGAGCTGAAGCCCAGCCGCTCCAGCACCACTTGCGCCTGCATGATGGGGCGAGCCTCCGAATCCGGAACTCCTGCCTCCGCCTGCTCGCGCGGCCTCGGGTCGCGCGAGGCCATGGAATCCGCACCTCTCCGCTCCGTCGCGGTCGCCGCCTCATCCTCCTCCGCATTGCGATCGGTACCGTTGAGTCCGCAGGCGGAAAGCAGCAGCAGCGGCGGAATGGCGGCAAGCAGTCGGCGCATAATCTCTCCCTCTTTTGGGAGAGGAACCGCCAGGCTGGAGAAAGGCTCCCTACCCGCCCTGCCCTGCAGCCTGCGCGAAGGCCCGGACAGCGGCGGCCTCATCCCCTTCCCACACCGCATTGCAGACGGCGAGGAAGTCCGCACCCGCTTCAACGAGGGGGCCACAATTCGCCGGATTGATGCCGCCGATGGCGACGCAGGGGATCTCCATCAGGCTCTGCCACCACTGCAGCAGTTCGACGGTTGGCCGGTGCTCACTGGCCTTGGTGGTGCTGGGAAAGAAGGAGCCGAACGCAACATAATCGGCGCCTGCCTCACCCGCCTCCATCGCGAGGTGGCGGCTGGCATGGCAGGTGACGCCGATCTGCGCCTCCCGCCCGAGCACCTCCCGCGCTTCCCGCACATCGCCGTCCTGCTGGCCGAGATGCACCCCGTCAGCCTTCAGGCGCTTCGCCAGAGCGACGCTGTCATTGACGATGAAGGCGACTTCGCGGGCGTTGCACACCGCTTGCAATGGCGCTGCAAGGCGAGCGCATTCGTGCTGGTCCACCCCCTTCACCCGGAACTGGAACGCGGCCACCGGCATCTCCGGCGAGGCTGAGTCGATTGCCCGCGCCAGTCGGTCGGCAAAGCTGCCTCCAACCTCCTGCGGCGAGATCAGGTAAAGCTGGCAGGGGCCGCGCGCGGGAGCCGAGCTGCGACCTTCTGCATTGCCTTCCACGTAAACGCTCAAACTTCTGGTTCCTCATCCATGAAGCCGGTGCGGATCGGCTGCTCCGGCTGGATCTACAAGCACTGGCGTGGTCTGTTCTATCCCGAAAAGCTGCCGGTCAAGCGCTGGTTCGCCCACTATGCCGCCGGGTTCGACACGGTGGAGATCAACAACAGCTTCTACCGCCTGCCGAAGCCGGAGACCTTCGACGCGTGGCGAGAGCAGGCGCCGCCGGGCTTCTGCTACACGGTGAAGGCAAACCGCTACGTCACGCAGGCGAAGAAGCTGAAGGACCCGGAGGAGACGGTGCCGACCATCATGGCGCCGATCCGCCACCTAAGCTCCACGCTGGGGCCGGTGCTCTACCAGCTGCCGCCACGCTTCAAGCTGAACCTGGAACGGCTGGAGCGCTTCCTCAAAGTCGTGCCGAAGGCACGTGACCAACGTCTTCGAGTTCCGCGAGCCGAGCTGGTATGACGACCGCGTCTTCGCCCTGCTGGAGCGGGCCGGCGCCAGCTTCTGCGCGCATGACATGCCCGGCCTGCAGAGCCCGCGCCTGGCGCTGGGGCCCGCCGCCTATGTCCGCTTCCATGGCGGAGAGGGCAAGTACTGGGGCCGCTATTCGGATGAGCGGCTGCTGGATTGGGCGGACTGGATGGTCGCAGAGGCGAAGGCGGGCCGCACCGTCTGGGCCTATTTCAACAACGACGCCGAAGCGCAGGCCGTGCACGATGCGCGCACCTTGCAGGCGATGGTCCGGCAATTGTGGCGGTGAGGTTCATGAGCGCGAAAGCCACGCCAACGGAGACCGGCGCGATGAAGCTGCTGCTCGCCCTCGTCCCGCTTGTCCTGCTCTCCGGCTGCGCCACCGTTTCTGAAGGATCACGAGTGGAGGCCTCTCCGCCCGGTGCCTTGGTCGCTCTGAATCGGTCCGTGGCAGTCGGTGATCTGATCGCAACGCCGCTGAGGGTTCTGGAAGACAGCCGCTGCCCGGAGAACGCCCGCTGCGTCCAGGCCGGCCAGCTGGTGGTTGAGACGCGCATCGAAGGCTCCGACTGGCGCGAAACGGTGCCGCTGACACTCGGCGAGCAGCACGTGACGCACGGCAGCGTCATCGCGCTCGTCAGCGGTGTTCCGGAACGGCAGGCATATCGCGAGACGCCCGGAGCGGCCTATCGCTTCGCCTTCGAGCAGCGCCGGCAGCTTTCCGTCGCGCGACTAGGCGAGCGGGTGCAGGTAGACGGGCCGGCGGTCACACCTCTGGAGGTTGTGGAGGACAGCCGCTGCCCCACAGGCGTGCAATGCGTGTGGGCCGGTCGCCTGCGGCTGCTCGTGAAGGTTCATCTGGGCGCGGGCGACCAGACGCGCGAACTGGTGCTGGGAGAGCCCGTGCAGGTGGCGGATGGCACGCTGGAACTGGTGGAGGCGTGGCCGCAACCGGCAGCCGGCGAGGCGATTGCGCCCGCCGACTACCGCTTCACCTTCCGCTTCGACGGCGGGATCTAGGCCGCCACCTTCTGAGTGCTGGCGGCGTGGATCGCGCCGATCGCCTCATCCAGCGCGGCGTCGAATTCCTCATCGCTCATCTGAGCGCGCAGGGAGTCCAGCAGAGCGCGGCTGAAGCTCGCGATCATGCCGTGGTTCTTCGCCAGCTCCGCGCAGGCCTCGTCGCGGGAATAGCCGCCGGACAGCGCCACGACCTTCAGCACTTTCGGGTGCTGGACCAGCGCGCGATAGGCATTCGGCTCCACCGGGATGGAGAGCTTCAGCATCACCTGCTGGCCGTCGGGCAGTTTACCGAGCGCCTTCAGGATCTCCTCGCGCAGCATCGCCTCGCCCTCGGCCCGCCCTTCGGACTTGATCGAATATTCAGGCTCCAGGATCGGCATCATGCCGTGCGCGAGCACCTGGCGCGCCACCTCGAACTGCTGCGCCACGATGGCCGCGATCCCCTCTCGGTTAGCGGCGTTGATGACCGAGCGTTCCTTGGTGCCGAACACGCCAAGCCGCTTGGCGCGGGTCAGAAGCTGGTCCAGCCCCGGCATCGGCTTCATCAGTTGGACGCCGTTCGCCTCATCCTCCAAACCCTTGTCGATCTTGAGGAACGGAACGACGCCCTTGCCGATCAACGCCTGCGGAACGGGCGTGCCGTCCACCGTACCGTCCATCGTCTTCTCGAACAGGATAGCGCCGACCACGCGGTCGCCATTGAAGCTGGGAGACTTGATGATCCGGCTGCGCATCTCGTGGATTTTCGCGAACATCTCGTCATCGCCGTTCCATTCCTCGTCAGCGATGCCATAGGCGCGGAGCGCCTTGGGAGTGGAGCCGCCGCTCTGGTCCAGTGCGGCGATGAAGCCGTTGCCGGCGGCGATCCTGGCGGTCATCTCAGCGTGATCCATCGAAGCGCTCCCTCCTGACGAATGTCTCTCCCTAGCCCGCCTTCTGCAGCGCGGCCACGCCGGGCAGCTCTCGGCCTTCCATCCATTCGAGGAAGGCGCCGCCCGCCGTCGAAACGTAGCTGAACTCGCCCGTCACGCCAGCCTGATTGAGCGCGGCCACCGTATCGCCACCGCCCGCGACGGAAACCAGAGAGCCCTCGCGCGTCAGCGCCGCGGCTGTGCGGGCCAGTGCCACAGTCGCGGTATCGAAGGGCGGCGTCTCGAATGCGCCGAGCGGGCCGTTCCACACCAGCGTGCGGCAAGTCTTCAGCACGTCGGCCAAGGCTTCGGTCGCCTGCGGGCCTACGTCGAGAATCATTTCGTCAGCGGCGACTTCATGCACGTTGCAGGTCCGCACGCTCGTCGGGTTGGCGGCGAACTCCTTGGCCACAACCACATCGTAAGGCAGGTGCACGGTGCAGCCGGCGCGCTCCGCCGCGTCCAGGATCTCCTCCGCCTTCGCGGCGAGATCGTGCTCACAGAGCGACTTGCCCACGTCGACGCCGCGCGCCGCGAGGAAGGTGTTGGCCATGCCGCCGCCGATGATCAGGTGATCGACACGGGCGACCAGATGTTCCAGCACCGCAAGCTTGGTGGAGACCTTGGCCCCGCCGACGACCGCCGCAACCGGCTTCACCGGGTTGCCCAGCGCCTTGTCCAGCGCCTCCAGCTCCTTTTGCATCGCCCGTCCGGCATAGGCCGGAAGAAGATGCGCCAATCCTTCCGTGCTCGCATGAGCGCGGTGCGCGGCGGAGAAGGCGTCGTTTACATAGAAGTCGCCATTGGCCGCGATGGCGCGGGCGAACTCGGCATCGTTCTTCTCCTCACCCGGCCAGAACCGGGTGTTCTCCAGAAGGCCGATATCGCCGGGGCGCATGATGGAGATGGACTGCTCCACCACCGGGCCGCTGACCTCGGAGATGTACATCACCTCGCGCCCCAGCACGCTTTCCATCGCCTGCTTGATGAGACTGGTCGACATGGTGGAGCGCCGCTCCCCCTTCGGACGGCCGAAATGGGCGAGCAGCAGCACCTTTGCGCCGGCATCCGCCAGTTCGAGGATCGTCGGCGCGACGGCCTGCGCGCGTGTGAGGTCCGTCACCGAACCGTCGCTCATCGGCAGGTTGAGGTCTACGCGGACCAGCGCGACCTTGCCATTGATGTCGCTCAGGTCATCAAGGGTCTTGAACTGGCTCATGTCTCGATCCTCACTTCGTCACCCACGGTGATGTTGCCGTCCTCCAGCACACGCGCAAGAAAGCCGCCGCGCCAGTCCGGCATCAGCGCGGCATACAGCCCCGGCACGATCTCCTCCATCCGGTGGCACGGATCGCATTCGACCGTGACCTCCAGAAGGCAATGGGCGCCGATCCTGATGCGGGTGCCCGCTTCCCGCGGCAGCCGGAGCCCCTCCACCAGCAGGTTAGCGCGTCGCATCCACCACGGCTTGCTGCTGCCGAGCTCGGTCATCGCGGCGGCCCAGCTCTCCGCCTCGATCAGCGAAACCTGCCGCTTGGTCTTGCCTTTCAGCCCGGCGAGCGCACCGCGAAAGTCCCCCTGGACTCCCTCGGCGCGGCTCACCTTCACATGGCTGATGGTCTCCATGAGGCCGCGCGGGCGGTGCCGCCGTGCGATGCCCCCGAGCCGGCCATCCATCCCTGCTGTCAGAGCAGGCCCGCCATCACTCCGGCGGTGTCGATCATGCGGTTGGAGAAGCCCCACTCATTGTCATACCACGACACGACGCGGGCGAGCTTGCCCTCCAGCACCGCCGTCTCCAGGCTGTCGACCGTAGAGCTGGCCGGGTAGTGGTTGAAGTCCGTGCTGACGAGCGGCTGGTCCGTATAGTCGAGCACGCCCTTCATCTTGCCCTCGGCGGCAGCCTTCAACGCGGCGTTGATCTCTTCGACGCTGGTGTCGCGGCCGGGGGTGAACACGAGGTCCACCATGGACACGTTCG
Organism: uncultured Erythrobacteraceae bacterium; assembly: GCA_966251025.1. GTDB lineage: Bacteria > Pseudomonadota > Alphaproteobacteria > Sphingomonadales > Sphingomonadaceae > Croceibacterium. The sequence goes on along the minus strand of CBINJM010000005.1, from coordinate 116,327 downwards.
GCGTCGGCACGCGGACGGAGGAGCCGTCCAGCTTGCCCTTCAGCTCCGGCAGCACCAGACCCACGGCGCGGGCGGCGCCGGTGGTGGTCGGGATCATGTTGAGCGCACCGGCACGGGCGCGGCGCAGATCCTTGTGGATCTGGTCCAGCATGCGCTGATCGTTGGTGTAGGAGTGGATCGTGGTCATGAAGCCACGCTCGATCCCCACCGCATCGTTCAGCACCTTGGCCACCGGCGCGAGGCAGTTGGTGGTGCAGCTGGCGTTGGAGACGATCACGTCATCCGCCGTCAGCACGTCATGGTTCACGCCATAGACCACCGTCGCGGAAACACCGGTGGCCGGGGCCGAGATCAGCACCCGCTTTGCGCCCGCATCGAGGTGCGGCTTGGCGGCGTCATGCGACTGGAAGAAACCGGTGCACTCCAGCACGAGGTCCACACCCATCGCCTTGTGCGGCAGCTTGCCGGGCTCCCGCTCCTTGGTGACGGCGATGTCCTTGCCGTTCACCTGCATGGAATCGCCGTCGCTCGTCACCGTCCCGGGAAAGCGGCCATGCGTGCTGTCGTAGGCGAACAGCAGCGCGTTGTCCTTCGGCTCCGCCAGGTCGTTGATGGCGACGAGTTCCAGATCGTGATCGTCGCGCTCCAGGATTGCTCGGGCGACGAGGCGGCCGATGCGTCCGAATCCGTTGATCGCTACTTTCGTCGCCATGAAATCGAACTCCTGGTTTAGTTGCTGAGCTTTGCGGTGATCTGCGGCACGATGGCTTCCGCAGTGAAGCCGAACTTCTCGAACAGCACTTCCGCCGGGCCCGAAGCGCCGAAGCGATCGAGACCGATGTTCAGGCCTGGCCGCCCGCCGGTGTGCGTGTAGCGCTCCCACCCGAAGGTGGTGCCCGCCTCGATGGACACGCGCAGGATGTCGCCGCCGGGCAGGACATCGTCGCGGTATTCCGCAGGCTGCTCGTCGAACAGCTCGGCGCAGGGCATGGAGACGACGTCCGCGCCGATCCCCTGAGATTCCAGCGCTTCGGCAACGTTCAGGGCCAGCTCCACTTCGGAGCCGGTCGCGATCAGGACCACCTTGCGTTCCGCCGTGGCGGCGCGGAGGCGATAGGCTCCGCGAGCGCACAGGTTCTCCGACGCATCGAAGCGGACGGCTGGCAGGTTCTGGCGGGTGAGCGCAAGCAGCGAGGGGCGGTCCGTCTGCTGGATCGCGAGTTCCCAGCACTCCGCGGTCTCGAGCGTGTCGGCCGGGCGCATCACCAGAAGGTTCGGGATGGAGCGCAGGCTCTGCAGATGTTCCACCGGCTGGTGCGTCGGCCCATCTTCGCCGAGGCCGATCGAATCATGCGTCATCACATAGACGACCGGCACCTGCTGCAGCGCGGAGAGACGGATCGCCGGACGGCAATAATCGGCGAAGACGAGGAAGGTGCCGCCGAAGGGAATCACGCCGCCATGCAGCGCCATGCCGTTCATCGCCGCGCTCATGCCGAACTCGCGGATGCCGTAATAGACATAGCGGCCGTCATAGGACTCCGCCGTCAGCGGGGTGGTCGAAGGCGTCTTGGTGTTGTTGGAGCCGGTGAGGTCAGCGGAGCCGCCGATCAGCGCCGGCACCGCCTGCGTCAGCACGCCAAGCGCGGCCTCGCTGGACTTGCGGGTCGCCATCTTCGGCTTTTCCGCCGCGACTTGCGCCTTGTAATCGACCCAGTCGGCGAGTTCCGGCAGCTTGCCGGACATCCGCGCGGTGAATTCGTCCGCACGCGCATCACCGCCGAGGCGCTCGCGCCATTCGGCATGCGCCTGCTTGCCGCGCTCACCAGTCGCGCGCCACTGGCCGAGGATCTCTTCCGGAACCTCGAAGGCCGGCGAGTCCCAGCCCAGCGTGTGACGCGCGGCGGCCACTTCATCCGCGCCGAGCGGCGAGCCGTGGGTCTTGGACGTGCCCTGCTTGTTCGGCGCACCCTTGCCGATCACGGTCTGGCAGGCGATCAGCGAAGGGCGCGGATCGGCAATCGCCTCGTCCAGAGCGCGGCGGATATCGTCCGCATCGTGGCCGTTGCAGCTGACGACGTGCCAGCCGGTCGCGGCATAGCGGGCGCGCACATCCTCGCTGGTGGAAAGGTCCGTGCTGCCGTCGATGGTGATGTGGTTATCGTCCCACAGCACGTTCAGTCGCCCCAGCTTGAGGTGGCCGGCCAGGCCGATCGCCTCGTGATTGATGCCCTCCATCAAGCAGCCGTCGCCTGCGATGACCCAGGTGCGATGGTCGACAAGCGCATCGCCATAGATTGCATTCAGGTGCCGCTCGGCAATCGCGAAGCCGACTGACATGGCGAGGCCTTGCCCCAGCGGGCCCGTGGTGGCCTCCACCGCGTCGAGCAGGAAGTTCTCCGGGTGGCCGGCGCAGGGGCTGCCCACCTGGCGGAAATTCCGGATGTCCTCCATCGTCGGGCGCTCGTAGCCAGAGAGGTGGAGCAGCGCGTAAATCAGCATCGAGCCGTGGCCGGCTGACAGGATGAACCGGTCACGATCCGCCCAGTCCGGGGCGGTCGGGTCGAACTTCAGATATTCGGACCACAGCACGGTGGCCACGTCGGCCATGCCCATCGGCATGCCGGGGTGGCCCGAATTGGCCGCCTCAACGGCATCCATCGCAAGCGCTCGAACGGCGTTGGCCATGGGCGCGAGGTGGACGTTGGCGTGGCTCATTCAATGCTCCAGGATAGGACAGGTCCGGGCCGCGATTCGGCTGCGCGCTCTGTGGGGGAGGGTTCGCCCCCGCGTCAAGGCAGGCGCCGCCAGCATGGTTGGGTGCGGCGGCACCGCTCGTAAGCGACATTTATTCACAACTTCGCGCGGCAAGCCTTTACTGACAGCCACATAATTGACTAGCCGTGGCAGGATGCATGTTGACCGCATCTCGCTCGCACTGAGCCGGATCGAGACGGCGACCCTCCGGATCAAGGAGGCCGCACGTCCCGGACGCGCGCAAGCCGGTGCCGCAGAACCGGATGGTCGCTACCAAGCGCTCCGCGAAGAAGCGGCCGAAGCTCTGGCGGAGCTCGACCAACTGATCGCCCGGCTCGAACCTTGAGCAACGTCACGCTTCCGATCGCGGGCCGGGACTACACCGTTGCCTGCTCTCCGGGCGAGGAAGCTCACATCGCCATGCTGGGGCGCATGATTGACTCCAAGCTTTCCGCGTTGCCCAACGTGGCCGGCCAGTCCGAAGTGCAGCGGTTCCTCTTCGCGGCGCTGCTTCTGGCAGACGAGCTGCACGAGTGGCAGACAGAGCCGCGCGCCGATGCTGCCGACCGGCTTGAAGCCTTGGCCGATCGGCTGGAAGGCCTGGCCGTCGAACTGGAGGCGCAGCGCGACGAAGGGCCTTCCCCCCCTCAACCTCCGCAATAATCGCGATACCAGCGCACGAATTCCGGCACGCCCTGCTGGACGGAAATGGTGGGCCGGAAGCCGTGGTCCCGCGCGATCGCGTCGATATCGGCAAAGGTGCGCTCCACCTCGCCCGGCTGCATCGGCAGCATCTTCAGCTTGGCGGTGCGGCCGCACGCCTGCTCGATCAGCGCGATGACGTCGGTCACCTTTTCAGGCTGGTTGTTGCCGATATTGTAGAGTGCATGGGGCCCGACACTGCCACCGGCCTTCACGCTGCCGTCGTCAGCCGGTGGCTGGTCCAGGCAGGCGAGCACGCCGGCAACGATGTCGTCGATATGGGTGAAGTCCCGCCACATCTCTCCTCCGTTGAACACCGGCAGCCCCTCCCCCGCCAGGATGCGGCGGGTGAAGCTCCACAGCATCATGTCGGGCCGCCCCCACGGACCGTACACCGTGAAAAAGCGCAGCCCTGTGAGCGGAAGGCGATAAAGATGAGCGTAGGTCTCGCTCATCAGCTCGTCCGCGCGCTTCGTGGCGGCGTAGAGCGAGACTGGATGATCCACCCGGTCCTCCACCGCGAAAGGCAGCTTTGTGTTGCCGCCGTAGACGGAGCTGGAGCTGGCATAGACGCAATGACGCACCTGCCGCTGCCGCGCCACCTCCAGCAAGTTCAGGTGTCCCACGAGGTTGGACTGCGCGTAAGCGTGGGGGTTCTGCAGCGAGTATCGCACGCCAGCCTGCGCGCCGAGATGCGCGATGGCGCTGATCTCGTGCCCGCTCAGCGCGCTGTCCAAAGCGTGCCGATCGGCAAAATCCAGCTGGAGGAAGGTGAAGCGCTCCCCACCGGGCGCCTCGCGCACCCGGTCCACCCTGTCTCGCTTCAGCGTGACGGAGTAGTAATCGTTCAGGTTGTCGATCCCGATGACCCTGTCGCCCCTGGCAACAAGCCGTTCCGCCAAAGCGGCGCCGATGAAGCCGGCCGCTCCGGTCACGAGGATCGCCATCGTTTGTGTCTCCCTGCCCCGCGCTCTTCGGCGCCCGGCTATCAGAGCTTGCGGCGGGCGCAAATCGCATCTCGCTACGCCAGACCGCGCGATGGCGCGAGAGGGTGCTTGAGCGCGCGCGCCCGAACCCCTAGATAGGCCTTGGCGGGACTGCCCGGCACGAGCTGTTTGAATATCCCTGAGGCTATAAGCAATCCATGGGAGCTGTCCCTGCCCGGTTCGCGGGTCCGTCCCGAGGGCCGGTGCATACGGCGCCCACCTGACGTCGAGGCGTCAGAGGATTTCCCGGCAAACGACCCATGGTGGTTCCGCCACTCACCCTTTCCCGCCCCGCCTCGTCGCGCCGGGCCATTTTCACACGGATGATTCGATGGACGAGCTGCCCAAGGAGCTGAAACGGCGCCTGCGGACCGAATTGCGCGCGGCGCGGCGTGCTCACGCGGCTGCCTTGCCGCCGGAGGTCAGCGCACTGGTGTTCAACCGGCCGCCGGCAAGGGTCCTGGAGATGGTGCCTGATGGGGCGACGATCGGGCTTTACCGTTCCGATCCCGGTGAGGCACCCTCTGCCGGCTACCGGAAGTTCTTCTTTGAGGCGGGGAATCGCATCGCCCTCCCCCGCGTGACCACCCTGGATCAGCCGATGGAGTTCCACCTCCATACCGACCCCTACGGGGAGAACGATCTGGAGGAAGGGCCGATGAAGCTGCGCCAGCCCAGCGCCACCGCGCCGGTGGTGGTGCCAGAGGTGCTGTTCATGCCGCTGGTTGGCTTCACCCCCACTGGCGAACGGCTCGGCCAAGGAGGCGGATTCTACGACCGCTATCTGGCTGCCCATCCGGAAACGATCGCGATCGGCATGGCCTGGGACATCCAGGAGGTCGACATGCTGCCGCTGGAGCCCCACGACATGCCGCTGGCGGCGATCGTGACGCCGACCCGGGTGCTCGGCCCATTCGGCCGCGCCTCCTGATGCGCGAGAAGCCGACTCTGCGAATCCCGCTCGGCATCCTCGCGCTGGTCGCGGGGCTGGGCCTCTATGCCACCGGGGTGTTGCTGGTGTCGCCGTGGATCGAGCGACTGCCTGTGCTGGTGCAGGCGGTCGCCTACCTCGTGCTCGGCATTGCGTGGCTGCTGCCGCTGCGGCGATTCCTGATCTGGATGGAGACTGGCCGCTGGGGCTGAGGACCGGGGAGCCTAGCTTCGCCAACTCAAGCCCGGCATCAGGATATCAACGCTATCGGAAGGGCTGCTGCCGGGGTTCCGCAGAACCCCGGCGCCCCGGCAGAGATAGGAGAAATCTCTTCATCTCTGCGCCCCAAGTGGCGCGAGTGACGGGGCTCGAACCCGCGACCTCCGGCGTGACAGGCCGGCGCTCTAACCAACTGAGCTACACCCGCTTAAGGGCGTGTGCCCCTTGGGAGGCCGGCCCTCTAAGCGAGGCTCCAGAGGCTGTCAACACTCCGCCGAGCCAGTATTTTCAACTTCTCGTAAGTTGCTGATCTAGCGATCATATTTCCAGTTGCGCCGTTTGCCGTCCGCCAGCCACTCAACCGCCTCCGCAATCCGGCGCCGGCGAGTGTCCTCCCGCTTCGCCTCGCTGATCCATTCCAGGTAATCGCGCTTTTGCGAAGGGGTGAGCGAAGCCCAGAAGCCTTGAGCCGCCGAAACCTCTTTCAAGGCGGCGGTGAAATCGTCTGGAATGACAAGCTCTTGCCCCGCCTCTACCGTCGCGGTGCGCTGGTGGGCGGTGGCGCTTCCCTGCCCGTCTATCCGCGCTCGCGCCGCATGCAAACGCGCGGCAAGCTCCTCAGACGGCGGAAGGTCCAGCACGGAGGTGATCCGGCCGAACTGGCCCATCCCCTGCTCGTCCTCCGCGCCCTGCCGTCCCTCGCCATGGATGATGAAGGAACAGTGCGCCTTGAAGGCCGCCATGCCGGCGATGTTCTTCCCCTTGTAGGTGAAGTGCGGCATTCCCCATTTGATCGCCTCCTCCGCCTCTGGAACGGCCTTGTGGACCAGCTCCCGCAGGTGTTCGAGGATCGGGCGCGCAAACGGCGCTGCGGCGGCAATCTTGGCGTCGATCTGATCGTCGCGTTTAGCCACCGTCAGCCCGCCAGGATCAGCGCAGGTGATTCGAGTAGGCGCTTCACCTCCTGCACGAAAGCGGCCCCATCATAGCCGTCCACCACCCGGTGATCGCAGCTGATCGAGAGGTTCATCAGCTTGCGCTTGGCCAGCCGCTCACCGCCCAGGTCATCTGGCACGAACATCGGCCGCTCCACGATGCGGTTGGGCGCCAGAACCGCCACCTCAGGCCGGTTGATGACAGGCGTCGAAGCAATCCCCCCCAGCGGACCAAGTGACGACAGGGTGAAGGTGGAGCCGGACAGCTCCTCCGATCGGGCGGTGCCATCCCGCGCCGCCTGAGAGAGCCGGAGAATCTCGGCCCCAAGCTGCCACAGGTTCTTCGCCTGCGCGTCGCGGATCACCGGCACCATCAGGCCGGCATCGGTCATTGTCGCCATACCGAGATGCACCGCGCCACGCCGAGTGACGACATTCGCCTCGTCATCATAGCGGGCGTTGAGCATCGGATAGCGCGGCAATGCGCGGCAGATCGCGGCGATCAGCAGCGGCAGGAGGGTCAGCTTAGGTCGCTCACCCCTGCCGGCGTTCAGCTGCGCCCGAAGCCGCTCCAGTTCCGTGACGTCGCATTCCTCCACATAGGTGAAGTGCGGGATGTGGCGCTTGGAGGCCGCCATGTTCTCCGCGATCCGCCGGCGCAGCCCGATGACACGGATCGTCTCATCGGGCCGAGCATGGCCGGCTGTCGCGTAGCCGGAGCCTTGCGAATAGGTGAGGAAGGCGTCGAGGTCGGCATGACGGATGCGCCCGTCCTCGGCAGGGCGGAGATCAGCAAGGTCGATACCGAGATCCTTCGCCCGCTTTCGGACAGCCGGGCTGGCAAGAACCTTGGCGGCCCGCGCGTGTTCCTCGCCGCGTTGATCTCCACGTCCCGCCGCGCCCGCTCCGGGCGAGACGCTTGAGGGAAGCGCCTCATCGCCTCGCCCCGCAACTGCATCCTCAACCGCGGAGGCACCGGGCGTCTCCACCTCGATCCGCTCCTCAACCAGGTCGGCTTTCGGCGCGGGAGCAGGCGTGCCCTCCCCCTCGCCCGCAGTCTCCAGCACCACGAGGGGGGAGCCGATCGCGATTACGTCCCCCACCTCGCCGGCGATCGCCACCACGCGGCCGGCGACGGGGCTCTCCATCTCCACCGTCGCCTTGTCGGTCATCAGGTCGGCAAGACGGCCATCCTCGGCCACCTCATCGCCCACGGCCACATGCCAGGCGACGATCTCCGCCTCCGCGATGCCTTCGCCGATATCGGGCAGGTTGAAGGTGAAGCGCGCCATTCTCTCGCTACTCCGACAGCAGCTTTTCCATCGCCTCGCCCACGCGGATGGGGCCGGGGAAATAGGCCCATTCCAAGCTGTGAGGGTAAGGCGTGTCGAAGCCGGTGACGCGCTCCACCGGCGCCTCCAGGTGATAGAAGCAGCGCTCCGTCACCAGCGCGGACAGCTCCGCCCCGAAGCCGGAGGTGCGCGTCGCCTCATGCACGATCAGGCATTTCCCCGTCTTCTCGACAGACTTTTCCACAGCCTCGATGTCGAGCGGCACCAGCGTTCGCAGGTCGATGATCTCGGCATCGATCCCCTTCTCCCGCGCCACGCCTTCCGCGACATGCACCATGGTTCCGTAGGCGAGCACCGTCATCGCTTCCCCCTGTCGCGCCACGCGCGCTGCGCCGAGCGGGATGCTGTAATATCCTTCCGGAACGCGCGCATCGCGGTGCCCCTTCCAGTTCTTGGCCGGCCGGTCGTAATAGCCGTCGAACGGGCCATTATAGATCCGCTTGGGCTCGAAGAAGAGCACCGGGTCGTTGTCCTCGATCGCCGCGATCAGCAGGCCCTTCGCGTCATAGGGCGTGCTCGGCACCACCGTCTTCAGGCCGGACACGTGGGTGAACAAGGCCTCCGGGCTCTGGCTGTGCGTCTGCCCCCCGAAAATGCCGCCGCCGAACGGGCTCCTCACGGTCAGCGGCGCGATGAACTCCGCAGCCGAGCGATACCGCAGCCGCGCCGCCTCGCTGATCAACTGGTCGAGGCCGGGATAGATGTAATCCGCGAACTGGATCTCCGGCACCGGCCGCAACCCATAGGCGCCCATCCCCACCGCAACGCCGATGATGCCGCCCTCGCTGATGGGCGTGTCGAACACACGCGTCTTGCCGTACTTCTCCTGCAGGCCCGCCGTGCAGCGGAACACCCCGCCGAAATAGCCGATATCCTCGCCCAGCAGGATCACGTCCGGGTCGCGCTCCAGCATCACGTCGAGAGCGTCATTGATCGCCTCGATCATGCTCAGATCGCGTACGGGTGCCTCTGGCTCTCGCTGCACTTCCTGGACAGGCGCGGTGCTCACTGGCTGCCCCGCCGGGCCATGAAGCGGTCCTCGCCGGTCGCGGGCCAGTCCTCCAGCACGTCCCCCGCGGTGAAGATGTCGAACAGATAGGCCTGGACGAACAGGTCCACCACAGGCCAGGCGCGCTCCACGAGCGCGGCATCGTCGACCAGGTCGCGCCCGCCACCTGCGAGCACCAGCGCATAGGCATCGGCATCGCGAGGGCCGGCATCCAGAAGGCGCTCCACAGGCAGCGGATCGTTGCTGCCCGTCAGCAGCAGCACCGGCACGCCCAGCGCGGAGACAGCATCCGGCCCGGCAAGGCGCTCCGTTCCCGCTGGCGCGGAGAAAGCGATCACCCCACGCGGCGTGGGCTCGGTAAAGGTGCCCTCCTCCGCCAGCGCGCCGCCCAGCGCCATGGCGGACAGGCTTCCGCGCCCGTGCCCCACCGCCAGCACCGGAAGACCCGCGAAGCGATCATTCGCGTAAAGAGCCGCCGCGCCAAGCTCCGCCACGCCCCGCTGAGTGATATCCTGAGCAGAAGGGGACCTGGTGGCGGTGCCGCCATAGGGCGCGATGACTGCAAGGCCCATTCCACCCAGCCGCTCAACAAGAGGCTGGTAACCCTCGGGTCGGGCCTCCCCATCCGCGGAGAGCAGTGCGACGCCCCGCGGATTGAGCGGGGTCCAGACGACCGCCTGGACGGTGCCCGTGGTCTCGGACCCCGGCAACGTCACGACCTCACGCGCCAACGCCGACTGCGTAGCCGGCGCGTTGGGCATGCTGGCGCAGCCGGACAGCGCCAGAAGGCACCCTCCGGCGAGCGCTCCCAGCAGCAGGGTGCGGCGGTCCACCTCATTCACTCGGGCCATTTGATCTGCCTTTCGCGGATCGCCTGGCGGCTCTGTTCTTCCAGGTGCCAGGGCAGCGTTTCGAACACGTCCTCAAACATCGTGTGGAACGGGTGGTGCAGGCCGTGGCCGAGAATGCCGTTCCCCTCGGCCTCGCGAGTGGCGGCGCGGACCTGCTCGTCCAGCTCCCGGTCCATCGTTTCGTGGGCTGCGTCCGACCACTCGCCAAGCGCGATCAGGTGCGCCTTCAGCCGGGCCACGGGGTCGCCCAGCGGCCATTCCTCCCGCTCCTCCGCGCTGCGATAGACGGTGGGATCGTCCGAGGTGGAGTGGCCCTCTGCGCGATAGGTGAAGAACTCGATCAGCGTCGGACCCTTGTTGAGGCGCGCCCGATCCGCCGCCCAGCGTTCCGCGGCATAGACGGCGAGCGGATCGTTGCCGTCCACCCTCAGCCCCGCAACGCCATAGCCGATGGCGCGGGCGGCGAAGGTCGTCCGCTCCGCGCCTGCAAAGCCGGAAAAGCTGCTGATCGCCCACTGATTGTTGACCACGTTGAAGATCGCCGGCGCGTTGTAGACGGCGGCGAATGTCAGCGCGGAATGGAAGTCCCCCTCCGCCGTCGAGCCCTCCCCGACCCACGCGGCCGCGATCTTGCTGTCGCCCCTGATGGCGCTCGCCATCGCAAAGCCCGTGGCCTGCGGCAGTTGCGTCGCCAGATTGCCGGAGATGGTGAAGAAATTCACCGACCGCGCGGAATAGAGGATCGGCAATTGCCGCCCCTTCAGCTTGTCCGCGCGGTTGGAGAAAATCTGGTTGATCATCTCGACCAGCGGATAGCCGCGCGCGATCAGGCAGCCCTGCTGGCGGTAGGAGGGGAAGATCATGTCCTCGAAGTCGAGCCCATGCGTCGCCGCGACCGAAGTCGCTTCCTCCCCGGTACACTTGAGATAGAAGCTCGTCTTTCCCTGCCTTTGCAGGCGATACATTCTCCCATCGAAGGCGCGCACCAGCGCCATCTCGTGCAGGATCTGCCGCAGCGTGTCTGGCGAAAGATGCGGGTTCCACGGTCCATGAGCGCGGTCATCCGCGCCCAGCACGCGGATGAGGTCCGTGCACAGCGGCCAGGTTTCCGCCGCGTCGCAAGCCTCGTCCGGCCGCGGCTGAGCACCTGCTGCCGGCACCTGGAGGTGTGAGAAATCAACCTTGTCGCCCGGGCGGAATCGCGGTTCCGGCACATGCAGGGCGAGGCGCGGGCGGTTCTCCCCGGCCTTCGCGTCCTCACTGCCCATGCCTTACTCCCCAGCCCTCGCCACGCTTGTGTCGCGCGGCCTTGTGCTTGCGCCGGGACGGCCGGGCTCAGACCGCGACCGGGGCCCGGATCACGCCCTGCGGCGCGTAGTCGGACACTGAGAAATCTTCGATGCGATAGTCGAAGATAGTTTCAGGAGTCCGCAATAGAGCAAGTTTCGGCTCGCCCGCCGGTTCCCGCGAGAGTTGTTCCTCCACGAGCTCGGCATGGTTCAGGTAAAGGTGCGTATCGCCGCCCATCCAGATCAGCTCGCCCGGTTCGTAGCCGGTCTGCGCCGCGACCATGCGGGTCAGCATCGCCGCGCCGAACAGGTTGAACGGCAGGCCCAGCGCCACGTCGCAGCTCCGCTGATAGAGCACACAGCTGAGCCTGCCTTTCCCATCTTCATGGCCGGAAACATGGAACTGATAGGTCTTGTGGCACGGCGGCAGGGCCATCTGGTCCAGCTCGGCGACGTTCCACCCTTCGATGATGTGCCGTCGCCCGCCCGGATCGCGCTTCAATCCATCGATCAGCAGCGCGACCTGATTGATGCCGGGTCCGGCGCGATAAAGCCCTTCTCCCGCCGGCTTGTAAGTCGGCCAGTCGACCCACTGCTTGCCATACACGGGCCCGAGGTCGCCCCAGCGCGCGGCGAACTCTTCATCCTCTACAATCCGCCGCTCGAACTCTTCCTGCGCGATCTCCTCGCCTGTTTCCTTACGGAACCGGGCGAGCGGCCAATCGCTCCAGATCGTCACCCCTTGCTGGAGGAGCGGCCGAATATTGGTCTCGCCAGACAGGAACCACAGCATCTCCCGCGCCGCCGCTTTCCAGAACACGCGCTTGGTCGTGAGCAGCGGCACCCGATCGTCCGCCAGGCTGAACCGCAACTGTGCCCCGAAGATCGCTCGCGTCCCGACCCCCGTGCGGTCGATGCGCTCATCCCCTTCCGTCCAGATCTTCCGCATCAGGTGGAGATAGTGCATCTCCGGATGGTTGTTCTGGCAAACGGTAGGCAAGACAGGGTCAAGGTGCTGGGACATTGTGCCATCTAGAGAGGATTTGCGCTGCGTGGAAAGCTCAGTCGTGGACGCGCTCGGCGCGGGGCGGAGCACTTGCCTGTCCACTTCCGGTCAACAACCTGTGCGCTCGCTGTGGATAAGCTGCGAAATGAGCCGCGCGAAGGGGTCGCATTTGCGCCCTACTTGCATGCCGGATCTGCTGCTGGCCCAAGCAGGTTGCGCCTTTCTTGCACCGGCAATGCGCGCTGCTTCCAAACTGTTGCACCGGTAGCCTGAACACCTGCGATGCCTGCTCGATGCATGATCGATGCATGTTGGAAGCACGCCCTTGCCGCCCGCTTTCGCTCCGCATGCACATGCGTTGCAAAAGGCCGCTTGCCAGCCCGCAAACCCAACCCTATAGGGCCGCCTCTGCCTCACCCCAGCCCCGGTTCTTCCGGGCGCTTCCGGGTCCGGTCGGGGAGTAGCTCAGCCTGGTAGAGCACTGTCTTCGGGAGGCAGGGGCCGGAGGTTCGAATCCTCTCTCCCCGACCAATTACTTCTAAGTACCTGAAAACGCTTCGTTCAACCGAGCGAGGGTAGAATCTGTACCCCAGATTGTACCCATCGCTGTGCACACGAGGGCGTTTGCGGATGGGAATCCCCAACCTTGCACTCAGGGGCAGCATCTATTGGTGGCGGCGTAAGGTCTCGCTGGGTGGGCGCTCGATCGCCCTCGCCTTGTCCCTGCGCACAGGAATTTTTCACGAAGCGCGGCTACGAGCAGCCTGTTTGGCTGCCGAGGTCGAGAAGCTGCGCATGGCATATGGTGAACGCTGGTCGTCGATAGATCCGACAGCCTTAAAGAACATTTTCAAGGACGCCATGTGCCGACAGCTCGAGCGCATCGAGTTCCACCAGACTGTCAGAGGCGACCTTCCCAGCACCAACAGCGCGGAAGCTCTGGCATATGCCGAGAATTACCTCGTCTTCGACGGCGCCAGGCACGAAGAAGCTCAGACTTGCGCCCTTGGATTGGGCGCCTACCAGCGTGACGAGCTTGCTCGCTCGCCCGAACTCCCTCCACACTTTGCAAACCAACCCTTCACCTCGAGAGACGAGATCAAGCGTTACGCGCACCACCACGGTATCTCCCCCACCGCAGACAACTGCGCGGCGGTTGAGCGAGCGATTATTGCCGGCAAAGAAGAGGCCTGCCGCCATACCTCGAAACAGTTGGGCGCGCACCGCGGTGAATTTGCATCGTGGGCAGATCAGGCTCTGGCTCAGCAACCACTTGCTTTCGGCGAGAGTGCAGACCTTGAGGCAGCCCAACCGTCGCGCCCACTCACTTCGAAACGTGAGGCAGAGGCGGCGATCGATGTTGTTCCACTTCAGCTCTTCACCGCTCCGACAGCCGGTGCTGAACCTGCGAAACCAGAGCGTCGGCAAGGCGCTCGTCCGAAGATGCTGCTAAAAGTCGCTGCCGAAAACTGCATCAGGGCGCACCAGGAAGCCGCCGCGTGGTCGCCGGATACGATCGAGCAGGTTCGCGCAGCAATCAGGCTCTTCGACTTCGCGTGTGGTGAGAACTTCGCGATCGATGATCTCAATCAGGATCACGTCACCGCATTTTACGAGCTGTGCAAGAAGCTCCCGAACAGGTGGGGCAAGACTACCGCCGAGAAGGAACGGGGACTGTCGGCCAGCGTGGAATACGGAGAGAAGCTCGCAGCCGGTGGTGAGTCCGCCCGACTGGGCTTCAGCACCAAGACCATGGACAAGCACATCACGTGGATCAGCGTCGTGCTTGACTACGCCGACAACGAAGGGGCGGCAGACGGCCACCGGCCAGCAGCACCGCTCCGGTTCAAGACCAAGCGGACCAAGATTGGTGAAAAGGCCCAGACTAAGAAGCAGCGTGCGAGAGACGCCCGGTCGAATTGGAACCGCGAGGAGATCGCACGGCTTCTTCAGGCACCCGTCTGGCATGGCTGCGCCGGACTCGATGACCGCTTCATGGAGGGCCCTGAGCTCTACCACGATGCGTGGTACTGGCTCCCTCTCATGTACGTGCTCTACGGTGGACGAAGCTCAGAGCTTGCCGCGCTCCATTTGCACGAAGTGCATGAGAAAGATGAAATCCCGTACTTTCGGGTCGACTATAACGACCTGCGAGAATTGAAAAACGCGCAGTCAATCCGGAAACTCCCAATTCATCCTGAACTTATTCGCCTAGGGTTCATTGAGTATGTAACAGCGATGCGTGGCCTTGGGCATGCTCTTCTTTTCCCGGAGATGCATTCGCCGAGAAGCAAGTCGTTTGCATCGACCTTCTACAAATCGGTGTTCACGCGTTGGCGCGCTTGGGGTTTTCCCAATGGTACCACGTGGCGACATCGAGTGCGCGGGGTGATGAAGGACAAGGACGTGCACTCGTTTCGCGGCGTGGCGAGCAGCTTGATGCAAGGGAAAGTGCCCGACTCAGTTCGAATCGACATCCTGGGACATGAAGGAGAGAACACCACTAAGCGCATCTATGATGAGGAAGCGGCGCTGGAGGAGAAGCTGAGGGCGCTCCAGTTAGTGTCTGTATTGACCGAGCAGATACAGCCGTTTCCGTTGAACCTCAGACCAGCCGACCGCCAGAAGTTTGGGGCTAGAAGGGGCGCTCCCCGGAAGAAGAAGGACGGATCAAAGCACCCATAGAATGTCCGAGCCTCAGCAGATAGCGCCTCATTCTTCAGCCAACAAACGGCTAGAAATGGGCTGCTTGCGGAACGGCGGATCACTAGTAGGTTCGCGGCATAGCGGACGTACAACTACCGACGGTTACACGCACCGGGCACGTGCAGAAAGCTCTGTTGGCAGCTACCGCGCCGCTTTGTCGCCCTCGCCACCCGCGGGCCGCAGCCCAAGCACGCCACCAAGCCCTGAAAGCGCGCGCCGACATGCCGCAGAGGCAGGTTTCAGTGTGCCCATGCACGCCCGCAGCCGCCAGGAATCCGACGAGGTCGCGCAAGCAGGCGATGGGCCGCGCCATCACCCACGCGCGCGTGAACGCAGACGTCGCGACGCAGGCAGAGTTCTCGCGTGCGATAGACGTCCGCTACCAGTACATGAGCAGGGTGGAGGCTCGTAAGGAAAACCTCACCCTCAAGACGCTGGCCAAGATGACCGGCCTCCTCGGCATCGCCATTCCCGACTTCCTCGCAAGAGTCGCGCAGGAGATGCGCAACCCAGCGACCCGCCGCGCAGGCAGCGAGGCAGGCCCACGAGGGATTGACCGACTAGACGTTGCGCCGGGTTGGCCGGACGCGTCGCCCCGCGCTTCCGTGTCGCTTGGCGGCACGACGCCAAAGGAGCGGGGGGTCCTGCGCCTCCGTCCACGGGCGCGAGGCCGAGTACTGGGCCTTCATGCCCGGTCGTGGTGGCCTGCGGAGGTGGGTTGTTGTGCCCCCGGGTCGCCGAACGCAGCGCAGGCGCATCGACAAAGGTGGACGTCGATCCAGCTGGCTGCAAACCGCTAAGGAGTGCGCGCCGCCCTGCTCCCGACGTGCACTCCTCCGACGGCGACGAACCTGTCGCCTAGGTTCGCTGCTTCGACGATTGTCCGTCCGTGCCTGCCAAGGGGAATTGCGACCAGGTCCAGAGCCGCCGCAATCAGCGCGACGACTGTAGACAGTGCGCCGGCATCGCGCCACACCAGCGTATCGGCTGACTCGTAGCAGGCGTGGTACCGGGCCACATCGGCGAAGAACTGAAGGGTGGTGCCGGCATTCGCTCCGGCGATCTCGCGCGCGCTAAGCCTATTCAGCTCGCGGGCACCGGAAAGCGGCCCGTGTGCACGCAGCTCATGGTCCACGTCGTCGTAGACTCCCGCCGCTTGGCCTCCGTCCAATGGGAGGCAGAGGATGTGGATGCCATGTAGGCCGCCAGCCGAAGGCGCCGACCTGCTCTCCCATGTCCCGAAGCGCCCGTCCTGCCCGCGGTGGCGCAGGAACGTCGAGTGGCGCAGCAATGCCGCCAGATCGTCCGCGTCCAGCTTGCCGCCCGGGCGCGACGTCCGCGCGTTGAGGGCGGCCATGAACCCGCCGCCCGGCATCCTCACGTGATCCGGCCAGTCGGTGACTGCGGGCCATGGTGACCGCCAACGCGGCAGCGGGAGCGCCACCTGCCTGGGGGCGGGCTCCCGGTCAGTAGGCGGCGCCATACAACGCCCCGGTCACCTCGTAGTGCTTCACGCAGCCGCGGCAGCCCCCACAGGCGAGCGGCCCCACATGGCAGGAGTGTGCCCAAGCGAGAAGCGATCGAGGCACTCCGGACTCGCGGACGAGCTCCGCGGTCGTCATGCCCAGGGCCGGCGCCTCGACGGCGATCCCGCCCTCCTGCAGCCTCATCAGCCGATCGATGGCCTCATAGAAGTCGCGCCTGCCGTCGGCGTGACTTCCGTCCGACGCAACCGATCCCAGCATCACCGTCGTGACGCCGAGCGCGACCGCGCGCATACCGGCGAGGGTGACGAGCAGTTGATTCCGGTACGGCCACCACTCGGGGACCGGCGCCACCCCGAGCGCTTCCCCGCCCGCCATGTCGCCCGATCCCAGAGATGCGCAGTCGGCACGGACCACCTCGTGCCGGATGCCGAGCTCGCGGCAGACCTGCGACGAGGCCGCGACCTCGGCCCGCGCGGCGGCCTGCCCGTAGTCGACCGTGAATGCGACGTCCGGCCGCTTCCAGTAGGCCAGAGCGATCGAGTCCATGCCGCCCGAAAGCAGCAGCGCCCTCATTTGAGCGACCATACGACGTGGTATATCGCACTCACCAGGTCGTCCGCGATGCGGCATCCCGCTCCCTCGGGCATCTTCAGATCCTCCGGCCGGACGTTCTGGGCCAGCGCCACGACGGGGATGCCCTTGGCGACGGCGTAGCCGACCTCGAAGATTGTGCCGGCGTCTCCGCCGTTGAGCACGGCGAGCACCGCACGACAGCGGCCCAACCCTTCCAGATCCTTCGCCGCTACCTCGCTTGCGGGCCCGCGCCCCACGTCGTGAAGAGGCGAGAACACCTCAACACCCATCTCGAGCAGACGGCTGCGGATCTCCTCGACCATCCAGAGCTCGGCAAGGTTGAAGAACGGCGCGGCGATATAGATGCTGCCCTTGCCAGGAACCACGGCTGTCGCGTCCAGACGCAGGAGCTCCTCGGCCGAGGGGATCGGCAGGGTCCTCGTCTCGGCATACCGCGATACGGCGCGCGATGCCAAATCGGCGGCCTCTCCGGGGGTCCGGCCGTCGACGGCCCAGAACTGGGTGAACGCCGCTGAGAACACGTCGCCCGAGCCGACCTTCCAGACGGTCTCGCTCTGGTAGGCGGGCACGGTCACCATATCCTCGCCGCAGGCGACCAGCGCGCCGTGTCCGCCAAGTTTGAGGACCACAACGCCCGCACCCTGCGAGTCCATCAGCTTCTCAATCATCCGCTCGGGTCCTGTCTCGCCAGTCAGGCGCCGACCTTCGAGCCGGTTGAGTATGAGCGCCAGCTCGGCCGCCTTCGAGCCGTTCTCGCCGAAGGGACGGGGGTCGAAGGCCGACTGAGGATCGTAGACCGCGCGTCTCGCAACGACCTTCGCCGTCCCTTCGAGCATGCCGAACCGCAGCACCACGTCGTCGGTCACCTCCAAGGGGGCATGCTGCGGATGGAGCGCGTCCGGACGGGGCGTGATGCGCGGATCCGCGAGCGAGTGCATGTAGTCGAACGTCACCCCGCCCGTCACGTCAACGCCGTCCACCTCAAGGCCATAGACCGTGGCCAAATTCTCGAGACCGTCTACGAGATCCGCGGCCTTGTAGGTCACCAGGCGCACGCCGGGGACGCCGCCGCTCATCGCCGCTGCCGCGCGGCCTGCCGAACCATAGATGTCGTCCCAGAAAGGTTCGAGGCACCGCTCGGCGTACACACCGCCGACCACGGTGGTCATACGCGCTCGATCCGGACCACCACCGCGCCGCCCGACTTCTGGATGACCTCGGCCTGGTAGACGTTCCCAGAGCCGATGCAGCGCACGATCTCGAGATGCCCGCGGTGCGTCAGCGACCCAGCGACCACGCCCGCGGGTGTGCGCACCTCGAGGATCTGCCGCGGCGCGGCGCCACCGAGCACGACATCGAGGACATCACCGACGGAGAGCCCGCCGATAACGGCGGGGTTCGGACTGTTGATTGGCGCGTCCTGAGATATCGCGCAGGGGTCTTCCCCCCCACCCCCACCACCGCCGCTTCCGCCGCCCGCCCTTGCCGAGCCGATCGGCACCGATGGAGTATAGTCGTCGCGATTGCCGCCACTTCCGGACATGAGTTTCCCCCGCTAACGTCGCGGAAGCATGAAGGACCGGCTGCCGGCCGGTCAACCCCCACCATTACCGCCATGGCGCATCGGGCGGCAATCGCCAGCGCCGGATCTCTCACCCGGCGTGCGCGAATAGATCTAACTGGCTCGTGGGCCTCGCCGCTAGCCGCTTCTGAGCCTTAGTCGGCAGGATCCGCGGAAGCTGCCGCACCGTCATCCACATGACCGAGTCGAGGATCGAGGCCCGGACGCCGAGATCGGTGGCGAAATCGAGATAGGCGCCCTCGAGCAGGCGGTAGTGGCGTTCAACCCGCCATTCCTCCTTGAAGATGCCGAGCTGCTGTCCGGCCCGCAGGATGTGGATGTCCAGGATCGCCACCTCGTCGCTCGCGCGCCAGTTCCGCACGATCCACGAGGCAGTCTTCGGACCAAACCCCCGCAGCTCGGTCAGCCGGTCCCGAAGTTCGCGGTCAGGGAGGCTCTCATCGATCGCCTCGAGTTCGCGAAACGCGCCGGCGATGTAGGACGCTTTTTGATTAGCGAAGCGGTAGCGCACCGTTCGATGTCCCACCTCGAGCGGAGAGCCCAACAGCTGACGGAGGGCAGCCTCGTCGGCCATCTTGGCGCGATCCTCGTGGAGCACCGGCCGGACCCGACGGTACGCGGCCAGCCCGACCTCGGCCGGGATGCCATGCCCCCCCAATATGCATGCAAGGACCTCCTCGGCGAGAGATCTGCCGAGCCTGAAGTGATTTGGCTCCTCCAGCTCCCACATCCAGCACTGCGCCGCCCAATAGGCCGGCGTCATCGGCACCTCGGCGGCCCCCCAACGGATCCCGCTTCGCAATAGTCGAGCATGCGCGGCCGGAAGGTCGCAAGACAGGATCTCCTCGCCGCGGAGGGCGAAGACTTGTTGCGTTGACTGCAATAGTACATGCATATATGCTCCATATTATGCATTCCTCGACTGGACAATGGCCGACCTCCTCGAACTCGTAGAGAAGCGGCGGCTCAGTCTCGGCCAGACCCAGGCGGCCGTGGCGTCGGCATGCGGCATCACGCAGCCGCACTACAGCAAGGTCGTCGGCCGTCTGGTCGGCCTGACGGACGACTTGGAACGCCGGATGCAGGAGTGGCTGGAAGGGAATCCCGCCACTGCCGGACGGGACGAGCACAACTCGGAGATAGTCGCGCTCACCCGCGAGATCTTCAGCAGCAGCCGGCGGCTCGCCAGTCTCCTTTCGAAACAGGGGCGGACGCCGCCGCGCCGCGGCCCGCGAGGGGCCTCGCGACGGCCTCCGTCGAACGACGCCACCCGGGAGCGATGATCACGACGACTATGCCTGTGGGCTCTGGGTCAACGGAGCGCCTGCAACGCCACGGCCCCGCTACTCCAGCGCGCAGACGGCTTCGGATCGAGCGCCTCCGTGGCACATGCGACTGGCACTGAGAGCCGGCGCGTCACCGGAGCAGAGGCCCGGGCGCTCAGTCCGGCCGGTAGAGGATCGCGTCGAGCATCGCTGCGCGGTTCTCCCAGATCTCTCCATCGGCCCCGTCCGGCTTGCGAGCGTGATACCAGTCAGAGAGCCGGAGAACCTCGATCACCTTGTCCCAATAATCGTCGAGTTCGAGCGTCGTGCGGGAAAAGGCCATCCGCCGCGACGCTTCCGCGATGTTCGGCCTGCATATGCAGATGAAGGTGTCTGGACGCTTCATCGCGAGAAGGCGGCTGGCCGTGGGAACGCCCCCCATCCGGGAGGAATTTCGGAACGCCTTCCTGAAAAGAGTGACGAACCTCTCGTAGTGCTTCCTCGTGACATCGCCCTTCTGGGGTATGGAGTCCAGAGCTTGGGCCAGATAGCGGTCATTCTCGTCGATGCGGTTGGCGAAATCGCCCATGCCCCGCATCGAGCCGAACCATCCCCAATCCCGGTCGAGGTCGGCATCTGTCTTCTGGTTCTCGCCGATGATCCCGGCAATCGCCTTCCGCTGCGCCGGGGTGAGCCGGCCAAAGGACGGCACCGACGCAAACCATTCCTGCGCTATGCGCAGGAGGTCGAGGCTGCCGTCAATGTCGTGGTGCGCCGAGGCCCGAACCTCCGCGACGTAGGCGTCCCAGCCCATGGAAATCAGCGGCGAGGAGAAGCCGGCTGGCTTGATTCGCTCCAATCCATCGAGCGGATCCCGGGGCGGCCTCGGCATTCGTGCGGCGCGCCGGCAACTCGCACGATAGGCGGCCGCGAACTCCGGAGTCACCGCCTGGCCGTATCCCGCGCTTTCGCTCGTGAACGCGAAAAGGTCTTGGAAGAACGGGGCCCCCGCGTCCCCGGTCAGGGCAACGGCCGCCTCCAGGTTCCGCCCCAGACCGCCGAAGGTGAAGTTCGCACTTCCAACGATGGCCGCCGCCCTCCCGCCTGACCGGAAGCCATACACCTTGGGATGGTACGTACCCCCGGGGAAGCGAATTGCCACGGACGCGTTGCGGACGCCTATCAACGCATCAACCAGATCGGGATCGGTCTGGCTGAAGGCCACGCCGAAGGTCACGTTCCGGAATTTCACGGAATATCGCAGAAGTTCCCTCGCGACATCGGTCATGCTTCCCCAGGCGATCGCCCAATGGAATTCCTCATGCTCCGCGATTAGATCGCGCAGCCGGGAATCCACATCTTTCGCATCCAAAAAGTCGATCTGCATAATACCCCCATGGAAGATGGATGCGTCACTGGTGGCGGACGACGATCCGAGGCCGAATAGATGGACTCCCGGGCTGGCCGACGCGGACTTGTGCCGAACGCTCCCGTGTGCTCACGAAGTCGGAACGCGCAGGCCCGTGTGGCGGCGGAACGGGATGGTAGAACACGATGATCAACGACGCGAGTGCCGATGTCTGGGCCGAACGACGCGAGAACTGGACGCCCGGCAGCGCCGACGCGCGCGACGCTGCAGCGACTGACTACGCCCGGATCATCCACTCGGCCTCTTTCCGCCGGCTCCAGGGCAAGACCCAGATTCTGAATCTGGGCGACAGCGACTTCTACCGCAACCGGCTCACCCACTCGATCGAGGTCGCACAGGTCGCCGGCGGCCTTTCACGCCAGCTCGCCAAAGACTTCGCCAGCCACGCATGCGCGCCGTGGATTCCCGACCTCACCATGATCCAGGCGATAGGCGCGACGCACGACCTCGGGCATCCGCCGTTCGGCCACGGCGGTGAAGTCGCGCTCAACTACGCCATGCGCGCAGACGGCGGCTTCGAGGGTAACGGGCAAACCCTGCGCATCTTGAGCAAGCTGGAAAGCTTCTCCGAAAGCAACGGCGCAAATCTCTCGCGACGCTCTCTGCTCGGCGTTCTGAAATATCCGGCGCCACTGAGCTCGGTACGCAGCAGCGCGGAGAGGCTGCAGCCGGCCTTGATCTCGGACGCGTCGGTCGTCCGGCTCATTGACCGTAAGGCGTGTCGGCCGCCCAAGTGCTATCTCGACACCGAAAACGATGTGGTAGACTGGCTACTGGATCCCGTCGTGCAGGCCGACCGCGACCTGTTTACGTCGTGGCAGCCCGTCGACGGCGATCACGGCAAGACCCTGCACAAGACGTTCGACTGCAGCATCATGGATCTAGCCGACGACATCACGTTCGGGGTGCACGATCTGGAGGACGCCCTCGCGATGGGGCTGATGGACGCGAGGGATGTCGCCGAGATGATTCCCGAGGCCGACTCCGCTAGCTTTCTGGCATATCTGAAGCAGCGTGCGCCGGAGGACTTTGGCAACGACATACACGCCGGCTTCGTCGAAGCACTCACGCGCGACCAGAGCACTCGCAAGCGCACCATCAGCCGCATGGTCGGCCACCTCATCACCTCGGTGCAGGTCGATACGATCGACGCCTTCGAAACCGGACTCATGCGCTACCGGGCGACGCTGCCGCGACCGCAGGCGACCTTCCTCAAGGCCCTGAAGGGCGCTGTGATGGAGAAGGTCATCCGGAACGCGTCCGTCCAGCACCTTGAGTTCAAGGGCCAGAACATGGTCGTCGCGGTCTTTGAGGCGCTGGCGAACGATCCGAAGTCGCTGCTGCCGCAAAGCACCCGAGCCCGCTACGCGGCGGCGGACGACGGGATGCGGGTGATCTGCGACCACATCTCCGGGATGACGGACGGGTTCCTGTTGCGGACCTACGAACGGCTCTTCAGCCCCCGCATGGGATCGGTGTTCGACGAGATCTAGGTGGCGGACCGGCGAAGACGACTTGGGATAACAAGATGTTGCGGCTAGAGGAATCCTCCTCGCCCGGCATGATGAAAGCACCCGTGTCTCGGCTTCGTCTGAGGTCCGGTGAGCGCTCCGCCACGCGCGTCGGCGATCTGCGCGGCGATGTGCAGACCGAGCTCCAGACGAACGGTACATGCGCAGTTTTTCAAAAAATGATGATGGCCCAGTGGGTGGCAGCCCGTGAAAGGTATCGCTCCACGGGTACTAAGCCTTTGAAAGAATGATGCTGATGCGGAGGATCGAACTTCCAACCTCAGCCTTACCAAGGATGTGGTCTGCGATCACCACGCGAATAGCAGGTTTGGAGCGCCCAGAGCGTGAGCGGAGCGGCCACTGTGGGGCGCTTAGCTGTTGGAAGACACGAATCCGCCCTACTCGCTTCGCGAGCCGTTATCTCTCCGTTGAGCTTGCGGATGGCCCCGACGTCCGTCAGCTACATCAAGTCCGAGAGCATGACTCTCAGCCGAGGCTGCCTTTGCTGCTTGCTTGAAGCCGTCGTCCAAGATCTCAAGGAAGGCCGTCGCGTCGCGTTTCTCGATCGCGTGGAGAATGTTCCTTCTCATCTTCCCACCTCAAGTCTGAGCGATGGCATCCCCACGTCCTCATGGCGCTAGTGCGGCGCCGGCAGCCGGCCTCTGACCAGCGTGCAATCGTATCGAAAAAGCCAAGGGTCATGCCGCTGCTTTCGAGGCCAGCAGCATGAATCCTCGGTTGCTCAGGCCGCGATCCCCTCGGCGTTCCAGGCCCGCCACGCCGCCACCGCATCGGCATAGCCCCGATCGGAACACAGATGATGGCAGGCGCCCTGCAGGCCATTGATGGTCAGCGGACGCGAGAGCACGATGCAATGCACGTGACTGCCATATCCGTTGAGCCCGGCGGTGCTCGGCACATGCACAACCGGGATGACCGGGAAGCGTTCGAAGTGAGCGCGCGCGTAGCCGCGCACCCTCTCGTAGCCGGCATGCCATGGTTCGTCCGCGGGCAGAGCGATCTTCACCTGGATCATCGCGTGGCGTTCGAACGGCGGCAGGGTGCTGTCGAACTGCTTCAGGAGGAACTCGACATCCATGTAGTCGCTCGGTGCCGTCGGCGGCAGAAGAACTTCGATCTTGGCCGCCCACCCGAAGTGCGGATCATCGCCCGGACGCATCTTCTTGTGCACCCACGGAGTGATGCCGGAGCGCAAACCTCTGCCCTCCCACCAGTAGCGGGTGAACGAAAACTCCGGATGATCCGCATCGGTCTGGCGGAAGCTCTTGAGCTTGGCCGTGGTAGCCGTGCTGGTCGGCGCCGCGACAGACTTGGCGATGCTCTTCGCTGTGCTGGAGGTCTTCGGCATGATCAGATCCTCCCCTCAAAGGACGCGCTGTCGATCGCCCGGATGAGGCCGCCGTGGCGCTCCGCCACGCTGTGGAACGGCGGCGTCGTTTCACAGCGCAGGCCGGCTGCGGTGACCCGGATGTAGGGGCCGGAACCCACCTGCGGGATGAACCACAGATCGCCGCCGCGGCGACGCCAGGCCATGTGGTGGATGCACCAGAACAGGCTCTGGTGATCGAGGAAGTCGAAGCTCGCGCCCCTGTCGGGGTCGAGGCGCATCAGCGCCAGATCGAAGCCGGACGCCTCGACCATGGCCGTGCATTCGGAATACCACATCGGCCGGGCGCAATTGGTGCCAGCCAGGATCAGGTTCGCCGACGGGATCACGCGACCTCCCGGCAGCGGGAGAGCTGCCGTGCTGGTGTGCGGATCGATCGCGGCGGCAACGGAAGCGAGCCGAGCCTCGACCCGGTGGGTGGTCACCGGCACGGCCTCGCTCGTGGCGGCGTGGTTGAACGACATCATATTCATGGTTGGTCTTTCGATTGCGGAGCGGCACGCGGCTGAGGGGCGGCTCCATCTGTTTTCATTCTCTGCTCAGCCTCACAGGCGAGCTCTTCATTCTCTTGAGGTCAGCGGCGCCGCGTGGCGGCGCCGAGGCTGGCGTCAGTCCGCCAGCAGCAGGGCATCGCCGTGACCGAGGCCAAAGCCCTGCTCGAGCGGGGTGGTCCACGGGCGCTCGGCGGGCTGCATGCCCAGCACAAGGGTGAAGCACTGACCTTGCGGATCGTCCCCGTAAGGGTCCGGCGCGAGGTACAACTCGCGCTCGCGGCTCGCCCACAGGCGCAGTGGACCGTGCAGAAAGACCGTGCCACCGGCACAGCGCAGCAGCGTGAAGTAGAAGGTGGCGCTGCCATCCATGGTGGTGCCCGCCCGAACGATCAGCAGATCGGTGCGGGTCTCCGCCACCGCCGCCGTCACCCCGTGCGGGATGTCGCCGGCGGATGGCAGGAGCACGAGCTTGCGCGTGGGAATGTTGAGCCCTTCCCTCAGCGGAGGTGGCAGCAGCGCTGGATCGTCGACATGCTCGTAGCAGGCGAGTCTGGCGAGCTTCAGCGCAGCCCTCTGCGCCCGCGCCAGCGAGGCGCGGTATTCAGCGTTCTTGTATTTCATGGGGAAGCTTTCGATGCTGCGCACGGCTAGGCTGCCGGCCCCTGTGCGCATCAGTGGATTTTCGCCTTTCGGCGTCAGCCACTGACCTCACTCCCCTTCCTTCTCGTCGAAGCCCCGACGGCCGGATCAGGTCCGGTCCGGCGGCACGCGAGCACTGCAGCTGCGCGAAGTGAGCGGCTGTCAGCTTTCCATTTGGTACGCTCGCTGCGTCGCTCCGTGATGAGCCAGCCGATCTGTGCGATGACCTACGTCGAGGCACTGGAGACGAGGATGCGCTGCAAAGCCGACAACTGCCCCTGCACAAGCTAGCGTTCGTTCGACCCGCCCTTGCCGTTGCCCGTCCCCTGACTGTGATAAGTCGGCACGCTCTCGTGCTTATCGCCTAGCGCGGACCGGGAGGGGATCTGCTCCGGCCCATGTTCGACGTCCGCCCGAAGGCATGCGGCGTCGAACGCATCGCTCACGGTCTCATCCACTGCCCAACGCGTCACGGCCGCCTCCGCATAGCCGCGAAGGACGCGACGGTGTTGAAGCATGCCGGGGACGTGCTCGCGAAGGTGACGCGGAAAGCCATCGGCGAAGACCTTGAAATTGCCTTCGGAGTCCCGCTCGACCAGCGGCTCCCTCGCATTGCCGAAAAGCACGATCAGCTCTGCTTCTCTTCGGCCTTCCTCGTTCTCAATGAGCTCTGCCACTGCAGGATCATCGGCGTTCAAGATGGCCCATTTGCGGAGCCCTTCGGGCAAGCGGGCTGCCTCGAGAGACACCAAGGCGCGCTCTCGTCTGATCGGCAGCCATTCCTGTTCCGCGATACGTGCGAGCCAGCGCAACATGTAGAGACGCTCAGCCTTTAGGCTCTCGTCCGGGTCGGGCACCACCAGCCTGTCGGGCTCGCGCGCCGGAGCAGAAGGTCCGACGGGAGCAAGACCACGCTCGTTTACGTCGTTGCCCTTGGCGCGCTCGTACAGACCCTCGCCCCACCGGCCCAGGCGGATAAGCCCGCTTGCGACAGCGTCCACCAGCCACGCCCCGGATGTGGTCGCAGTTCGTGCGGCAGAGGTGATGGTTGCCCTGAAGTGGGCTGCCGCGTTCTTGGCGCGCTGCCACGCCACCAGTGCCGGCGCTGGATGTGCGCGAGAGAGCGCTAGCGCCTGCTTCTGCAACGCAGCTTCGCTGTTCTGAGCCACTAGGCGGACAGCGGTGCGCGACCGTTGCTCGAGTTCTGCCAAGCGCCTCGCATTCGCGTCCATGTTCGCGCGGTCTCGGGCCGAGGCGTCCACAAACCTGCTGAGGGTCGCTCCAAGCCGCTCCTGATCCCGGGCCAGTCTGGACCTGGCCGCCTCTCTGAGGCTCTCGGTCGCCGCATCAAGCCCGCCCGCTGCCGACCGGAGACGCTCTGTTGCGGCGGCATGGAGGCGGTGTGATAGCACCGCATGACGCTCAGCCGCTTGGATGACGGCGTTCTTTTCGAAGGCGATGGCAGTCGAGATGGCTCGGCCATGCGCCTCCAGACGGCGGGTCATGAGGCCCGATCGATGGAACTCCTGATACCACCGCTTCTTGGCCGCCGCGGGAAGGAGATGGCCGACCCGGTCCAGCGATGTGGAGGCACGGCCAACAGCGAGGGTCATTGCACTATCAAGACGCGATGCGAGGGCATCCAGCCTTTCGGATCTCTGGGCGATTGCCAGCGACCTGTTCGCCGCAGAATCCATCTGCGCTCTGGCAAGCCGCAGACACTTCTCCGCACGGGTGGGCGCATTCAAGGCCGCAGATTCCAGTCGATCCGCGAGATCGCGGAACTCCGCAGCCTGGGCGACGATTTCCCGAGCCTCCCGCTCAAGCCGGCGCTCCTCTGCCGCTTCTGCGTCGAGGAACGCCACGTAACGGTCGTTCTCCTCAAACCAGGCCTGCTCGTTGCACCACCAGATCGTGGCATTCTGAGTCCACCGATCTCTTTCGATGCCGCGCTTTTCCCACATGGCGTTCGCCTCGGGGCCAACGTGGATGCCAGGCTCGCGATCGGTGATGCCTTGCTCGGCCAGCGACCGGTGATCGATGCGAGCATCGATACCGTGCAACGCCATGGCTGCGTTTGCGTATTCAGCCCACTTCTGGCGCCAGACGAGCACCCAGCTGCGGTCGTTGAGCTCGCGGTCCTTCTTGCCGAAGACCTTGGGCGATCTTTCCTGGAACTCACACGCATGAAGATGAAGCGGCCGGGTGGTCACCATCACGTGGAAATGAGGATTGTGCCCATCCAAGTCGTGGAAGCTGATATCAACGATCAGCCCCCGCACGACGAACATGTCGTGGGCCCAGTCTCTGGCCAGCTGCATGGCGGCGCGGCGGTTCTTGCGGACCAAGTCGATCGGTAGTGCGACGTCGAACTCGCGCGCCGGTTGGCCGTTGATCCGCTCCGCGGCCTCAACTGCGTTCCACAGCTTCCCTCGATCCGACAGCCAGATTGGCATTCCGACAGGACCGAAGATGAATCTTTCCTCCACCCCTTGCTTGCGACTGTAGTCGAACTCCTTCCCGAGACGCTCGTCGTAGAGGGTGTCACCTGCACGATATGCAGCGCACGCAACGGCGCTACGGCCGTCGGTTCGCTGAATGACCTGAACGTGCAGGTGGAAGAGGTTCATGACGCATATTGTTCATGCGATTCATGACCCTGTCACCCCTTCCCCCCCGAATTAGATCGGGGGGCGCACACAAACTGCTCGGCAGTTTGTATAAGTGCGCTCTTCCCCGGCCAGAGGGGCCGTTCGGCGGCTACGCCGCCATGCGAGGCCGCAGCGCCTTCGCACATCTGCAACGCGACGCTCCTAGATCCTCTACACGGAGCAGCCCATGGCGCTCTGCGGTTCGACCTGCACTAAAGCGGCGGTCACCGGCTTCACAGGACCATCACACCACGGCATGGCGCATAACCGACCGCGGGCTCGGCCGGCCCCGTTGAGTGACGTACTATATCCGAGCTTCAACTGCGCAACCTCTGACGACCCGAACGACTTCGGATGCCGTTGCAATCAGCTGTTCGATGCTGGACAACGCAGCTACCGCTGGTGGGGACCAATGCGGCATTGCAATGAGACGGAGAGAGGGAAAAGTTGCCGAAACGATCAAGCCACACAGTCGGCAGCGAGCTGTTCATCGTCGATAACAGTGCAGAGGATTGGAAGGCACTCCGCTATCTCCGCGACTGGTGCGGGCTTTCTAGACAGATTGACATAGCCGCGGGCTATTTCGAGATCGGCTCCCTCCTTGCGCTCGATGGCGAATGGCAGAAGGTCGACAAGATCCGGATCCTCTTCGGCGACGAGGCATCCAAACGTACGCGGAGGGCGTTTGAAAGCGCCCTCACTTCCGTCACGAGCAAACTCGATCAAAGCCTAGAAGCCGAGAAGCGCAAGAACCACTTCCTTTCGGGGGTTGAGGCAGTAGTCGAAGCCATTCGTTCCAAACAGATCGAGTGCCGGGTCTACCGCAAGGACAAGTTCCACGCGAAAGCTTACATCACCCACGCGCGCCTCGACGTGGTCGGGTCATCTGCTTTGGTCGGATCATCGAACTTCACGTTGCCGGGCCTCACAGAGAACGTTGAGCTGAACGTTCAGATCACAGGCACACCGGTGGCCGTGCTCCAAGAATGGTACGAAGAGCATTGGGACAAAGCCGAGGATGTCACCCCAGAAATCCTGAGAACGGTTGAGCGCCATACACGCCCGTTCTCTCCCTTCGAAATTTATGCTCGATCGCTGCAGCAATACTTCGCCGGGCACGAGGAGACCGCTACGGAATGGGAGGAGAACGGCTCCCGCATCTTTCCAGTTTTGGCCCGTTATCAGAAGGATGGCTACGGCGGCCTGCTCAAGCGAGCAGAGCGATACGGCGGCGCCTTCCTTTGCGACGGCGTCGGCCTCGGCAAGACGTTCATTGGACTCATGCTGATCGAACGCTTCGCGGTGCATGAGAAGAAGAACGTCGCGCTCTTCGTCCCCAAATCCGCGAAGGTGCCGGTCTGGGAGCGGGAGCTAGGCAAGCGGCTGCCTGATGTCTTCCGAGGTTACAGCAGGCTCAAGATCTTCAGTCACACCGACTTGATGCGAGAAAAAGTGACTGACGAATTGGAGCAAGTCGCCGAGGAAGCCGACGTCATCATCGTCGACGAGGCACACCACTTCCGCAATACGGGCACGCGCGGCGAAGACATAAGCGATCGAAAGTCGCGCTATTGGAGGCTCTTCGACATAGCGGCTGGCAAGCAACTGTTCATGCTCACCGCCACCCCTATAAACAATAGACTCACCGACTTCCAGCACATGGTGGAGCTCTTCACGCAGAAGCGGCCCGATCATTTTGCGGGAGGAACTCTCGGGATTCATTCACTGCCAGGCTACGTCCGACAGCTAGAGAAGAAGATCGAAGAAGAGATCTACGGCACCAAGGATGACGACGAGCTCATCTTCGATGACCTCGGCGCTTCTGTTCGCTTGGCCGCCGACCCGCTCTTCGATGCGTTGGTCGTTCAGCGGAGCCGCAGCTACGTAAAGGAGAGCATGAAGCGCGAGGGTGATGGCGAAGTTATGTTCCCTGAGCCTCGGGAGCCGACAGTTGCCGAATACTCCGTGCGGCAAACCTATGGCAAATTGCTCGATATGGTCGCGGAGGCCTTCCACAAGAGCGAGCCGCTCTTCGTTCTCGGCGTCTACAATCCGTACGCCTACTACAAGGGTGACAGCGAGGATATAGCGACAGCTCTCGAGATAGGGCGCCTTAAGCAGGTCGTCGCCCTAATCAGGACGAACTTTCTGAAGCGCTTCGAGAGTTCGGCAGAGGCATTCAAGCAATCCTGCTGGCGACTTCTGATCAAACTCCTCGCATGGATGGAGGTGAACTGCGAAACGGATCACGAAAAGGCCAGGCTTGATCGCTGGAAACGCCAGCATGCGAAGCTTCTAGACCATAACCCCGACAGAGACCTTTTCGACAATGAGGCCGAGGAGGACCTTGTTCCGCCCGAGCTTCTCGAGAAGTGGGAGAAGCTCGACCGCGATCAGTTCGAGGTCGGCAAACTGTTCGACCACACCCTTCAGGATCTGGATCAGATCACCGATTTCCTGACTGAACTGGAGAAATTCAAGCCGTCGCAGGATCTCAAGCTGAAGAAGCTGATTCAGCTTCTTACGAAGGACGCGGTTCTTTCGAAGCACAAGGTTCTGATCTTTTCCGAGTTCAGCGACACCGCCCGCTATATTGCCGGGCAACTCAGGGAAGCGGGGATTGCCGGCGTCGAGCAAATCGACAGCGGCACGAAGACGGATCGCTCCAAGCTTATCCAGCGCTTCGCGCCCTACTACAACGAGAGCTCGAGCGCCGAGCAGGGCGACCGGGAAATCAGAGTGCTCGTAGCTACGGACGTGCTGTCTGAAGGCCTCAACCTTCAGGACGCTACTCGGCTGATCAACTACGATCTGCACTGGAATCCCGTCCGGCTGATGCAGCGCATCGGCCGCGTCGATCGGCGGATGAATCCCGAAATCGAAGCTCGGATCCTCAAGGATCATCCAGACCAGAAGGAGTTGCGAGGAACGGTCGCCTACTGGAACTTCCTCCCACCGGACGACCTGGACGATCTCCTACGCCTCTATGGTCGGGTCGCGCACAAGACCCTTCGAATCTCCAAGACCCTGGGCATCGAAGGCAAGAAGCTGCTCAGGGAAGATGACGACTACGAAGACCTCCGCAACTTCAACGAAGCTTATGCGGGGCAGCGAAGTCCGGACGAAAACATGCACCTCGAGTGGCAGGATCTGCTCAAGGAGTTTCCGGAGTTGGAGGGTCAGCTCGATGGGATGCCCAACGGCATCTTCTCCGGCAAGGAGCACGTGAAGCCTGGCACGCGAGCCCTCTTCTTCTGTTATGCGCGGCCGGCCCACGACCCGCAGGCGAGCGAGCGCGAAGGGGCCGATATCTGGACCACCGCGGCCGGTGACGTGCAGTGGTATCTCTATGATCTCGCCTCGCAGAAGATCGTGGAAGATGCACCGCGTATTATCGACGCGATTCGCTGCCGGCCGGAGACGCCACGCACGAACGCGATCGATCAACCGCAGCTCTCGGACATCAGAGCCGTGGTCGAGAAACACATTTCAAAGACATTCTTGCGCAAGGTTCAGGCACCCGTGGGGGTCAAGCCCGAGCTTCGCGCGTGGATGGAGCTGAACTGAGGACCGAGAGGGGGGGATGATGTCGGACATTTCGGCCGAAGAACTTGCGCGCGTAAACAGCTTTCCAAAGCTCGTGGCCCTGCTGCGTGACAAGCTCGAGTGGCCAATCGACGAAGATTACGAGTTCGAAGACGTCATCTTCGAATACGATCCGCACGAGCTCGGTCTCAAGGAAGAGGAGACGGCGAAGATCCGCGAGATCCACCAGCTTCGCCCGCTGGTGACGAACCAGCCCTGGGGCGTGTTCTTCATCTCGTTCGAGGAGAAGCAGCTTTCGGTCACGGTCCTGCGCCGGATCCTGCGCGCGCTGGTGGTCAAGCAGCGCGGCGCCGCGGTCGACCGGCAGGCATGGGACAAAAGCGACCTCATCTTCGCCGCCAATTTTGGAAAGTCTGGTGAGCGCGAGCTGGCCTTCGTCCATTTCAGCGATGGCGCGGACACCGGCGACCTGCCGGTCATGAAGGTGCTCGGCTGGAACGCGAAAGACACCAAGCTTCACAACGATTACGCCGCCCAGATGCTCACCAGCCGGCTAGCGTGGCCAGACGACGAGAGCGACGACGCAGCGTGGCGCAAACAGTGGTCCAGCGTGTTTGAGATCGGCCATCGCCAGGTGATCAAGACTTCGCGCGACTTGGCGCTTCACCTCGCAGGGCTAGCGACGCAGATCCGCGGCCGTGCGAACGAGCTGCTCGAAGCCGAGGCAGACGATGGCCCGATGCGAACGATGCTGGAAGCCTTCCGCAAGAACCTGATCCACGATCTGAACGAGGACGGCTTTGCCGACATGTTCGCCCAGACCATCTGCTACGGCATGCTGGCGGCGGCGATCTCGCGCGAGTCCGGCGCGCTGGTGGCGGACAACATGGCTGATATGGTGCCGCGCACCAATCCCTTCCTGAAGGAGCTATTCGCCAACTTCCTTAAGCTTGGAGGACGCGACAAGCGATCGAACCTCGATTTCGACGAGCTGGGTGTGCGGGAGGTCGTTGACATGCTGCGGAGCGCGGACATGCCCGCCGTGCTGCGCGACTTCGGCGACCGAAACCCGAAGGAAGACCCGGTCATTCACTTCTACGAGCTGTTCCTAAGGGAATACGATCCGGCCAAGCGGATGCAGCGCGGTGTTTTCTACACCCCGCGCCCGGTGGTGAACTACATCGTGCGGGGGGTGGACGAGATCCTGCGCACCGAGTTCGACCTGCCGCTGGGACTGGCCGACACGACGACTTGGGGCGAGCTGGCCGCGCGCAACGACAAGATCACCGTTCCCGATCACATCGATCCGGACCAGCCATTCGTTCAGATCCTCGATCCGGCGACTGGCACCGGCACCTTCCTGGTCGAGGTGATCGACCTGATCCACAAGCGGATGGTCAAGAAGTGGCAGGGTGAGGGCAAATCCAAGGCCGAGATTGCCGAGGCTTGGAACGAGTATGTGCCCGCGCATCTACTGTCACGCCTGACGGCATTCGAGCTGATGATGGCGCCTTATTCGATTGCCCACATGAAGGTCGGACTGAAGCTCACTGAGACGGGCTACAAGTTCGGTTCGGACGAGCGCGCGCGCATCTTCCTGACCAATGCCCTGGAGCCAGCCAAGGATTTGAACATGCAGTTCGACTTCATGTCGGCTGCGTTGGCGCACGAAGCGAAGGCGGCAAACCAATCTAAAGATAAGGTTCCATTTACAGTAGTCATTGGCAATCCCCCCTACTCATTGATTTCAGGAAATCTCTCTGATGATAATAGAGAGCTAGTAGAGCGATACAAAACTATAGAAGGAAACAGAATAAAAGAACGCGGAGCCCTTCAATTCGAGAAAATTATCAATGACGACTGTATAAAGTTCTATGCTCTTGCCGAGAGGATTATAGCATCCACCGGCTATGGCACGTTGGGTTACATTTCCAACAATAA
The DNA here is from genome assembly GCA_966251025.1 of uncultured Erythrobacteraceae bacterium. GTDB lineage: Bacteria > Pseudomonadota > Alphaproteobacteria > Sphingomonadales > Sphingomonadaceae > Croceibacterium. Next base: position 83,037 of record CBINJM010000005.1, on the reverse strand, counting down.
CTTCATTGACAGCCCCGTTCTTCGCGGAATGAGGTACTCTCTATCAGACAGCTTTAGTCGTTGTTTCATCCTGAATCTTGGCGGCAGCGTGAAGCGAGCGCTTGGTCAAGCCGATGAGAATGTTTTCGATATTCAACAGGGCGTCTGCATATCAAATTTCTTGCTGAATGGGCGCGAGGAATTCTCTGTATCGTACCTCGACCTACACGGTGAGAGGAGCACCAAATACGAGTATCTCATCGGCGCCCCGTCAAAGCCCGAAGGGAGTCGAAATGTTGATATTATTCCGCCATTTTATTTCTTTAATGCGAAGCAGTCTGAGGGTGCGGCAGAATATTTCCACTATGTATCGGTCAAAGACGTATTTCCCCTCCGAAGCATAGGGTTCTTCTCCAGTAAGGACAGTTTGGTCATATCCTATGATGAGAGTGAGGTGGTTGAATCCGTTACCAGCTTTAGGGATTCAGATCTCGACAACGACGCGCTTTGTGAAGCGCACAGTATAACTGCGAAGAAAGCATGGAATGTTACGCGCAGTAGGCAGCAGCTAACCTCGATCCAAGACATTTCTGAAAGGGTAATCCCTTTCCGTAATCGAGTCTTCGATGAGAAATACGTGTTCTATGATCGGTCACTGATCTGGAGCATGGCATGGCCTGTCAACCAGCACTTACTGAATCGAGATAATCTGGCGTTGACGGTCAGCCGCCAACTTGCCGGGACGGATTGGCGACATTGCTTTTGCTCGGACAGTATCGTGGAGCTTTGTTATCAGACGAACAAGACAAAGGAGGGCAATCATGTTGCGCCCCTTTGGCTCTCACCAGCAGACGGTGAGAAGCATCGTCGACCAAACGTTAGCATGGATGTAGCCATTGGAATCGAACAGGTCCTCGGCCTAAGCTATCGTGACGGCATCCCGCGCGGCGAGCAGCAGAGCATGGGCGCGGACTATCGCCACCAGAAAGCCGAGCAGATCGGCCTGCTCGATCAGCCCTGGGACGGGCGCGGCGATCTGGAGAAGGACTTCGGTCCACGCGACCTGTTCGACTGGATCTATGCGATCCTCCACGCGCCCTCCTATCGCAGCCGCTATGCCGAATATCTGAAATCGGATTTCCCGCGCGTCCCGATCCCCAAGGATCGCGACACCTTCGCCGCGCTCGTCCCGCTCGGCCGAAGGTTGGTCGCGCTCCACCTGGTCAAGCCCGAGGAAGAGCCGATCCTGAAGAACCCGGACATCCGCTTCGCCGGGACGGGCGAGGCGCGGGTCGAGAAAGGCTATCCGAAATACACAAACGGCAAGGTCGCGATCAACGCGAGCCGCTGGTTCGAGGATGTGCCCACGGAAACCTGGGAGTTCCATATCGGCGGCTACCAGGTCTGCGACAAATGGCTGAAGGACCGCGCCGGCAAGGGTGGCAAGAACCCCCGCCCTGGCCGGGTGCTAACCGACGACGACATCCTTCACTACCGCCGCGTCGTGACCGCCCTCTCCGAAACTCGCCAGATCATGGCGCAGATCGATGAGGCCATCGAGACGCACGGCGGCTGGCTCGGCGCCTTCTCCATCGGCAGCGATCCAGAGGAAGCCGAATGAGCGCCGATAAGGATGCTGGTTTGCACGCCTTCGTTGCACGAGGGCCCAAAGCGGGCACGCTTCTCTACCCGCACAAGCACCGCGACGGCAGCTACGTCGTTTCGATGACCCGCTTCGAGAAGGACTACATCCACGTCATCGATCGCGCTGATCTGCTCGGCTGGCTGGAGAAGGGCTATCGCCTGAGGATGTCGAACAAGGAGTCCGGCGTTGCCTCGCCGAGCCTTGTCGAACCGAGCAAGATCTATCGGCCGGTGCGCGTGTAAGCGCTCGCCGAGGAAAAAGGGGGCTAAGATGCCGAGGGGCGGTACCAAGATCTATTGCGCCGATTGCGAAGAAAATCAGGTATGCCGCGCCATTCCGCCCTCTCAGCTCGACGAACCCAGCGCCCAACGCGTCCAGGATGAGCGGTATGCCGACCTACACTGGTTTCGGCGCGGTCGCGAATGCCTGAATTGCGGCGAGAGGTTTCTCACAGGCGAACTCGACGAGGGGTTTATTAGAGAACTGGTCGAACTGCGGAAGTCGTGGCTTCACAGCGTGAAAGGGGCTGCCCGCGCCGCCGGCCGCGCAGCTTCGAAGCGCGGCCGACCGGAATGCGTCGCTTTCGAGGATGCCGCGGCGTTCATTCGAGCCAGCGCCCAATGGGATCATCCGTCAGGTCAGATCGTAGACGCGCCCAGTCATGTCAGGAATATCTACGAGCACGAACTCGGTTGGGCGATCGATTTCGGTGCGAACACCTTCCTACCGGGCTTGGCCGTAGCGCGCTGCTTTCGCGAGGTCGCTGCGCTCCTGGACCGTATAGGCGAGGGCGAGGTGCTTTTCCGAGAAGATGCCACCCGTCGTCTCCAACAGGCAATTTCCGGCTGCGTGGCGACACAGGATGGCTACGAATACAACGGATACTATCCCATGGACGGCATCTATCTGACGTTCGGCACGCAACTCATCGACACCGAGGATGGCGCCAGCCTTGTTCTACGATGGGCGGACCCTAAGGGGATTCTAATGAATCGGGCCTAAAGTCCCGGGATTGCCAAAATCCAGCGTTGTGCTATTCGTCTCCTGTTCGCCGAGATGGTGGACGTGAAATGAACCTGGACTGGTTCTGGATGGAGTTGTCGCCGGACGGTGACGGTTGAGTGGCTGCCCCGCCCTCATTCTGTTGGCTTTTCGCACGCCAACTCCTTCGGAAACGGTCCTCCTGGATAAGGAAGACCAAAGTATGAATCCCAACGAACTCATCATCCGCTATGAAATGGTCGATCGGCAGACCGAAGGTGCTGTCTCGCGCCTCGTCGGCCTAGTCCGAGCGCGCAACCTGCTTTCGCTCTTCGACGCGGCCGATCTCGAAGCGAATCCCCGCTCGGCAAAAGTTGGTGCCGTCACCAACGATATCATCGAGAGCATTGAGCGGACCCCCGAACTCTTCCCGTTCAAGACGAAGGGCATCTTGATCGCTGCGTCTGTCTGCCGGGCGCTCGAGCGCAATCGTTACCAGCTAGTGTTCGAGAACATCAAGATCGAGGGCATCCTCGATGGCGGTCATAACACCCTATCGATCGGCCTCTACGTGCTTAAGCAGGTCATGGAGGACGTGCGGGCTTGGAAGCGGATCAAGAACTGGCCCATGTTCAAGGATGCATGGGCTGAACATCGGGACGAGGTCGCCAAGCTAAAGAAGGAGCACCCGAGCGGCGATGGCGGGCCACTCGATTTCCTCGTTCCCGTCGAAATTCTGGTCCCAACGGATGCCGAAGACGATTTCATGCTCAATCAGTTCACCGGCTCGCTTCTCGAGATCGGCGCCGCAAGAAACAACAACGTCCAACTCACGCTTGAGACGAAGGCAAACAAGAAGGGCTTCTATGACGAGCTGCGTCGTGCCCTGCCGCGGCATATTTCGGATCGGGTGGAGTGGAAGGCCAATGACGGCGGTGTTGTCAAAGTTCGCGACCTCGTCGCCCTATCGTGGATCCCCCTCTCGGTCGTGGAACTGCCCGAAGGTATCAACCCGCCCTCACCCTCGCGCATCTACGCGTCGAAGGGCGAGTGCACCAAAGCCTTCGATGCCCTGATGAGCGATCCCGCGATCTCAAAGCCCACCGGCGGCGAGTATACCCACGAGTTGCACAACGCCGCCGTCGGCAGCGCGTTGAAGGTCGCAGCGCAGCTGCCCGAGCTGTACGATCTCATCTATCTGGAGTTCCCAGCTGCCTACAATGACAATGGCGCGGGACGCTTCGGCCGTTTGACCTCCGTGAAAATGGCGAGCGACATGCGTAGCAAGCCGGTATCGACGTTCACGCAGGTACCGGTCCAGTATAGCTATCCAGACGGCTTCATCATGCCACTGGTTTATGGCCTCAAAGCTCTGATGACCCGCAACGAGGAAGGCAAACTCGTCTGGAAGGTGCAAGACCCTGCCCTTTTCATTCGGGAAAACCTCACGACGATCGTTCGCAAGTATCGGGTGATCATCGAGGCCTACTCGGGTGATCCGCAGAAGATTGGTAAGAACGAGGGTTCTTATTCGCTGGCACTCGACGCGTTTGAGACCGAGCTCCTCAAGCTCGCTCAGCCAGCGTGAGGAGGGGATCATGGCAGGAAGAGCTCAATCCAGCGGCATCAGGCTCACTGCGGAAGACGCCGCAGTGGTGAAAGCTATGCTCGCGCGTGGCGACAGGCAGCACGACATTGCCGCGTGGTTCGGTGTCAACGGCGGTCGTATCGGAGAAATCGCTTCGAGAAGGCGGTTCCGGGATGTCCAGCCAGCAGACCGCGCCAACCTCCCTCCCCCAGGCCCGTACCTCACCGGCAGGGAGGCCAATGAAGTGCTGCAGGCTCTGGTCGCCGCTCAGTCCGCGCTGGCCAACGCGCAGCATATCGTTCGTCAGTACGCCAGAATCTGAATCGTGGGGGTGGCCATTCGGCCACTCCCCACCTTCTTTGGATGGGGATGAGCTACCCATGTCAGGCTGTGGAAGCTCGCTCGTCGTGCACTGGACGGGTACACACAACTGAGCCACAAGGTCCGCGCAATCCTGCAAGAACCGCGGAAATCCGTGGGTTTGGGCGAGAGCTATTCTGGTCTAGAATCCTCTCTCCCCGACCAATTTATCGCGAAAGCGACGGATTTCCGGCGTTGGGCTTGGGCTGCTCTCCGACAGCTTTCGGCTATGCCTGGGACGCAGGTTAATCAACGGTCGGGCGCATCCTGAACCATGGTGTTCGCTTGATCGAGCAACGTCTTGATTTCGGCCATTTGCGCGAGGTTCGGGGGGCGTCCCATTCGTGCCATTTCGAAGACGAATTCGAAGCGCTCTGCTGCCCGTGTCAGCAGTTTTGACAGGTCGGCGTTCGAAGCTGCGGGAGGCGTAACGTTCACCGGCAGCGGACGCTCCGCCAGAGTGCGTTCGAGCGTCTTGCGCAATTCCGTCTCTTTCTTCAGCTCCTCCTCAAGATCGGCGATGGCGAGGCTGCGGCGCGTGACCCGCTCGTCCAAGGCAGCGTTGGCGATCCGCAGGCCGCTGGTGCTGGATCTCTTCGAAAGATGCGTTTCGATGCGCGCCTTCAGGACTTCGAAATCAATAGGCTTCGTGACGTAATCGTCCGCACCTGCGGAAAGTGCTTCTATCGTCGCGGAGCTTTCGACGCGGGCAGTCACCATGATCACAGGAATGTCTCGGGTGGCCGGGTCCGACCGCAACGTGTGCAAGACTTCGATACCGCTCATCTGGGGCATCATGTAGTCCAGCAGGATGATGTCCGGCTGGTCTTTTGCCACGACATCCAGCGCGGCCTGGCCGCTGTCGACCGAAACCACCGAATAGTCGCTGCGCTCGAGGCGCCGGGCCAGCAGGGCGCGGTTCGCCTCCATGTCGTCCACGACCAGGACGGTCCGGCCCGATCCCTTTGCGGCCATAGCTGCCGAGTTCGTGATCATGCTGCGGTCTTTCCAGCTATGCTGTGGGCAACCCTCTCCGCCAGTTCGCGGGGGGAGAGCCCGTTTTTGGGAAGCAAGGTCACGACCTTGCCGTCCAGCTTCTCCGCCTCCTTCTCGTCGAGGAACCGGCCGGTCACCACGATGACGCGCGGGCGGTTTTCCTCCGGCAAGGCGCTGATCGCGTCGATCAGCGTGAAGCCGTCGCCCATCGGCATGCGAAGATCGGTCACGACAGAGCCGAACTGCTGGCTCTGGATCTTGCGCAGGGCATCAGCACCTCCGTACGCGATGTCCGTCTCATAGCCCAGTTGAGCCAGCCCGCGATCGTAAAGCTGGGCCGTAGCCATGTCATCCTCGACGATCAGGACGCGGCCGATCATCCTCTTGGCGTAAAGCGCGAGGATGCCGCTCATCTCCTGCCGGCTGACAGGCTTGAGGAGATGATCGCTGGCGCCGGCCGCGAGCACGTCCCGGCGTGCATCATCGACCGTCACCACGACCGTCGGGATCGACTGAAGCTGGCTGTCTTCCGCCAACGCAGCGAGAACGTCCCACCCGTCGACGCGGGGCATGCCGAGATCCAGAAGGATAATGGCCGGCATCCACTGGCGCGCCAGGGTCAGGCAATCCTTGCCGTTCGAAGCGGTGATCGTGGCATAGCCCGCCTGTTCAGCCATGCGGACGAGCAACTGCAATGCGCTGGGCTCATCGTCCACGATGAGGGCGAGAGGCCGGCCGTCGTCAGAGGGAGTCAGCAGTTCCTCCTGGGCGGACACAGGAAGCGTCTCCACCTGATCTTCGACAAGATTGGTTTGGACGCGCAGCGTGAAGGTTGAACCGCCGCCGGGCGTGCTCTCCACGCTGACATCGCCGCCCAGCATCTCTGCGAACCGCATGGTGATGGCAAGACCCAGGCCCGTTCCTCCGAAACGACGGGTGGTGGACGCGTCACCTTGGGAGAAGGGGTGGAAGAGGCGATCCTGCGTCTCCTCATCCATGCCGATGCCGGTGTCGGAGACGGAGCAGACCAGCGTGCCGCCCTCCACCCGTGCATTGATGAAAATGTGGCCCATCTCCGTGAACTTGCACGCATTCGAGCCCAGATTGAGCAGGCACTGGCGCAGTTTGGTGGAATCGCTTTCCACCTTGCCGACAGAACTTTCGATCTGCAGATGCAGCGTGTTCTTCTTCTGCGCGGCAAGAGGTTCGAGCATCCCTGTCACCTCACGCAGCAGCTTGGCCACGTCGAACTCATGACGATCGATGTCCATACGCCCGGCTTCGATCTTGGACAGATCGAGGATGCCGTTGATCATCTCGAGCAGCTGCTGGGCGGAGCCGGCGATCCAGTTCAGATCTTCAAGCGACCGCGCCATTCCCGCCTCCGCGACTTCTTCGCGGACCACTTCGGTGTAGCCGATGATGGCATTCAGGGGCGTGCGCAGCTCGTGACTCATGTTCGCCAGGAACTGCGATTTCGCGAGGTTCGCCTCCTCGGCGGCATCGCGCGCATGACGCAAATCCTGCGCCGTTTCCTCAAGCTTCAGGCTGCGGCAGGAGATTTCGTCCAACATTGCGTTGAAGTTGTCGGCGATCGGCGCGAAGTCGCCGTCGGTCTCTTGAGGAAGGCGCGTGGAATAATCACCTGAGGCCGCGAACTCCCGCATCGCCCGAACGAGCCGGTCGATCGGTCGGAACGCCATGACATTCAGCCAACGCGCCACCAGCAGAGCCATGGACAGGCAGATGGCGAACAGGACCGCAGCGGGCAGCCAAGTCTCCGATAGGATGTGGATCAACCCCCGGCTGCGCGTGTGCATCCGCAGTTCTCCAAGCACCTCTCCGTCCAGCGCGACAGGTTGGGAGGTCATCCTCGACGTGTCACCCAACTGCTCAGCCCCGGCCGCTGATGCCGTATAGGACGTGAAGACCGATCCATTCGCATCGATCAGCGCGACGCTCTCCACATCATCGATCAACCTGACGGTGGACAGCGTCTCCGCCGCCGCAGCCCTGTCGCCGAACAGCAGCGCCGGTGCGACATTGGCCGCAAGCACGCCCGCGATCTGCCGATGTCGCTCTTCGGACAAGTCGCGATCGGTCTGAAACTGGATGGCGATGAGGCCGATGCTCGAAAGGAGCAGGGCCAGTGCCACCGAGGAGGCACTGAGCACCGTCACCTTTGCCCGGAAGGAGAGCCTGGCGAACGAGTGCATCCGCGCGAGGGCCATCACTGCTCGATCCTCGCAGCAAGACGCAACAACTTGGAACTGATGGCGATCCTGTTGCTGCGCGCCGCCTTGTTGTTCACTTCGAAGCGGACCTGGTTGCCCATGCTGACAAGGCCGATCGTGCCACCGGCGCGGACGAAGGAAGGGCCGTCCCCGATGATGAGCAGGCCATCCCGCTCCAGGCGCTGGATCTCGGCCATGCCGGCTGATCCCACGTAGATCGCGTCGCAACCCTGGCCTACGCCGGGCGCTGTGGCACGAACGACGATCCGGCGGCTGCCTGACACGCGCCCATCGAGCGAGGCCAAGGCCGATCGGCCAGCGACATCACGCGGCAGGCACAGCCGTACCTGGTCGCTTGCTCCACTATCGGCGAAGTCGACAAACCGGAGGATGTTGAAGACGATGGCCGCCTTCAGCTGATGCGGCTGGTCGGCCGCCGCGCCCGCCGTTCCCGGCATCGCCAGACTCGCTGCCGCCAGCAAGAGCGTCGTTCGGATGAAGCGCATCGTCAGCCCTCCTCAGAACCGGTAGCGAAGTTCTGCAGACACGCTGCGCGGCACATAGCTGACAGGCCCAGGGTAGCCGGGCTCTCTGAAATTGGCGTGGCGAGCGTGGAGCAGGTTCTGCCCGATCAGCGACACATCAACCCCGGGCGCAACCTGGTGCGTGATCTTCAGGTCCGCCTCCGTATAGGCGGGGATTCCCACCCCGAGCGCGGTTGCATGGCGGAGCATGGCGTTGACGGACACCTCACCGGGCAAATCCACCCCGGTTCGGAGCATGAACTGGTCCCGCGGGGTGCCGTCCAGCCGAACGACCAGTGTCCGGGGTTGTCCGGTGGAAGGATCCTTCTCTACCGAGTAGGTGAAGTGCGACCAGCTCAGGTCCACTTGCCACCACGGCGCGAGCTTGCCCGAAAGCGAGACCTCCCCGCCCCGCGTCTTCGCCATGACCTCGCCGCTGAGCGTAGTGTCCACCTCGAATGACACGGGGTAAGGCACTCCATCCACGAACACGGGGTTGAAGGCAGTCGTCACCGGCAGTGGCAGGCGGTTGTACTTGTTCTTGTAGAGAGCGACGTCGAGCGTCCATTCCCGCAGGAAGGTCCACCGCAACCCCGCCTCGATGCTGTCGACCATGACGGAACGTCGATCAGGGCTGCCGATGAGCCTTGTGCGGATCGGAAGTGGAAGAGGGTTCAGTTCCGAATTCGGCGGCTGAACGCTGACATCGGCGACCACGGCGCGCTCGTAACGTGATGGTGTGCGCACCGCGCGCGATACGCTGGCCCACATGGCGAGGGGTTGTGCGGGGCGATAGAAAATGCGCGCGTTCGGCTGCAGTTCGAAGCCGGTGATGTTGTTGTGCTCAAGCTTGGCGCCCAGCGTCAGGCGAAGCCGGTTGGGGATGATGCTGATGTCATCCTGCACATATCCGCTCACCCAGCGCTCCGTGAGCTCGGCAGGGTCCAGCCAGACATAGGGCGTACCCTGCAGCTTGTCCTGGTTCAGCCGGGCACCGATCCCGAAGTTGAGATCGTGCGTCCCATTAGCGGGCCAATGAAGGCCGAGATCGAGATCAGCCTGCGTCCAGCGAAGCCGCGTATCGCTGAACTCCTGGTAGCTGATATGGTCGAGAGCGAACTGCAGCGACCAATCCAGATCCTTGGATTGCTGGCGCACCCAACGGGCGACCACACTGGCGCTGCTGTTGTCGTTGCTCATCGTGGCGGGCACGAGACGAAGATCCAGAGGGTCTTCATCGATGCGCAGATAGGGGCCCTTGCTCGTCGCCGCGTTCATCTCAGCGGCAATGGAAAACGCATCCTCGTTGGTCGGCTGCCAATCGACCCTTAGGCCAGCGGAAAGGGCATGGCTGGCACCGGTGAACGCCTCGCCTCTTTCATCCAGCAGGCTCTCCTCGCGAGCCACCTTTCCGTAGGCGCGATAGGTGAGATCCTCCCCCACCCGATCACCATAGGAAACGGACGCATCCTGCATGCGTGTCCCGACATGGCCGGAAAACTGGACGCCCAGCGTATCCGCACTGTGCTTGGTGATAATGTTGATCACCCCGTTCACAGCGTTGGCGCCCCAAAGAGACGCACCGGGGCCGCGGATCACCTCAATCCGCTCGATGTCGCTGAGAGGCAGAGTCAGCAGCTCCCAGAAGACGCCGGACAGGGTGGAAACATAGATGGAGCGACCATCAATCATCACCAGCAGACTGTCCGACACGCGGCTGTTGAACCCGCGGATGGCCACGGCCGTCTTACCGGTCGAGATGTTCCCCACTTCGACCCCTGGCACCATGCGCAGGAGGTCTGTGACGCTACGGGCGGCCGAGCGCTGGATGTCGTCCTGCGTAATGACGGAGACCGCTGCCGCGGCGTCGCGCACGTCCTGCCGCTTCTTGGAGACAGAGGTCGATTCGATCGTCAGCAGGTCTTCAAGCGACAGGTCCAGCAGTCTATCGCTGCGAGCCTCACTGGCAAGGTCGTTAGCGTAAGGCGGCTCGTCCTGGGGGGCTCGTGCACTGGCCGGCGCCGTGGCAATGCCAGCCGCCGCAACAACGCCCGCGCAAGCATAGAGGCGCCAGCGGCGCGGCTGCTGTGAAACTGTTCCCATAGCCGCGCACTAGCTGGCGATCTTTAGAGTTTGGTTAAGATCGGCTTGCGCGGCTTGCGTAATCAGCGCGGCCCTGAGGTCATCGAACGACAGGACGCTGGAGAGCAGATATCCCTGGATTATGTCGCATCCCATTGCGCTGACCAGCTCCAGTTGCTCGGTCGTTTCCACGCCCTCCGCCACGGTCTGAAGCCCCAGACTGTCCGCCATGCTGATGATCGTCTGAACGAGCACCTTGGACTCGGAACTGCTGCACAGGTTGGTGAGCAGCGACCGGTCGATCTTCAAACGACTGAGAGGCAGATCGATGAGGCTGGCGAGGTTCGAGAACCCCGTTCCAAAATCGTCAATCGCCGTCGACACGCCGAGCTCATGCAGTTGCCTCAGCTGATCGCCCGCCTTCTCGGCGTTAGAGGTAGCGGCGTCCTCCGTGATCTCAATCTGGAGAAGAGAAGCAGGCGCTTTCCACCTGCGCAGGCACGACCGGATCAAGGTCGCGAAGTCCCCATGTTCGATGTGACGGGGCGAAATGTTGACAGCTACCTTCAGGGGAAACCCCTCGTCAGCTAATCTTGCGATGCGACTAGTCGCCTGGTCCAACACCCACTCACCGAGTTGTTCGGTGAGATTGCATCGCTCTACGATCGGCATGAAACTGCTCGGCAGCAGCAGACCACGTGTCGGATGATTCCAGCGAACGAGTGCCTCCGCGGAGCAGATCTGCAGCGTCCGCGAATCAAAGAGCGGCTGAAAATGGAGCTCGAGCTGTCCGTTAGCGAGCGCGTCCTGAAGCTCTCGCTCTTGCTCTGCCATCAGCTGCAATTGCACATCGAGCTCAGGTCGATAGAACTCGTAGCGGTTCCGGCCCGTATTCTTGGCGTGGTACATTGCGGTGTCCGCCGCCTTCAGCAGCGCCGAAAAACTCGTGCCGTGCTGCGGAGCGAACGCACAGCCGACGCTGGCGCCGATGGTCGCCAGGTGCGCATCCAGCTGAAAGGGCTCGGAGAGAACGCGAACAATGCGCGAGGCCACCCGCTGCGCCATTGTTCCGGAACCCATTGCACCGAGAAATACGACGAACTCATCCCCGCCAAATCTGGCGATGTGGGTGCCCGCTCCCCCTGCTTCACCGTCCTCTACATCGGCACCCGCATGAACAGCCAGGCGAAGACGCTCAGCCGCCATCCGCAGCAAGCTGTCCCCGTAATCATGACCCAGCGTGTCGTTGACCTGCTTGAAACCATCCAGATCCACGAAGATGAGGCACTGCGGTGTATCGAGCAGAGCACCGCGGAGCGCAGACTGCACCAGCTTTTCCAGCTGGGAGCGATTGCAGAGCCCTGTCAGTGGGTCCAGATGCGCCCGATCGTGCAGATGCTCGAACCGCTTGGTAATGGCGCCGGCCATGCCGAGCACGGCAGAACGAAGTTCCTCCCCATGCGCAATTGCAGTCAGCGGCCCTACATCATGAACCGGCTTGCCCTCGCCGATGGCCTGGAGGGCGGCTACCACCCGGGCCACCTCATCGCGCACCTGATTCTTCGATCTCGCAAGCGAGGCAATCGCTACCATGATGATCAGCGCGACGGCGGTAGCGGCAAGGATCGCGCCGCCACCAGGCCACAGCGCGTAGGCAACCAGTCCGAGGGATACGCCTGCCAGAGGAACGAGAAGAAGGTCGCCCTTGGTTAACTTTTCGAAGCGCTCCGGAAGTCCCATTGTATCGCCGGCCATAGCCTTGCGCGATTAAGAAACGGTCAAGGCGTGAGCGACTCGTTCCAGTTCGCCGGCAAGTTCAGGTCAGCACCCCTATGTGCTATCTGCGTGCAGACAGCGCTGCTTCGGGGTGAACGCGCTGAGGCGCCTGAAACTCAGGTCAATGCCGTCCGCCGCTGTGCCACCGTGCAGTGCTGTGGCGCTGTGCCAACACGGGCATCGGACGCCAATGGGTGAGGAACCCGGCCGGAGTGGCCGCACGGGCACGACCCTGACAGCTTCCGCCAGTTGCGACCTGGACGCGCGGCTAAGTTGCCAAGGCGGCAATCGCGGCCGCGAGATCGTGCTCACTGAACGGCTTGGCCAATCGGGGGACGTCCAGTGCGGTGCCTTCCGGCAGGTCCGCATAGCCCGACGCCACGATGACCTTGAGATCAGGCTTTGCCTGAAGCGCCTGCTGCACCAGTTCCGCGCCCGTCATCCGCGGCATGGAATAATCGGTAATCAGTAGGTCCACCTCTTCGTTCTGGATGATCTCCAGGGCCGAGCGTGCGGAATGAGCCTGCAGGACATCGTGGCCCATGTCCGCAAGGATAGTGGCCGTGTTCAGCAGAATGATGGCGTCATCATCCACGGCCAGAATGCGCAAGGGCCTGCCTGCTGACGGAATGTCTTCGGCTTCCACCTGCTCGCTTTCCACCTCCTGCTCGATCACGGGAAGCCAGATCTCGGCTGTGGTGCCGCCGCCGAGTTCGCTATCGAGAACCAGTCGGCCGCCACATTGCTCGACCATCCCTTGCACCATAGAGAGGCCAAGACCCGTGCCCTTGCCCACGCCCTTGGTCGTGAAGAACGGCTCCGTCGCGCGGGCAAGCGTTTGGGCATCCATGCCCTCGCCCTCATCCTGGATCGACAGGCATACGAATGCGCCATGAGCATCGCTTTGCTCGATTTCCCGTGCGCTTACGGTGATCGTGCCGCCATGAGGCATGGCGTCGCGGGCATTCACCATCAGGTTCATCACGGCCAGTTCGAGTTGCGCCCGATCCGCCAGGACAGACCTGAGCCGAAGCGGGAATTGCGGGCTGATCGTGATGCCGGGGCCGAGCGTGCGCTGCAGCAGTTCCGCCATCTCGCGCACGGAATTGACGATATCCACCGGCTCCAGCTGCAACTCCTGCTTGCGCGCGAAGGCAAGCATCCGTTGGGTCAACATCGCGCCGCGATCGGCAGCCTTGATGGCGTTCTCGATGAAGCGGTCGCCGTCTTCACCCTCGGCTATACGACGTTGGGCGATCCGCAGGCTGCCCAGGATGGCCGCGAGGATGTTGTTGAAATCGTGCGCAACGCCCCCGGTCAGCTTACCAATGGCCTCCATCTTCTGCGCCTGGAAGAACTGCTCCTGCGATTTCTCCAGCGCTTCCTGCGCCCGCTTTCGCTCCGTCAGGTCGCGCGTGATCTTGGTGAAGCCGATCAGGCGACCCTCATCATCGCGGATCGCGTCGATCACGACACTGGCCCAGAAGCGGCTCGCATCCTTGCGCAGACGCCAGCCCTCAGCCGCAAACCGCCCTTCCGAGGCAGCAGTCGCCAGCGCCCTTTTCGGAACGCCGGCCAGGCGGTCCTCCTCAGGATAGAAGCGGGAAAAGTGCTGCCCGATGATCTCGTCTGCCGCATAGCCCTTGAAGCGCTCGGCACCGGCATTCCAGCTGGAGACGTAGCCTTCCGGGTCCAGCATGTAGATCGCGTAGTCCGTAACGCCCTGCACCAGCAGCCGGAAGCGTTCCTCACTGCGTCGCAGCGCCTCTTCAGCATGCTTCTTCTCGGACAGGTCGCGCGTGATCTTGGCAAAGCCGATGAGCTCATCGCCCTTATGAATGGGCTCTATCACGACGGTGGCCCAAAAACGCTTCCCGTCCTTGCGGACGCGCCATCCCTCAGTCTCGAACCGGCCGGTGACCAGCGCCATTTGCAGGGCCTGTGCGGGGACGTTGACCTGCCGATCCTCTTCCGGATAAAAGCGCGAGAAGTGCTCGCCGATGATTTCTACGGCCGAATAGCCCTTTAAGCGCTCCGCCCCGGCGTTCCAGCTACTGACCCGCCCGTGGGGGTCGACCATGTAAATCGCACATCCGGTGATGCTTTGGATCAGCAGGTCGGCAGGAACGGAAGGCAGCGAGCAATCGAGCATCTATGTGCTCTAACCCCTTCGTGGCGGGACACAACCCTCCGCATGAACCCGCACTTTCGGGGCCCCCGCAACGAAACAAGCTATGTCGTTGCGGCTTGCCCGTTCGACGCCTCCTCTTCCTCCTCCGCGCCCTCGCCCTCCTGCACCAGGAGGATCTTCTGCGTCGGGAAGGCGATGGAAAGACCCGCAGCCTCCAGCCGCTCGAAGATCATCAGCAGAAGCTCTTGTCGGACGACCAGACTTTCAGCGAAGTCGCCGACGGTGATGTAAGAGAAGATCTCGATATCCAGCGAACTCGGCCCGAAGTTGGTGAAGCGTGCGCGTGCGCCCTCACTCTCTACTCTCTCGTGCTCTTTCAGCACGCCCTCGACGATCTCCACACCCTCGCGCAGCTTGCGAGCGGAGATGCCGTATTCCACCCCGATCGTGGGGTTGAACAGGAAGCGGTCGCGCGTCGCGAAGTTCTCGATCTGGCGCGAGGAAAAGTCCGCATTGGGGATGGTGACAAGGGTGCGCTCATTCGTCCGGATGCGAGTGGAACGCATGCCGATATCCTCAACCGTACCGACCACGTCGCCCACGCGGCAAAAATCACCTACCTGAACCGGCTTGTCCGCAATGACGGTGACGCTGCCCACCAGGTTTTCGACCGTCTTCTGGGCACCCAGGGCCAGCGCAATACCGCCGATGCCCAGGGCAGCGATCCCGGCAGTGACATCGAAGCCAAGCGTGTCGAGGATGGCGACGAAGACGACCGCCAGCAGCACAACCTTCGCCGCACGGCGGAGCAGGAGAATGACGGAGACGGCTTGCCGCCGGTCGCGCCGCTGCATCCTTGCAGTCGTCACACGGGCAATCGCATCGATCAGCCGCAGCGCGAACCAGGCTACTGCCACCCAGGCGACAATGCCGATGTAACGCAACAGCGTCTGCCTGGCGACGATGGAAGCCTCTATGCTCTCCGCCCAGAACTGGAACCCAACCACGGCGAGAAACAGGCTGAGCGGGGGCAGCGCGGCGTGCAGCACGCGAAAGGCGGCACTGCCCTCCCGGTCTGTAATAACGGCCCGCAGCAAGGCCAGGATTCCCGCGGCGATCAGCCAGAACACCAGGAAGCTTCCCGCTGCGATGCCGAGCAGGAGCAGCCAGTCGCCCAACGGAGCACCGGCCACGGTGAAAGCCTCCGCCTGCTCAGGTGGAACGGCCACCTCTGCGGCGCTCAACCGGCTTTGCAGTTCCTCGATCGTCTGCTGCGAAATGCGCCAGACCAGCGCGCCCGCCGGACCCTCCCCCCGGGAGAGAAGGATCGGCGCATCCTCGTCACCACCGGAAAGTTCCCCCACCTGTTCGCTGTCCGCCGGCAAGCCGTCATCAATCCTGCCTGCTGGGTCATTGGACAAGACGGCGAACGCAGCGAGCGTGCCCCCACGATCAAGCGCGCCCTGCATCTGGCGCGCAATTTCCGCCCCCTCCTCGCCAATCTCGGCGGCATCCTCGCCCGGCAGGTCAAAGTAGTTTGCCGCCCGGCTATAATCCTGGGCGGCGAGTGCGTTGAGCAGGCCGGTGATTGTTCCACGCGGCGTTTCCCGCCCGAAGGGATCAGCCACAGGAGTAGCTTCGGTCTCCGCTTCGGGAATGAGCTGCGCAGAAGCGGGGAGTGCAAAAAGGGAAGCAAGCGCGGCAAGCGCCAGGGTCAGGAACAGTCGGAGCATGCCTCTTAACGCGGACACCCTCGGCATTGTGCCCCGCCCCACCTCTTCCTCCCCACCGACAATACCGACGAAAGATTCTGCTTGAAGTGGCGCGTCCGCGAGTAGAATCTGCGCCAATAGATGGCGGGAGGGGAAGCCATGCCGAACCAATTGAAGATCCTCTGTTTTCACGGTTTGGGCGATCATCGCTCATCCAACTGGGAGCAGGAGTGGCGCGATTCGATTGAGGCGTCTCTTAATCCTGCCGGAGAGATCGACCTCAAGTTCGCTTTTCCGACCTATGACCCGATCTTTGAGAAGGTGGACATCAGCTTCTCCGAAGCCATCGGCGCTTTCTGGAAGCTGGCGAGGAGCGGTGTTTCCGAGGTCGGGCGCAGGCACCGTGGCTTCTTCGGGGACATTTCCGAACGGCTGCGCTGGACAGCCGGCTATGTCGTGGCGTGGGTGGAGGACGACGAATTCCAGCGCGAGACCCGCAAGTTCGTGCTCGACCAAATAGGGGCTTTCAAGCCGGACCTGATCCTTGCCCATAGCCTTGGGTCCCTCGTCACTTACAACGCGTTGACCCATTCGGATGCGAGGAAAAAGGCCACAGCGAAACTGCTGGCGGACACCCACTACGTCACGCTGGGATCGCAGATCGGCAACCCCTTCGTCATTGGCAATCTGACCTTCGGGCGGGTGCAGCAGCCGCCGGTGCGGTTCTGGCATCACCTGTTCAACCGTAACGACGACCTCTTCACCGCGCCGCTCAAAGTGCAGGGCGTGGATACGTTCCAGCAATTGGAGACGCCGTTCGACCTGCCCGGACGAGGCGATCATGATGCGAGAGGCTATTTCAACCATCAGGTGACGGCGGACTCGCTCTGGCGGCCACTGGCCCGGCGTAGCACCGGCACCCGTGCGCTCGCCAGCCCCCCCGTCTGGGGCGCCCGGCAGGTGGAGCGGCCCAAGCAACGCAAGGCGCTGCTCGTCGGCATCAACCAATACCCGAACGCGGCAGATCGGCTGGAAGGATGCATCAACGACGTCTTCACCATGAGCGCGGTGCTGCAGGAATGCGGGTTCCGGCCAGACGACATCCGGACCTGCTTCGATGACCGGGCCACTGCCGCCGGCATCCTGGAGCGGCTGGAATGGCTGGTGAACGATGCCCGCGCTGGCGATGAACTGGTATTCTACTATAGCGGCCACGGCGCGCGCGTTCCGGAATATGGCGAATTCATGGAGCCGGACCGGCTGACGGAAACGTTGGTCCCGTGGGACTTCGACTGGACGCCCGAACGAAGCGTCAGCGACGAGCAGCTCTACGCGCTCTACAGCCAGCTTCCTTACGACACCCGCATGATGATGATCTTCGATTGTTGCCATTCCGGCGGAATGCACCGGCAGAGCGGCGCCAAGGCGCGCGGCATTTCCCCGCCCGACGACATCCGCCATCGTGAGCTCAAGTGGGACATCGAGGCGGAGATGTGGGTCGACCGCAATTTCGAGCGGCTCAACAGCGATTTCGCGCCTGAGAACGACGAGGCGACGAGGGCCTATTTCGGCAGCAACGGCGCGACCCTGCGGCTCGGCCGCGCTGCGCTGCTGCGCACCGCGCCGCAGGAGACCTACAAGGAGGCCGCCGCAAAGGCGGAGGAGCCCATCGGCCCCTTCCTGCCGCTGATCATCCAGGCTTGCGAGGAGAAGCAACTCTCCTACGAATATCGGCACGGCGCGACGAGCTACGGAGCCTTCACCTTCTGCCTCGCCAGCATCCTGCGGAAAGATCCGGGCCTGACGTTTCAGCAACTGGTTGAGAGGGTTCGGGAGAAGCTGGCCGAGCTTGGCTATCAGCAAACACCCGCGATCCTGGGGCCGACCGCGATCCAGGAGGCGCCAATCCCATTCCGCACCGGCACGAAAGCTGGCCAGTTGCCGGACGGGGACCGCCCCGGCGTCGCTACGCCTCGGACGACGGGATAGCACCGAAGGAAGCAATTACCGCGCCGGCGAGCGCCGCGAAGGAGGGGACATGAGTTTTCTGGAGGAATTCGACGCGGTCTCTGACCCGGCGGCGAAAGTGGGCACCGTCATCAAGTGGCTGCGGACGGACTGGCGCGGCATGTACGCCCAGATGCGGGAGGAGCGGCCGATCGTGCCCACCCCCGCCTTCACCTTCGTGACCCGCGCGACCGACGTGCTCGACGTGCTGGCCCAGCCGACCCTGTTTTCGGTGCGGGCCAATCAGCGCACGATGGACCAGGCGGTCGGCCCTTTCATGCTCGCGCGCGACGAGACGGAGATCAATTGGGAGGAGAAGGGCCTGATGCGTGCGGTCCTTCGCTGGGAGGATCTGCCCCGCGTGCGCGCCCTCGCCGCTGAAGTGGCAACGCAGGAGATCGCAGCAGCACAGGGGGCGGACGGCGCCGGATCGTTGGACGTCGTTCCTGGGATTGCCCGCAAGGTGCCGCTGCGCATCGTCCAGCGCATCTTCGGCTTCGACGCGCCGGATGAAAAGCTGCTCAAGTGGTCCTTCTGCACGCAGCACGGCATGTTCCGCAACCTGCCCTTCAGCGAGGAGGTACTGACAAGCTGCCACTCCGCGGGCGAGGAAATGCGCGAATGGCTCTGGCCCTTCCTGGCGCAGAAATGGGCGAGCGCTCCTTCCGGCGCTCCGGATGTGGTGAGCCGGCTGATCGACCTCAGTCGTGAGCCGGCGGCGGGCATGTCGGCCGAGCGGGTGCTGAGCAATGTCTGCGGTCTGCTGGTCGGCTCCATCGAGACCATGTCACAGGCGATCGTCCAGTCGCTGGAGCAGCTGTTGATCCATCCCGAGTGGCTCGACGGCGCCCTGGCGGCTGATGCAACGGGCGACCTGGACGCGTTCGACGCCCATGTGTTTGAGGCGCTGCGCTTCGATCCGATCACCACCATCCAGTTCCGCTTTGCCGAGGCGGAGCGGGTACTGGGCGCCGGCACACCGTACGAAATGGTGATCCCCGCCGGCACTGTCCTCGCGGTGGGCACGGGGTCCGCCATGTTCGATCCGGGCCTGATGCCAGAGCCGGACAGCTTCAATCCAAAGCGCCCCCCTTCCTCCTACCTCCACTTCGGGCTCGGGCACCACGAGTGCCTCGGCAGGCATGTCGGGCGGGTGGCGATCCCCGAGGCGGTGCGGCAGCTCCTGCGGCTGCCAGGCATCTGTGCAGAGAGCGATGAACTGGGGCGCATCGACTTCGCCGACGGACCCTTCCCGGAGCATTATTGGGTCCGCTGGGGCGGGCACGGTGAAAGCGGGGAGGCGTGCAGCGGCGAAAGCTCGATGGGGGAGTTCGCCCGGACTTTGACGGGAGGCCAGGTGCTGTGAGCGAGGCTTTGAACGCCGGCACCATGCCCGGCGCCGTAAGCTCCGGCGCGGCGAGTGGCTCCCGCAAGGTGACGCGCAGCAAGAGGTGCGACAAGTTCATCCCTCGGCTGCGCGTGTTCCTGCTGCAGAACTTCGCGCCGGTGTGGCGGCTGGTAGAGAGGGTGCCGTTCCTCGCACGCAAGGCGAATGCAACGATCATCAACACCGCTTGCAACGCGGCCGCATTCCGCCCGCATCCGATGAGTACGCTTCACGATTACACGTCGTGGAGCTCTCTCACCGACAAGGCCTATCTCGGCCGTGCCCTTCCCCCTTGTGAGCCCTCCATCGAGCTTCCGCCGATCGAGGAGGTCACGCAGCTGTTCGTCCCGCGCGGCGGTCGGCAACAGGAATGCCCGAAATCGACCCTGCTGTTTCCCGTCTTCGCGCAATATCTGACGGATGGTTTCCTGCGCACCCATCCTCAGGATCGGATGCGCACCACCTCCAACCACGACATCGACCTATCGCCCCTCTACGGCCGTACGCCGTCGCAGACCCGGGCTCTGCGGCTGAAATCGGAAGAGCGAGGCAAACGCGGACGGCTGAAGTCACAGATGATCGAGGGCGAGGAGTTCCCCCCGGCACTCTACCAGATGGGCTCGAGCGACTTCCAGGCGGACTTCATCGACGATCACGGAGCTCATCTGCTCGATCTGCCGCTGGGCATCGGCAAGGATTGGCAGGGCAATCCCTGGGAGCCGGGCGAGCATTCCCGGCGCCACCTTTTCGCCGTGGGCGGTGATCGCGCCAACGCCACAATGCTCGTCTCCATGCTCAACACACTGTTCCTGCGCGAGCACAACCGGCTGGCAGGTCTGTTCGAGGAGCTGCACCCGGACTGGGACGATACGCGCGTGTTCGAAACCGCGCGCAACTGCGTCATCGTGATGTTCATCAAGATCGTGATCGAGGAGTACATCAACCACATCTCCTCGGCCGCCTTCCGCCTCCGCGCTGACCCGCAAGTCGCCTGGCCCGCGGCGTGGAACAAGCCCAATTGGATGACGGTGGAGTTCTCGCTGCTCTATCGCTGGCACAGCCTGGTGCCGGAGAAGATGGTGTGGAACGGGCAGATGATCGATTCCACCGCAACGCTGCTCGACAACTCGCCATTGGTGGAAGCAGGCCTCGCCAACGCGTTCCTATGGGTCAGCCAGACCAAGGCGGCACGGCTGGGCCTGCACAACACGGCCATCTTCCTTGAGGAAGCGCTGACGGTGGAGTCCCTCGCGATCAAGCAGAACCGGGACCAGCGCCTCGCCGGATACAATGCCTATCGGCAGGCCATGGGCATGAAGCCCGTCGACGGCTTTGATTGCATGACGGGTGACAAGGCCATTCAGGAGGAGCTGCGCCGCCTCTACGGCACCCCGGATGCGGTCGAATTCTACGTCTCGTTGTTCGCCGAGGAGCCGGGGGTCAATACGCCGATGCCGCCGCTGCTGGGTGCGATGGTGGCGCTGGACGCCTTCAGCCAGGCGCTGAACAACCCGCTGCTGTCCCAGCAGGTCTACAACGAGCGCACCTTCACCCGCGAAGGCATGGAGGCGATCGAGAGTACGGGCACTTTGTGGGACATCCTCCAGCGCAACATGGGCGCGAAAGCGGCACCCGGCGCCGGGCCGGACACGGTGCGGATGACGCGAGCAGATTGGCGGCGGCGGTTCGGAGCCTTCTGAATGTTCTGACGTTGAGTGTCGTATCGGCCCGCTTTCGCCAGCGGAGGGAGAGGAGATCAACCCATGGCAGCCAAGCTGGAGTTCGGCGCTTTGTTCACGATCGGACTGATGACGTTCGTGCACGCACTCGCTTCCCTGCTCATCGGATGAACCTGGGCAGCGTGCGCCGGCACGCGGTCGCCGCCACGCTCAAGGGGAGCGGAGGAGGCATCGGCTCGTCTCGTCGGACAGCCGCGAAACGCGGTGACATTCGTATTTCAGTGTGCCTATGACTGGCCAGCCGCTCAGGACCGGGGGGTTTGCGCGGATTGCAGGCAGTGGCGCCAAGGCGGCGCTGCGCCGGTCCGCGATGGAGAGTTTGTCGGTGTCCCTTGCTCTGCGGCGCACGTTTGAGCCGCCTCTCGTCCCAGCTTGAAGAGCGCGAGGGTGATGGCTGACGAGGGAGCCGACCTGTTCGGCCATGAAACGGGCAGCAGCCCGTTGTCTTACTACTCCGCCGACCCCGAAGCTGATCTCTACCTCGCGTCCCCGCCGGAGGTGGCGGAAGCCTGGCGAAGTCTTGTCACAAGATTTGCTCGGCAGGCTGGCGGGGAACTGTCGCAGGCACAGTCACAGCTCGATCGCCATGTGGAAGAGCTTGGCCTCGCATTCCGTGTGGCAGGCGACAACGAGGAGCGTCCGTGGCCGCTCGGGGCCGTGCCGATCCTCATCGGCAGCGAAGAATGGGCGAAGATCGAGGAAGGGCTGGTCCAGCGGGCGGAGCTGCTCGAGGCGATCGTGGCGGACATCTACGGTGCACAGAGCCTCGTCATCCAGGGGCATCTTCCGGCAGCAATGGTCTCCGGCAGCCCACATTTCGTGCGGCGCATGGTGGGCCTCCGCCCACGAGGAGGGCACCACATCAAGATCTGCGCGATCGACCTTGCTCGCGAATCGACAGGTGAGTGGAGGGTGCTGGCGGACCGTGTGCGGCTGGCGGTGGGCGTCGGTTATGCGCTGGAAAACCGGCAAGCGCTGGCCCGCGCCACAGGCGCCTTGCTCGCCGCCATGAACACCCGCCGGCAATCCGACTTCTTCGAGGCGCTGCGGGGAGGCATCGCCGCCGACTGCGCGAGATCAGATCCGCAGATCGCGCTGTTGACGCCGGGCCGCTTCAACCAGTCCTATCCCGAGCAGGCTCATCTGGCCCGCCATCTTGGTTTCTCTCTGGTGGAAGGGCGCGACCTTGTCGTGCGCGAGGGGCGGCTGTTCGTCCGCACGGTCGCGGGGCTGAAGCGGATCGACGCTCTGTGGCGGTGGATCAACTCCCGCGACATCGACCCGCTGAATTTCGACACCAACTCCCGCATCGGCGTGCCGGGCCTGCTCTCCGCCTGCGAATCCGGTCAGCTTGCCGTGGCCAACTGGATGGGCGCCGGCGTGGTGGAATCCCGCGCCATGGCCGCCTTCATCCCCAATTTGTGCCAGCGCCTCCTTGGTGAGCCGTTGAAGCTGCCAAATGCCGTCACCTGGTGGTGCGGCCGACCGGCGGATCGAGATTATGTGCTGGAGCATCTGGATCGTCTGGTGCTCAGTTCATCCTTTGGCACGCCGGTCGCACTTGCGCCGCGGGGCATGACACGTCCTGGTGCAAGCCTGAACGCAGAGGAGCGCATGCGCCTTCGCGAAGCGATGGCCCGGCGGGCAATGGACTACACGGCGCAGGAGGTCATTCAACTCTCCACGACGCCGTGCCTTGTCGGGCATCGGCTGGAGCCACGCAGCTTCACCCTGCGCGCCTATCTCGCCCGGGACGCAAGCGGCAGGTGGCAGGTGCTACCGGGCGGACTCGGCCGTGTGCTCGAGCGTGGAGACTTCCCCAATTCGCTAATGCGCCCTGGCGATCATTCATGCGATGTCTGCATTGTGGATCCAGCAGGAGACGCAGGGACATCGCCGCTGCCTCCACTGGCACCCCCGAACGTACGCAGGGCGCAAGGGCTGCTGCCGAGCCAGGCGGCCGACAACCTCTACTGGCTCGGACGCTATGCGGAGCGCTGCAATGAGACGGCCCGCGCCGCCCGTGCTCTGCTGGAGGAAGCAGGCGCTCCGACCGTGGTGGAATCCGGCAACAGTACCCTCCAGCGCCTCGCGCAGCTGCTCTCGCGATGGGGCGCCGTTGGCGTCGACGTGAAAGGCTTGGCGGCGACGGACTTGGCAGCGATCGCGATCGGCAACGCAGCGCAAGGCAATTCGGTCGCTTCATTGGACGGTAAGGTGCGCTCATTGGCGCTGCTGCTGCGGGACCGGCTGAGCCGGGATGCGTGGCGAGCGCTGGGCCGGCCGTTGCCGCAACTCACCCCTGCCAGCGGTGAATCGATGATCGCGGTCACGGACAGCGTGATCGAACAATATGCAGCGATGATGCGGCTGGTCGCTGATACGATGAGCCGGTCTGACGCGTGGCGCTTCCTCGATCTCGGTCACTGCGTCGAACGCGCGTCGCTTGTGGTACAGGCCGTGCGGGCGCTGGTGTTTGCCGAAGATGAGGGCGAGGCCACCGCAGACGATCTTTCCGCGCTTCTCGATCTGACGGATACTCAGGCCCTCTACCGGAGCCGTTATCTCGCCCTGCCCTTCACGGCACCCGTGCTGGACTTGGTGCTGCTGGACCCGCTCCAGCCGCGCGGGCTGATCTTTCAGGCCCGCCGGATCCTTGAGCATCTGGAAGCGCTGCCGGGGCTGCAGCCGGATGGGCGGGCTGATGCGCCGCTACGCCTCGCGCGGGAGCTCTTCGCCGCAACAGAGCGGCTGGAGGCGGAGAGCGTCTCCCCCGTGGCGCTCGATAAGCTGATCGACCTGCTCGCCCTGCTCTCCAACGCCATCAGCCGGCGCTACTTCCTTCAGGTGGACAGGCCGGACGTTCGCGGTGGCGCCCTTCTGGGATGAGGCGCATGCTCGGCCCGAGCGACGGGAGCCTACCAGCCATAAGGCTTGCCGCAGGACGCTGTTTCTGGCGAGATAGGCGCAAAGAACAACGGAGAGGGTAATGGGGAAAGAAGGGGCGCCGCTATCACCGGCGCGCAGCTGGTGGGCGGTGTTCATTTTCATGATCGCCCTGATGTTCAACTATCTGGACCGGCAATTGCTGACGCTGCTGGTCACGCCCATCAAAGCAGATCTCGGTGTATCGGACACGCAGATCAGCCTGTTGGTCGGCTTCGCCTTCGTGCTGTTCTACGTGCTCGCCGGCATTCCAATCTCCCGCCTGGTGGATCGGGGGCCGCGAAAATGGGTCGTGGGCTTCGGCATCGCTTTCTGGAGCTTGATGACCGCCGCCTGCGGACTTGCGCGGAACTTCTTGGAGCTGACGATCGCGCGAATGTGCGTGGGCATCGGCGAGAGCTGCAACGCGCCCGGTACCTATTCGATGACGAGCGACATGTTCCCCCGCGACAAGCTCGCCCAGCCGATCAGCGTTATCGGCATCGGAACAGTGGCGGGAAGCGGTGTAGCGCTGCTGGTCGGCGGCTGGCTGATCACCTGGTTGACCGATATCGGCCCTCAGACCTTCCCGGTGGTCGGCACTCTGGCCCCGTGGCAGATGACCTTCGTGATTGTCGGCCTGCCCGGGGTGCTCTGGGCGATCCTGATGCTGGCGACGGTGCCGGAGCCTCCCCGGCGGGAGGCAGCGGGCGCCGCCACGCCAAGCTTCATGGACACGATCCGCTTCCTCGGCAGCCATGGCGGCACCTACATCCCGATGTTCCTGGCAAATGGGATCAAGGCGATGCTGAGCTTCGGCATCGCCGTCTGGTCGCCGGTCTTCTTCGAGCGGCAGTTCGGCTATGCACCCGGTGAGCCGGGGCCGATCCTCGGGATCATTTCGCTGATCGTCTCTCCGATCGGGCTGATCCTCGGCGGCTGGCTCGCCGGGCGGATGGCGGCGGCTGGATACAGGGATGCCAACATGCGGATGGTGTACCTGGTCACGATCCCGCTGATTCCGGTGGCGATTGCCTATCCGCTGGTATCCGACGCCTCCTTCGCCTTCGTGCTGTTCGGCCTCTCACTGTTCCTCGGCTCCCTTGGCTCCGGCCCTGCTAATGCCGCGATCCAGTCGGTGACGCCGGGGCGGATGCGGGGGACGACGACGGCAATCTACATCGCGCTCTACAACGTCATCGGATACGGCCTCGGCCCGCTGGTGGTGGGCATTCTGAACGACAACGTCTTCGGCGAGGCTGGCGTCGGCAGCTCAATGGCGGTGCTGGCGCTGTTCGCCGGGCCTGTGGGGCTGTTCTTCGCCTGGATGGCGCTGCGCCCCTATGCCCGGGCGGTGGAGGCGGCGGAAGCGCGAGGGGACTGAGGTTTGACGGAACCGGACCAACTGGCCATGCGCTTTTGCAACACACTTACAACCGCTTGAAAGGCACTTGCACATGGCCCGTATTCTCGTCCTGTTCTACTCGTCCTATGGCCATATCGCTCAGATGGCCGAGGCGGTGGCGGAAGGGGTACGCGAGGCGGGCCATGAGGCAGACATCCGCCACGTGCCCGAGACCGCGCCGCCTGACGTCGCCGAGAAGGCGGGGATGCGCGGCATGGAAGGATATGAGTGCATCTCCGGACCGGACGCGCTGACCCAGTATGATGGTATCATCGTAGGCACCGGCACGCGTTTTGGCCGGATGTCGAGCCAGATGGCGGCTTTCTGGGACCAGGCTGGCGGGCTGTGGTTCACCGGCGCGCTCGTCGGCAAGGTCGGGGCCGCCTTCACCTCCACCGCCGCTCAGCACGGTGGGCAGGAAACGACCTTGTTCTCCATCCTCACCAACCTGCTCCACTTCGGCTGCACCATCGTGGGGCTCGACTATAACTTCACTGCGCAGAATGGCGTCAGCGAGGTGATGGGCAACTCACCCTACGGCGCCAGCACGATTGCGGACAATGACGGTTCGCGCCAGCCCAGCCAGGTGGAGTTGGACGGCGCTCGTTATCTTGGCCGGCGCGTTGCGGAGACCGCGGCGAAGCTGCACGGCTGAGCTGGAAGGAAGCGCTCTCGTCCGCCGGGATGATCTCCGGACGAGCACGCCCTGGCCGTCACCGAGGCGATCGGTCGCTCTCGACGATCATTTCGGCCGGCGCCAGGAGGCGCACCACCAGCCCCTCTGGCCTCCATTCGCGTTGAAGCTTGCCCTGAAGCTGGTTCTTCAGGCTGACGTCGACAAGGCGGCTGCCGAAGCCGAACTGGGCGGGTTCGTGCGCAGGCGGGCCGCCACTTTCAAGCCAGGTGAGGCAGTAGGTCCCATCCGTATGCTCCCCCCGGACTCTCACTTGGCCTTCGGGAGTGCTGAATGCCCCATACTTGGCGGCATTGGTCGCCAGTTCGTGCACAGCGAGTGAGAGCGGAGTGGAGGCGTGGCTGTTGAGGGGCGCGTCATTCCCTTCGACGATGACCCGGTCTCGCCCCTCCATCTGGTATGGGCGGAGAAGTTCACGGATCAGCCCGAGAATCGTTGCATTTTGTCCGGCGGCCGATGCGCTGCCCTTGCCGTGGGGGCGCGCATAATTGTGCGCCTTCCCCAACGCGTCGAGCCGCTGGCGAAGTTCATCTGCGAAGGGC
Source organism: uncultured Erythrobacteraceae bacterium (assembly GCA_966251025.1). Classification (GTDB taxonomy): domain Bacteria; phylum Pseudomonadota; class Alphaproteobacteria; order Sphingomonadales; family Sphingomonadaceae; genus Croceibacterium. Next base: position 56,330 of record CBINJM010000005.1, on the reverse strand, counting down.
TTCGCCTCGGGAAATTCCGCCTGTGACAACACGATGAGCGCGTTGATAACAGCGAAGATGTTCTTGATACGATGGCTGAGTTCGTGGCTTGCGAGTTCGAGCTGATCCGTTACTTCCTTCTGCTCGTGAATATCGGTACCGGTTCCCATCCACCGAATGATATCGCCCGCTTGGTTACGAATGGGATGAGCGCGGCCCAGCAACCAGCGCCAGTGGCCCGTGTGGTGACGCATGCGGTATTCGATCTCGTAGGGCTCGCCCGTTTCTAGGCTGTGCCGCCAGCGCTGGAACATGCGCTCCTGATCATCGGGATGAAACAGGCGCGCCCAATGGTCGCCATCGCCGCTCCCCTCTGCGACACCGGCATATTCATAGAATCGCCGATTAAAGAAGTCATGGAACCCGTCCGGGCGAGTAGACCAGATCATCTGGTCGACTGATTCCACGATGTCCGAAAGCAAGGCTTCGCTTTCCTTCAGCGCTTCCTCGGTACGCTTTCGCTGATTGATGTCGAGGTGCAAGACCATGAAGCGTTGGCCGTCCACGGGATGGACTCGCACCTGAAACCAGCGGTTTCCCAGTGTGGGCACCTGAACTTCCATGGAAGCAGGCAAGCCATTTTCTACAACCCTGGCGTAGGTCTGCAGTAGCTCACCCGGCATCTCCTGGACGACTTCCGTCCCTCGCCGACCGAGCGTGGTTTCTTCCGTCAGGCCGGTCTGGCGGGCGAACGCCTCGTTGATCTCCAGAAAGCGGAAATCGATCACCTTGCCGGACGCGTCACGAACGACCTCGCCGACAAAAAAGCCTTCTTGCAGGTTCTGAAACAGCTCGTGGTACTTGGCATCGCTCAGGAAACGCTTTCCCCGGACGCCCATCCTCGCCAATACGGCCATCGTCGCACTCCAAAAACCCGGAACGCAAAGATAACCGATATGGTTCCTTATATAACTACAATCTAAGCCGAATTGCCTAAGCCCCTGTTGAGACCTTGAACCCGGCAGCGCTTCAGAAGGATTGGCTCACGCCCAGTCGCGCCGTCAATCCCAAGGGGGTTGCAGTGAAAGGGTCGAAGTTCTGATCCAGCCGAGCGAATGGCGCAGGGGTGTCGAAGATGTTGAACAACGCCAGAGAGACGGATGTATCGGTAGCCATCTGCCAGATCCAGGTAGCGTCTAGAGTCGTGAAGTTGTCGATCCGCTTCCCGGCGGTGACGCTTGCACCGGCAAGAGCGCTCCTGTTCGGCCCGAACACACCCGCTCCCCGCTGGTCGCTGTAAGAACCGACATGGTTCACCTGCAACCGGAGGGAATGGGCCCCCATCTCGCCCTGCAGCCAGGCCGATCCTTTCGCGCGCGGCAGCGGATAGGCCGTCGTCTGGTAGTTGAGCTTGCCCGCGGCGTCGAATGCTGGCTGCACCGGAATCCCTTCGACCACCACTTCGTCTAGCGCGAATTCGATGGTGTAACTGCCATTGAAGCCGGCCTGAATCTGCGCTGGGCCGACATTCCAATCATAGCTGGCTGAAAGATCGAGCCCGCTCGTGGTCACATCCGCCGAGTTGAACGCGTATGTGGTCAGCCGCTGGACGTTGTTCACGCCGCACACGCCGCCGGAGAACAGAAAGCGCGACTGGAGCCCGGCATAGGCGGGATCGCCGCAATGCTCCACGCCGCTGGCGCCGAAAAAGGCGGAGACGATGCCGCTCACGGGTTCTGCCTCGATGGCGCCTTTGAACTCGTAGCGCCAGTAATCGAGGCCTGCCCGCAGACCGCCGTGATCCACCACCAGACCTGCGTTGTAGGTGGTCGCGCGCTCCGGCTTCAAACGGGGATTGCCGAGCAGGTCCACGGCCCGGAACGAACTGCCGATCAGGGTCAGCACGACGAGGTCCGCCAGGGCATTCTGTGGCGGTGGCCCGCGGAAGGTGGTTCCCGCACCGCCGCGAAGAACCAGCCAGTCGGCAAGCTGGACGCGGATGCGCGCCTGCGGGTCGAAGCTGGCGCCGCCGCGGGCGCCGTAATCTTCATAGCGGGCGGAAAGCTGCGCGAGAATGCGATCCGTCACCGGCAGGCGCAACTCTCCGAACACCGCACCGATATCTCCCGACGCCGAGACGTTGCGATTGGACCCAATGAAGCCGATCGCTCCGGTCTCCGGCGTGCAGGTGGCATCGGGGTCCAGCACCGAGCCCGGGCAGGGGAACAGATCGAGGTTGTTGCCGCCTTCGTACCAGCGGGCGTATCGATCGCGGCGATATTGCGCACCCACGGCGAAGTCGACCTCTCCGCCCGCCAGCGTCACTCCGCTGCTGCCGGAAAGAACCAGCTCTCCCACCCATTGCTGCGTGTTCGCGACACGGCCCCAGAGGCGGTAGAAATCGGAAATCGTGGCAACGTCGTTCACCAGCCCTGCACCGGGCACAGTGCTGAGGCCGGAGGGGCTGCCGCTCCCGGCGAAGTTCGGATTGGCGGTGCCGGTCAGCGCATTGCGAGGCACGCCGGTGGAAAACGGGTTGAAGTAGGAGCAACCGCCTGTGCCGGCCAAAGCCGCCAGCTGCGCGGGCGTAAGCCCTGCCCTCGCCCGCGGATCAGCATAGGCGCAGTTTGCCCCGCCGAAGCCCGCGAGCGCATTCTGCAGCAGGTCCACGAAGCTGTCGCCGACCTCGAAGTAGCGGTCATACTCGCTGTAGGTGCCGGACGCGATCAGCCGCAGGCCGCTGCCCAACTCGACCGAAAGCTCCGCAGTCGCCCGATAGGAATCGGAATCCCGAGGCACGGTCGTCGTGTTGCGGTCATTGTCGAACAGCGGGTTGCCGCCCAGCAGCAGCGGCCGGAAACGAACGGGATAGGCGAGCGCGGGAGCGGCTGGCAGGCCGTTCGATCCGACAGCGCAATCCGACGCCGCACCGAAGCGTGCGCAATAGTCGACCAGCGCCGGCGCATATTGGGGGATCACAAACAGCCCGGTGCCGCCGAAGGCCGCTGCGGCAGACGGCGCTATCGTCGGCAGGAAGGTGGGCGAAGTGTTGAGCTCCGTCTCCAGTCGACCGTAAAGGCCGGTGAGGCGCAGAGTTGCCCTGTCCCCCAGCTCAACCTCCGCATCGGCGAACAGCTGAAAGCGCTCCTCCGGCTCAATCAGGTTGGTGAAGCCCAAATAGTTCGTCAGGCACAGATCATCGGCCGAACCAGGCAGCGAGCGGAAGCCGCCCAGCCCCTCGCAGCCCTCGTCCGCCGTGAAGCGGATGCCGCCGAGGGTGGCGTCGTAGTCGAAGTTCCCCGGGTTGCCGCCACCGGAATAGCCGCCCTGCGGATTTTCAGCATAGGGGCGGACCAGCTCTTCCCGATCCAGCAACTGGAGCTCATGCCGACGCTGGTAGCCGCCGGAAAGGAACAGCCGCACAGGGCCGAATTCGCCCCCCCAGGAGAGCGCGCCGTTCACGTCTCCGGCCGAGCCCTCGATATAGCGATAGGCGGCGGATGCCTGGAAGCCCTCCTGCCGGGTACGAGTGATGATGTTGACCACGCCGGCAATCGCGTCCGAGCCGTAGGTGGCGGCTGCGCCGTCCTTCAGGATCTCTATGCGCAAGACCGCATCCATCGGCAGCAGGTTGAGGTCTACGAACGGCTGGCTGGCAGAACCGCTCGCCGCCACGCGCCGCCCGTTCAGCAGCACCAGGGTGCGCTGAGGCCCGAGGCCACGCAAGTTGATCGAAGCTCCGCCCTCGGCAAATTGGGAGCGACCGTCGAACTGGCTGGAGTCAGCCAGCACCCCGCTGGAGACAGGCAGCCGACGCGTAAGGTCAAGAACAGAGGGCGAGCCCTGGCGGGCGAGTTCCTCGGCGTCGAGCACGTCGACAGGTGCGGGCGCATCCTCCGCGGGGCCGCCGATCAGGCTGCCGGTGACGACAATCGTGGCGCTATCGGGCTGCACGGCAGCCGGAGGCGCGATGTCCTGCCCCAAAGCCGGGCCTGCGCACAGGGCAGAAGCGAAAGCGAGCGGCGAAGCCGCTGCGCGAATTGATTGCACCCTCATCGACCCGTAACCCCTGACCCGAAAGGCGCGCCGACGCGAAGCAAAGGTCAATCGCTCCCGCGGCTTAGCGCTCCGCTTACAAGGGCCTATAACGCGCGGAGCCAATATTGCATCAGCTTCTCGCTCTCCCCTTCCTCCCCGTGATCCTGCCAGGAGAATTGGGTGACGAGGCCGGGCACGGGAGCATAGCCCCGCTTTTGCCAGAACGAATTGAGCGGGCGGTAATCGGCCGGACGCGCGGGATGGTCCTGCGGCCGAACGACCGAGGCGAAGCAGGCGTGGGTCGCACCGGCCGCTCGCGCGGCGGCCTCCCGATGATCGAAGAAGGCGTGGCCGATGCCCTGCCCCTGGAATTCCGGCAACAGCACGCTTTCGCCGAAATAGAACATCGTGCCGGTATCATAGCCGCGCGCCTCGAAGGGAGCGCGGAACTCCGGCTTCTGTGGGGCCATGGGCGAGGCGGTGGCGGCTCCGACGACGCGCTCTCCATCAAACGCAGCGACCAGCACACTGCCGGGCTCGTCGGCGAACTCTCGAACGTACTCGCCCTCGTAATCCTCGCTCCCATCGTAGAGGTACGGAAAGGCAGCGAACACGGCGATACGAAGCCGGGCCAGGTCTGCCAGGTGGCGCGTGACCTCCGGCCCTGAAAGCGTGCGAACGGTGACGCTCACCCGCCCACCTGCTTCAGCCAGTCGGCGAGGTTGTAATAGACGGTGACGCGCGCGATCCGATCGCCTTCCAGCTCAAAGAAAGCGCCCGCCGGCAGAACATAGCGCTGCCCGTTAGCAACAGGCAGCCCCTCATCCGTCGCCTTGTACGTGCCGTGGACGACAAACTCGGCCGCTACGCGAGTGCCATCGGAACTCGCCATGATGACAATTTCCTCCAGGCGCTCAGCATAGCAGCGGTCCATGTGAGCAATGAAGGCGCGAAAAGTATCCTTGCCCTGCTGACGGCTCCCTTGGTTGATGTCGTGCGCCACATCCTCGGTCAGGCAGGCGAGCATGCCTTCGCCATCGCCAGCGTTGAACGCGGCGTAGTAGCGCTCGATCAATGCCATTGCCTGTGCCTGCTTGCTCCGCTGCTCCACCCCTGCGCTCCTCCCTCTGACCGGTCCGTGCCCGCTATGGCAGGCAGGTATCCGGCGCAATTGCCTTTTCAGCAGCTATGGCCTACAGGCGCCCGTGAACGCCCCGGCCAAGGGTGCCATTTCCCAGAACTCGGGAGCGGCACCGCCGGGGCGACGTTGTTTTAGCGCCCAGCAGGAAACGAACCATGTCCCGCCGCCGCCAGATCTATGAAGGCAAGGCCAAGATCCTCTATGAGGGGCCTGAGCCTGGTACGCTGATCCAGTACTTCAAGGATGATGCGACCGCCTTCAACGCGCAGAAGAAGGGCACGATCAACGGCAAGGGGGTGATCAACAACCGCATCTCCGAGCACGTCTTCCTGCGCCTCTCCCACATCGGCATTCCCACGCACTTCATCCGCCGCCTGAACATGCGCGAGCAGCTGGTGCGGCAGGTGGAGATCATTCCGCTCGAGGTGGTGGTGCGGAATGTCGCTGCCGGTAGTCTCGCCAAGCGGCTGGGCATGGAAGAGGGCGAGCCCCTGCCCCACACGCTCATCGAATATTACCTGAAGTCCGACGAGCTGCAGGACCCGCTGGTCGCCGAAGAGCACATCGCTTGCTTCGGCTGGGCCAGCAACGAGGAGATGCAGGACATCTCCTCCATGGCGATCCGCATCAACGACTTCATGTCTGGCATGTTTGCCGCGATCGACATCCGTCTGATCGACTTCAAGCTGGAATTCGGCCGCATCTGGGACGGCGACTATTCGCGTGTGATCCTGGCGGACGAGATCAGCCCGGACAATTGCCGCCTCTGGGACATGACCAGCGGCGAAAAGTTGGACAAGGACCGCTTCCGACGCGACCTGGGTGGTGAGGAAGAAGCCTATCAGGAGGTCGCCCGCCGTCTGGGCCTGCTGCAAGGTGAGGACGGCCCGGGCGAGGTGTTCGACCTTTCGGCCCATCGTTCGAAGCTGCGCACCACGCCCAAGCCCAAGAAGTAGGGCGAGCGGCTCGCGCGCCGCTCCCGCCTGTTCAGCCTGGTTTTGAGGCGCACGAGAAGCTCAGGCGCGGCCGGGGAATCCGCGGCTGCGCTTTAACCTGAAATCCATCATTTTCTGCGATCTGGTCCTGGTCCAATACCGCCGGGATCGCATGATCGCTGTCTACTTCTGCATCCGCGAGAATCATGACCTGCGCCTGGTTGCCCTGGCGGGGCTGATCTGCGTCGCCGTCTCCGTCGCGGCGGTCCTGCTTCTGCGCCATGCGCGGGGGGCGGACCGCTCGACGAGACCACGCTGGCTGCTTGCCGCAGGAACGGCGACAGGCTTTGGCATCTGGGCAACGCATTTCGTCGCAATGCTTGGCTACGATCCTGGCGTGGTCGTCGGCTATGACGTTGTCATCACGGCGATGTCCCTGGGCTTCGCCATCATCTCCGCCGTCATCGGCTTTAGGCTGGCTCTTGCTGAAGATCGTCCCTTCGGCCTTGTGGCTGGGGCCATCCTGGTGGGGCTCGGCATCTCGGGGATGCACTACCTGGGAATGTCGGCTGTTCAATTGCCCGGCACGCTCTCCTGGTCTCATCCCTACATCGCCTTTTCCGTGCTCTTCGCGATACTGCCGATGATACCGGCGATCCGCATCACGCTGGCGGGGAGCGGCGTCGGCAGCGTTATCGGGGCGGGGGCGCTGATCACCAGCGCCATTCTGCTTTTGCACTTCACGGGAATGGCGGGGCTGACGGTCGTCCCGGGCAATGACGCTCCCCCCGCGCTGATGCTTTCCCCCATAGCGATGGGGCTGACGATCGGCTTCACCGCTCTTGCCTTTCTGATCATGTTTGCAATCGCCGTTCTGATCAGCGCGCGCGCCCGCACGGCCATCGCGGAGCGGGAGCGTGAGTTCGGCATGCTGGTGCAGAACGTGAAGGACTGCGCCATCACCACGCTCGACCGCGAAGGCTGCGTCTCCAGCTGGAATGCGGGAGCGGAGCGACTGAAGGGATATCGCAAGGAAGAGGCCATCGGGTTGCCGCAGGCACGTTTCCACACGCCCGAGGATTGCGAGGCAGGCCATCCCGAACGGATGCTGGAAGCGGCCCGGCGAGAGGGCTCTTACCAGGGCGAAGCGTGGCTATGCCGCAAGGACGGCTCCAGGTTCTGGGCTAACATGCTTCTGGAAGCGCTGCATGACGATAGCGGCGCCTTCATCGGCTACGCCAAGATTATTCGCGACATGACGAAACTCCGCGAAGATCAGCAACGGCTGGCGGAGCTCACCAGCAATCTGGATGCCGCATTGTCGCACATGCACCAGGGGCTGGGCCTTTTCGACGCGAACGAGCGGCTGATCCTGGTGAATGACCAGGTTGAAAAAACCTTCGGCTGCGGGCCGGGGCTGATTAGGCCAGGCATGCACTTCGAGGATATCATCCGCATCGGACTCGAGTTGCGCGATGGCGCCAACCCCGACCTCTTCGTCTTGAGCACGGCGCTACAGCGCCATCGGGCCTGCCGTGACCAAGCCGGCGGCGGAACGTTGATCATCCCCTTCATTGAAGGTCGCACGTTGCTGGTCGCTCACCGCCCCATGGTGGATGGCGGTTGGGTCTCGACCTTTGAAGACATTACGGAGCGACGCCAGGCCGAACAGCGAATCGAGTATATGGCCCTGCATGACGGGCTGACCGGCCTCGCCAACCGCGTCAACTTCAACGCGCGGCTGGAGGATGCGCTGGCGACCGCTTCGCGCGAGGGCGCCAAGGTCGCAGTCATCGGCATCGACCTGGACCGCTTCAAGGAGATCAACGACACGCACGGCCACAATGTCGGCGACCGCGTGCTCAGCAAGCTTGCGGAGCGGCTGAATGCCACGCTGGGCGCGGGCGAATTCGTCGGCCGCTTCGGGGGCGATGAGTTCTCCGCTTTCAAGACATTCACGACTGACGCCGATCTCCCCGGCTTCATCGATCGGCTGGAAGCCGTCCTCACCGCCCCCATCAAACTGGGTGAGTTGACGGTGAGCCCGGGCGCCAGCCTCGGTGTGGCTGTCTTTCCGCAAGATGGGGAGGATGTGGAGCAGCTCGCCCGGAACGCCGACCTCGCGATGTACCGCGCGAAAGCGGCGATCAATCACAACACCTGTTTCTACGAGCAGGGAATGGACGAGGCGGCCCGCGCCAGACGAACGCTGTCCAACGACCTTCGAGGTGCGGAAGCGCGAGGCGAACTGAGCCTCGCCTACCAGGTGCAACGCTCTGTCGCGGACCAGGAGGTGGTCGGCTACGAAGCACTGCTGCGCTGGACGCATCCGACCGCCGGCTCCATCCCACCCGACCACTTCATCCCGATCGCAGAGGAAAGCGGCGAGATCATCCGCCTCGGAGAATGGGTGCTGCGCACCGCCTGTTCCGAGGCAGCCCATTGGCCCCAGCCCTGGCGGATTGCGGTGAACCTCTCGCCCGTGCAGCTGACGGATGTGAATCTGGTTGAGTTCGTCGCTCAGACGTTGCTCGAAACCGGGCTGCCTGCGCGGCGGCTGGAGCTCGAGATCACCGAGACGGCGCTGATCGGCGACAAGGTGCGCGCGCTTCACGTCCTTCGGCAGATCAAGGCGCTCGGAGTTTCGATCGCCATCGACGATTTTGGGACCGGCTATTCCTCTCTGGACACGCTGCACTCCTTCCCATTCGACAAGATCAAGATCGACAAATCGTTTCTGCTCGAGTCCGCGCATAACGAGCGGGCGCGGGCGATCATCCGTGCGGTCCTGGCGCTTGGGCAAAGTTTGCGGCTGCCGGTTCTGGCGGAAGGGCTGGAAAACGCCGACCAGCTTGAGATGCTGCGGGCGGAAGGCTGCGCCGAAGCTCAGGGCTACTACTTCGGCCGCCCGGGCCTCATGTCCGACAACGGGAGTTCTCCCGCGATGGCAGACGGAGCGCGATAGGCAAAGGCCGGCCGCTTCACGCCCCTCTTCGCCGCCTCACCGGCGGCCATTGCGCATTAAGCCTCGCTCGCTCAAACCAATCGGATGCTGCCCCGCCTTTTTTTCGCCCTCCTCCTCATCGTCACTGTCCCGGCCGCTGCACAACAGGTGCCGCAGGGCCCTGAGTGGCCTTTCGCGCAAACAGACTTGCCGGTGGACCCAGCCTATCGCTTCGGCACCCTGCCGAACGGGATGCGCTACATCATCCGGCCCAACACTACTCCGGCCGGACAGGGCTCCGTCCAGTTCTGGGTGGACGGCGGCGCCTTGAACGAGCGGGACGATGAACGCGGCTTTGCTCATTTCATCGAGCACATGGCCTTCAACGGGTCCACCAATGTGCCGGAAGGGGAGATGGTCCGCTTGCTGGAGCGTGAGGGCCTCGCCTTCGGTGCGGACACCAACGCTTCTACAGGCTTCGACACCACGCTTTACCGGCTGGACCTGCCGCGCAATGACCCCGCCTTGCTCGACACCGCGCTGATGCTGATGCGGGAGGTCGCAAGCGAGCTGAGCTTCGAACCGGAGGCCGTGGAGCGCGAGAAGGGCGTGATCCTTTCGGAGCGCCGGGTGCGGGACACCTACGCCTTGCGCAACACGGTGGACGAGCTTTCCTTCCTCTATCCCGGTGCTCGCTTTCCGGAACGGCTGCCGATCGGCAGCGTCGAGACGCTTCAGCAAGCGATGGCCGAAGGGCTGCGCGACTTGTGGCAGCGGCTTTATCGGCCGCAGAATACCGCTTTGATTGTGGTGGGTGATTTCGACGCCGATTCTGTTGAGGCGGCAATCCAGAAGCATTTCGGCGACTGGAGCGGTCCCGAGAAGATGCCCCGCACGAACCCCGGCCCGATAGCGTTCGACCACGCCGCTGAAACTGACATTTACATCGACCCTGCCCTGTCCGAGCGGATCACCATCGCCCGCCACGGCTCTTGGCTGGACGAGCCGGACTCTGTCGCATCGCGGCAGCGCAATGTGAAACGCCAGATCGCCTACGGCATCATCAACCGTCGCCTGCAGCGCCTCGCCCGCGCGGAGGACCCGCCGTTCCAGGGTGCGGGGCTCGGCACAGGCGAGGTGTTCGAGGTGGGACGCACGACACGCCTGATCGTCGACGCGGCAGATGGCGAGTGGCGCCGCGCCCTTTCGGCCGCGCAGGAGGTCGCGCGCCGCGCGCTGGAATACGGCTTTACGGACGCAGAGGTGGCGGAGCAGCTGGCGAACCTGCGCACCTCGCTTGAGAACAACGTCGCGGGTGCGGCCACCCGCCACAACAACAACTTCGTCACCGCCGCGCTGACGCTGCTCGACAATCGGCAGGTCCCGACCACTCCGCAGAGCGCCCTCGCCCGCTTTGAGGAGCACCTGCCGGAAATCACCCCTGAGAGCGTTCTCGCCGCCCTGAGAGAGGAGCTGGTCCCGCTCGATGATCCATTGATCCGTTTCGAGGGCCGCATTGCGCCCGAGGGCGGAGAGGAAGCTCTGCGCGCGACATGGGAGCAGGGAAGCCTCGCCGAGCTTTCGCGCGGGGCCGATGCAGCATCGGCCGAGTTTGCCTATACCGATTTCGGGCCGGCTGGCACGATCATATCGGATGAGAGAGGTGAGCTCGGCATCCGGCAGCTGTTGTTCGAAAACGGCTTGAAGCTGAACCTCAAGCCGACGCAGCTTCAGCAGGGCCGCGTCATGGTGCAACTCAATATCGATGGCGGGCAGCTGATCGACACGACTGAGGCGCCACTGGCGACGGCGATGGTCAGCGTCCTGCCGGTGGGCGGTCTGGGCCAACACTCGACGGACGAGTTGCAATCGATCCTGGCAGGGCGGAGCGTCGACTTCTCCATCCGGACGGGCGCGGAAAGCTTCACCATGGGCGCCACCACCACGCCGCGCGACCTTGAGCTGCAGCTCCAGCTGCTCGCGGCGGCGCTGAGCGACCCCGGCTATCGGCCAGAAGGCGAATACCAGTACCGGCGCAACGTGCAGAACTTCTTCGCCCGTTTGGACGCGACGCCGGAGAACGCGGTTTCAAACGCGATCGGATCAATCATCTCCGACAATGACCCACGCTTCTCTCTCCAGCCGCTTGCCGCCTATCTCGACCAATCCTTCGACGGTCTTCGCGCGACTGTCGGTGATCGATTGCAGAACGGCGCTCTGGAATTGGCGCTGGTCGGTGACTTCGAGGAAGAGGCCGCGATTGAGCTGGTCGCGCGTACGGTCGGCGCCCTGCCGAGGCGCGAAGCGGAGTTTCGCACCTACGATAACAACCGCACGCGTTCGTTCACGGAGGATCGCACGCGACGGATCGTGCATCATTCCGGCGCCGCCGATCAGGCGCTGGTCCGGCTGAGCTGGCCGACGCGGGACTACAGCGACTTTGAGGAAACGCTGCGCCTGCAATTGCTGGAGCGGGTCCTGCGGCTGGAGTTGATCAGCAGCCTGCGGGAGGAACTGGGCCAGACTTACTCGCCTTCCGTCTCCGCCACGCAGTCGCGCACCTGGCGCGGCTATGGCCAGCTTTCCATGGCCACTTCGGTGGACACCGCGCAGGTATCAGCCGCTCGCGAGGCCATGCTGGAGGCGGTGCGCGAACTTATCAAGGAGCCGGTGGAAGCTGACGTGCTGCTCCGTGCCCGCCAGCCGCTGCTGGAATCGTACGACAATGCGCTGAAGAGCAATGCTGGCTGGATGGGTCTGGTCGCCCGCGCTCAGACCGAGCCTGACCGGATCGACCGCTTCCTCGCAGGCAAGGCAGCACTTGCCGCGATCACGGCGGAAGACCTGCGCCAGACGGCGGCCCGCTATCTGGCTCCGGATCAGGCGCTGGAAGTGATCGCCCTGCCGCGGAGCGCGGAGGAATCTCCCGCCCCTTCATGATCACCTTCGAAGTCAGGACGGATTGGAGGTTCCGCCACCATCCACGCCCTTGCCGCTGAGGCGCGCAATCGGCATAGGGGCAACAATTCCCGCCAGTATCGAAAGGCTCCGCCCGTGAAGGTCCGCATCCATGTCAGCCTCAAGCCCGGCGTGCTCGATCCGCAGGGGCGCGCGGTTCATCATGCGCTGGAAGGGCTTGGCTTTTCCGGCGTGCAGGACGTACGCGTCGGCCGGCTGATCGAGCTGGAAGTGGCTGATGACACGTCTGATGAGACGCTTGACGCCATGTGCAGCGGCCTGCTCGCGAACATGGTGATCGAGAACTACCGCATCGAGAAGGCAGCTCCGGCCGCTGCGCGGGAGCCTGCGTGATGAGCTTCCGTGCCGCCTATGTCACCTTCCCGGGTTCGAATTGCGACCGGGACATGGCGATGGCGCTGGAGAAGGTCTCCGGCGTTGCGCCGACGCGCATCTGGCACGGGGACAGCGAGCTGCCGGATCGGCTGGACCTGATCGCCCTGCCCGGCGGCTTCTCCTACGGCGACTACCTGCGCAGCGGCGCAATGGCGGCGCACAGCCCGATCATGCGCGCCGTAAAGGAGGCTGCTGGTCGCGGCGTGCCGGTACTGGGCGTCTGCAACGGCTTCCAGGTACTGACGGAGGCCGGGCTGCTGCCGGGTGCCCTGATGCGCAATGCAGGCCAGACCTTCATCTGCCGCACCGTGCCCCTGCGCGTCGAGAACAGCCAGTCGCTGTTCACCGCTGGATATGAGGCCGGCCAGGTGATCCGCATCCCAGTCGCTCATCATGACGGCAACTACTTCGCCGACGAGGACACGCTTGACCGCCTCGAGGGCGAAGGCCGCGTCGCCTTTCGCTACGTGGACACCTGCAACGGCTCGCGCCGCGATATTGCTGGCGTCCTTAACGAGGCGGGAAACGTTCTGGGAATGATGCCTCACCCGGAGCGGGCGATTGAAGAGGATCATGGCGGCACGGACGGCCGCGCGTTGTTCGAGAGCGCCGTCAGGGGCCTCGTCGGCGCCTGAACTTAAGCCGCGGCGCTCTGCCCGGCAGGAGTGATCTGAACCACCTGTTCCGCCGAGGCAGAGGCGCGGCGCCACGCAAGCGCCAGCGCCTCCGCGTCTGCCATCGGGCGGCCATAATAGAAGCCTTGCAGGCGACCGCAGCCGAGTTGCCGCATCAGCAGCGCTTCCTCGGCGCTCTCGACACCCTCGGCTGTAGTGATCATTCCGATACTGTCGCCCATTGCCACGACAGCGCGCACGATCGCCTGCTCTTCCGCGCGACCGTTCGTCGCTCCGCGCACAAGGCTTGCGTCCATCTTGACGCTGGAGAAGCGGAAGCGGCCCAGCTGGTTGAGAGACGAGGTGCCGGTTCCGAAATTGTCGAGGACGATGGCACAGCCGAGCTGGCGCAGTTCGTCCAATGCTTCCAGAATGGTCCCCGCGTCCGCTGGAAGGGCGCTTTCCTTCAGCTCCAGCTCCAGTCGGTGTGCAGACAGGCCGCTGTCGGTGAGCGCACGGTTGACCTTGGCAGCGAACGCCGGCTCCAGCAATTGCGCGGCCGACAGGTTGATTGCCACTCTCAGCGGAGCGGGCCAACGAACCGCCTGGCGACACGCCTCGTGCAGCACCCACTCCCCGATCGGAACGATCTGCCGGCTCGCCTCTGCAAGGGGGATACAGCGCTGCGGGCCCTGGCGACCATGCTCATCGCTTTCCCAGCGGAGCAGGGCTTCAAATCCGTCCAGCTGTTCGGCGCCGGCCTCAACGATCGGCTGGAAGACAAGATGCAATTCGTCACGCGCGACGGCATGCTGCAGTGCCTGCTCCATCTGGCGCCGCTCCTCGGTATGCGCCTGAAGTTCCGGCTGATACCGGCAGTGAACCCCGCGGCCGCCCCGCTTTGCCTGATAAAGCGCGAGGTCCGCATGCCGCATCAGCGCCTCGATCAGAGTGCCGTCCCGGGGCCCCTCTGCCGAGCCGACGCTGGCGCCGATCGAAATCTGATGGTCCTCCACCTCGTAAGGCTTGGAAATATGCTCGATCATCCTTCGCGCCAGAGCGTCCACGTGCGTCACATGAGCATCCGGCACGACAACGGCGAACTCGTCGCCGCCGAGGCGGCCGCATAGCCCGCGCTGGCCCACAGCGTCGCGCAGGCGGGCGGCAACCTGAACCAGAAGCTTGTCGCCAACGGGATGGCCGAGCGTGTCGTTCACCGCCTTGAAGCGGTCCAGATCCACCAGCAGGAGAGCACATCGCCCCCCGCGGCGTTCGATCGCGCGGAACGCATCCTGCAGCCCCTGGGTCACGATCGAGCGATTTGGCAGGCCCGTCAGGGTGTCATGGCGAGCCAGGTAGGCGATCCTCTGTTCGGCAAGATGCCGCGCCGTCACGTCGGACCCCACGCCGCGATAGCCGGCAAACCTGCCGCTCTCGTCCGTCAGCGGTGCGCCCGAGAGCTTCCACCAGCGATCCTGCCCCCCGACATCCACCTGCACCAGCAGGTCAGAGAAACTTCGCCGGTGCTTAAGTTGGTCGGCCAGTTCGTGCAGGCTGGGTGCGAAGCACCCACTCGCCCAAGCTTCGCCGGCGGCAAGCTCAAGAAATGAGCGCCCTTCGATGTCTTCAGGCTGCTGCCCAAGCGCATAAGCGAAACGCGGGCTGACGGCGCGCACACGACGGCCTGTGTCGATCTGCCACAACCAGTCCGCATCATGCTCCTCGAACTCGCGGAGCAAGAGGGAGACGAGTTTTTCCTTGTCGGCGAGCGCTGCCTTGGCCAGCCGCGCAACCAGGTAGCTGCGCCCGCTGTCCAGCGTGCCGTAAAGCGCCACCGCGAGGAAGACCAAAGCAACGCCAGCAAGTGACCATTGCCCATCGAGGACGAAGCCGGCGATGGAGGCCGCACCTGTGATGGTGATGAACAGCAAGGCTGCGAGAGGGGCGGCCCGCGTGGTGAGCGCCAGCCCTGTGGCTAGTACGCCCGTCAGCGCCCAGATGCCGAGGTGAACGGTCGCGTTCCCGAGATATTGCGGCAGGAGCAACGGAACTGCCCAAACGAAGGCTATTCCGCCGAGGCCCAGCGTATGGAGGCAGATCGCCTTCCGGGTGACCGCACTTTGCCTGGTACGGGCAAGCTCGCGATCTCGTCTCATGGAATGGAAAATTGCTCCCAGACCGGCCGAAGACCACGCCGCCAGCTGCCACCATGCGACTGCTCCACCGGCTATGGCAAGGGCGAGCGCCATGGCCACTAACTGGATGAGGACTCGGACAGTCAACCGCTCACGCAGGTGCGCGTGCTGCAATCCGCGCAGATGCGACCACTCGGCGTAGCCCGGCGTCGCCAGCCCGAGGGCCTGGAGAATGGAGAGCCGCGCCGGGAGGCCTGAGGAATCGGATGGGTCGCGTGGCACGGCCGGGGCCTACGCCCAGACTCCTTGCCAAGCTGTAAAGCAAGTGCGCAGCAGGTGCGCGAAGGGAAAGGTGAAACGCAGCAGCAACTGAGCGCCTCGCCCGGCCTTCATCGGCAAGATTCGCGGGGATGCCGCGGCGGAGCGAGAGCGGCGGCTAAACCATCGCCGCTCTCGCATAAGGCGTCAGAAGCGCGCGCGCGCGCCGATCGTGTAGTACCGGCCGATCGTGTCGAAATAGACCGGGTTCGTCGGGAACTGGGTCTCCGGAATGATCGGCGGGTCCTGGTTGAACAGGTTGTTCACGCGGAAGAACAGCTCAAAGCCCTGGTCCTCTCCGAAGCCTGGGATTTTCGCCGTCCCGAACAGGTTGACATAGAACCGGCTCGGCACGCCGTTGTCGTTGATGCTGTTGACCAGCGTCGGCGAATATCCGGCGTCGCTGGGATCGGTGTAGAGGGTGTCGATCACGCCGCTATCGATGTAACGGCCCTGCACCCCCAGCGTGAAGTTGGGATTCACGAAGGTGATGAAGCCGTTGGCGCTCCATTCCGGCGCGGCAATGGCTGCGGCCACGCCCGTCTGCCCCACGCGGTCGATGTACTGGCCGAACGACGTGGTGGAGAGCTCGTGCATCCAGGTCGCCAAGGCGCGCAGCAGCAACTGGTTCTGCCCGCCCAGCTGGATGCGGTAATCCGCCTCGATGTCGATGCCGTCTGTCCGCAACTCCTCCAGGTTCAGGGAGACGTTGCGGATCTCCGTGATGGTGTCTCCGGCGGAGATGCTGCCATCGTTGATCAGCCCGCAGGCTGCCTGTCGCCCGCGGTAACATTCGTTGATGATGTTCTGGAATCCACCCGGCGCGCTGCCGATGTAGTCCTTCACCGAGATGTCGAAATAGTCGACGGAGATACGCAGCCCGTCCAGCGCCCCACCCGGTGTCAGGATCGCGCCGACCTGCCAGGTGTCCGCCTTCTCCGGGTTTATGAAGGGGCTGCCGCCGTTCACCAGCGACGGGTTGACCGGCGTCGGGTTGCCGTTTGCATCCCGCAGGAACGGGTTGGTCAGGGTGGTGAAGGAGCTGGCGGAGGCGAGGAACAGCTCCGCGAAGTTGGGCGCCCGGATGTCGCGGCTGCGGCTGGCGCGGATGCGCAGCCAGTCAGTCGGCTCCCAATTGGCGCTGATCTTCCAGGCCGTGGCGTCGAAGGAGTTCTCGACCTGCTGGCGGAGATAGCTGCCGAAGCCGGAGATGTTGTAGTGTGTCTGGCGCAGCGCCGCGTTGATATCGAGCGACTGTACTCCCGGCATGTCCGCGATCAGGGGCAGGCCGACCTCAATATAGCCTTCGATCACCTCCGTTTCGCCATCATAGTCGGCGCCGAAGTTCTGGAAGTAGGCGTACTGGTTCGACAGGTCGTCATGCACGACGTCGATGGAGTCGAGCCGGTACTCGCCGCCGACCGCCACAGCCAGATCCCCGCCCGGCAGGGTCGCCAACGAGCCGCGCACGTTCGCAGCGACGACATGCTGCTGCAGCTTGATGTCCTCGATCAGGTCTGAATAGACGTAATCGAGCGCGGCGGGGTCGTAATTGTTGGGCCCGAACATGTTGATCGGCACGCAACCTGCCGCCGCGGCCCGCAGCGCCGGATCCGGGCTCAGCAGCGCGCGGCAGGTTGGCGTGCCGGTCGCGGGATTGATGACGGCGTCCAGCGCGTAGTAGAAAAAGGCGTTGCTTCCAGCGATGGTCGAAGGGTTCCCGACCGGGAGAGCCGGGTCGCCCACCACCAGGTTGTTCTCAACCTTCTGAAGCCGGTCGGTGCGGCTGTACTGGTAATAGCCGTCCCAGCTCCAGCTATCGTTGAACGAACCCTCAAGGCCGACCGAGGCGCGCCAGGTGTCCGCCTCGGACGTGCTGAAGCCCCGTGCGAGGTCGTCGAACAGGCGGCCCATGGTGAAGGCGGGCGCGCCCGGCCGCACGAGAGAGGAAGGACCCGTCGGCGGCGTCCGCTGCGCTGGCGGCAGCACTGCTCGAACAGCCGCTGGGATGAAGGGGTTGTCCGCGAAGATCGGCAACGCCGGGTTGAAGAACGCCGTCTGCAACAGCTCGCCGGAGACGTGCCCGTAGGTGCCGTCCACAGACACCGTGAGGTTATCGCTCAGCTCATATTCGACATGAGCGTTGACGGAGTAGCGCTCCACGGGAACGGTGATGTTGGCGAGGCTGTAGGTCGGCACCGTGTCGCCGCCCACCTGCACGATCCCGAGCGACGGATTGCCCACGCGGAAGGGTTGCGGCTGCCCGTTCTCGTCGAAGGTGATGCCACCTGTGCCGAAGAGGTTGAAGGGCGCGGTTGGCCCGGTGGGCGCGGCATAGATCACCCCGCCATTGTTGAAGCGGAAGCCACCATTGTCGTTGCTGCGCACGAGGTTCGGCATACCGTTGTTCGCAGCAAAGCCGGCGTTGGTGGCGATGGCGCCGGAGGTGCACCAGTCACGCGTGAAGCAATTGCCGATGCCCTTCTGGTCCGCATATTCGCCGCCAATCACGAAATGCCCGCGATCACCCAGCCGCGCTCCGTAGGCGAGCGCCGCGTGGTAGCGCTCTCCGTCGCCTTCCTCGGAGATGCCGAAGTCCGCCTCCGCCTTGAGGCCTTCCAGATCAGTGTCGAGGATGACGTTGACGACGCCGGTGATCGCGTCGGAGCCATAAGCGGCGGAGGCGCCGCCGGTGACGATCTCCGTCCGGTCGATCAGGATGGACGGGACGAAGTTAAGATCGACCGATCCCTCACGCGTGGTGGGCGCGAAGCGGCGGCCATTCACCAGCACGAGGTTTCGTGTAACGCCAAGGCCCCGCAGGTTCACGATCCGCGCGCCGACGTTGAAGCTGCCCCAGCCCTGCGTGGTGGGGCTGGTCGTGTCGCGGAAGGCGGGGAGTTCCGTCAGAGCCTCCGCCACGTTGGTGATGCCACGGCGGGCGAGGTCCTCTCCCCCGAGCACTGTTACGGGAGACGGCGTCTCGAAAGTCGATTGGCCGAGACGCGAGCCGGTGACGACGATTGTGCGCTCTGCCTCTGCTGCAGGCGTCCGTTCGGCCGGGGCCGGTGCGCCCGCACTCTGCGCCTGCGCCAAGGCGGGCGCGGCCGCCAGCACTCCCAGCGCGCTCGCCGCCAGCAGGCATGGACGGATTGCGGATGTCAGGCTGTGTCGCATTTCTCTCTCCCCTGTTCCCGTGTCTTTGACGACGCGTCGGGGTTGGAGAGGCTCGTCGACCACGGGTCGCTCGCCAGCAAGGTGCGTGCGCCACCTGCGGACGGCGAAACCTGGCCTACGCTCCCTGCTCTCCCGATCGTGCCGTCTCGCACTTAACTAGGGGACTTGGCCTCTTGATTTTATCAATGTCAAGGGGGCTCAGTCCGTTGCGCGACTTAGAGGCTGAAATGCCAGCCCCGCCATTCAAGACGGTCGAGTTGTTCTAGAGTGGAGCGATCTGCGGCCTTCAAAAGGCGATTGACGGAGTGCTCGGCACATTTCAAGCACCCGATATTGTTGATGAGGTCAACCCCGGTGCGACGCTCAGGCGCGGTCCGCCATGGCCGCTGCGTTGGCGATCAGCCGCTCGATATAGTGCTTGAGCCGCCGCCGCTGGCCCGGCTTCAGGTCTGCCTGTAGCAGAGTATTGCGGCGCATTGCGTCGGCACTCATGATAGCGTGCAGGCGATGCCCCTCGTCCGTCAGTGCAAAGCGCACGGCCTGCCGCCGTTGCCCGCCGGTCCGGGCCAGCACTCCGCTGTGCACCATTCCGTCCAATGCGCGGCTGACCTGTGCCTTGTCGCTGTCCACCATGCCGACCAGTTCCATGAAGGAAATGCCAGGGCGGGACGCGGCATTGGCAAGCAACCGCCACTCATAGTTCGACAGGCCGGCGAGACGCTTGAACGACAGCGTGGCGCTGCGAGCAATGATCATGGAGAGGTTCAGGACGGCCGATTGGAGACGGCTGTGAATTTCCGGCACTGAACCCGTCAGTCCATGCTCAGCCCGATCGTCCGCCGGTTCGGTTGCGCGGGCCAGCGCGACCTCTTCGGCCAGCAGCGCCGTGGCTCTTGTGAGCAAGTGACTGAGCAAGCCCGCAAGCTCGAACATCTCCTGCGGGTGGACGCCCTGCGCCAGTTCTTCCTCGCGGCGCCAGGCGACCTCGTCGAGCAGAGCGCCGAGCCGAACCCCGGCCGGCGTGAGCGCATAAGGATCGCGCTGCTTTTCCCGGTGGGCGAGCCCCGCCGCACGCAGGCTGCCGAGAGCGCGGCTGACCTGCGCGACATCGTTGCCGAGGATGGCTGCAAGCTCCGACACCCGCGCCTCTTCGGCCCGAAAGAGCATCAGGACCAGCCGCCGCTCCACCAGGTTCTGCGGCTGGAAACCTGCATAGTCCGCGCGTGCGCTCCGCCGCAACAGGCGGGCCAGCAGCAGGAAATGTGCGCCGAGCAGTTCCCGCTGGATGCCCGCCAGCGGAGCGCTCGTTCCTGCCTGCTCTGCCTCGCCCTGCTCCATCGGCACCTCGCCCGCTGTCGGTCCATCCTCCATGCTCATCTTACCCATTTGGCGTTCGGACGGGAGGCAGCCCGGCTTGTCAAGCTCGCACGCGCCTACTGCGCTCCGCCTGTGCCGCTCTGTGCGTCTTGCAAGCGGCGGGCTTCGCTGAGCACGTAGCCGCGGATCGCCTCGACCTGGTCCTGCGACAGCCAGGGGGCGAAGCTGATCATGCCGTTGCCGGCGAGTGCGCCCTCATGCACCACCGCCTTCCAGGCTTCGGCGCTGGTGGCAACGGGGGAGCGCATCAGGTCCGGGTTGACGGGGCCGTTGTGGCAGATGGCGCAGAAGGCGACATATTGCGCTGCGCCCTCCTCCAGCTGCGCCTGGGTGAACCGCTCGGCGCTGGCGACATAGGGCCGTTGCCGCAGCGGCGGCAGCGGATCGAGCCGGGCCGTGCCGCCGATCTTGAACGCCAGCAGCACGCCATTGGGCGGCGGGCGGCGCATCCAGTCGCTTTGCGTCGCCATGCCCATGGAGCCGCCATAGCCGGCCAGTACCGCGATGTACTGCTCGCCCCCGGCGCGGAAGCTGATCGGCCCGGCAACGATCCCGCGCTGCGCATCGAACTTCCACAGCTCCTTGCCGGTATCGGCGGCGAGCGCGTGGAAGATGCCGTAGGGGTCGCCCTGGAACACGAGGTTGCCGCCGGTAGAAAGCGTGCCGCCGTTCCACGGCCAGGGGCGCTCCACTGTCCAGCGCGCCTCCTGCTTCACCGGGTCCCAGGCGACCAGCATCCCCTTGCTCATCGCCTGCAACGCCGCGCGCCGCTCGATCGGCGTCGCTCCGGGCACGGAGCCCTCCGGCGGGGCAAGGAAGGTGACGCCCGTGTTCCAGCGACCGATGTGCCGCGTGTAGTTCACGTCATCGCCATAGGAGGTCGGCACGTGCATGGCCGGGATGTAGACGAGGCCCGTCTGCGGCGAGTAGCTCATCGGGTGCCAGGCATGGGCGCCGATGCCGCTGGGATAGATCAGGTAGGGCTCGTCCTCGAACCGTGCACCCGGCCGCTCGATCGGCCGCCCGCTGGCGACATCGATCCGCTCGGCCCAGTTCTGCGGCGCATAGGCCTCGGCGCTGATCAGCTTCCCGTTGCTGCGATCGATGACGTAGAAGAACCCGTTCTTGGGCGCCTGCATCAGCACCTTGCGTGGGCGCCCGTCGATGGTGAGGTCGGCCAGCGTGATCTGCTGGGTGGCGGTGAAGTCCCACGTCTCGCCCGGGTTCTGCTGGTAGTGCCACTTGTACGCGCCGGTGTCCGGATCAAGCGCGACGAGCGAGGAGAGGAACAGATTGTCGCCCTTGCCCTCCGAGCGGGCGCGATGGTTCCACGGCGCGCCATTGCCCACGCCAATCAGCAGCTGGTCGAAATCGGGATCGTAGACGATGGAATCCCACACCGTTCCGCCGCCGCCCATCTCCCAGTACTTGCCGTGCCAGGTGTCGCCGGCAAACCGGGCGAGCACTTCGTCCGAGGCGGCGTTGTCCGGCCCATCGGCCGGGTTGCCGGGCACAGTGTAGAACCGCCAGACAAGCTCGCCACTGTTGGCATCATAGGCGCTGACATAGCCGCGCACGCCCAGCTCCGCGCCGCTATTGCCGATGATCACCTTGCCCCTGACCACGCGCGGGGCGCCGGTGATCGTGTAGGGCCTCTCTTGGTCCACCGTGACCATGTCCCACAGCTCTCGCCCCGTCGCCGCATCGAGCGCCACCAGCCGGCCGTCGATCGTGCCGGCGAAGACTTTGCCCTCCCAGACGGCGACCCCGCGATTGACCACATCGCAGCAGGCATGGGCTCCCTTCGCGCCATCCGCCTGCGGATCGTAGCGCCACAGCACCTCGCCGCTCGCCGCGTCGACCGCCATCACCTTGGACCAGGCGGTCGAGAGGTACATCACCCCATCCACCACGATCGGCGTTGCCTCCTGCCCGCGATTGGTGTCGAGCTCCACCGCCCAGGCAAGGCTCAGCTGGCCGATATTGCCGTCGTTGATGTCCGCCAGCGGACTGAAGCGCTGCTCCGCATAGGTCCGCCCATGGCTCAGCCAGTTGTCCGGATCCTCCTCCGCCGAGAGCAGCCGCGCCTCCGTCACCGCGCCCGCACCGGGCGGCGCATTGCCGCAGGCCGAGAGCAACAACGCACCCGCCCCCACAAGCAAGCCGCCAAAGACCGACAGTCGACGCATCAATTGCATGGAACCTCCCCCCAGCACTCTTCGCCTACCTCTTCACGGGTGGCATGGGGGGCAGAAAAGCACCGTAGCGAAGCGAAGTCGAGCATCCGAGGACATGCCCGGTGCCAATGCGCGTCCGAACCGGTGGGGAAGGCCGCTCCACCATCGGCAGCGGAGCAGCCTAGCGGGAGCCGATCCCTTGATCGGGCTGCGAGGCGGAGGCGACTTGCTTCTCGGCAACCACGCCCTGCTTCTGCCCATCCCTCCCCGGCAGGAACGCCGCTACCGCCGCTGCGACAAGGATCACCGGCAGGATGAGCCAGCGCCGGTGCGATAGAGCGCTGGTGTCGTCGGCTGCACGTTCATGCTGCTCGGAAGGATGTTCCGGGGGCAGCTGCCCCGCCGCGACCTTCATGCGCGCCCTTGGCTCGGGCTGGCGATCAACCCTGGGCTGTTCCTCCGGAGCGCGGAGAAGAGCGGCAAGGCGGTCCGGCAGCTCCTGTTCCGGATTGGGGGCGAACTCAGCGCCGATCCGCTCGCGCAGCGCGCGATATCGCTGAACGGTGCGCATCATCTCCGGACTGGCGGCAACAGCCAGCAGGAGGCGTGCCGCCTCCGCCCCTTCCAGTTCGCCATCGGCGTATGCCGCCAATTCCTCATGCGTCACTGTCATGCCGCATCCTCCACCCTGCGAAGCTGCGCCCGGTCGGACTGCCTCGCCGGCAACATCATCGGCCCCTCGCCCAGGTGCCCAGCCGCATGCCGCCGCTGTCGGTACAGCAAAGCACGCGCTTGCGTGTCGAGCGAGACAACCATTGTCGCTGCCTTTCCTGCGGATAGAGCGTTGCACCAATGTTCTTCTTACACTCTAACGGCGAAGTCCTCATCAGGTGCCAACCGGGCGCGGAAATTTTGTTCTGCGTCCGTTCCGCTGCCTTTGCGGGCGATTCAATGGGCCGAGGAACGGCGTCCACTTGGCTTGCAAACCCTCTGGGCACGCTTGCAAATGGCTTTCCAGCCCCGGCACGAGGTGCCTGCCCTGGATCTCTGCCTGTGCGATTAATCCCGAACGTAAGGTTGGCTTCATGACTGCTGACAATCGTCTTCGCTTGACTTCGGCACACCAGCGTCCATCTCTCCTGTATGCGAACCCCGGTTCACCAGATCCGACATCTGAACGGACAACTGCTCGCAGGCGCTTAGCCCCGGGCTCGCATTCTCACATCCTTCGCTGAGCTCGGGGGATCCTCAACCGGAACATCTGCAATTCCACACGGCCGCGATTGGCGGGCGTGCTCTTCAGGATTCGAGCCATGCACTCTGAACTTCAGGCGCCAACCCGCCCTCCCATCATGCTTGCGGAAGACGAAGCCGACGCACTTGCCGATCTCGCGCTTCGATCGATGAACACATCCTCCATGGGTGCAAAGCTTCTGCTGGAGGAAGTCGACCGGGCAAATTCCCTTCCTGCCAGCCAGCTGCCAAGCGATGTGGTGACCATGAATTCGCGCGTCACGTTCGAGGATGAAGCCACGGGGGAGACGCACTCGGTCGAGTTGGTCTATCCCAAAGACGCAGATATGGAGGCTCACAAGCTCTCCGTCCTCTCACCAATGGGCGCCGGCCTGATAGGGATGAAGCAGGGCGGCTCTATTGACTGGCCAACGCGGCAGGGCGTTCTGCGCCGCTTGAAGATCGTAGAGGTCGTCCAGCCGCCCCGGGCCTGATCTGTCCGACCAAATTCACGTGCCGGTCCACAACCGGCACGTGCGGCATGCGTTGTGTTCTTCTGAACAGAGGAGACACGGCATGACGGACAACAAGAAGAAGGGCGACTTGCACCGCACGACCAGCCAGGAAGATGAGGTCGGCGGGAACAAGAAGTCGCACGCCAAGCCTGACAGCAACAGCCGCACGGCTCACAAGCAGAACGCCGGTGGAGGCAGTCGCAACGTTGGTGAAGACAGCTACCGGCCTGTGGACGCAACCACGAGGCCTAAGTTGCGCTGCCGGACTGCTGCCAATCTTCTCCTGCTGCGACGCAATAAAGGCCGATCCCTCTCGCGCGAGATGAACTGCCACCTATCTGTAGCCGGCAACGCAATGAGGGAACTTCCGTGAGCGCACCAAAATTGTTCGAGCCGCTGCAGATTAATGGCCTCCGGCTGGCAAACCGCATCGTGATCGCGCCGATGTGCCAGTACAGCGCCGTCGATGGCTGCATGACCGACTGGCACCTGATCCATCTCGGCCATCTGGCCCTTTCGGGTGCAGCCTTGCTGACGATCGAGGCGACCGCCGTCACGCCCGACGGGCGCATCACCTATGCCGACGTCGGTCTCTGGGATGACGAGACCGAAGGCGCGATGAAGCGAGTGCTGGATGCCGTTCGTGCTCATTCCGACATGCCGATCGCGATCCAGCTCGCCCATGCCGGGCGTAAGGCCTCGACCGACCTGCCGTGGAAGGGCGGCGCGCAGATCGCACCCGACTCCGTGAATGGCTGGCAGACTGTGGCCCCCTCGGCCTTGCCGTATGCGACCGATGAAAATCCCCCGGTGGCGCTCGACCGCGATGGCCTGACGCGCATTAGGGACGCCTTCGCAGCCTCAGCCCAGCGCGCCGCGCGGCTGGGGATTGATGCGGTGCAGATTCATGCCGCCCATGGCTATCTGCTGCACGAATTCCTGTCGCCGCTCTCCAACCGCAGGGAGGATGAATATGGCGGGTCGCTTGAGAACCGGATGCGCTTCCCGCTCGAAGTCTTCGATGCTGTTCGCGCGGCATTCCCGGCCGAAAGGCCGGTCACGGTGCGCGTGTCCGGCACCGATTGGGTGGAAGGCGGATGGGATGTGGAGCAAACGATCGCCTTTGCTCGAGCGCTGGAGGAGCGTGGCTGCGCGGCGATCCACGTTTCCAGCGCAGGCTTGGACCCGCGCCAGGTGATCCCGGTAGGCCCCTCCTATCAGGTGCCGCTGGCGCGCGCGGTGAAGCAGGCGGTGAAGATGCCCGTCGTCGCCGTGGGGCTGATCACCGATTACGAACAGGCGGAAGCAATCATCGGCACCGGCGATGCGGACCTGATCGCCCTCGCCCGCACTATCCTCTATGATCCACGTTGGCCGTGGCATGCCGCCGCACATCTTGGCGGGCGGGTGAGCGCTCCAAGCCAATACTTGCGCTCCCAGCCGCACCAATATCGCCACCTGTTCGATGTGGAGGGCAGCGCGGAGAGCTAAGCCTGCTGCTGAGCGGCGGCGGCCTTCACTCCGCCGCGACGCGCTCGGCCCGTGCGGCGGCCACTGCGGCATCTTCGCTGAGATGGGCGCCCTGTGCCCTCAGCACGGCGCGTACCTCGTCCACCGACACCTCGCGCGGCTGCACGCCCCGGTTCGCCGCCACCGCTGCGCCTGCGCCCGCCGCATGGCCGGTGAGCCAGCACTGCGGAATCTCGCGCATGAAGCCGTGGCTGTTGGCATCGCAGCTGATGTGCCGTCCGGCGGCCAGCAGCCCGTCGAGGGCGCGGGGCACGAGCGAGCCGTAGGGCACCGAAACCACGGGGAATTTGGGGCTGATCGAGGGGCTGATCCCCACCTCGTCCGCTACCGCCGAGCCGTTGCCCCAATCCTTGCGCTCGATCCGGCCGATCCCGGCCAGCCGCCGCGTGTGCCGCACACCGAGCTGGCTGGCGCTTTGCAGCGAATAGGCCGCCTCGAAGCCGGGAGCGTGGCGGCGGAAGAACTGGCAGTGGCCCTCCATGAGCCGATGGCTGCGGAACTCCACCTCCGTCATGTCGTCCACATCAAGAGCGGAGAGGCCCGACTGCCGGGGCCCAAGGAACAATGCGATGTCCGGACGCCAGCTGACATAGGGGGTCTGGAAGAAGCCGAGCTCTTCTCTCCCGCGCTCCATCAGGGCGCGCAGCTGGTCCGGGTTGTGGACTTTCCAGTCGATCCACCGGTCCATGTTCACACCGCCGAGCACCCAGCCGGTGTTCATCGAGTGATGGACGTCGCCCTCCTCGATGTCGGTGTCGAACTCTGCTCCGGCGCGGGCAAACATGTCCCCGTCGCCAGTTGTGTCCACCACCACCTTGGCCAGCAACGCGTTGCGGCCCATCTTGCTCTCGAACACCACGCCCTTGGCCGTGCCATCCTCCACCAGCGGGCGCGCGGCCCAGGCGTGGAAGACGATCCGCACACCAGCCTCCAGCAGCATCTCCTGCGCGTTGAGCTTCATCCGCTCCGGATCGAGCGTCGGCGCCCATTGCACGATGCCGTGGAAGGCGGTGGTGCGCTGACCCCAATAGGCGAACTTGGCCGGATCGCGGCTGCCCCAGTCCTCGCGCGGCGGGCCGGCAACCGCTTCGGGCGGCATACGGTCGATGAAGTGGCGCGCAAAGCCCTGGATGACGTGGTTACCCTGCCAGTCCGTCATGCGATCGATCCACATGACGAGCCCGCCGGTGGAGAGCCCTCCAAGGCAGTTGTAGCGCTCGACCAGCGTCACATCCGCACCTGCCTTCGCCGCGGCCCAGGCTGCCGCGCAACCGGCTGGGCCACCACCGATTACTGCAACGTCGCAGCGGTGGTAGATGTCGATGTCCCGCGCCTCTTCCCGCACCGTTCCTCCGCGACGCGAAGGCGGCAGGGTATGCCGTGTGCTCTCAAAGATGTCGGAGCCGAGGAAGCGTTCCTCGCTATGCCCCTCTACTCGCTGCAGCTTCGGCTTGTCGTCGGCCACCGGCCTCTCCCGCTCTGGCGCCGGCCGAGCCAGCGATCAGTCGCACCTCTCTAGGGCGCGCCTGCATCGCTCGGCAAGCCTCCCTCAGAAGTCGGCGGACAGCGAGATGCGGCCCGTTCGCGGCTGCCCCTGCAGCAGCGCCGTGTTGAACGTATCGAACGCGGAGGCCCAGTATCGCTCTCCTGTCACGTTATCGACAGAAACGCGCAGCGTCACCGGCACGGCGCCGATGGCAACCACATAGCGGGCGCCGAGATCGAGTGTGGTCCACGGGTCCAGCTCCAGCGTG
Organism: uncultured Erythrobacteraceae bacterium; assembly: GCA_966251025.1. Taxonomy (GTDB): domain Bacteria; phylum Pseudomonadota; class Alphaproteobacteria; order Sphingomonadales; family Sphingomonadaceae; genus Croceibacterium. The sequence goes on along the minus strand of CBINJM010000005.1, from coordinate 29,109 downwards.
TTGGCCGTGTTCACCCACTGCTCGCCGGTATGCAGCAGGCGCCCCGTCAGCGTGAGTCCGGGGACCATGGGCAGGTCCCACTCGACATCGGCATTGGCGGTGAAGCCGGGCACACCCGCGACTTCATTGCCGCCGACCAACTCAGCCTCGGTCAGCGCGAGGCCGGAAATCAGGCGCAACCCCGGCGCAACCTCCCCATTGAGAGTTACCTCGATGCCGCGATGCCGCTGATCACCGAGATAGCCGTATTCCAGCTCGCCCAGCTCATTGGTGAACGTGCCCTCCCCCGGCCGCTCCGTCTGGTATAAAGCGAGGCCCGCAAACATCTGGCCCAGCGCGACTTTGCCGCCGATCTCGAATTGCGTGGATCGGCGCGGCGCGAGCGGCTCGCCGCGGTTGACAAGTTCAGCTTCCTCCAGAGGAGCGCTCGGCCCCTGCTGCAGCGCCTCAATCCAGTTGGCGTACAGCGACAGGCCCCCGGTCGGCTTCACCACCAGGCCGACCACCGGGGTCCAGGCGTCCTCCTCATAACTCGTATCCAGCGCCCCGCCGGAATAGCTGAACCCGTCGACGCCGATCTGCTGCCATCGTAGGCCGCCCGTCAGCAGTACGCGATCGCTCCACAGGCCGATCGTGTCGGAGAAGAATACGCTCTTCAGCCTGCGCTTCGTGATCGGGAAAGGATCATCAAGATCACCGCCGGCGAAGGCCGTGGGCTGCAAGGGCACCTGTGCGACATTGTAGAGGTTGGTCGCAAACGCAGCGCGGAAGTCGTACGCGGTGCGCTCCTCCTGCCAGATCATGTTGCCGCCCACATTAATCTCGTGAGTAAGCGGTCCTGTTGCGAGCCGTGCCCGGATGCCACCTTCGATAGCCGAGTTGTCGGAGTTGAAGGGGATGAAGCTGTGAGACCCGCTTGTTGCCTCACCCGTGGCCGCGTCAGTCACCTGGATGCCACCGTAAATGCCTTCCTCGTCACCGTCACGCACCCCGGCTTTGGCGTACACCATCACGTCTTTGGTGAGATCATATTCGAGGCGTGCGACGCCGAAGATGTCGCGCAGGCTCGTATAGGTATAGCGCTGCGCATAATTGTAAGCAGCGTCCGGCACCGCAGGAAGCGCGTCGTCGAGCAAGGTCACCTTCGGGCGCAGGTGATCGACCCGAATGTCCTGGTACGCGATATCGAGGGAGGCGCGTAGAGCTCCCCCATCGTAATCCAGCGCGCCGCCCAGCACCTGAGTCCGGCGGTCCTCATCCTCCACCGCGACCTCGCCCTCGCGCCAGGCGCCATTGATGCGCAGCCCCCACTCGCTGCCGGGGCCGAACCGCCGCGCGACATCAAAGCTGCCGCCGACATGGCTCTGTCCGTTGAGGCCCACCGTCGCGCGGGTAAGCGGCTGCTGCCCTGCCCGCTTCAGCAGCAGATTGACGCTGCCGCCGAGACCGGACCCCCCGGGTGAAGCGCCGTTGAGGAAAGCGGTGGCGCCGTTCAGCACCTGCACACTGTCGAACAGCTCCGGCGCGACCAGCTGGCGCGGGGCGATGCCGTAGAGGCCGTTGAGGCCCAAGTCGTCTCCGAACAGGGGAAATCCGCGGATGACGAACTGCTCTGCCGCGTTGCCGAAGCCATAGGTGGTCCGGATCGTGGGGTCGTTTTCCAGCACGTCACCCAGCGTCAGCGGCTGCTGGTTCAGGATCAGCGATTCATCATAGCTGCGGATGGAGAACGGCAGGTCCTCCGCTGGCCTGTTGCCCAGAACCCCGGCATTGCCGCCATTGATGATTGCGCTCGCATTCTCCGCCTGCGCGGTGACGACGATCGCCTCGACCGAGCTGCTCTCCTGCGCCTGTGCCGCACCGCATGCAGGTGCAACCAGAGCTGCGGCGATGACGAAAGCCGGCAGGCCGGCGACATATGGCTTCATGTCAGGTGGATCCCTCGTCCAGAATTCTCGAAACTTGTTATCCGCGCCTCGCCCAGGCGGCAGCGAGAACGACCAGCGGCAGGGCGAGCAACAGCCAGCTGAGCCCGTCGCGGAAGCCCTCCCCCGTCAGCCCCACGACCAGACCAACGATCGTGGCGATCGCCAGCAGCAGCGGCATCGCGAATATCTGCGCCGGACTGCGAGGCCTGCGACGCAGCGTCATGCGCCAGCGTCGGCAAGGCCGCCCTGGCTGATCTCCATCACCCGCCGGTCGACAGCGCCGGGGCGCCGCCGCAGCCACAGCAGCAGCCCGGTCCACAGCACCCAGATGGTCGCGACGTCGAGGGCCGCCCACAGCAGCTTCAGCGGCAGCCCGCCATAATCGCCGAAATGCAGCGGCTTCGACATCATGAGCGCCTGGTTGATGACCGGCATCTCACGCGAGTCCGTGAGTCCTCCGCTTTCCGCATCGATCAAGGCGGGCGTCAGCAGGTGCTGCGTCAGGGGCGTGTCACCTTGGAAGAACACGGCGTAGTGATGGGCCGAACTCCACGCCCCGCCGGGGAACGCGATGAACTGTGGTGATCGACCGGGCAGCGCGGCCTGGGCCGAGGCCATCGCCCGATCCAGGGAGCCGTAGCGCTCCGGCGGAAGCGGGTCCAAGCCCGCGTAGGCAGCGGTCATCCGCGCCACCTCCCGTTCCTGCCAGCTTGCTACCATCGGGTCCGCGAAGGCGTTAATTGCTCCCGTCGCGCCCACCACGACCATCCAGGCGAGTGCCACGATGCCAAGCAGGTTATGCTGGTCCAGCCAACCGAGCCTCTTGCTCCGCCCCGTGCGCAAGGTGCCGAAGCCGAGCCGCCGCATGAAGGGCGCATACAGCACCACGCCGGAAACCAGCGCGAGCAGGAAGACCACGCCCATGCCGCCCAGAAGGAACATGCCCGGCAGTCCCAGGAACATGTCGGTGTGCAGCTGCAGCAGGAAGTCCATTACCCCACCGCCCGGTGCGGGGCCGAGGGATCGGCCGGTGGCGCGGTCGAAGAACAGCAGTGTCATCCGGTCACCCGGCGCATCTGGCGATGGCCCGGTGGTGACTGTCAGAAGAGGGCTGGTCTGGCTGAAGGCCATGAACAGCGGCACCTCGCCCGGGCGCTCCGCCATCGCCACGTTCAGCATCGCGTCGAGCGGCTGGCCTCCCTCTGCAGACGGGGTCCCCGCCAGCGTCGCCTCGTAATCCTCGCCCGTGAGGGCCTCGATCTCGTCATGGAAGATCAGCGGCAGGCCAGTGAGGCACAGCATCAGCAGGAACAGCGTCGAGAGGATGCCGCTCCATTTGTGGACCCAGTACCAGGTTCGGATGCTGCCGCTTGTCACGACGCAGCCGCTTATGGGCAGCGGCGCTCCGCGTCAATGATACCAATTCGCAATAGCGCCAATTAAAAACGGGGCGCAACGTGCTTGCGGGGCGTTGCACGCCGTCCGCTTCCCGCACGCTCCGGGAATGCGACCGGCGCGCAAATCAGGGCCTCAGCGGATCAGAGTATCCACATAGTCAGCACCGATACCGACGCTCTCGTAATGCTCCCGCGCCAGCTTGATGTAATCGAACACATCGAAATGGCCGATCGTCTTGCCTTCTTCATCCAGCCATTGCAGCGGGCCGGAGACGACGAAGAACACCTTCATCGGATCGGGATGCTCGTACGCCACGAGGGTGTGGCTCTCGCCCGGCGTCTCGTAGATGAAATCGCCCGCGGTGGCGGTCCAATCATGCTCCAGATAAGCCCACTTGCCGCTGATAGTGTAGGCCCAGATCGGGTGCGAATGGTAATGACGGCTGACGATGCAGGGCTCCGTCGCCATCAGCACATCTGCCCACATGTTGCGCGTGGGGCTGATCCAGACCGGCTTGGAAAAGACCTTGTCCACAATGGGGACCCAGTACTTGGGGTCACCTTCCGCGATGTTGGGCATGTAGACTTCTGGCATCGCGCCGGGGCGAAGAGCCTCCCCAACGGGTGGCGTGCCCTTCCAGAATTCAGTGGTTGCTGCCTCGGGCATTCCCGATCTCCTCTTCCTTGGCTTGTGGGATGAGCCGGCAGCAGATCGCCCCCGGCCCTCACCATCATTGTTATCAGAACTCGAAGCCAAGGCGAGCGTACCACTCAGCGGGTCGGCTGTAGGTGCCGTAGATCACACCTCCGCCGATCTGCGCCTGACCGGTGATGAGATAGCGCTCGTCGGTCAGGTTGGTGCCACCGGCAGTCAGGCTCCAGTTCGCGTCATCCGGCTCATAAGTGATGCTGGCATTGATGATGTCGGTCGTCGGGCGCAGCAGCAGGATCGTGCCTTCCGTATCGTTGCGCATGCCGGTCGTGTGTGTCCAATCCGCAAGGAGGACGAGCGAGCCGTTGCCGACCGGCACCTCCAACCGAGGCGAAATGTTGATCTTCCACGATGGCGCCTTGGGCAGGCGCGCGTCGGCGAACACGCCCAGCTGGAGATCGCTCGGAGCCACCTGCGCCGGTGCGTCGACGCTGGTGTACTTGGCATCGAGATATCCGACCGAGGCGTTGACGGAGAAGAACTCCGTTGGGGCCGCAAGGGCCTCGATTTCGAAGCCCTTGATCCGCGCCTCGCCCGCGTTCTTGACCGTGGGGGACACGCCCTCCTGGAAGTTGAGCTGGATCCCGTCATATTTGGTGGAGAACGCCGCTACGTTGAGCTGCAGGAGCCGGTCGATCAAGGTCGACTTCACGCCCGCTTCCCAGGATTCCGCCTCTTCCTCGCCAAAGGTCGGCGCAATGGGCAGCGGGTTTGACAGGCGCGTTGTCCAGCCGCCCGTCTTGTAGCCCTGGCTGAAGGAGCCGTAGACCATCACGTCCTCGGTCGGGTGAAGCTGGACGCCCGCCTTGAAGGAGAAGTTGTCGAACTCCTGCTCGTTCGGCTCCAGCGGATAATAGCGGAACGGCTCGCTGGGGATCGGAAAGCCGATGGCCGCGGCGCAGGCAGCGCTGGGGTTGCCGGTTACGGGGTCGAGCTCCATGCACCCCGCCAGCTTGTAATTGATGCCGTTGATGTCCGATTGGGCACCCACGTAGCTCTTGTCTTCCTTCGTGTAGCGCCCACCCAAGGTGATGCCGATCAGATCGTTGAGGCGCCAGTCCACCTGCCCGAAGGCGGCGTAGGCGGTGGTGTCGATCTCGCCCGGCCCATCCACCTGCAGCAACCCGCCGGCGAAGGTCACGAAGTCGCGCAGGTCGCCCTTCTCGTTGAACACATAGCCGCCGAGAACGAAGTTGAGCGCATCCTCCAGCAAGGAGCCGCTGAACTGCAGCTCTTGGCTCCACTGCTCCTGGTCCACGTTGAAGCTGGTCTGCAGCACCGGCAGCGGCGAGTTGTCGAGGTCCACGCCAGCAGCGAAGTCGATCATGCGATAGGACGAAATCGAGCGGATCAGGAGGTCCGGCGTCACGTCGTATTGCAGGTCCAGCGCGACGCCGCCCTGGTCCAGCTTCGAGAAGTTGTTGCCGGTCGCATAGCTGGTGTCGATGTCCTGGTTGATCCAGCGATCATCATACGGAGCGACATCGTTGAGCGGATCGGCGTCCACGTTGCGGCTGCCGAGACCGGCGATCGTGAGATAGCCTGCATTGCTGCTGCGCGGGCCGCAGACATTGGTGAGATCGCCCACGGGGCTCGCCACGATCTGCCCGGGGGTAGAGCTGATGCAGGTGTTGTAGAGGAAGGCGAAGAACGCGCGCGGATCGTTGTCCAGCACGTCCAGCACCGTGTTGGCGGTCGATTCTTGGTCCGTGCGCGAATAGTCGGCGCTCAGCGTGGCACGCAGCAGGCCGCTATCGTAATGCAGCTTTCCGCGCAGGTTCCAGCTGTTGTCGCCGCCCTGGCGATTGGCCGATTCATAACCGGCGGCGGGGAACAGCTCCCACGAATCATAGTCGCCCACCTCGCCCGGATAAGGGACCCGCTTCTGGAATCCCTTGCGGTCCGTGAGGGCGAAGGCGAGCGAGGAGGACAGGTTCTCCGCGATGGGCAGTTCCACCATGCCGCGCGCCTGGATGCGCGAGAAGCTGCCGACCGTGACGTCGCCGCGCACCCGGAACTCGTCGCCAGGTGTCATGGTGACGATGGAGATCGCGCCGCCGATCGTGTTGCGGCCGAACAGGGTGCCCTGCGGGCCCTTGAGGACCTCGATCCGCTCCACGTCCAGCAGGTCCTGGTTCGCGCCGATCGAGCGGCCGAGATAGACGCCGTCCAGATAGACGCCCACCGCCGGGTCGATATTGAAGGCGAAGTCGCTGGAGCCGATGCCGCGGATCGTGGCGCCCAGCACCGCGTTCGAGCCGGAGAACGGGGTCGACGCGTCGAGCGTCACGTTCGGTGTGATCGCGGAAAGGCCGGAGACATTGCCGATGGCCCGTTCCTGCAGAGCTTCCGCGTTGAAGGCCGTGATGGCGATCGGCACGTCCTGCACGTTTTCCGCACGGCGCTGCGCGGTAACGACGATTTCGCTGATCCCGCCGGTCCGCGCGGCATCGGCTCCTGCCTGCCCCGCCACCTGTGCCGCCGCCGGAGCGGCTGCCATCCCCATCCCAAGCGCCAGCAGCGACACCATGTGCGTCTTCATTGTCTCTCTCCCAGATGTGCGCCGCTCTTTTGGCGGCCTTGTTCGCAATGCTTCTTACAACCCCTGTTTCAGCGGGCTGCGCAAAATAACGGCCGGACGCGCCGCCTCGGCCATGATCGAATTGGAGGATAGCTTCTGCCCAAGCGGTGACCACACGGTCGACTAGCGCCCATGCGGCATCTTGACGACGGAATGGCCTCTACGCGGCTTCCCCTCCCTTGATTGTCTTGCGCAGCGTCATTCGCGCTGCCTTGGCGCAAAATTGACTACGGAAAGCGACGTCGGTCAAGCGGCAGTTGTCGAGCACGCGTGGATGGTGGCTTTTCGGTACCAGATCACTCCGATAGGATCATGGCAGCATGACCAATATCGCGACACTGACCCTGAACCCGACCCTCGACGTAGCCTTTGAGGTTGAGCGGATCTTCCCTACCCACAAGGTCCGTGGCGGCCGCGAACGGCATGATCCCGGTGGTGGCGGCATCAATGTGGCGCGGGTGTTCTGCCGGCTCGGCGGCAATGCGCGCTGTTACTATCTGGCCGGCGGCGCGGGGGGTGCTGCGCTGGACTGGCTTCTCGACCAGCACCAACTGGTCCGATCGAAGATCTCCATCGCGGGCGAGACCCGGGTGAGCACCTCCGTCTTCGAGCGCGAGAGCGGGCGCGAATACCGGTTCGTGACCGATGGGCCGCATGTTTCAGAGGAGGAGTGGCGGGCCTGCGAGGCGCTGCTGGCGGAGGCCCAGTGTGACTATCTCGTCGCCAGCGGCTCCCTGCCACGCGGCGTGCCGAAGGATGCCTATGCCCGGCTTGCCCGGATCGCGCAGCAGAGGGGCTTCCGCTTTGTTCTCGACAGTTCCGGCGAGGGACTGGCGCAGGGACTCTCAGAGGGCGGAGTGTTTCTGGTGAAGCCGAGCCTGGGGGAGTTGCGCGCGCTGACCGGCCTGCCGCTGGAACATGAGAATGACATCGCGGAGGCGGCGCGAGCCATCGTCGCTCGAGGGGAGGCGCAGCTCGTGGCCGTGACGATGGGGCGCGACGGGGCGATCCTCGCCGATGCGACGGGCGCGGTGCGGCTGCCGCCGATCCCTGTTCAGGCATCGAGCGCAGTCGGGGCGGGAGACAGCTTTCTCGCGGGGATGGTCCACGCGTTGTCGCAAGGCCAGCCACCGCTGGAGGCGCTGCGCTTCGGACAGGCGGCCGGTGCCGCGGCCGTGCTCACGCCCGGGACGGATCTCGCCCGCGCGGAAGATATTCGCCGCCTTTATGCCGAGGCCGCGCAGGCGGTAGCGCCTTCCGACGCCCCTATAACCGACTAGGCGACGCCCCGCCCTTTGAGACGGGGCGTGCCGATCAGTGGTGGTCGTCGCCGGTGAGCGCGAAAGTGAGCGTGTGCGGCTCCGTGAAGGCGGAGATACCGTCCTCACCCAACTCGCGCCCGATGCCGCTCATGCGGAAGCCACCGAAGGGAGCCCGGTCGTCTTGCGTCACGGCGTTGGCGTTGTTGATCCAGGTGGTGCCGGTGCGCAGGCGCCGGCCGATGGCGGCGGCGCGCTCCACGTCGGCGCTCCAGACAGATGAGCACAGGCCGGACCAGTGGTTGTTCACGCTGTCGATCAGGGGCTCGACCTCGTCAAACCGTACGATCGGCAGGATGGGGCCGAACTGCTCCTGATCCACCACCGCAAGCGCCGGATCGGGGTTCAGCACCAGCGAGGGCTTGAGGAAATGGCCATCGCCTGCCGCCGCTTCGTTTGAGAAGGTGCCGAACTCGCGCACCTCGTAGCCTGCAGCCTCGGCTTCCTTCCGCAGCTGGATGACGTAATCGCGCTGGGCCTTGCTGTTGAGCGGGCCCATCGTGGTCTGCGGATCAAGGCCATGACCGATGCGGTACTGGGACAGGGCGGTAGAGAGGCCGTCCACGACCTCGTCATAGCGGGAGCTGTGCACGTAGAGGCGCTTCATCGCCATGCAAACCTGCCCGGTGGTGAGGAAGCCAGCCGCGACGAGGCGACCGAACGACTTCTCGTTCAGCTCCACGTCTTCCAGCAGGATGGCCGGATCGTTCCCGCCCAATTCCAGCGTCACGCGAGCGAGGTTGGTGGCGCACATCTCCATGATGCGCTTGCCACCGCCGGTGCTGCCGGTGAAGACCACCTTGCTCACCCGCTGGTCCACGATCAGCGGCTTCACCGCCTCGTTGCTGCCGCTCATCACGTTCAGCACGCCGGCGGGCAGCCCCTGCGCCAGCTTGAGCAGCGTCAGCGTGGTGGCGATCGGCGTGGTCGGCGGCGTCTTCACGATGACGGTGCAGCCCGCAACCAGCGCATAGGGCAGGCTGGCCGCCAGGATCGCCAGCGGCCAGTTGAACGGGATGATGATCGTCACCACGCCGAGCGGCAGGCGATGCACTTCGGAGGTGTAGGGGTTGCCGGGGCGCACGCGCTCCACCCCGCCCTGGATCTCCGGCTCCAGCCGCTGCGGCTGCTCCGGCTTCAGGTGAGTGACGTGGGAGAGCTTCGGCGCCAGTTCCGCGGCCAGGCGGCAGCGGCCTTCGAACACCGACATCTCGATGGTGCATTCCATCCGCGTCTTGCCGTTCTCGCGCACGAGCAGCTCGATGCGTTCATCGAGGCCGTCCTTCAGCGCATCGAGCGCGTCGACGAGCATCTGCGCGCGCTTTTCGGGCGCAAGCTGGCTCCACTCGCGGAAGGCGCGATCGGCTGCGGCGACGGCGTCGAGCGAATCCTGCTCCGTGGCGGAGGCGGCGTGGCCGACCACATCGCTGGGGCTGGCGGGGTCGAACACCTGGAAGGTCTCGGCCGTCTGACGCTCCTCACCGCCGATCAGCAGCGGCACGGTGCCGAAGCTCTCGCGGTTGCGCTCCACCTTTTCGGCAAAGCTCTGGCCTTCCTGGCCCGCTTCCGTGGCTTTCGCCTGCGCTTGGTCGGCCGACAGGGGCTGTTGCTGGTGTGTAGTCATCGAAATGCTCCGCCTTTGGGACAGGTTTGGCGGCGGTATGCCCGACAAAGCGGCCGGGGGCCAGCGGCAGGGTGCCGGATCAGGGTCGCTGGACTTTGTCCATCAAGGAGCGAGAGAGAGAGTCGTTCGCCTATAGCAACTTATCCAGCGTGATCGGCAGGTCGCGGACGCGCTTGCCCGTCGCGTTGTAGATCGCGTTGGCCACGGCGGCGGCTGTTCCTGTGATGCCGATCTCGCCGATGCCGCGCGCGCCCATCGGCGTGTGCGGATCGGGGATGTCCGTCCACATCACCTCAATCTCCGGCACGTCCATGTGCACGGGCACGTGATATTCGGAAAGGCTTGGGTTCATGACCCGGCCCTTCCGCTCATCGAACTGCGTCTCCTCCATCAGCGCCATGCCGAGGCCCATGATGATGCCGCCCCGGAACTGGCTGGCGGCCGTCTTTGGGTTGAGAATGCGTCCGCAGTCGAACGAGCCGAGGAAGCGATTGATGCGCGGCTCCCCCGTCACCGCATTGACGCGCACCTCGCAGAACATCGCAGCATGGCTGTGCATGGACCAATGCATCGTCTCGAGTGGCTGCGGCGGCTCGGCCGTGACGCTGACGGATTGCTGCTGTGCGCGCTCGAGGATGGAGGCATAGCTTTCGAAGCGACCGGGCTCGTCGGCCTTGCACAGGCCCGCGTCGCGGCTGGCGACCTCCTCCGGGCCCAGCCCCGCGAGCGGAGAATCGTTGCCGGCCAACTTGAGCAGCTCCTTCACCAGCGCCCGATGCGCGGCGATGATCGAGGCGCCGATGGCGGCGGTCTGCTGCGAGCCGCCCGCCATGATGAGGCCCGGCAGCGTGGAGTCGCCATAGTTGAAGGTGATGCTTTCCATCGGCAGGCTGAGCCGTTCTGCCAACACCTGCGTGTGCGCAGTGGAGGTGCCCATCCCCATCTCATGCGCGGCAATGTCGACGCTCGCCCGGCCTTCTTCCGTAAGAGTAATCCGCGCCGCACCGCCGGGCATCCGGTAATAGGGATAGGTGCCAGTCGCGCAGCCCATGCCGATGAGCCACTCGCCTTCCCTCCTCTGGCGCGGAACGGGATTGCGGGCCTTCCAGCCGAACCTCTCCGCGCCGCTGCGCCATGCCTCCGCGATGTGGCGCCCAGAGAACGGCAGGCCGGAGAGCGGGTCCTTCTCCGGCTCGTTGCGGAGGCGCAGCTCGATCGGGTCCATGCCCAGCCGCTCGGCCAGTTCGTCCATCGCCACTTCCAGCGCGAAGGTGCCGACGGCCTCGCCGGGCGCGCGCATGAAGGTGTTGGAGAGCATGTCCAACTCCACGTGCTGGACATCGAGGCAAATGTTCGTCGCGCCGTAGAGCGTGCGGGAGGCGAGGATGAACGGCTCCGGCAGGCCATTATGCGGCGTCTTGGCGGTGACCCCGCTGTGGATCAGCGCGGTCAGCCTGCCATCGGCCTCAGCGCCCAGGGCAACACGCTGTTCCGTCAGCGAACGGCCACCCACGACGCGGTACACGCCCTCTCGCGAGAGAGTGAGGCGCACCGGGCGGCCTGCCATTCGTGAGGCAGCGGCGGCGAGAATCTGGTGCTGCCAGAGCGACTTGCTGCCAAAGCCACCGCCAACAAAGGGCGACGTGATGACGACTTGCTCTTCCTCCAGTCCGAAGACCTGCGCCAAAGTCCAGGCGGAGTGCGCGACCATCTGCTGCGCGTCGTGGAGGCGCAGCGTGTCGCCCTCCCAGAAGAGGGTGACGGCGTGCAGCTCTATGGGATTATGGTTGTGACGCGGCGTGCAGTAGATGGCATCGACCTTGTACGGCGCGGCGGCAAACGCCTTGTCGGCATCGCCGACCGCATCGTGCATGACCTGCCCCATGAACTGCGATGGCGAGGAACCTCGCGCACGAGCGTCGGCAAACGAGGTGAGCGCCTCTTCCGGCTCGTATGTGGCCTGGACAAGAGTCGCCGCGTGATCCGCCTGCTCCTGCGTCTCCGCCAGGATGAGGGCGATCGGCTGGCCATTCCAGCAGATGCGGTCGTCCTGCATCACCGGTACATCATCCCCACCGGCAGCGTTCGCCTGCGTCAGGAACAACGGCGGCGGGTTCAGCCTCGGCGCATTCCGATGCGTCATCACCAGCAGGACGCCGGGCGCCTGCTCGGCGGTGGCGGTGTTCAGCGAAACGATATGGCCCTTCGCTATCGTGCTGTAGGCAAGTGCGGCATAGGCCATGCGGTCGACCGGAAATTCGGCGGCGAAAGGAGCGGTGCCCGTCACCTTGAGCGGGCCGTCGATGCGGGAGATAGGCTTGCCGACGTGGCCGTGACGATGGTGGACCAACGGATCAGGCCTGCCTCCGGGCACCCAGCTGTCCGGCGCCAGAGCGACGACTTTGGCGACAGCCCCCTGCACCAACCCCTGCGCCAATGCCTTGGCCTGATCTCCTATGCTCATGTGCCGGGCTCCGAAAGCTCCGCCAACACGGCGGTGATGGTGCGCCGGGCCAGCTCGACCTTGAATGCATTGGCTTGCAAGGGCTTTGCATCTGCCAATTCCGCGTGTGCAGCGTCCTCAAAAGCTGCTCGCATCGCCGGTGCATCGCGCAGCATGGCTTCCGCTTTCCAGGCGCGCCATGGCTTGTGCGCCACCCCGCCCAGCGCGAGGCGAAGGTCCCGGATGCGCCCGTCCTCCAGCTCCAGAGAGGCGGCGACGGAGACGAGAGCGAAAGCGTAGCTCGCCCGGTCGCGCACCTTGCGATAGGTGGACCGTGCGGCGAGCGGCAGCGGGGGCAGTTCGATCGCGGTGATGAGTTCGCCCGGCTGCAGCACTGTCTCCAGGTCGGGCCGATCACTCGGGAGGCGGTGGAACTCCGTGAGCGGAATGCTCCGCTCTCCGCTCCCGCCTGTGAGGTGAACGACAGCACCCAGTGCCGCCAGCGCCACGCACATATCTGACGGGTGAGTGGCGATGCAGTGGGACGAGGTGCCGAGAATCGCATGGTTGCGATGGAAGCCATCGACAGCGTCGCAGCCCTGCCCCGGCTGGCGCTTGTTGCAGCGCGAGCCTTCATCATCGTAGAAATAGACGCAGCGGGTGCGCTGTAGCAGGTTGCCGCCAACGGTCGCCATGTTGCGGATCTGTGCGGAAGCGCCGGCAAGGATGGCGCGGCTCAGCATCGGATAGCGGGTGCGGATGAGGCGGTGCTCGGCAACGGCCGTGTTGCGGGCGGCGCTTCCGATGAGGAGGCCGCCAGTGGGCAACTCCACAATATCCGCCGAGAGGCCGGTCACATCCACCAGCGCGGAGGGGCGCTCTATGCCCTCTCGCATCAGATCCACCAGATTGGTGCCGCCGCCCAGATACCGTGTGTGCTCGCCCGCACCCTGGCGGATTGCATCGGCGAGGTCGGCTGCGCGGGAGTAGACGAAAGGCGTCATTCCGACACCTGCTCCACGAAGGTGCCTGCGATTGCTTCGACGATGCCGTTGTAGGCGCCACAGCGGCAGAGGTTGCCGCTCATCCGCTCCCGCAGTTCGTCGCGGCTCAGTTCGACCGTGTCGGCCTCGATGTCGCGGGTGACATGGCTTGGCACGCCGCGCCGCACCTCTTCCACCATGCCGATGGCGGAGCAGATCTGACCTGGCGTGCAATAGCCGCACTGGAAGCCATCATGCTCGATGAACGCCTGCTGCAGCGGGTGGAGAGCGTCGGCGGTGCCGAGCCCCTCGATCGTGGTGATCTCCCGTCCTTCATACTGCACCGCCAGAGCGAGGCAGGAAAGGATGCGTTGGTGATCCACGAGCACGGTGCAGGCGCCGCAAGCACCCTGGTTGCAGCCCTTCTTGCTGCCGGTGAGCCCGATGTGTTCGCGCAGAAAATCGAGCAGCGATACGCGCGGATCCTCTGGCAGAGGGACCTCTGCCCCGTTGACGATGATCATCAAGCGCCCCCCTCGCAAGGTTGCTGGCTGCGTGGTTGTATGCGCCTGCCGGTGCGGGATCGGCAAGACCTGCGATCATGACGACTGGCATCCGGAAATCGCGCACCGGCATTGCAGTGCCTGCGCGAAGTAGAGAGCCGAAATGTTTAACGACTCCTGCCGTAATCGCGGCCCATGATTTCAGTGGCTTCTCCCCGTCCGCGGCCTGGCAGCGCTGCGAAGAGGGCGAACGTCGCGGCTCTGGTGGCGGGGCTGTGCGTTTTCGCGCTCGCGCTGGCGATCGTGGGATTGATGTACTGGTCCACCAGCGCTGCCGACGATCTCGCACGGGAACGGCAGGAGAAGCTGGTCGCACAGGTGCTGGGGGAAAGCACCGTTCGAATCGGCCACGACCAGGAGGGTCTCACCTATTGGGACGAGCCTGTCCGCCAGCTGCGGAAAGAGGCGATCGATCAGGATTGGCTGGATCAGAATCTCGGCATCTGGGTGCACGATTATTACGGGCACGATGAGGTCTACGTCCTCAGCCCCGAGCACCAGCCCCTCTACAGCATGATCGATGGCGCCCGCGCCAGTCCGCAGGACTTCGCACGCATCGCGGACCAGGTCCTCCCCCTCGTGACGAGGCTGCGCGAGGAGCAGAAGAACCCGACGAAGGAGCTTTCGCCGGACCAGCTCACCCCCGGCGCGGTCGATATCCTTGTCCTGAACGGCCATCCCTCCATCGTGAGCGCCAAGCCGATCGTTTCCGACACCGGCAAGATCGAGCAAGCCCCCGGCACGGAGTTCGTCCACATCTCGGTCCAGCGGCTCGATGGCGGCTTTGTGGACGCGATCCGCCAGGGATACGGGTTCGACGATGCTCGGTTCGTCACCGCCGCCTCCTTCCTGCCGGGCGAGCAGACCCAGCCGCTGCGTTCGGCAAACGGCAAGATCGTCGGTTATTTCGCCTGGAGGCCGTTCGCACCGGGATCCGCGGTCTTCGCGCGACTGGGGCCCGTCCTCATGGCGGCAGCCGCGCTGATGTCATCCCTCGTCTTCCTGCTGATGCTCCGCATAGCGCGCCGCACGCGAGAGCTTCGCGAGAGCAATGAGGCGGTGCAGCATCTCGCCTTCCACGACGTGCTCACCGGACTGCCGAACCGCGCCTTGTTCGAGGACCGGCTGAACCATGCGCTCGCGGTGTTCCGGCGCACGGCCGAGCGCCGCGTTGCGCTGCTCTATCTGGATCTCGATCGTTTCAAGACCGTCAACGACACGCTCGGGCATGCAGCCGGCGATGAGCTGATCCGGGAATTCGCGCGCCGTGTGGCGGCCAACATCCGCGCGACCGACACCGCCGCTCGGTTGGGTGGTGACGAGTTCGCGATCATCCAGTCCGACGTCTCCTCTGTGGAGGACATCGAGGAACTCTGTAAGCGCATTGTGAAGGCGGCCTCGGATCCGTTCATGATCGGCGGGAGCCAGGTCCATGTGGGCGTCAGCATTGGCGTGGCGCTGGCCGGCAAGGACGGGCTGGATGCCGCCGAGCTTGCCCGCTGCGCCGATATCGCGCTGTACGAAGTGAAGGCCCAGGGTCGCGGGCGCTACATGATGTTCAATCCGCTGATGGATGAGCCGATCCGCGCGCGGCAGAACGCAGAGAGGGACCTTCGCGCCGCCCTGGAGGCTGGCGACCAGCTCTCCATGGCTTATCAGCCGACCTATTCCGCCGCCGATGGGACGATCCAGGGTGTGGAGGCGCTGATCCGCTGGAACCACCCGGAAAGCGGCAACGTGCCTCCTGCCGTGTTCATTCCTGTGGCCGAGGAGATCGGCCTGATTGAGCCGCTTGGCGAATGGGTTATCGAAGAAGCCTGCCGAGAGGCGCGTGACTGGCCGATCGACACGCTGTCCATCAATGTCTCTCCAGTCCAGCTGCGCAACCCCCACTTCGCCACCCGCGCGATTGCGATCATCAGCGCCTCGGGCATGGACCCGCGCCGGCTGGAGTTTGAAGTGACGGAAACGGCGGTGGTTGAAGATGCCACCCAGTGCGCGACCAACCTGCGACTGCTGCGGGCCTTCGGCATCAGGGTGGCGCTGGACGATTTCGGCACCGGCTATTCCTCGTTCAGCCACTTCAACACCTTCCAGGTGGACCGGGTGAAGATCGACCGCACCTTCGTAGACAAGATCGACGCGAGCGAGGGCGGCAGTGCCATTATCCAGGCGATCGTGAACCTTGCCCGGGCCAGCGGCTTTCGTACCACCGCAGAAGGGGTGGAGACGGAAGAGCAGAAGGCATTCCTGGAGCGGATTGGCTGCGATGAGCTGCAGGGCTTCCTGCTGGCGCCGCCCGTTGCAGCCCGCGACATCGATGCGCTCGTCGGCCAGGCAAAAGCCATCCTCCCTCCTTCGAGCGACGAGGGCTCATCCACAAACCGGAGTGCCGCATAATGGTTCGGCGATGTGATTTCCTGCTCGCCAGCCTGCTGCTCGCAGCGTGGCCTTCCTGTGCCTCCGCGCAGGAGAACGTCGAGCTTTCAGCCAATGCCGGCGTGGTGTCAGATTATCGTTTCCGAGGCATCAGCCTGTCAGACCGGGACCCGGCCGTCCAGGGCGGGATCGATGTGCAAGGCGAGCACTTCTTCGTCGGCACCTGGGCTTCGAGCATTGCGGAAACCGGCGGCGCTGACGTGGAGCTGGATGTCTACGCAGGCGTGAACGGCAGCCTGGGTGACATCTCCTGGACGGCCGCTGCCAACGCGTACCTTTATCCGGGCGGAGAGGGCCTGAACTACGTGGAGTTCGTCGCCACGGGCGAGCGGAGCTTCGGCCCCGTCACCGTCGGCATCGAGGCCGCGCTTGCGCCGACGCAGGCGAATGTAGACGAGGCGAACCATTATCTCGGCGCCTCCTCCGCCATGGATGCGGGCGGCGGTTGGACCCTCATCGCGCGCGGCGGTTTTGAGGACGGCTTCTACGATTCCAAGTGGGACGGGGAGATCGGGGCCAGATACACGACGGGGCCTTTCATTGCCTCGGTATCCTATGTCGACACCGATTATGGTGGCGCTGACGAGGCCGGGAGGCTCGGCAAAGGGGGGCTCGTCGCCTCCCTCCTCGCCGAGTTCTGACTTAGGGCGCTGACGTTCGCGGCGGCGCGCTACGTCGCGCCGCTAGCCCTCGCCATCCGGACCAGCGCCGTGTCCAGCGCCTGAAGGAAGCGGGAGCGATCCGTCTTCGAGAACGGAGGGGGGCCGCCGAGTTGCTCTCCGCCGGCGCGCAGGTCCGCCATGATCGCGCGGGTGGCGATGGCTCCGCCGATGGAGCCGTGGGTGAACGGCTTGCCCGTCGGCGCAAGGACGGTCGCGCCCGCCTTCAGGCAGCGATCCGCCAGCAGGATATCGGAGGTGATGACGAGGCTGGCGGGGCCGGCGCGCTCCGCGATCCAATCATCCGCCGCATCGAAGCCGCCGTCCACCACCACCCGCTCCACCAGTGGACCGACCGGCACGCGCATCAGGCTGTTGCTGACGATCGTCACCGGAATGCGGTAGCGGGCGGCGACGCGGTACACCTCCTCCTTCACCGGGCAGGCGTCCGCGTCGACGAGGATGCGCAGGGCTTCGCTCATCCCGGATTGCGCGGACCCTTCCTGTGCGGCTTCTTCGGCGGGCCGCCCGCGCCGCCGGGTCCCTTGCGGAACCGCTGCGGGCGATCGGGGCCGTCATTGGGCCCCCGTCCGCCGCGCGGATGGCGCTGGTTCGGGCCTGCGCCCCTGCGGTTCTCGCGCGCGGCCTCGCGCGGTGCCTCGGCCGAGGGCTCGATATTGATGTCGCCGCCCTCTTCTCCGCCGGCGGTGCGCTCGACAGCGGCGGCGAACCTGTCCGCACTCGCGCGAGGGACCTGGAAATAGGTCTCGTTGGCGGCGATGCGGATCGCGCCGATCTCGTTGCGCGTGATGTGGCCGCGGCGGCAGAGGATGGGAAGAATCCAGCGCGGGTCCGCATTCTGCCGTCGGCCCACATCCATGCGGAACCAGACGATGTCCTCGAACCCCGGGCGGTGGCGTTCCTTGCGATCCGCCTCGCGGCCTTCCGGCGTCTGCGTGACCAGCTCCTCCGGCTGCGGCATGGCGGCGCGGTGGGCGCGGACGAGCGCGGCGGCGATGTCCTCCGGGCTGCGCTCGGCCAGCAGGCGTGTGGCGAGCTCGCGATCCTCCTCGTCGAATTCGACCGGCTCCAGCAAGGCGGCGAGCAGGCGCTCGCGGTCCTTCTGACGGATCATCTCCGGCGTGGGCGCCTCGATCCATTCCGCCTGCACCCTCGCGCCGCGCAGCATCGCTTCCACCCGCTTGCGGCGCGGATAGGGGACGATCAGCACGGCGGTGCCCTTCTTGCCCGCGCGTCCGGTGCGGCCGGAACGGTGCTGAAGGGTCTCCGCGTCGCGGGGAATCTCGACGTGGACCACCAGGCTCAGCGTCGGAAGGTCGATGCCCCGGGCAGCCACGTCGGTGGCGACGCAGACGCGGGCACGACGGTCCCGCAGCGCCTGCAGCGCCTGGTTGCGCTCCGACTGCGAATGCTCGCCGGAAAGGGCAACAACAGCGAAGCCGCGCTCCTGAAGGGTCGCGTGCAGGCGCCGAACGTTGTCGCGCGTGGCGCAGAACAGCATCGCCGTCTCCGCCTCATGCAGCCGCAGCAGGTTCACGACGGCATGCTCGATCTCGGACGGAGAGACCGTCATCGCCTGATAGGTGATGTCGCCGTGCCCGCGATCGCCGGTGATGGTCGAAATCCGCAATGCATCGCGTTGATAGCGCTGTGCAAGGCGGGCGATCTGCGGGGGCATCGTGGCCGAAAAGAGCAGCGTGCGCCGTGTATCGGGCGTGGCGTCGAGGATCTCTTCCAGATCGTCGCGGAAGCCCATGTCGAGCATCTCGTCCGCCTCATCCAGCACCACGGCGCGGAGAGTGGAGAGGTCAAGTGCGCCGCGCTCCAGGTGGTCGCGCAAACGGCCCGGGGTGCCGACCACGATTTGCGGTCCCTCGCGAAGGGCGCGCCGTTCCTTCGACGGGTCCATGCCGCCGACGCAGGTCGCCACACGGGCACCGGCCTTGCCGTAGAGCCAGATCAGCTCACGACTTACCTGCAGGGCGAGTTCGCGCGTCGGCGCGATCACCAGCGCGAGCGGCGTGTCGGCCGCATCGCCGAGGCCGCCCTCGCCCAGCAGCTCGGTGGCCATGGCGAGGCCGAAGGCGACGGTCTTGCCGGAGCCTGTCTGGGCGGAGACGACGAGGTCGCGGCCTGACGCCTCCGGTTCGAGCACGGCCGCCTGGACGGGAGTGGGTTCGCTATAGCCGCGGGTGGTGAGCGCTTCGCTCAGCAGTGGGGGAAGATTCGAAAAGGACATGCGCGCTCCCATGGGCCTGCCGGCAGCCTGCGGCAACCGCCTATGCGGCATTGCAGCAAAGTTGCGGCTGCTACGTGCCGCTTTCGCACGGCAGATGGCTGGAAATTCATCATGCGCCCCTTGTGCGGGCGTTCTTCGCGGCCTGCGCCCGTCGCAGTCGCAAGCGCACCCGTGCGTCCCGGATGAGAGAGGCCGGCAGGTCGGTTGCTGCGCGAAGGCCTGCGACGCTGGACACATTGCGGATGGTGCGGCGCGTCTCGCCCAGCACCTGGTTGATCATCTCGCGCCGTTCGATGTGTCCATGCTCTTCCACGAGGGAGAGGCGATGCAGCGCATAGAGGCCGATGACGCCGGCGAGGAAGAAGTAGAAATCCCAGTGGCTCAGGGCGATGGAGAGATCGAGCGCGCCCGAGGGCGACGACCAGCGCAGCATCAGTTCAAACCGGCGGGTGGCGAAGAAATCCGCGAGCAGCCCGCCCAGGATCGGCGCGAGCCCCGCCGCAATCGCCGTCGCCATCGCATTGGCGGCGACATAAGCGGTCGCTGATCCCTTGGGCGAGAGCTTCAGCGCGATATTGGTCGCGGTCAGCGTCGTTCCCGCGACCGCCGCGCCCATAACGACGTGTACGAACACCAGCCATGCCATGATCGCAGACCGGTCCTCCATCTGCGACGCGCCGATCATGCCGACGATCGCAAGCAGGTAGGCGGGGGCGCAGACCGCAAGGACGGACTTGTTGGCGAAGCGGTCGCTCAACCTGCCCCAGGATCGCAGGGCGACAATGTTGGCGACTTGACTGATGACGCTCAGCACCAGCACGAAGCTGACCGGGAAGCCCAGTTGCCGCACGATGAACACTGTGATGAACGGCGTGGCGAGGTTGATGGCGAACTGCCAGCTTCCAACGAACACGAGCAGACGGCGAAAGTTCGTATCGCCCAGCGGCTGGCGCAGCAGCGGTCCGAGCGCGATCGGCCCGCTGGCTGGAGGCATGGCTGGCTCCGGCATCAGCGTTACAATCCTGGCGCTGATGAGGCCGGTGATGCAGCCCACGGCGAACATGCCCGCGAAGACCATGTCACGCGCCCGGCTACCGGCGGGCGTAAGGTCCAGCGCAAGAGCGGCCGCCAGACCCAGCGCCAGGCCGATGGCGGTGAGCCACATGGTCCGCCGGGCGAACACCTCGCCCAGCCGCTGCTCCGGCGCGAGATCGCGCAGCCAGGCGTTCCAGGCGCAGGCCCCAATGGCGCCGAAGCCGCACAGGATGAACTGCGCTGCAAGGAACACGAGGAGCGGAACGTTCCCGGTAAAGAAGGCGGTCACCGCCATGACGCCGAGCATGGCGCGGCCGATGATGCTGGTGCCGACGGCGATCAGCTTCCGCTTGCGCCAGTGCTCCACCAGCAGAATGGCCGGGAGCTGGAGCAATTGCGCGAGGAACGGTGCGCTCGCGAGCAGGCCGACCATGGCGTTCGACGCGCCGAGATGGAGCGCGAAAGCGGTGAGAATAACGCCCGTCGTGAGCGCGGCCGCCCCACCGGAGAAGGCTGCCTCAATCACCAGAAGTCGCAACCCGCGCTCATATTCCGCAGGCGTGACATGCGGCTGGGGATGCAAGGTCGCCATGTTCGGCGGAACGCCGTGAGCCGAAGCTGGGTCCAACCGGAACGCTTGTTCGGCTGAATGGCCAGCCGTCGATGTCCGGCCGCCGTCAGCCGCTGTCCCTTGGCAGGCGAGCTGTCACCATGCAGACATGCCCGAAGCCGCCTCCTCAAGTGCGGCGCATGAGGAGAGAAGCCTGATGAACGACGTCGAAATCGCCTTCGCACCCGCCACGCAGCAGCTGCGCCTGCTTGAAGCAGGGGACATCTCAGCCAAGGATCTTCTGGAACTCTATCTGGAGCGCATTGACCGCTTCAACCCGGGGCTGAACCTCGTGGTCGCGTTCGATCGGGAGCGGGCCAGGCGCGAGGCATCGGAGATTGATCGCCGCAGAGCGTCAGGCGAGGCACTGGGGCCGCTTGCCGGGCTGCCAATCACTATCAAGGACTCGTTCGAAGTCACTGGCATGCCGACGACCTGTGGCCTGGAACACCTGCGAGAACACCGGCCGAAGGATGACGCGGATGCAGTCACTCTGCTGCGGGAGGCCGGCGCCAACATCTTCGGCAAGACGAACCTGCCGGCGGGCGCGAGTGACTGGCAATCGTTCAACCCGGTCTATGGCATCAGCCGAAATCCGTGGAACCGGGAACGGACGGTCGGCGGGTCATCCGGTGGCGCTGCGGGAGCGGTGGCAGCGGGGTTCACGTCCTTCGAACTGGGCAGCGACATCGGTGGCTCAATTCGGATCCCGTCGCACTTCTGCGGCGTGTTCGGGCACAAGCCGACCTACGGTGCTGTGCCTTTGCGCGGCCACATCCCTCCCCCGCCCGGCATGTTGAGCCAGCCGGAGCTGGGAGTTGCGGGGCCTATTGCGCGAAATGCGGACGATCTGGCGTTGTTGATGTCGGTGCTCGCGCGCCGCGAACTTGCGCCGGCGCGGCATGAAGACCTTGGCAGCTTTCGGGTGGGCGTGTGGATGGGGGACGGCGCTTATCGGGTAGACGGTGCCTATCGCGCTGCGCTTGAGGGCTACATCGACGATCTGCGCCGGGCGGGTGCCTCCATCTCCGAAGTCAGCCTCCCCGTGGACCCCCATGTCTCTTACGAAACCTACCTGCAGGTGTTGTTCGCCATCGTGGGAGCGCCTGCGCCCAGCGAAGCCGACGCCTTTGAGCGGCTTGCCGACCGGGACGAGACCGGCATCGCAGCAAAGCTTGCCCGATATATGCGGACATCCCTCGGCGAATGGTTCGAGCTGGCGGAGCGACGGGAACACCTGTTTCGGGCCTGGGCTCGGTACTTCCAAAGCTACGACCTGCTGCTGTGCCCGGCGGTGCCCGTGGTCGCATTCGAGCACATGGCGGAGGGCAGCGGTGTCCATTCCGACCAACTCTTCCGCCGGGTCACGATCGATGGCTCGCCTGCGCCCTATCTGGACTTCACCTGGCAGGGCCTTGCGTTGGTCGCGAACCTGCCCGCCACCGTCATGCCGACTGGGCGGCTGGTGGAAGGATTGCCGACGGGGTTGCAGATCATCGGCCCGCACGCAGAGGACCTCACCCCGATCCGGTTTGCGGGTCTGGCAGCGGAGGCGGTCGGCGGCTTCATTCCGCCGCCAGCCTTAACCTGAGGAGCAGGCGGAACGGCCCGGTCGCTGCTTTGTTCAGCCTATCCAACAGGCAGGATGAGAAGATTGGCGACGGGGTCATCGAACGGGCGAGCAACCGCCGCCAACCAACGCGGCGTCAGCGCCCTGATCCCCGCCCTGCTCGGGACCTTGCAGAGCCAGGACCTCATCTTCATCGCTGAAGACGAGCCTGCGGCGCTGGAGTTGACGCACGCGCTGGAGGGCGGAGCGCCTGACGAACTGGTCCTGTTCTGCCCGGGCAGCGACGCCCTGCCCGGAGACAGCGCCCCTCCCTCCGCCGCCAATGTTGGGCAGCGGGCGACCGCGCTGCGGCGGCTGCGCGCGGCGCTCGGCGCGTCGGAGCGCCCGCGGATCGCGCTTGTGACCACCGGAGAGGCGGCGGCGCGATTGTATCCCCCACCCGCGCAGTTCGACGCCGTCCCGCCCGTGATCCGACAGGGGCAGGAGATCGAGTTGGACGCCTTCGCGGAGGAGCTGGCGCAGATCGGCTACCTGCCCGATGACCGGGTCGATGAACCGGGTGAACTGGCCGTCAGAGGCCAGGTGATCGACGTCTATCCCGCCGATGCGGGAGGGCCGTTCCGGATCGAGGTCCAAGACGGCCGGGTCACCTCCATCCACTCTTACGACCCGGTCTCCCAGCTTACCAATGGCGAGTGCGAGACGCTGGAGCTTGGCCGGGTGTCGGAGCCGGAGCTGACGGACGCCGTTCCTCTGCTCGACCATCTGCCCGGCGCTGCGATCGGGTTTCAGAGCGGGGCAGACAAGCGGCGCAAGCGCTTCCTCGCGCTGGCGGCGGATGCCGGCCGCAGGCGCCCCGGTCGTGCGGCGCGGGACGTATGCCCCCAAGACAGATGGCTAGCCGCGCTTGCTGATCGGGATGTGCTGGACCTCGCCGGCGAGGGAGGCGAGCCGGTCCCCCGCTTCGTGGAAAGGCGATCTCCGGCCCGGGCCTTCAAGAAGGCAGCGGTGGAGGCCAGGGCGGCGGGTGATCGGGTCCTCCTGCTCGGCACCGCGCGGGACCTGCGCTTCCTTTCCCGCCGAGCCTTGAAGATGTTCGGGGAAGAGCCTGTCCTGGTGCGGAGCTGGGAAGAAGCGCTGAGGTGCGCGGCGGGATCGCTGCTGATGCTTGAGATGCCGCTGCGGCGCGGCTTCCGGCAACAGGGCGTACTGGCTGTCGCGGCAGCCGACCTTCTCGGCAGCAGAGCGCAGCGCGACAGCGACGATGGCCCTGCGCAGGCCGGCGAAATATTCGCCATGGGCGAACTGCGCACCGGCGATGTGGTCGTCCACGAAGAGCACGGCATCTCTGTCATCGCCGGGCTGGAGCAGCTGCCGGGGGATGCTGGCGATGCCATCGTGCTCCGCTTCGCGGGCGAGGCGCGCCGGATGGTGCCGGTGACGGACGCAGGCCGCATCTGGCGCTATGGCGCGGATGAAGATGCCGTCACTCTCGACAAGCTGGACGGTTCAAGCTGGGAGAAGAGGCGCAGCGAGGTTGCCGAAGGCGTCGCGAACACCGCCCGGCATCTCGTCGCCCTTGCGGCGGAGCGTCTGGAGAAGGCCGCTCCCGTCCTTGAGCCGGATGCGGCTGCATATGAGCGGTTCGCCTCCGGTTTTCCCTTCACGGAGACAGCCGATCAGGCGCGCGCCATCGAAGCGGTGCGGGACGATCTCGCGTCCGGGAGGCCGATGGACCGGCTGGTCATCGGCGATGTGGGCTTCGGAAAAACGGAAGTCGCTCTCCGAGCCGCCGCCATCGCCGCCCTTGCGGGGAAGCAGGTCGCCCTCGCCGCGCCGACGACGGTGCTCGCACGCCAGCATCTCGAAACTTTCCGCGAGCGGTTCGAGGGGCTGGGAATAGAGGTTGCGGGCCTTTCCCGCTTCACCACGGCGGCGGAGAAGCGGCGCGTGATCGCCGGGCTGGAGGACGGCACGATCCATGTCGCGATCGGTACTGGGGCAGTCGCAGGAAAGGCAGTGCGTTACCGGGACCTCGCACTGGTCATCATCGACGAGGAGCAGAAGTTCGGCGCCGCGGACAAGAACAGGCTGCGCGAGCTGGGTGCCGGGCACGTTCTTACGCTGAGCGCCACCCCCATTCCGCGCACGTTGCAGAGCGCGCTGGTCGGCTTGCAGCAACTCTCCGTCATCGCCACGCCCCCTGCCCGCCGCCAGCCGATCCGCACGAGTGTCGCGACCTTCGACCCGCAGACGGTGCGCACAGCCCTGCTGCGGGAGCACAGCCGAGGGGGGCAGAGCTTCGTGGTCGTGCCACGGGTGGAGGACATAGGCCCCGTGGCGGACCAGCTCGGCAAGCTTGTGCCGGAGCTTCAGCTGCTGCAGGCGCACGGAAAGATGCCCGCCGCCGAAATCGACGAGGCGATGGTCTCCTTCGCAGGCGGCGACGGTGACGTGCTGCTTGCCACCAACATCATCGAATCCGGGCTGGATGTGCCCCGCGCCAATACGATGATCGTGCTGCACGCGGACCGCTTCGGCCTGTCGCAACTCCACCAATTGCGCGGGCGGGTGGGACGCGGCGCACGGCGCGGGCAGATCTTCCTGCTCACCGATCCGGACGCGGAGATCGCCCCGCATACCCTTGCCCGGCTCAACACGCTTCAGGCGTTTGACCGCCTCGGCGCCGGGTTCGCCATCAGCGCGCGGGACCTCGACTTGCGCGGCGCCGGCGATCTGCTGAGCGAAGAGCAGACCGGGCATGTGAAGCTGATCGGCGTGGATCTTTACCAGCATCTGCTGGAAGCTGCGCTGCGGGAGGCTCGCGGCCAAGCCGTGGATGAGTGGTCCCCCGTCCTGAACTTCGAAGTGGGCGGCAGGCTCAACCCCGAGTGGATTCCCGAAGAGGATCTTCGGGTCGGCCTCTACGTGCGGCTCTCCCGCATTGGCGGTTTGGCGGGCCTCGATGCTTTTGAGGAAGAGCTTGCGGACCGCTTTGGAGAACCGCCTGAGGACGCCCGCCTCCTGCTGGCGATGGCGCGGGTGCGCGTTCTCGCCCGCGAGGCCAATATCGAGAAGATTGACGCCGGTGCGGCAGCCATCGCCTTTACTCCCCGCTCTGGCTTTACGGGCGATCCTGAGAACGGCGGACTGGAGCAATCGAACGGCCGATTGCTGCTGCGCCGCTCCATTCCCGAACCGCTGGAACGGCTCGCCTGCGCGGAATCCATTCTGGCGGACCTGCTGCCATCACCATCCGGGTGAGCGCCGCCCAGAGGCGATCAGGGCCAGTTCTCCTTGGCTCGATCGATCACCCGAGCGCAGGGCCTTATCGCGAGCGAGATGATCAATTCTCCGCCGGCGACCCGGACACCGGCGATGAGCGGCTTGGAGATGCGCCGGGTATCTTCATCGCCGAAGCATGGCCGGGGCGATCGACCGCCAAGGTGAAACAGGCTATCCTGCGTGATGTGCCTGGCCTGCCGCGCTACTCACTGGACGGCATCCGGGCCGCAATGGACCGACGGCAGGATTGATGCTTCATCGCTACTTCCTGACGGACAAGTACAGTGCTCCACATGGGGAGCTGGATGATGATGGCTGTGTTCGGCACCGATCCGCCGAATATCCCGGCCCAGGCAGAGGAACGCACCCGATCCTCTCCGATCCTGTCGGCCGTGAATATCGCGTGGTATTCGGTCTGGGCATTGAGGCAACGCAGTGGAGGCAGACCGCATGACACCCATTCACAACAGCCGAATTGACCATCCAAGCGCCTGGACCAGCGCTGCCATCGGTGGTCGCGAGGGGCTGACGCGGCGGTTCGGCCAGCAACAGCTCGATGCGTTCGACAGGCTGCTCGAACAGCTGCGGGATGTCGCGCCCACCGACATCACCCGGGCCGATTTCACGTCACCAGAAGTCGACGCCCTCATGCGCGCGGTGCGCTATGAAATCATGGAGGGGAAAGGCGCGATCATCCTATCGGGTGTAGACTTCTCCCGCTACTCGTTCGACGACTT
Source organism: uncultured Erythrobacteraceae bacterium (assembly GCA_966251025.1). GTDB lineage: Bacteria > Pseudomonadota > Alphaproteobacteria > Sphingomonadales > Sphingomonadaceae > Croceibacterium. The sequence continues at coordinate 2,964 of CBINJM010000005.1, read as the reverse complement.
CCAGAAGATCTACTGGGGCCTCGGGACCCATCTGGGCCATGCGGTGCCGCAAAGCTATCGCCGCGACCGGATCGGGATCGTCCAGAAGGAAGAGGACAATCCGACAGGCCGCGGGTATCTCATGGACATTGAGCTACGGTCGCACACCGACTTTCACGAGCTTCTGTCACTCTCCTCGGTACGCAAGGCCGAGAGCGGCGGACTGAGCGGCATCGTCAGCAGTCTGGCACTGCACAACGCTGTCTATGAGCGTGCGCCCGAACTGCTTGAACCGTTATACGAGGGCTTCTTCCACGAATCCGCGAATGGAGAAGTCTCAGCGACCAAAGTCCCCATCTTCGGGTGCGTCGATGGAAAGGTGAGCTGCTACTACCACCTGCCCTTCATCCATAAGGCAGCCAAGATCCTGAACGTGGACCTGCCCGAGGATCTGCAGCGGGCGATTGCGCTTCTTAACGAGCTCGCCATGGATCCGGACATTCGTGCAGACTTCATGCTGGAGCCCGGCGAAATGCTGTTCTGGCACAACTTCATGGCCCTCCACTCGCGTGAAGCGTTCCATGACACGCCGGCCAACAAGCGCATGCTGTTGCGGCTGTGGCTGAACGTGCCCGACGGAAGGCCCCTCCCCGCCGAGTTCCACGAGCGCGCCCAGTACATGGACCGTGCACACGAAGCAGGTGAGGCTGCTATCAATTATGTGAAGGAACCCGCCTGATCTGGTCAGCCGGGGCAACAGCGCCAGCATATCGTCGATGTGCTGGCGAAGTTGCCCCCGGCAATCAGATCAAGAGCCGGTTGTGCTGCACGCCGATGCGCGAAACCGGCTGTCAGGGGAGTAGGCAGCGAGTTCGATCAGCTGCGAGACCGGGTTCTCTTGTGAACTTACCCCCACGATCTCGAGGTGGCAGTAATCGCTCCTGGACAGCTTGCTGAATGGCTTGACGAGGTTGAGCAGAAGGATCTGCCGCCCAAGGCTTAGGTTTCAGGGTGAAAGCCTCCAAGAGCGAACGCCGCGTCTCGGCGGCGCAGGCAAAGGCGCGGAAACGCGTCAGCAGCGGCTGCATGTGACGGCGCACGACATGCTGCCAAGCCCCGGCGCTGGGCAATGGGCCTTACTCTTTCGTTGTGTTATATCGTGCTCTACAATATGCGCGGCTACGCCGTTTGAGGGGCATGAGACTGATAGCCTCCCACTACGATGACGGGATCACAGGCGCTACGCTCCAGCGACCCGGCCTGCAGGCGATGAGACGCGAGGTCGACGACGGCCGAGTCAAAGTCGTGATCCTAGAAGATATAAATCGTCTCGGTCGCGACGAGGAACATCGCCAATATATCAAGAAACTGTTTTCGCGGATGGGGTAGCCTTGCACACTCTGTCCGGCGGCAAAGCGGCGCGCGAAGGACTCCCGGGCAGCCGGACGCTGGTGTATGTCCTGGAGATTGGGAGTCAGGGGCGGCGGCGTAACCGAGGATCGATACTCGATAGACCCCGCCGGGGCCGAGCTCCATCTTTGAGAGGTACGCCGACGGCCTGTCACTCAAGCAGATCTGTCGTTTCCTCGACGAAGCCGGCGTTCCGCCCCCCAGCACTGGAACGCGCCCTTGCGCAGCCGCCGAAGGGCGGGCCCTTCTACCAAGACCGGGAATATCGAGCGCGGCGAAGGCATCCTGAACAACCGCCTCTACATCGGCGAACTCATCTTCAATCGCCGTCACTACATTAAGCAGCCCGACGGCAAGGTGGATTCAAGCGGCGCCCCCGCGACAAGGATAAGAGCGTCCTGAAGTTCACTGCCATGCCGGAAGCAAGGATCGTCTCGGACGAGCTCTGGCAACGGGTGAAGGCAGGGCGACAGGACGTGCCGCACGCGACGCCAAGTTCAAGATCACTGGCAACCCCTCGCCGGCGCAGAGCGGCCGGCCTACCTGCTCTCGAACCTTGTTCGCTGCGGCGTCTGTGGCTCCCACTATGTCGCGTGGGGCAATGGCCGCCGGCGCTGCCGCCGAAATTACCGCAAGGGCCCCCTGCCCCAACAATCGAGCAGTCAACACAACAGAGCTTGAGGAACGAGTTCTGCCGGAAATTCGTAACCGACTGCTGAGGCCCGACCTGAGCGAGCATTACGCCCGACTCCTGCAGAAGGAGATCGAATAGGCAAACCGAGAGCTCGATAGCGACCGTGTAGGGCATCGGCCGACCTGCGCGATATTCGAGCCAGGATCGCAAAGCTGGTCCAGTGGATTGCAGAGGGCGACGATTGGCCCAGGTCGCTTGTCAGGCGCCTGAAAGAGTTCGAGGCTGAGGAAAAAACGTTGGTCGCCGCAGCAGCCTCGGCCCCAGCGAAGATCGAGACGCAGGCGCGGAACATGCTGCTGAGTGAAGCAAGCCCTATGCTCCACCGGATGCCAGCTGAGCTGGAACAGGAGCGCGCTTGTCTTGGCACGCGTGCGGCCGCTGGAGCAGTCGACGGCCGAGATCCACCCACACCCCATCCTGCTGGAGCGGTTCAGGGAGAAGATCGCCAATCTCAGTGAATCCCTCGGCGACGAGGCGGTGCGGCCGCGCGCGGCGGAACTGATCGGCCAGCTCATCGAGAGCGTGACGATCTAACCGGGTGAGAGGCTCGAGGCTGAGGTGAGCGCCAACATTGTCGACGTTATCCGCTATGCGGCGAGCGGGAACGACCAGTTGTGGTCGCTGGGGAAGGAGTGTTCTGTAATGGTGGTTGCGGGGGTTGGATTTGAACCAACGACCTTCAGGTTATGAGCCTGACGAGCTACCGGACTGCTCCACCCCGCGGCACCGTTGTGCGTCGTGTTGAGACGCGAAGAGGGCCTCGTGGGCCCTCTATGAAGGGCGCTTGGCCCTTGGACGTTTGTGAATGGGTTTTGTCTTGTATGCAGCGCCGGCTGCAATGCCTGGCGGCGTCCTACTCTTCCAACGCTTGAGCGTTAGTA
>CBINJM010000004.1:0-239988 GCA_966251025.1 uncultured Erythrobacteraceae bacterium | reverse complement strand
CGCCGGGCGGTGGGGGGGGGGGGGGCGTGGTGGGGGGGGGGGTTGGGGGGGGGGGTGGCGGCGGTGGCGGTGGCGGCGGGGGGGGCGGCGGAGCCGAACCACCCAGGTTCGCCACAAGCGTCAGCAGCGCGGAGTGCGTCGCCAGTTCGAAGCTGTTAGCACGGCCGATCGAATCAACCATCTCGAACCGCTTGGTGTTCAGGTAGCGGTACTTGAGGCCGATCTCCGCATCATCCGATACGGGCACGCGCAGCGCCACAATGCCCTGGTAGGCCCAGTCATGGTCGCTGTCGTTCAGGTAACCGCCGCCAGCGCCGGCGACCCGGTAACGCGAATCCACCCAGGCGTGGCCAGCACCACCGCCGAACGAAATGCCGACGCCGTCTTCACCGCCAATGTCGAACATGGCGTTGACCATGGCCGTGACCACCTGCAGCTCGCCGTTTACCGGATCGAAGGTTCCGGTCGAGGGAGTCGTGCCACCTGCCGGAATGCCACCGGCTCCAGTCGCAAAGATCTGGTCGGGCTCGAACTCCTTGTAGGCGAGCTCAGCCTCGGTCCGCAACGGACCGAAGTCATAGCCGATGAAGGCACCAAGGTCCCATCCCTGGTCGAAGTCGATGCTTGCCGCATTGCCGACGCCATTGATGTTCATATCCGTGTCTTCGGCAATGGCAGCGCCCAAGTCGACGCCGACATAGGCTTGGCCATCTTTGGCCATAGCAGGCATGGCAATTGCCGATGCCGCCACGGCCATTCCCAGCGCAATCTTCCGCATGTTGTTTTCCCCTTTGAACCTGCGCACTCGGCCCTTTAGTGCCATCTCGGTGAGGTGGCAACATGAACTGCGGACACCGTAGTTCTCCCGGGCCGTCGCGAAATATCCCGCGCAGCGTGCATGCCAGCAAAGGGTTAGGGCGTCTTTGGTTCCTGCCGCCGCCTTCGAAAGCTGCGCAGAGCCCGCGGATGATGGGAAGTAGTTGCGGATTTGCTACACATTCGCACCCAGCCACAAGCGTGAAATTGCTCAAGCCACTTCCTGCCGCTCTCTGTGACTCCCGAGAAAAATGGGGCCGGAGCAATGCTCCGACCCCTTGAGGTGGCGTTCGCAGGAGGAACGACTGTGGGCGGGGCCGGAGCTGCTCGCTCCGGCCCGCCGAACTGTTGCATCAGTAGTTGTACGCACGCTCCCCGTGTTCACCGATGTCGAGACCTTCGCGCTCGACTTCAGGTGTGACACGCAGCCCCGTGACGGCCTTGACGATGAACGCGACGATGGCCGTGCCGATAGCGGCCCACACGATTGCGACCGCCACGGCCATGATCTGCACGAGGACCTGCTCGCCCATCGGGGTGGAACCATCGCCCGGCCCGCCGAACCCCGGCTGGTATACGATCCCCGTGCCGATCGCGCCAACGATGCCGGCAACGCCGTGGATGCCAAACACGTCCAGTGCATCATCGTAGCCGAGCTTTGGCTTGAGCTTAGCCACCGCGAAGTACGCGACCACAGAGGCAATGATGCCGAGGATGATGGCTCCGAAGGGGCCACTGTTGCCCGCGGCGGGCGTCACCGCCACGAGTCCCGCGATCACGCCGGAGCAGAAGCCCAGGGCGGAACCCCGGTGGCCGGAGAGGCGCTCCATCACCATCCATGCCAGCGCTCCGGCGGCAGTGGCGACGAAGGTGTTGATCATGGCAAGGCCTGCAATGCCGTCCGCCTCCAACTCGGACCCGGCGTTGAAGCCGAACCAGCCCACCCACAGCAGGCCTGTGCCGATCATGGTCAGGGTCAGCGAGTGCGGCGGCATGGGCTCCGTGGGATAACCAACGCGCTTGCCGAGGATCATCGCCAGCACCAGTGCGGAGACGCCGGCATTGATGTGGACGACGGTGCCGCCTGCGAAGTCCAGGGCGCCCATCTCGAACAGGAAGCCGCCACCAGCCCAAACCATGTGCGCGATCGGGAAGTAGACGATCGTCAGCCAAATGGCTGTGAACAGCATTACGGCAGAAAATTTCAGCCGCTCCACCGTCGCACCCAGGACCAGCGCGACCGTGATGGCTGAGAAGGTCATCTGGAAGGAGACGAAAACATATTCGCTGATCACCTCGTCCGAGAAGGTCGCAGCGGTGGTGTCAGGCGACACGGCCGAGAGGAAGAGGTTGCCCCAGGCAAAGAAGGCGTTCCCTTCGGGGCCGAAGGCTGTGGAATATCCCCACATCACCCAGATCAGCATTGCAAGCGTCGCCGCGCCACCGATCTGCGTCATGGTCGAGAGCATGTTCTTGGAACGGGTGAGGCCGCCATAGAACAGTGCGAGACCCGGCAGGATCATCAAGAGAACGAGGAGGGTGGAGGTCATCATCCAGGCGTTGTTGCCCGGGTTGGGGACCGCCGCGGCAGCCTCGGCCACTTCGGTAGCGGCGGCGATCGGCGTACCGGCGGACGCGGTGACAGTCTCGACGGCCTCGGCAGCCCAAACGGTTGTCGCGGTGAAAAGCGCGGCCCCCGTCGCGCTTACACCACACAGGATTTTGCGAATCATGCTGTTACCCCTCATTGATCGGCGCTCACAGCGCGTTGTCGCCGGACTCGCCGGTGCGGATGCGGGTGGTCGACACGAGATCGAGCACGAAGATCTTGCCGTCGCCGATACTGTCCGTGCTGGCGGTTTGCTGGATGGTCTCGACCACCTGCGGCGCCAGCGCGTCGCTTGCGGCGATCTCGATCTTCACTTTCGGCAGCATGTTGGTCGAGTATTCCGCGCCGCGGTAAATCTCCGTCTGCCCTTTCTGCCTGCCGAAACCCTTGACCTCGGACACGGTCATCCCCGCAACGCCGATTGCACCGAGTGCTTCTCGCACCTCGTCGAGCTTGAATGGTTTGATGATGGCGATGATGAATTTCATCACTGACCCCTGTTTCCCGCCGGACGGTCTCCGACTAAGGCCGGTTTTGCAAGATGCGTGCCATTTTGTGGCGCAGCGCTATTTAGCACATCAGGGCGGATCAAGTGCGCCCACTACCGAGACAGCTGCCCAAAAAGCGGGCAATTGCCCGTTAAGCGGGCAGAAGGGTCAGCGTGGCTTTCACGGGCAGGTGATCGGAAGCCACGGCGGCGAGCGCGCTATGATGCACGGCGGTGTGCTCGCATTGCCAGTGTGATGAGTGAACAATCCGGTCCAGCGGCGCGAGGGGCTGGCGGCTCGGGAAGCTCTTGCCGGCGTTCAACACGGTCCACTCTTCCGCGAACGCCTGCAGCGCTCCCTTTCGCGGCGACCACTCGTTGAAGTCCCCCATCATCACGCTGGCGGTACGCGCGGCTGAAAGATCGGCGCACACCGCACCGATCTGCTTTCGCCGAAGCAGGCCAGACAGGTCCAGATGCATCCCCACAACCTCGAACGCATGACCTTCATGGCGAAGGCTGGCGCGGATCGCTCCGCGCGGCTCCAGCGCCGGCAACGTGATCGACTGCGCATCGATGATCTCGATTTCTCTTCGGACGAGGATCGCATTGCCGTGCCAACCCATGGAGGCAGGCCGGCCGGCGCAGGGCACGATCCGCCAATGCTGCTCTTCGACCAAATTGCGGGGCAGCACTGCCTCACGGGTACCGAAGCGCCGGTCGGCCTCCTGCAGAGCGATGATGTCCGCGCCCAGTTCGTGCAGAACCGTAAGGATTCGGTCGGCATCCCGGCGGCGATCTCGACCGACACCCTTGTGAATATTGTAGCTGGCGAAGGTGAGGCGCAGCGGATGGCGGCCGTTGCCTTCGGCGGCGTTGCCGTTCTTGTTAGCCATCTCGGGCTGGGCGCCGGGGTTGTCGGCCATCGCTTCTCGCTAGGTCAGCAGCACACGCGCTGCAAGATCAACGCTCCTTCGTGGCGCTGAATGCAACCTCGGGATTCCGCTCCTGCTGATAGCCTACGTCCCAGGCAGACTTCGCCAGGAACACCATGTCGCCATCGCGATCGCGCGCCAAATTGGCACGGTTAAAGCTCGCAAACTCCTCCAGCGCATCGGTCGGCCCCTTCAGCCATCGCGCCGTGGCGAATGGCGCGGGCTCCAGCATCGCCTCCACCTTGTATTCAGCCTCCAGCCGACTGATCAGCACTTCTAGCTGAAGCTGACCGACAACGCCGACGATCCACTGCGCGCCGATTTCTGGATAGAACACCTGGATCACGCCTTCCTCGGAAAGGTCGTCCAGCGCCTTCCTGAGTTGCTTGGTCTTCGTGGGGTCCTTAAGCGCGACCCGGCGCAGGATTTCGGGCGCGAAGTTGGGGAGGCCGGTGAAGCGCACATCGTTCTTCTCGGACAGCGTGTCGCCCACCCGAAGCGTTCCGTGATTAGGTATTCCGATGATGTCGCCTGCCTCCGCCGTGTCCGCAATCTCGCGATCCTGGGCGAAGAACAGAATGGGCGAATGGACTGCGATGGGTTTACCAAGGCCGGAGGGCGTCAGCTTCATTCCCCGGCGGAAGGTGCCTGAGACCATGCGCATGAAGGCGATACGATCGCGGTGCTGAGGGTCCATGTTGGCCTGCACCTTGAACACAAAGCCCGTCACCTCCTCCCGCTCCGGCCCGATCGCGCCCTGATCAGAGGGTTGAGGCCGAGGCGGGGGGGCATAGCTCGCAAGTGCGTCGATCAGTTCGGAAACGCCGAAATTCTTGAGCGCAGAACCGAAATACACCGGGGTCAGATCGCCGTTGCGATAGGCTTGCAAGTCGAACTCCGGGTAACCGCCATGCGCCAGCTCCGCTTCCTCGGCCACATCGGCTGGCATTCCCGCATCAGCCTCTCGCTGGCCGAGAAACTCGCGGCTGGGCCCTTCCGGCCGGCTGATCAAGCCGCTGGCGAAGTCCAGCACGCCGGCGAAGGTGCCGCCCATGCCCACCGGCCAGCTCTGTGGAGAAACGTCGAGGGCCAGAACGTCCGCCACCTCGTCCAGCAGCTCAAATGCGCTGCGCCCCTCACGGTCCACCTTGTTGATGAAGGTGATAATGGGGACGCTTCGCAGGCGACACACTTCGAACAGCTTGCGCGTCTGCGGCTCTATTCCCTTGGCCGCGTCGATGACCATCACCGCCGAATCGACCGCCGTCAGTGTGCGATAGGTATCTTCCGAGAAATCTTCGTGCCCCGGCGTGTCGAGCAGGTTGAAAGTGATTCCGTCCTTCTGGAAGGTCATCACCGAGCTGGTGACGGAGATGCCGCGCTGCTGCTCGATCTTCATCCAGTCAGAGCGCGCCCTCCGCGCCTGCCCACGTGCTTTCACCTCCCCGGCCAGGTGGATCGCACCGCCCTGCAGCAACAGCTTTTCCGTCAGCGTGGTCTTGCCCGCGTCAGGGTGGGAGATGATCGCAAAGGTGCGACGGTCGGAAACGGCATGAGACAGCATGGCGCGCCGATAGACCTAGCCAGAGGCTCGGTCCACGCCCGCTTTCATGAGATGACATTCTCTTTGCGAGACACAGATCTCACAGGCAGGAGCACAATCATAGTCACGACGGAGATGATGGACAGGAAGCTCGACGAGCACTCGATCATGAAATGTGCGACGATGTGGACGGTATGCTGTCCATCCGGCCGAGCCTGCGATCATGAGGGATGACGTATTCGACTGCGCGTGCCGCGAACGGGAGGTCCCGCTTCGCCTCATGCTCGCCCCGTTCCTATAGGGGTCGGACATGCAGCCCAGCGGCACAGAGCCGCTGCGGCAAACCGCCGCATTCCGACGCTGACGCAGGCGATCGCTTCTTTCGAGGATCAGCTTGGCCTTGAGGGAGGCGAGGTGCTGATCCACGGGCTCGCCGTGACTATCGGGGCCGAGAGCAGGATGGCCCTGCAGGACCTGGCAGGCGTGGATGCCGACCAGCCCCGGGGCGCGTTGCCACACTGTTGAAGGGTGCCCTCAGCGAGTGAGGCTCAGGCCCGCAGGACCCCGCCCAGCTTGCCCGCGGCCGCAACGATCCGTTCCGCGATGCCCTTCAGCTGCTCCTCGGTATAGCTCGCCTCCGTCGGCTGGAGCGTGACCTCGATGGCCAGAGACTTCCGCCCCTCCGGCACGCCCTGCCCGCGGAAATCATCGAAGATCCGCGCGTCCACGATGTTTGCCTTGTCGGCGCCCCGGACCGCACGGACCAGATCGGCCGCTGGCAGAGCCGCATCGACGAGAAATGCGAAATCGCGTGTCACGGCCTGCAACGCGGGTGGGCTGTAGGCGCCGCGCGCGAAGCCACCGCCCTTCTTCTGCGGCAAGGCGTCGAGGAACAGTTCGGCGGCGACGACCGGGCCGTTCAAGTCGAAATGCTTCAGCACGCGCGGATGTAATGCGCCAAAGCGAGCAAGCACCACCTTTGGCCCGAGGCGCAGCGTGGCGGACTGGCCCGGATGGAACTGAGGCCCCGCATCGCCCATCACCTGCAGTCGATCCACCGGCGCGCCTGCCTCCTTCAGCAGCGCGAGCGCCTCAGCCTTTGCGCCAAATGCGTCGAAGTGACCGCCCTTGCCCGCTGCCCAGCCGCGCGACTGCTTTTCGCCCGCGAGCAGCACCGCCAGCGTCAGCGGCTCCTCACTGGCGCCAGCTTGCCCGCGCAAATATCGACGGCCGACCTCGAACAGGCGCAACCCCGCCGTGCCGCGATCGAAGTTGCGGCGCGCGGCCGCCAGGAGGCCCGGCAGCAAGGACGGGCGCATTGCCTTCATCTCTTCGCTGATGGGGTTGTCGAGCACCCATAGCGCGCCCTCTCCGCTCGCGAACTGCTCCGCATCGGGCTGCGGAAGGAAGGACCAGGTCACCGCCTCATTCAGGCCACGAGCCGCGGCGGCGCGACGCAGCCGCCGCTCAAGCACCTGGCTGGGGGTCGCGGTGGGACGAGCGACGCCCTCGCCGCGAGGAAGGGCGACGCTCTGCACATTGTCGAGCCCGTGGATGCGCACCACTTCCTCGACGATATCAGCCGGACCTTCGATGTCGTGACGGCGAAGAGGCGCCCTCACCTGCCAGTCAGATGAGACTTCAAACTCGAGCGAGGCAAGAATGCAGCGCTGCTTTTCTTCAGGGATAGCTACGCCACCGAGCTTTTCGGCCAACCGGGGATCGTAGGCGACAATGCGCGGCTCGTGCGGGGGGGAACCGGCGCGAACCACCTCCGACGCCTCACCGCCGCAGATCTTGAGGATCATGGAAGTCAGCAGATCAAGCCCATCAGCGAGAAAGGCCGGGTCCACGCCCCGCTCAAATCGCGTTCGGGCATCGGAGGTGAGGCCGAGACGCCGGCCTGTCACCCCGATGCGGTCCGGGTTGAAGTAGGCGATCTCCAGCAGCACCTCCGTCGTGCTCTCGGAGACGCCGGAGTGCTCGCCGCCCATGATGCCGGCGATGTCGTGGACCTGCGCCTGATCCGCGATCACGGTCATCTCGGCATCGAGCGTATAGGTCTTCTCGTTCAGCGCGAGGACCTGTTCGCCCTCCTTCGCGCGCCGGGCGACGACCGCGCCTTGCAGCTTTGCAAGATCATAGACGTGCGCCGGGCGACCGAAGGCGAGCATGAGGTAATTGGTGATGTCCACCAGCGCGCTGATCGGCCGCTGCCCTGCCGCGATCAGCCGCTGCTGCATCCATTCGGGAGACACTCCGTTGCTAACGCCGCGGATCACCCGCCCGAAGAAGGCGGGGCAGCCTTCCGGGTCGTCCGTTCGGATCTCGACCGGACAAGCAAAGCTGCCGGCCGCCGGCTCGACTCGATAGGGCTTGAAGGTGCCGAGCCCTGCCGCCGCAAGATCGCGCGCGATGCCCTCCACCCCCATGCAATCCGGGCGGTTCGGCGTGATGGCCACGTCGAAGATCGGGCTGGTGCCGTGATATTCGGCGAATGCGGTGCCGATGGGCGCATCGGCGGGCAGCTCGATGATGCCTTCATGCTCGTCGCCGAGCTGAAGCTCCCGCACCGAGCACATCATGCCGTTGCTGGTTACGCCGCGGATCATGCCCTTGCGCAGTTCCATGCCGTTCGCCGGCACCACCGCGCCGGGCAGGCCGAGCACGCCCTTCATCCCCGCACGGGCGTTCGGCGCACCGCAGACCACCTGAAGGGGCTCGCCTTCTCCGGCATCCACCGTCAGCACCTGAAGGCGGTCGGCATCGGGATGCGGCGCGGCGGTGAGCACCTCGGCGACGCGGAAGCCCGCGAGCTTCTCGGCCGGGTCCTCCACGCCTTCGACTTCATGACCGATCCGGTTGAGCGTGTCCGCGACCTCCGCGGCCGTCGCGTCCGTCTCAAGGAAGGTGCGCAGCCATTCGAGCGAGAACTTCATGCCTTTGCTCCCACACCGGCGGAGAGCGTCGGCTGGTCAAAAGCGGAGAAGCCATAGTGCCGCAGCCAGCGCACATCGCCGTCGAAGAAGGCGCGCAAATCATCCATCCCGTATTTCAGCATCGCCAGCCGGTCCACGCCGACCCCGAAGGCGAAACCCTGCCACTCGTCCGGATCGAGGCCGGACATCTCGATCACCCGGCGGTTGACCATGCCGCTGCCGAGCAGCTCCATCCAGCCATGGCCTGGCTCGTCCCCGCTGCCACCTAGCACGCGGCGGCCATTCTCGATCGCGAACCCAACATCGACCTCCACCGAAGGTTCGGTAAAGGGGAAGTATGACGGGCGCAGGCGCAGCACGATGTCCTCACGCTCGAAGAAGGCCTTGAGGAAGGTCTCCAGCGTCCACTTCAGGTGGCCTAGGTGGATGTCGCGAGCGATGACCAGCCCTTCCACCTGGTGGAACATCGGCGTGTGGGTTGCATCGCTGTCACTGCGATAAACCCGGCCAGGTGCGATGATCCGCACCGGCGCGCCCTCGGCCAGCATGGTGCGCACCTGCACCGGGCTGGTGTGGGTGCGCAGCAGCATCCGCCCGCCTTTTGGAGCGACGTCCGGAAAGTAGAACGTGTCATGCATCGCGCGCGCCGGATGGCTTTCCGGCATGTTGAGCGCGGTGAAATTGTACCAGTCGTCCTCGATCTCCGGCCCCGTGGCAACGGAGAAGCCGAGATCAGCGAAGATCTCCGCCAACTCATCCATCACCTGGCTAACAGGATGGACGGAGCCCTGCGGTGTTTCCGGCGCGGGAAGAGAGAGATCCAGCGTCTCGGCCGCGAGCCGCTGCTCCAGCACCGCGGCCTCCATAGCCTCCCGTCGTTCTGCCAGTCCCTCGGTCACGCTCTGGCGCAGCGCCTGAATGGCTGGCGCCTTTTGCTGGCGCTCCTCAGGGCTCATCTGGCCAAGCGTCTTGAGCAGCACGGAGACGCTGCCCTGCTTGCCGAGAAAGGCGATCCGTGCCGCCTCCAGTTCGTCCAGCGTCGCGGCACCGGCAATGCGCGCGCGGGCGTCGCTCGCGATCCGGTCAAGTTCTTCAGTCGTGGTCATCGTGGCGGCGCTGTAGCGGGGCGGCTCCGCGCGCCCAACCCCTATTCGCTACCGGCGCAGACCGAGACGGCGCTTGTCTTCCGGCTCGCCATCGATTGGCACAGCTTCGGTGCGGTAGCGCAGGATCGTCGGCATGTCGGTCTCCGGCGCGGCACCCAGGTCAGCCATCCGCTGTGCCATGATCCTGTTGAGAATCGGGTGCGGATGCTCGGCATATTCCGTCGGCGTCATCCCCATGAAGGAGCGAAAGTCCCGCACGAACTGCGCCTGGTCATGATATTGCGCGTCCAGTGCCTCGCTCCAGTTGCGATGGGGGTCCAGCATGTAGCGGGCAAGGCTGCGCAGGAAGCGCTGACGGCGCAGCAGCAACTTGGGCGGGAAACCGAAATAGCGAAGGCAAATCCGCTCCAGCGAGCGCAGGCCGAGTCCCGCTCGCTCTCCAAGCTCCGCCACATGCGCCACCTCCGGATCACGCAGTGCATCGTGCACGCGGAAAATCAGCTCGGCCCGCGAATCCTCCCGATCGACCTGCTGGATCAGATAGGCGTTAATCTCCTCCGCCGCGCGATCAGGCGGAAACATGGGATCCTGCACCAGCGGCAGAAGCGGTGCGAACACGGCAAATGCGGGGTCCACTGATCCATCCAGCGTACGGTCTGAATAATCGCTCGCCCGTCCGGCCACGAACTTCGCCCAGCCTGCTGGCTGAAGGCCCAACCCCCAGATGCGCGAGGTGCCCAGCCGGAAATGCAAAGCCTTGCTGGTGGGGCCAGTCACCACAAACGGCGGTCTGGGCGCGATTGGTTCGCGCCCCACGCCTCCGGCAGGCGGAATACCGGACATGGTGAACCGCATCGCGGCCCATTCGGGATGGAGCCAGTCCTCAATTAGCCGATCTGGCTGGCAGGTGATGTTGAACAGGTAAAGCGCGGTAAAAAACGGCTGAAGTTCCGCACTGAGGCGGTAGTATCGCACGTCGACCGTGAAACCGGTGTCCATATGAGCGCACGACCCTAATGTTATACCAATCCGAGTTTAATCGGATTGGCCCCTCCTTCGGGCGCCGGGCCGCCGCCAACTTGCATCCGGCGCCCTTTCAGCGTGTTGTAACATTCCTGATACAAAATCGAAAATGGCTGAGCAAGCAAACGGGGGTGCTGGATCGTATTATTATGAGACAAACAAAAAGCGGGGCGCACCGGCAAACCGGTACGCCCCGCTTCCTGTTTCGATTCGGCTGATGCGGGTTAGGCCGCCGGCAGCGCAGCTTTCGCCTGGCTGATGATGGCGCCGAAGGCAGCGCCCTCGTTCATCGCAAGATCCGCCATGACCTTGCGGTCCAGCTCGATGCCGGCGAGCTTCACGCCGTGCATGAACTGCGAATAGGTCAGACCCTCCGCGCGGACGGCAGCGTTGATGCGCTGGATCCAAAGGGCGCGGAAGTTCCGCTTCTTAACCTTGCGATCGCGATAGGCGTACTGGCCCGCCTTCTCGACGGCCTGGCGGGCAACGCGGATGGTGTTTTTGCGACGACCGCGATAGCCCTTGGCCTGGTCGAGAATCCGCTTGTGCTTCTGGCGCGTGGTAACGCCGCGCTTGATACGGGGCATGGTCTAAGCTCCTGGTAATCCGTTGCTGGCTGAAACGCGCTCAGTCGAGCCCGTAAGGGGCCCACTTCTTCACCGTCGCGTTGTCCGCTTCGGACAGGACGGAAGTGCCGCGGTTCTGACGGATGTACTTGGCATTGTGGCTGATCAGCCGGTGGCGCTTGCCGGCAACGCCGTGCTTGATCTTGCCCGTTGCGGTGATCTTGAAGCGCTTCTTGACCCCGCTCTTGGTCTTCAACTTGGGCATTTTCGTCTCCTATCAAGGGACACGCCTGAGCCAGCCCTGGCAGCCCTTGTGGCCAGACCGGCGGATATCACGTGTCGGTGAAGCGCGCGCCCATAGATGGGCTGAGGCAAAATGGCAAGCGCCAGCTCCTCACCCTTGGTGCTGCGCGATCGCCACTAGGAAAGCATCGCCGTAGCTGTCCAGCTTGCGAGCGCCAACGCCGGGGATCGCGCCCAGCTCGCTGCGGGAGGCTGGGCGGGCCACCGCCATCGCCCGCAGGGTGGCGTCATGGAAGATCACGTAAGGCGGCACCTGCGCCTCCCGCGCAAGATCGCGCCGCACCGTTCTCAAAACTTCGAACAGCGGATCGTCGGCTTCGTCCAGCGGCGCCGGATCGGCGCGATTGCGGCGGCGGTCCGCTGGGGGTGGCCGGGTGATGGCGACGGTGCTCTCTCCTTTGAGGATAGCGCGCGCATCGCCGGCAAGCTGCAGTCCGCCATGCTCCGTGGCGACCAGGCTGCCGCGGGCCTGCAGCGAACGCGCAAGCGGCTGCAGCAGCCGCGCCTCCTCTCCATCAACGATGCCGAAGACGCTCAGCGAATCGTGCCCACGCTGGAGAACGCGCTCATCCCGCGCACCGGTCAGCACCTTCTGCACGTGGCCAAGGCCGAAGCTTTGCCCAGTGCGATAGATTGCCGAGAGCAGCTTGCGGGCAAGATCCGTAGCGTCGATCACCTGTGGGGGTGAGAGGCAATTGTCGCAATTGCCGCAAGCTTCCGGCGGGTTCTCGCCGAAGTGGCGCAGCAGGATGGCCCTTCGGCAGCCCGGGGCCTCAACCAAGGCGGCCAAGGCATCCAGCCGGGCGCGTTCCCCTGCACGGCGGGATGGCTCCACCTCCTCCAGCCGCTGGCGGGCACGCCCGAAGTCTCCTGCGCCCCACAGCATCAGCGCCACTGCGGGGTCGCCATCACGCCCGGCGCGGCCGGTCTCCTGATAGTAGGCCTCGATCGACTTGGGCGTACCGGCATGGGCGACGAAGCGCACATCGGGCTTGTCGATCCCCATGCCGAAGGCGATCGTCGCCACCATCACCATGTCCTCGGATGCGACGAACGCGGCTTGGTTTCCGGCCCGCTGTTCTGGCGCAAGACCGGCATGGTAAGGGAGAACCGGCCTGCCGCGGCTGGCCAGTTTGTCCGAAAGCTCCTCCACCTGGCGCCTTGTCGGCGCATAGATGATGCCGGGGCCCTTCTGCTCGCCCAGCAGGTCCTGCAACTGCTTCAGCCCGCTCTGACGCGGGCGAATGGCATAGCGGATGTTCGGCCGGTCGAATCCGGCCACGATCAGCCCATCCTCCGGAATGCCGAGCTGGGCCAGGATGTCCGCCCGCGTGTGCGAATCGGCTGTGGCGGTCAGCGCCAGGCGCGGGACGTTGGCAAAGGAATCCAGCAGAGGACGAAGCTGCCGGTAATCCGGTCGGAAATCGTGCCCCCATTCGGAAACGCAATGCGCCTCGTCCACGGCAAACAATGCGAGCCTCGCCTCCGCCAGCAGGGCGCGGAAACGCGGCTGACTGGCACGCTCCGGCGCGACGTAGAGCAGGTCCAGTTCCCCCGCTCGCATCGCCGCTTCCGTTTCCATCTGGTCGCTGTCGGCGCTGGTCAGCGTAGCGGCGCGAATGCCGTTAGCGCGCGCCGCTCGCAACTGGTCGTGCATCAGCGCGATCAAAGGTGAAACCACCACGCAAGTGCCTTGCAACAGCGTTGCAGGCAGCTGGTAAGTGAGCGACTTGCCTGCGCCGGTCGGCATCACGGCGAGCGTGGAGCGGCCCCTCAGCACCCGCTCCACCACTTGTCGCTGCACGCCGCGAAAAGCGTCGAAACCGAACACCTGCCGCAGTGCCTGCTCGGCATCCAGCATCAGATCTCGCACGTCCACCATTGGAAAGAGGCACTGGCAGATGCAGTCCTCCAGGGGAACCGGCAGCCGCGTGGTTTCCTTGCGTTTTCCTCGCCCACTTATGCGATCCGCTTGTCGATGGCGGGGCGGGGGCATAGATGCTGGGCCCTGAAGAATTCTCAAGACGAGGACCGACCATGAGGACATTCGCTACCATCGCCTTCGCTTCCGCCGCCGCGCTGAGCCTGGCCGCCTGCGGAAGCTCCGACGACGCATCGGAAGACGCGATCGCCGACACCGTGGAGATGCCGGCTGACGAGGCGATGACCGATGCGCCTCTGCCCGCCGCGGATGCGGGCGCGACGACCGAAGCGGCCGTGGATGCCGGCGCTCCAGTCGAAAGTGAGGCGACGACCAGCCTCGAGGATACCGGCCAGGCTGCCGAAGAGGCCGCTGCCGAAGCCGCCGCCGCAGCCGAGGCGGCGACCCGGGCTGCCGAAGAAACGATGTAATCCGATGCCCGGCCGAAAGTACGGCTGGGCGTTGCTTGCCGCCTCGTGCTGCGCCGCCTGTACGCCGGGCGGCGGCGCACGGGGCGATGCGGAGGCGGTGAAGCTCGGCGAGGAACAAGCGATCGCACGCGCGGCCGAGATGATCGAGGACCGTCCGGTAGCACCTTCTGCCGAACCCTCGCCCGTTACGCCCGCCACACCGGCCGACCAGAGCTGATCCTGCCGATTTGGTCTGCTGCCCCGCTGGTGCTAGACTGCCTGGCGGAACAGGACCCATGGCCACACACCTCTCACCCGAGAGCGACTTCGCAACGCTTCCGGCGATCTCAGCGGAGGTCTTTACCGCGCCGCTGAAGCGTCCTTCGCATGTGGGGGAAGACTGGCTCGAGCCTCGCCAGCGCGATTATGGACCGGAAGACGACGCGATCTGGAACGATCTGTTTGCCCGCCAGATGGAGATCTTACCGGGCCGCGCGTGCGAAGCCTTCCTGGAGGGGCTGGACAGACTCGACCTCGGGCGGGGCGGAGTGCCGGAATTCGCTCGCCTGTCGCACGAGCTGGGGCGACTGACCGGCTGGACCGTGGTGCCGGTGCCAATGCTGATCCCGGACCATGTATTCTTCTGGCATCTTGCCAATCGCCGCTTCCCTGCCGGCAATTTCATCCGCAGCCGCAAGAGCTTCGACTACATTCAGGAACCTGACGTCTTCCACGACGTGTTCGGACACGTGCCGCTGCTGACGGACCCGATCTTCGCCGACTACATGCAGGAATATGGCCGCGCCGGGTGGAAGGCGATGCGCCACAACCGGCTGAAGGCGCTGGGCTCGCTTTACTGGTACACGGTGGAGTTCGGCCTGGTGCGCGAAAGCGGAGGTTTGCGGATCTACGGCGCCGGCATCCTCTCTGGTCCGCGAGAGGCGGTGTTCGCACTGGAGGGGCAATCGCCCAACCGGATTATGCTGGACGTGGACCGGGTGATGCGCACAGATTACGTGATCGACGACCTGCAGCCGACCTATTTCGTGATCGACAGCTTCGCCGAGCTCTATCGCCGCACGGTCGACCGGGATTTCGACGATCTCTATCGCCAACTGACGCCGGGCTTCACCTTTGCCAACAGTGCACTGCTGATGGCGGACGAGGTACTTCACCGCGGTACGCAGGAGTACCACCTGCGCGGGGGCCGCGGCTCGAATGCGCGGCCGGTCTAGCAGGCAAAGCCCGCGCCCAGCCGAGTTCGACACCGGTACCGCCGCATTTCTCTTGGCCCGAAGCCCCTCTGTTGCTAGGCGCGCCAGCGAAGCACCCGTAGCTCAGCTGGATAGAGCGCTGCCCTCCGAAGGCAGAGGTCACAGGTTCGAATCCTGTCGGGTGCGCCAGCCTTGCTGCTGCTCTACGTTCGCTTCTCCGCTTTCGCTACAGTGGCGGCTTCCGGCCCGACAGCAGCAAGTGCGACTCGGGCGCGGGCGAGCTATTCCTTTGCCGCAGGATCATACCATTCTCGGCCGCTTCGATGGTGAGCGCTGGCAGCCGCAAGCCAGTCCCGCCACATGGTCGATCTGGCCATCGGTCGCGCAGGAGGTAGTGGACCTCGGCGGACGCTCGAACACAGACTGCCCACAGGTGCGAGCATCCTCGATCCTGCCTAAATCGCGCGCCCTGCGCGGAAGAGCTGGTCTGCAGCTTCCCTGATCCCGCCATCATCGCCCCTTTGCGGAGGCGGGCGAATGCCGTAGGCAACGCGGCTCCTAGGAATCAACCGCTTGCCTCATGTCTAATCGAGCAGGCCTCTACCGGCGCCAAGCTGTTGAGGCGCAGAACATCATGCATGGCCGCACGCGCGTTGCCCCGCCACCCAGCTGGACGGCAACGAACGTGCTGCTTGCGCTCTTCATGGCCGGCGGAATCACGTTCGCGTCACTCGCGAACTATGCCCGGACGATAACGGTGCCCGCGGTTGTCGATGTCACGCAGGGCATGCCGATCCTTTCGGCCGAACGGCGCGGCATCCTCGAGCTGAAGGTGAAGCTTGGCGACACGGTTCAGGCTGGCGACGTGATTGCCGTCACCAGGATCGTCTCGCGCAACGAGCAGGGGCTTCTCGGAACGCAGCGCAGCGAGGCGAGCCTGGAAGAGGCTCGCAGTGCCGAGATGCAGGCGCAAGCGGCCGGGCAAGCCGGTCAGTCGCGCGCGGATGCCCGTCGCGCACAGGCCGAGGCCGCGAGCGAACGGATCAAAAGTCTCACGACACAGCTCGAACAAGCACGCGAGCAGACCGCAAGAGCCGAAAACGATCTCAACCGGGCGACTGCGATCGCGACCAGAGGCTTTCTCTCCAGACAGAACCTGGATGACAAGGAGGCGGCCCTCGCCGAGCGCCGCCAGGCGGAAGCCTACATCGAAGAGCAGATCGCACGCACTCGCGGGGAACGGGATGTGGCGCTGGCGGAAGCACGGCAGGCCCTCGACGAAGCGCGCGTCTCATCCAGCGCGGCAGCGATCGATGCCTCACGTGCGCGGCGCAGCGCGGTGGCGGACGATGCGCTGAAGAGCGTTGTTCACGTCGCCACCGTGGCCGGCAAGGTTGCCTCCCTTCCCATGCGCGACGGGAGCCTGGTCGAAGCTGGCGCCACTATCGCCATCCTGGTCCCGAACGCCGGCCAACGCGTCGCTCGGATTTCAGTGCCTGCGCAAATGATGACCGATCTCAGCCCCGGTCAGAAGGTGCGTATCGCGGTGGACGCCTATCCCTATCAGACCTTCGGCATGATCAACTCAACCATCCGCGACGTCGCACGCGCGCCGGTCCAAACCAGGTCGGGCCCCATGTTCATCGTCGAGGCCGACCTGCCTGCATCGCTTCCCTATTACGGCAAGCAAGCAGACCTGCTCCCAGGCATGACCTTGAGCGCGCGGATTCGTACCAGGGAGCGCACGCTGATCGAGTGGCTGTTTGATCCGCTTTACGCGGTTTGGCGGCGATGAACGTCGAGACTGCTGAGCCCGCAGCAATCGGCCCCGTCACCAGCCTGCGTCGCAGGCGCCGGGTTCGACCGGTGGCGCAAAGTGAGATTGCGGAATGCGGTCTCGCGTGCCTCGCCATGGTCGCCGGCTACTGGGGCAAAAAGATCGACCTCGCCGAGTTGCGCCTGCGCCATCCGGTGACGATCCGTGGCATGGGCTTGAGCGAGCTCATAAAGACGGCGAGCGCCCTTCATTTCTCCAGCCGGCCGCTAAAGGTCGGGATCGATCGGCTCGGCGAGATTTCATTTCCGGCGATCCTCCACTGGGATCTCAACCACTACGTCGTTGCGGAACGGTTCAGCCGGGACCGTCTGTACATCGTGGATCCGGCACATGGCACCGGCGCCTGGCATGACCGAGCTTCGCTCGATCGGCACTTCACCGGAATCGTGCTCGAGCTTGAGCCGGGGGACAGCTTCGCGCCGGAGACGCTCAAACGCGAACTGCGCCTGAGCGAGCTTTGGGGGCGAACCGAAGGTCTTGCCGGAACGATCGGTCAGGCCGTTCTGCTATCGCTCCTCCTGCAGCTGTTTGTGCTGGTATCGCCCTATTTTCTCCAGATCGCCGTCGATGAGGCAATCCCCGCGGCGGACACGGACCTGTTGGTGACGCTGGCGGTCGGCTTCGCTGTGTTTGCGGTGATTACCGGGGCCGCTCACGCGATGCGAGGCTACGTCCTGCTGTCCGCCGGCACGATGCTCGCATACGCCATGTCCACAAATTTGGCTCGCCATATGCTGCGCCTCCCGATCGCCTGGTTCGAAAGACGCAGCGTTGGCGATGTCCTGTCGCGCTTCCAGTCCGTTCAACCGCTCCGGCAATTGCTGACGGAGGGCATGGCAGTCGCTTTGCTCGACGGCTTCATGGCGATCATCACCTTGGCGGCGATGATGCTGTACTCGCCAGTGCTGACGGCGATCCCCATCGTGTCGCTCCTCGCCTATGTGGCCCTGCGCGCCTTCACGCTGTCGAAAGAACGAGCGACCGAGGGAGAGGCCATCATCGCGCTCGGTCGTGAGCAGAGCGCGATGATCGAGACATTGCGCGGCATGAACACCATCCGCCTCGAAGGGCGCGAGTCATTGCGCCAGGCCGCTTGGCAGAACCGGCTGACGGATCTTCTCAGCGAACGATATGCGCATGACAAGATTACCGCCACTCAACAGGCGGGCGGCCACCTGCTTGAGGCGCTGGAGATGGTGCTGGTCGTTTGGCTCGGCGCGGTCTTCGTGATCGAGGGCGGCTTCTCCATCGGCATGCTGTTCGCCTTCGCCACCTGGCGACTGCAGTTCTCTCTCGCCGCTCGGAGGGTGATCGATCAGGCCGCTGCCTGGCGGAAGGCGAAACTCCACCTTGAGCGGCTGACGGACATCGCCTTTGCATCCGAAGACCCCGGCTTCAGTGAGCCGGAGTTCCGACGCGAGCCGATGAAGGGCAGGATCGAGTTGCGCGGCGTTTCCCATCGCTACGGCCAGTACGAAGGCTACGTCCTCCAAGGGATCGACCTCGTGATCGATCCGGGCGAACATCTGGTAATTACAGGACCGAGCGGGAGCGGAAAGTCCACGCTCATCAAAATCCTTCTTGGCCTCGTGGAACCGAGTGAAGGCGAAGTGCTGATCGATGGACAGACGATCGGCCGCTTCGGACGAAGGGCCTACCGCAGCCAGGTCGGCGCCGTGCTGCAGGAGGACACCCTGTTCACAGGCTCTATCGGGGACAATGTCGCCGGCTTTACCGGCATGGATGCCGATCGGGTGCGGGCGGCACTTCACGATGCCGCGATTCTCGAAGATATCGAGCAAATGCCGATGCGCGAGAATACGCTCGTAGGTGATATGGGGTCCACGCTCTCCGGTGGACAGAAGCAGCGGATCCTGCTCGCGCGCGCGTTCTACCGCGAACCGCGACTACTCGTTCTGGATGAGGGGACCTCAGCCCTCGACATCGCCCATGAACAGCGGATCAACGATACGATCGCGCGGATGGGCATCACGAGAATTGGGGTTGCACACCGTCGAGAGACGATCGAGGCGGCGGAAAGAGTAGTGACGATACGGAACGGGACGATCCACTCCGATCAAGTCATGAGACCCCGCAGCCGGAACGTCGCCGACTAGCCGCTTCTGCGCTGCTCGATAATCCTGAGACAGGCAAGAGCGACCAGCAAGACCCGGGCGCAAAGCACACCGGGTCTTGCTGAACTTGTGTCAGAACGTGCGGATAAGCCCGCCGCCGCCGCCCGCGACCTGATCGATTTCTTCGCTGGTCAGCGTGGTGATCTCGCTGGCTTCGGTCTCTGTCGCGTTCAGAGCGTCAATCATTGCAAACATCCCTTTTGAGCGCCGGACGATCCGGTCACCCCTCGATATTCGACCCTTTGACATTGGTAAACTGAATCTTGCTATCGAGTACGTGTTGTCCCGGGGTGGGGCAGTAACGACTGTCTCGAAGGCGGCGCTCCACAGCAACGCTGAACCAGCACACCAAGTGGGGGTGCATGTTCAATGCTTCCGCCGAGCGCGCCCACGGACCCAGCATATTTGCAACGGGGCTGCATTCTGGGCCCACAGACAGTCGCTGGAAATGACAGCGTTGAAGCGCAAGCATGCTGATCAGATGTCACATTTGCGATGGCCGATAATTGTCAGGCCGAGGAGGAACCGCGCCCCACGCGCCACTTTCCCTGAAGCTGATCATCTGAAGCCACTTGAGCGAGGAGCGTCGGCGGAATGCCTCGTCGCAATCGCTTGCTTAACGGCCATTCTGGCATTGGGATGCGGGGCGCGGGCTGCTAGGCGCGCGCCGCATGATCACCATCAACGGCATCACTGTGCGACTTGGCGGGCACACAATCCTCGAAAAGGCGGCTGCGTCGATCGCGCCGGGCTCGCATGTCGGCCTCATCGGCCGCAACGGCGCAGGAAAATCGACGCTGATGAAGGTGCTGATCGGGCAGATCGAGCCCGACGAGGGCACGATCGATACCCCGCGCAAGACGCGCCTCGGCTATATCGCGCAGGAGGCGCCCAGCGGTTCGCAAACTCCCTTCGAGACAGTGCTTGCCGCTGATGCCGAGCGGACGCAGTTGCTGGAGGAAAGCGAGAACTGCGCCGACCCCGATCGGCTGGGCGACCTTTATGAGCGGCTGCTGGCGATCGATGCCTACACTGCTCCGTCGCGCGCCGCACGCATCCTGCTCGGCCTCGGCTTCGACGAGGAGATGCAGGCTCGGCCACTCGACAGCTTCTCCGGCGGATGGAAAATGCGCGTGGCGCTGGCCGCGCTGCTGTTCTCCGCGCCGGACGTGCTGCTGCTGGACGAGCCCTCCAACCACCTCGACTTGGAGGCGACGCTATGGCTGGAGAGCTTCCTCAAGAACTATGCGGGCACGCTGATCGTCATCAGCCATGAGCGCGACCTGCTCAACAATGTGGTCGACACGATCCTGCACCTGCAGGGCGGCAAGGTGACGCTCTATCCTGGCAATTACGACAGCTTCGAGGCTCAAAGGGCCGAGCGGGCAGCACAGCTGGCGGCCGCGAAGGCGTCGCAGGAGGCCCAGCGCGCGCGGCTGCAGGATTACATTGCCCGCAACTCTGCCCGGGCATCCACCGCGAAACAGGCGCAGTCGCGCGCCAAGATGCTGGCAAAGATGCAGCCGATCACGGCGCTGATCGAAGACCCGAGCCTCAGCTTCGACTTCCCCAGCCCGGAAGAATTGCGGCCGCCGCTGATCACGCTTGATCTCGCCTCCGTCGGCTATGGCGAGCGCCCGATCCTCCAGCGGCTGAACCTGCGGATCGATCCGGATGATCGCCTCGCGCTGCTGGGCCGCAACGGCAACGGCAAGACCACGTTGGCGCGGCTTCTTGCGGCGCAGCTCACGCCCATGGACGGGAAGATGCAGGCATCAGGCCGGATGCGGGTCGGCTATTTCACACAGTACCAAGTGGAAGAACTCGCGTCCGACGCAACGCCGCTGGAGCACATGACGCGGGCGATGGAAGGCAAGAGCCCCGCTGCGGTGCGCGCCCAGCTCGGCCGGTTCGGCTTTTCAGGCCACCGCGCCACGCAGCAGGTGGCGAAGCTTTCCGGCGGAGAGCGGGCGCGGCTGGCGCTGGCGCTGATCACGCGCGAGGCGCCGCACCTGCTGATCTTGGACGAGCCGACCAACCACCTCGACGTCGATGCTCGGGAGGCCCTGGTTCAGGCGCTCAACGACTTTAGCGGCGCTGTCATCCTGATCAGCCACGACCGGCACATGGTTGAACTGACAGCGGACCGGCTGGTGCTCGTCGATAACGGCACCGCCACCGATTACCCCGGCAGTATGGAGGATTACATCGACTTGGTGCTCGGCCGGAACCAGCCGAAGCCCGAGGCAGGGGACCGGGCGCCCAAGAAGAGCCGCGCCACGAATGTTCGCTCTCGCGAGGAAGAGAAGCGGGCGCGAAAGGATGTCACTGAAGCGGAGAAGGCGATCGCGCGACTTCAGGCGAAGCTTTCCGCCATCGACCTCGCAATGGCTGACCCTCAATCGGCGGCATCGGATCTGGCGCGGCTGACCATGGGTGAGCTTGGGCAACGCCGGGCCGCCGTGGCGCAGGAGCTGGAAGAGGCGGAACTGGGCTGGCTGGAAGCCACCGAGAAGCTCGAGGGGCAGCCGGGCTAGGGCCGGCCGGCGAGCCCCTTCCAGCCCACTCTCTCATTCCAGTTACTCCGCGGGCTTTACCGTCACCCAGACATCCACCGGCGCGACGAACTTCCCTGGCGCAGGCTTGCCCACGTCGATGCGCTCTGCCGTAACGAGCTCTCCGGTCGAGAGATTGAAGCTGGACCAAGGCTTGGGCATCCGCCCGAAGGTCATTTTCTGGATCGGGCGCCCGGTGGCGGTGTTCATGATGGTCGCGATGATAGCCATGCCGCGCCGCTAGGACGCCGCACATTGCCCTGTCCAGCCGCGTGCTCCGGCTCATCAACAACGGCAGCGGCTTGGCTCGGAAGCCGCTCCGACCGAAGGATCAGGCGGTGCGGTCCAGCGCGGCCCTACTCCCAACCCCGCTCCAGGAAGCGAAGCGCGCAGGCCGCAAGGAAGGCGGCGCCGCGGGGGAGCACGCTCTCGTCCACCATCATGCGGCTGGAGTGAATTCCGGGACATTGCGCCGCCTCCACCCCTTCGTGAGCCACGCCCAGGAACGCCATCGCACCGGGCACTTTCTCCAGAACATAGGAGAAGTCCTCCGCCCCCATGATTGGGTGGGCGAGCGTCGCGAACCTTCCGCCGGGTAGAGCCTTCGCACAGGCCTCGACTAGCGCGTTCGCGCGCGGATCGTTAATGGTCGGAGGAAACCCCTCGGTGATTGTCACCTCCGCAGTGCAATCATGAGCCGCGGCAATGCGGGTGGCGAGGTGGGTCAAGGCGTCTCGCACCTCCCGCCGCCGCTCCGGCGAGAGGGTGCGGATCGTGCCCCGCAGCGAGGCCGTGTCGGGAATGATGTTGTGCGCGCTGCCAGCATTGATCTGGCTGACGGTCACCACCACAGCTTCCGCCGCATCGAAGCGGCGTGTGAGAAGTGCCTGAATCGCACCCACGATCTCGCAGGCGGCAGGAATAGGGTCACGGGCGTGATGCGGCATGGAGGCATGCCCGCCACGGCCCGCTACCGTGAGCTCCAGTATGTCCGCAGCCGCGAGCATCGCCCCCGCGCGGCAGACGAGCACGCCGTGCTCCGCATTCGGCATGATGTGGAGCGCGAAGGCCGCCTGCGGCAGCGGGTCAAGCAGCCCCTCCTCCAGCATGTGGCGCGCGCCGTGAAAGCCCTCTTCGCCCGGCTGGAACATGAAACGCACTTCGCCCGCGATGCTGTCCGCCCGCGCAGAGAGGAGGCGCGCCGCGCCGGCGAGCATCGCAGTGTGCGTGTCGTGTCCGCAGGCATGCATCCGGCCGGGAATAGCAGAGGCGAAGGGCAGCCCCGTCTCCTCCCCCATGGGCAGAGCATCCATGTCGCCTCGCAGCAGCACCGCCGGGCCCGGCTGTCCGCCGCGCAGCACGGCGACCGCACCTGTTGTGGAGCGGCCCTCCCGCCATTCGAGCGGCAGGTCGGCCAGTTCGGCCCGCACCTTCGCCAAAGTCAGAGGAGTGTCGAGACCGAGTTCGGGTTCAGCATGAATGGCGCGCCTCAGCGCGGTGATGCGGGAGGCAATGTCGGTCGCATCGTCGAGCAGCGTATCGATCAGCACACCCTTTCCTAACGCCACCGCCTTGGCCCTGCCAAGCTCTTCATTCCCTGTGAGGAAGCTGCGACACATGCGGTTCATGTCCGCGTTTCCACAGATCGTCATTCGGAGGCGGGAATTCGGCGATTGCTATACCCATCTATAGAGAAGTGTAGCAATCCGGAGGGCCTCGAGGCTAAGGCATCAAACATGGTCGGTACCGTTCACCTGTTCGAGCAGCTGCCGCTGGTCGCGCGGCCCGACCGCGAAATGGCGGGGGCTGCGACTGCCCCTGCCCGCCGCGTCCCGCTGGTCGGCATCATTCGTAATCCGCGCAGTCATCGCAACAGCGGGACACAGCCCGAATGGACGGGCCCTGCGACACTCCTGGTCGAAGCGCCGAAGCGCCGCAGCGAGCTGACGGAGATCCTCGCGCGCTTTGCGGAGCAGCACATCGACTTCCTCGTCGTCAACGGGGGCGACGGCACCGTCCGCGACGTGCTGACCTGCGGGTCCGGTGCGTTCGGCGAGAGCTGGCCC
This sequence comes from uncultured Erythrobacteraceae bacterium, assembly GCA_966251025.1. GTDB lineage: Bacteria > Pseudomonadota > Alphaproteobacteria > Sphingomonadales > Sphingomonadaceae > Croceibacterium. The sequence goes on along the minus strand of CBINJM010000004.1, from coordinate 216,523 downwards.
CCTCTGATCGTTCTGCCAAGCGGCAAGACCAATGCGCTGGCAACCGATCTCGGCTTGCCGGCGAACTGGTCGCTGGATGAGGCACTGCGGATTGCGAGTGAGGGGCGCACGGTGCAGCGGCGGCCGCTGGTTATCTCGGAACATGAAAACGAGAACGCCCGTGTGCTGGGCTTCGCCATGGGCGCGGGGCTCTACACTTCCGCGATCAGCCTTGGGCAGGAAGCCCATCGCAAGGGCGCCTTCAATGCGGTCGCGGTGGGGGTCACCACTGGCTGGACAGTGATGCGCGCCCTGTTGGGGAGAGGCCAGGAGGGCCTGCGCCGAACCACCCGCATGCAGCTGCATGACGAGGCCGGGCAGCCGCTCCCGCATAGCCACCTCGGCCGTGAGGATGAGCGCTACCTGCTCTTCGCCTCCACCATGGAACGCTTCCCCGCCGGGCTGAACCCGTTCCGTCACGTCGCCGGCACGTTGCGTGTTGCAGTGATGGATGTTCCCAAAGCCGGGCTGTTGCTGCGCATTCCCTTGATCGTGAGCGGCATGCTGCGGCCCGGCTCCGCCAAACGGGGGTACCACCTGATGGCCGTGGACTCCTTCGAAGTCGACTTGGGCGACCGCTTCATCCTTGACGGGGAGGCCTTCCCCGCCGGCCACTATCGCGTCACCCTGGGGCCGAAGCTGCGCTTCGTTGCGCCATGATCTCCAGAACCGGATGAGTAGCGCCACAGCCGCCCTCCAGCCCCGACAAACGGAGCGCCTGCTCGACCCCGCCGTGATTGCCATTGCCGAAGAGCTGGGCCTCGAGAGCGGTGCGGCGGCGGTGTTGTTCTATGGCTCTAACCTGCGCACCGGCTCACTGGAGGGCGTGCTCGATTTCTATGTGCTGCTGCCGGGGCCGCCGGAGCGCGGGCTATGGCCACGCGTCTCCTATCGTGAGTGGGAGCGCGACGGGCATAAGCTTCGGGCCAAGATCGCGACCATGCAGCTGTCGACCTTTGCCGAGGCTGCGGCGGGCCGCACGCTCGACACGACGATCTGGAGCCGCTTCGTTCAGCCTAGCGCACTGGCCTGGGTCCGGGGCGAGAACGAAGCAGAAGCCGTGAACGACGCGCTTGACGCCGCCGCGCGCACGGCTGCCTGGCTCGCCGTTGCGCTCGGCCCCGCGGCCGGCACTGAGGAGGAATATTGGAGCGCTCTTTTCCGCGCGACCTACAAGGCGGAGTTCCGGGTCGAGGCAGCAGGGCGAGAGCAGTCTATTCTCTCGGCCAACCGCGCCCATTTCTCCGGGTTACTGCCCCGCGCGCTGACGCAGGAGGGGATCGCCTGTGAGCGGAAGGGTGACATTCTCATCCCACAGCTTTCTGAACGCGAGCGCCGGCGTATCCTGCGGTGGTGGGAACGACGGCGGCGCATGGGCAAGCCGCTCAACGTGGTGCGACTGCTGCGTGCGGCGGCTACATTCGAAGGAGCCGCCCGTTACGCAGCGTGGAAGGTGGAGCGGCACACCGGCCTCACCATTGAACTCACGCCCTGGCGTGAACGGCACCCCGTGCTCGCCGCCCCAGGCATCCTTTGGCGTCTGTCCCGCGCGCGGAGGGGATCGACAGGCGCATCAGGAAAAAAGTCTTAGAGATAGCGCATCTGGATGGTCATGGACTTCACCTCGTTCGCGCCGACGGTGAAGGCCGTCTTGCGATAGTTCGGCTTGCCCAGGTTGAAGATGTTGATCGAGGGGTTGTTCGACATGCCCCCGCCATCACGGGTCAAGTCGGTCTTGCCATTGCCGTTGAGGTCGTGCCGGATGGCGATGCCGTAGGTACCGGCCTGCGGGACCGGCATGCAGAAGGTCATCCGTCCCGCGCGGGCCGGAGCTTCCATCCGGTAAATCCATCGCCCGCTGGCCAGCCAGTCCTGCTGTGTACCGCGATAGAGTTGCACCCGAACGATGCCGGTGCTGGCGCTCACATCCGTCGCGGTGATCTGAATTGCAGGCCCCGCGCCTGACCGGCAGCGGGACGAGTCATTCGTGATTTCCTGCTTGTACTGCGCGTGTGCCGGCGCGGTGAACGACAGCAGCGTCAGAGGGATCAGCAGGGCTTTGACGGGGCGGGTAAGTCGCAGTGAAGGCAATGGAAACGATCCGTAAAGATGATTCTGCAAGAAAACTGCTACGGCCTATGCAGCAGCGGACGAAATGGCCGATCCGGGTTGCGCAACAATCCATCAGCGCCGCTGAACTCGGGGTGAATTCCCAAGCGAGCAAGAGCGGTGAGATGGCGTGTGGTAGCATCGTAACGAGACTGCGCCTGCCGACAACAGGCAAGTGTCGCTTTGAAACAATGCGAGGGGCGGCCCTTGTTCGCGTAAGAGACTGTTGGCATGGGCATTCCTGCTATTTTCGACGAGCTTCCGGATTGCCTGCCCAAGGGGCGCTCTAAGAGTAGGGCCGCTCCGCTCGACGGTGCGCGTGCCGGGACATCGTTCGCGGAGAGGTCGGATCAGGTGCATGGAGCGGTAGCGGCAGAGCCTGACCTTCCCCGGGTGACGGTGGTCATTCCTGCCTACAATATGGAGCAGTTCGTAGAGCGATCGATCCGCAGTGCGCTGGCCCAGACCTACGCTCCACTCGATGTGCTGGTGGTGGACGACGGGTCGACTGACCGGACACTGGAGATTGCCACGCGCATCGCCGAAGATGAACCGCGTCTACAGGTCGTCTCCTTTCCCAATGGCGGCGTCGCGCGGGCTCGCAATCGCGGCACGGTGCTCGCCGAAGGCATCTATGTCGCCTATCTCGATGGTGACGATCTGTGGCATCCGACCAAGATCGAGAAGCAGGTGGCTGCCCTTCAGGCCGTTCCGCCAGGAGAAAACTGGGCCGGCTGCTACACCTTGTTTCGCAAGATCGACGAGGAAGATCGAATCGTCGGCAGCGGCTTCGGAGCGGGCTGGCGCGGCGACTTCTTCTTCGATCACCTGCTGCTCAACAATGTTGGCAATGGCAGCAGCTTGCTGGTGCGGCGCGACGCAGCATTGTCTGTCGGGGGCTTCGATCCGACTTACGCGGAGCGAGGGATCACCGGCACGGAAGACTTCGATTTTCAGCTGAAGCTGCTGCTGCGCTATCGACTGGAGGTCGTGCCGGAATTTCTCGTCGGCTATCGGCTGCATCCGCGGCAGATGTCTGCCAATTTGAGCCGCATGGCGCTGGGCCATATGGCCGTGGTCGAGAAGTTCGTGATGCTGGCACAGCTTGATGGGAAAAGCGGTCAGCTGGCGCTCGTGACTGCCAACAAAGGCGCGTGCGCTTCGTTCGCAAAGGCGCATGACTGGGCGAACGTAAGGCGCTCCGCCCTCAAGATTTACGGTGACGACCGCTCTGCCGCGCTCGTCTTTGGCTTAAACCGCGCTGCACTTGGCGCGCGGCGAATCCTGGCGCGCCTCGCTGATGGGCTTGCCCACGGCATTGGCCGAGTCGCCCCACGTGCAGGTTCACCGCGACCGGATCTGTCCTTCCACGCCATCGATCCGCGCCCCGGCATCGGAGCGGATCGACGCCCCATCGCGCCGGGATCGAGATTGTGGCCGGAGCCGCTCATTCGCACGTCTCGCCCATCGCCCCCGCCAGAGGATGAGGACGACTAGACCCGCTCCGGCCAGTTCGGCGCCGAATTACGGAGACTCGGCGCTGCCAATGTCTAATCTGTGACGGAGCAGCGGCCGCAGCCGCGCGACGAATCGATCGGGCAGGACGCGCTTCGCGAACTGTGCCGCTGCTGCGAAAGCGGAGGGCCCGGGGGCAATCATCGTCATGCGCAGCCTTTCCGAAAGGAGGCGGCGAAGCGGCCAGCCAGGCCGCGGCCGCCAGGCTCCGTGGGCATAAGAGGAAGCCCATTGGCGCCGTCCCTGACGATAAGCGCGCCGTTCCTCCCGCTCAGCGCGAGGCGGGCGGTGACGCTCAAGCACTTCCAGCGCCACCTGCAGCATGGTAGCGGCATCGGCAGACATGTTTCGCCCGTGAATGCGGTATTCCGCGACAAGCCGATCGTGGCAAGCGACGGGCCAGCGGCGGGCGAGGCGAAGAAAGAGGTCGTAATCCTCGCAGCGCGGCAGGGCCGGGTCGAAGCCGCCAACCTCGATCAGCTTCGCCCGGTCGAACAGGGCTGTGGCGATCATGCCGACCGCATTGTCCTGCAGGAATTCACAGAGCGGCTCGGCTGCAAGGGGGTGGTACAGCTTGCCTGAAATCGGCCTCAGTTCGGCATCCACGCGGCGATGTGCGCCATAGACGAAGCCGGCGTCGGGGTTCTTGCCCATGCAAGCCACTGAATGAGCCACCGCATGGGGCAACAGCCGGTCATCGGCATCCAGAAACAGCAGCCAACGCGCGCCGGCGAGCCTCATACCGAGGTTCCGGCTCTCCGAAAGGCCGCGATTGAGTGGCTGGCGCACCAGCCGCACCCTTTCATGGCGCGCAGCAATGACGCTCGTCTCATCGACCGAAGCATCATCCACAACGATGATCTCGCGCACCGGAAGGGTCTGGGCGAGAACGCTTTCGATCGCCTCCGCCAGGAAGCGTGAATGATTGTAAGCCGGGATCACCACTGCGACGTCCGCGATCTCGGGCCGGAACTCACCGCCGTCCTGAGCCGTCGCCTGCACCACCGCTGTCCTCCCGCGTTAGGGTGCCTATGAGGCTCTAAGGGAGCGCGATCAACGCTGAAGCGCCTTCCGATGCCCGCTCGTGCGACCCAACTGCACTGCATCGTCAGGGCACCGAGATGCTGCGCGCTGCCGTGTGGAAAATCAGACGAATGCGCTTGTTGCCTTGCCTTGCGCTGGTAAGCGGGCAACAGGTTCGCCCATGGCTACGCCCCTGATCTCCCCCTCGATCCTCTCTGCCGATTTCGCTCGGCTTGGGGAGGAGGTGCGCGCAATCGACGAAGCGGGCGCCGATTGGATTCATGTTGACGTAATGGACGGGCACTTTGTCCCGAACCTTACGATCGGTCCTGCGGTGGTGAAAGCGCTGCGGCCGCACACCGCGAAGACATTCGACGTGCACCTAATGGTTTCTCCGGTCGACCTTTGGATCGAACCCTTCGCCAGGGCCGGAGCCGACATCATCACCGTCCACCCTGAAGCGGGGGCCCACGTCCATCGCACCGTGCAGGTGATCAAGGCTGCCGGGAAGATGGCGGGCATCTCGCTCAATCCTGCCACTCCGGCAAAGATGCTCGATTACCTCATCGACGATATCGACCTCGTGCTGGTGATGAGCGTCAATCCGGGCTTTGGCGGCCAGAGCTTCATCGCCTCTCAGCTCCGCAAGCTGGAGGCGGTGCGCAAGATGATCGACAAGTCCGGCCGCGACATCCGGCTGGAGGTGGATGGCGGGGTCAACCCTGAGACGGCCCGCCAGTGCATCGCAGCGGGGGCCGACGTGCTCGTTGCCGGATCGGCCGTGTTCACCGGAGGGCCCGAAGCTTACGCCGCCAACATCGCTGCCCTGCGGAGTGGCGCGTGAACCGCATCGCCAGCCGCAATCGCTTCCTCGACGGTGCGGAACCGGGTGTGCTGCCGGAGGATGGCGAGGCGGACTGGCAGGAACGATTGCAGCTGCCTTTAGGACTGGATGCCGCGCCTGCGCCGCCTCTCTCCGCAGAGCCGGCGCTGCTCTCGGAAGGCGAGCCTGTCGCGCCGCACCTTTCCGCGGGCGATCGACTGGTGCGTTTGGCCTACAGGTTGGGCGTGCCGGGCTCCACGCTCGCCCGGCCGTTCGGTCGGCCGGCAAAACTGCGTCTGTTGGCGACTGTTGAAGCGCCCCTCGCAGGAGATCGCGTGAGGGGTGTTGCGCTCAGGGCTGGGCACCTCCTGGTGCACGGGCTCAAGGTTCCGGTCGCGCAACTGAATTTCGGGCCGGCGGCGCGGCTGGCTCCGCCGGTAGAGCGCGTCGTGCATGGCTTTACCTGGCTTCGCGATCTCGCGTCCTGCGCGCCTGCACCGCAATGCGCCGCGACAGCGGAACTGGTGCTTGCCGACTGGCTCGCCGCCAATCCGGAGCCTTTGTCAGGCGCCGCTTGGAAGGTGGGGAACGTCGGCCGCCGCTTGCTGAACTGGCTCGTCCACGCCCCTCTCGTCCTCTCCGGCAGTGACAGAGACCTGCGCGCGGATACCCTGCGAGCGATGGATGAGACCGCGCGCTGGCTCGACCGCGCAGCTGGCAAGGCTGATGATCGGCTGGACGAGGTTGCCGCTTGGTGCGCCGTGACTGCCGCTGGCCTTTTGATGCCGGACGGCAAGCCCCGACGGCTGCATGGGGAGGGAGGCCTGGCCCACGCGCTGAACGCACTGATCGGGGCGGATGGCGGCGTTCTCTCGCGCAGCCCGCAGGCGCAGCTGGAAGCTGTTGAGCTGCTGGTTGAACTGTCCGCCTGTTATCGCGCTGTCCGCGGCGACCCGCCCGCGCAGCTTGGCGCGATGTTGCAGATGCTGCTTCCGCCGCTGCTTGGCGTCACGCATTCGGATGGCGGGCTCGGCAGCTGGCAGGGCGCCGGGGCCGTCTCGGGCCAGCGGGTAGAGGCGCTGCTCGCCGCTGCCGCCGTCCGAGCCCGGCCGCTGCCGGACGCCAGGCAATGGGGCTATCAGCGCCTGGCGGCAGGGCGCAGCGTCCTGCAACTGGATGCCGCTCCGCCCCCGCTCGCACGCCATGCGCAGCACGGCTGTGCTTCGACGCTAGCGTTCGAGCTTTCGCATGGCGCGCATCGGCTCGTCGTCAATTGCGGCGGTGCCGTCGCGGCGGGCGGCGAAGTTCCCGCTCGCCTGGAGCAAGGTCTCAGGGCCACGGCCGCCCATTCCACGCTGGTGCTCGGCGATTCGAACTCTACTGCCGTCCTGGTCGGCGGAAAGCTCGGCCCGGGCGTCAACCAAGTGGAGGTGGACCGGCGGCGGGAAAGTGCGGCCAGCACGATCGAGGCGAGTCATGACGGCTATGCCGCCCGCCTGGGCCTGATCCATCGGCGCACGCTCACTCTCTCGGATGACGGCACTCAGCTGGCTGGCGAGGACCTGCTGGTTCCTTCCGGCCGCAGGAGGCGGAGCGGCAGAATTTCTTTCGCCCTGCGCTTTCATCTCGGACCTGGTGTCGAGGTGGACGTGGAGGACGGCGCAAACACCGCGCGGCTGGACGTGGCCGACGGAAGCAGCTGGGCCTTCATCATCGATGGCGGCACTGTCGAGCTGGACGAGAGCCTGTGGATCGATGGCGAGGGTCTTCCGCATGCGACACGTCAACTCGTGGTGCAGGGGTTTGTATCGCGTGGTGGGGACAGTTTCGCCTGGATGTTCGAGAAATTGGGGATGGGAGTAGAATGAGCCGGGATGTGACCGAAGTGCCGATCCGGCGCGCGCTGCTGTCGGTCTCCGACAAGAGCGGCGTCGTCGAACTCGCTTCACGCCTTGCGAAGGGGGGTGTCGAGCTGGTCTCGACCGGGGGCACAGCCCGTGCCCTGCGCGATGCGGGCCTGATGGTGCGCGACGTGTCCGACATCACGGGATTTCCGGAGATGATGGACGGCCGCGTGAAGACCTTGCACCCATTGGTCCATGGCGGCTTGCTCGCGGTGCGCGATGATCCCGAACATACTGCCGCAATGGAGGCGCATGAGATCGGCGCCATCGACCTGCTCGTCTCCAACCTCTACCCGTTCGAAGAGACTGTTCTGCGGGGAGCGGAGCGCGACGAGATCATCGAGAACATCGACATCGGCGGCCCGGCCATGATCCGCTCCGCCAGCAAGAATCATGCATACGTCACCATCGTCACCGATCCTGCTGACTATCAGGCGCTGATTGACGAGCTGGCAGAGCATGATGGCGCGACGACGCTCGCCTTTCGCAGGCGAATGGCGGCGAAGGCCTTCTCCGCCACGGCTGCTTACGATTCGATGATCAGCCAGTGGTTCGCTTTCGCCGACCAGCGGCAGCTCTTCCCGGACATGTTGGCCCTGAACGGGCGCAAGCTGGCGGAACTCCGCTATGGCGAGAACCCGCACCAGCAGGCGGCCCTCTATGCGCCGATGGGCCCGCACGCCTCTGGCCTCGCCCAGGCTGAGCAGGTGCAGGGCAAGGCGCTCAGCTACAACAATTACAACGATGCCGACGCGGCGCTGGAACTGGTTTCCGAATTTCGGGAACAGGATCCCGCCGTCGTGATCGTAAAACACGCGAACCCCTGCGGCGTGGCCCAGCGGACGAGCCTTGTCGAAGCCTGGCGGGACGCGCTCGCGTGTGATCCCGTGTCGGCCTTCGGCGGCATCGTGGCGGTCAATCGCCCCCTCGACGGGGCCACTGCCGAAGCGATCTGCCAGATCTTCACCGAGGTGGTGATCGCCCCAGCTGCGGACGAAGCGGCGCGCGCGATGTTCGCGGGAAAACCCAATCTGCGCCTGCTCCTGCTGGATGAGCTGCCGAACCCGCGCCGTCCCGGCCTGTCGATCAGGCCCATTGTCGGCGGACTGCTCGCGCAGACTCGCGATGCTGGCGCCGTCGATGCGGCGGCCCTCAAAGTCGTGACGAAGCGTGCGCCGACCGAGCGGGAGCTGAAGGACTGCCTGTTCGCCTGGACCGTGGCTCGTCACGTCAAGTCGAACGCCATCGTCTTCGCCAAGGATGGTGTCACCGCAGGCATTGGCGCGGGCCAGATGAACCGGCGGGACAGCGCTCGGATTGCCGCGATTCGCGCGCGAGAAGCGGCCGAAGCAGCCGGCTGGACACAGTCACGCACCGTTGGCAGCGCCATGGCTTCCGACGCATTCCTGCCCTTCGCCGATGGCCTGCAGGCCGCGATCGATGCAGGCGCGACCGCCGTGATCCAGCCCGGCGGCGCGATGCGCGACGAGGAAGTGATCGCGGCCGCGGACGAAGCCGGCCTGGCAATGGTCTTTACGGGGATGCGCCACTTCCGCCACTAAGCCCGGGCTCACGCTCCCGGCCTTGTCGCGAGGTTGGAGTCTGGCAGCCACGCTCCTATATGTTGGGCCGAGATGAACGGGCCCGCACCGCGCAATTCAGAGCCCGTAAAGGACACGTGGAGCAGGAATCATGCCCTCGAACCGAGCTACAACGGACCTGAACTATCATGCGCCTGCTGAAGAACGACTTCGTGCTCTCCTTCCTCGTCGGCTTCGGCCTGGCGGCGGCGGCTCTGGTGCCAAGCCTCGGGCTCGCGTGATGGGGCTGCGTGGCTTGCTCGCGGCGGGCGCGCTGGCCATTGCCGCCTGCGCACCGGCGGTCGCGGCAGAGAGCACCTTCGATGCGCCCGCCGCTCAGCGTACGGCGCGCGAGGGCGCGGGGCTCAGGACCGCCTATTTCGCAGGCGGCTGCTTCTGGGGCGTAGAGGCCGTCTTCAGCCACATGAAGGGGGTGAAGAGCGCTGTCTCCGGCTACCACGGAGGAAACGCTCAGACAGCGAGTTACCAGCAGGTCTCCACCGGAACCACGCAGCATGCGGAGACGGTGAAAGTCGTCTACGACCCATCCGTGGTCCGCTATGACCAGCTGCTTCGGGTGTTCTTTTCCGTGGTGGCGGACCCGACGCTGAAGAACCGGCAGGGTCCTGACACCGGCCCGCAATATCGCGCCGCACTGATCCCCGTGAATGCGGAGCAGCGCGCCGTCGCGTCGGCGTATTTGGCTCAGATGCGCTCGAGCGGCGTGTGGAGCCGGCCCATCGTGGTGGAGATCGAAAGCCCCAAGAAGTTCTACGAGGCGGAGGAATATCACCAGGACTTTGCCAAGAAGAACCCGGGGCACCCCTACATCCGCCGCTGGGACGCGCCGAAGGTGGCCGCCCTCCGGGAGATGTTCCCCTCGCTCTACAGCGCGAGCTTTCAAACCGGCTGATTGTGGACCACCGCGCAGGTGCCTATATCGCGCGCATGGGCGGTCATCGGCATCATGAGCATTCAGGCACCCGTCTCATCGAGGAGGCCCGGAGCGTCCTGACGGGGGCGGGGGAGCAATGGACGGAAATGCGCGCGGACGTGTTCAGCGCGTTGGCCGAGCATGAGCGGCCTGCATCAGCCTACGATATCGCGGAAGAAGTCGGACAGCGGCGGGGAAAGCGGGTCGCTGCCAACAGCGTCTATCGCATTCTCGACCTGTTCGTGCGAACTAACCTCGCGAACCGGATCGAGAGCGCCAACGCCTATCTCGCAAACACTCACCCCGGCTGCCGGCACGACTGCATTTTCCTGATCTGCGACGATTGCGGCGCGGCCACGCACCTGGATGATGACCGCTTGACGGGCGCACTGCGCGACGCCGGTCGAGCGGCCGGTTTCGCGGATGTACGCCCGGTGGTGGAACTACGAGGGCTGTGCGACGCCTGCGCGGGGTGATGGGATCTGGCAACGCACTGAAATGGACTGCAACCTCATTCATCGACAGGTGTTGCCTGGCCGTGTAAGCCCCGCGGGATGAGCGTGCCTCCCGCCACCCCTCTTCTCGACACCGTCTCCTATCCCGCCGACCTGCGCAGGCTGGAGTCGCGGCAACTGCGCCAGCTTGCCGACGAGTTGCGCCTGGAGATGATCGACGCGGTCGGCTCGACTGGGGGCCATCTCGGCTCCGGCCTCGGCGTCGTCGAACTTACGGTCGCAATCCATTATGTTTTCAACACGCCGCAGGACCGGCTGATCTGGGACGTTGGGCATCAGGCCTACCCGCACAAGATCATCACCGGGCGGCGGGATCGCATCCGCACGCTGCGCCAGGGCGGTGGCCTGTCCGGCTTCACCAAGCGCAGCGAGAGCGAATATGACCCGTTCGGCGCGGCTCATTCCTCTACTTCGATTTCTGCCGGCTTAGGCTTCGCCATCGCCAATCAGTTGACGGGCGCACCTGGCAAGGCGATCGCGGTGATCGGCGACGGCGCGATGAGCGCGGGCATGGCCTATGAGGCAATGAACAACGCGCAGGCTGCCGGCAACCGGCTGGTCGTGATCCTCAACGACAACGACATGTCGATCGCGCCGCCAGTGGGGGGCCTGTCTGGCTATCTGGCGCGACTGGTCTCCTCCGGCAAATATCTGGGCCTGCGCGAACTGGCGAAGAAGTTTGCCCGCCGCCTGCCCTCCCCGCTGCATCGCGCCGCAAAGCTGACCGAGGAATATGCTCGTGGCATGGCCATGGGTGGCACCCTGTTCGAGGAGCTGGGCTTCTATTACGTCGGCCCCATCGACGGGCACGACCTCGACCAGCTGATCCCGGTGCTGGAGAATGTGCGCGATGCGGCCGAGGGCCCGTGCCTCGTTCACGTTGTCACTCAGAAGGGCAAGGGCTACGCTCCAGCGGAGAGCGCCGCCGACAAGTATCACGGCGTCCAGAAATTCGACGTGATCACCGGCGAGCAGAAGAAGAGCGCCGGCGGCCCCCCTGCCTACCAGAACGTCTTCGGCGAGACCCTGGCGAAACTGGCGGACAGCGACCCGCGAATTTGCGCCATCACCGCCGCCATGCCGAGTGGCACCGGCGTTGACAAGTTTGCCGCACGCCACCGGCAGCGCACATTCGACGTCGGCATTGCCGAGCAGCACGCGGTGACATTCGCCGCAGGCCTCGCTGCACAGGGGATGCGGCCATTCTGCGCCATCTATTCAACCTTCCTGCAGCGGGCTTTCGACCAGGTCGTGCATGACGTCGCGATCCAGAACCTGCCCGTACGCTTCGCGATAGACCGGGCGGGGCTTGTCGGGGCGGACGGCGCGACGCACGCGGGCAGCTTCGACATCACCTACCTCGCCACGCTGCCGAACTTCGTGGTGATGGCTCCTTCCGACGAGGCAGAGCTGGTGCACATGGTGCACACCGCCGCCGAGCATGATTCCGGACCCATCGCATTCCGCTATCCGCGCGGCAACGGCACCGGCGCGGAATTGCCAGCGGAGCCGCAGCTGCTCGAGATCGGCAAGGGCCGCGTTGTGCGAAAGGGCGGCAAGGTCGCCCTGCTCTCGCTCGGGACCCGGTTGTCAGAGGCGCTCAAGGCTGCCGATCAACTGGACGCGAAGGGTCTCTCAACCACCGTCGCCGACCTGCGGTTCGCCAAGCCGCTCGACACCAAGCTGATCCGCCAGCTCATGACCACGCACGAGGTGGTGGTGACGATAGAAGAAGGCGCCATCGGCGGTCTCGGCGCCCATGTGCTGACGCTAGCGAGCGACCTGGGCCTGACCGATGCGGGCCTGAAGATCCGTACCATGCGCCTGCCGGACCTGTTCCAGGACCATGATGCGCCGGATCGCCAATATGACGAGGCAGGGCTCAACGCGCCCCACATCGTCGACACGGTGCTGTCCGCGCTGCGGCACAACAGCGCCAACGTAGAGGAGGCGCGGGCCTAAACCTGCAACTTCGCGACCGCCACGACATAGTTCCGGCCATAGAACTCGGCGCAGGCCGGGCAGGTGGTGAAGTAGAAGTAGAACTGTTCCGCAGCGTATCCCTGCGCAGCCAAATCCTCCTCGAACTCACCCTGCCATTGCGCCACAAGCCGGTAATCACCCTCGAACAGTTTCGTTCGATACTCGCCATCCAGGCGCACCATGTCGAGGCCAGGGACATTCTTGCTGACGGCGAAGAGATGTTCCGCCTGCCGCGCCGGGAGTAGGCGGTTGAGCACCAGCATCTGCTCATCCTCCCAGGCACCCGCCCGCTCGATCGCACTTGCGGCGGCGGCATAGGCCGGCGTCATGTCCTGCGGAACTCTCAGGACCTCGCGCGACATTGCCCGGGCGAAAGGCTTCCGCTCAAAATGCAGCGTCTGCGCATCCCACCGTTCGGGGCGAAAGCGTGGGCAGCAACCGGTAGGGTTGTCGCGCAGATCGGTGGCGGGAACGCGGTTCGTCTCCAAGACGCTGAGGCGCTCGATGATCGGCACAAGACTGAGTGCGGAGACCTGCTGAACCATTGTCAGTTCACCCTCGGCTTCGTGGTTCCAATGCGCCCCGCAACGACCCCGACTCAGACGGCGGGCTTTGGTTGCGCCACTTTAACCTGAGAAATCCTCCAGCGCAGCAAGGATGATGAGCGCCTGTATCGCGCGAGCCTGCGCGGTGCACCTTGTCAGTCCTGCCTGATGGCCGCCCGCGCAGCTCGACGCTGCCGCTCTGATGTCAGCGGCCAGCAATCCCCTGCAGCTCGACTTGGAACAGGAGCGTCGCACCGCCAGGGATGGGGCCCCCTCCTACTGGACCGTAAGCAAGGCTCGCAGGTGCGGCGATCTCGATCGTATCGCCGATCCCCGCTTGGGGGATGGCCAATTGCCAGGCCGGGATCAGGCCGCGCAGCGGAAAGGTCACAGGCGCGCCACCGGCGGAGCTGTCGAATACCCGCCCGTCGATGAAGCTGCCAACATAATGCACCGTCACCGTATCGGCAGCCGTCGGGTGCACGCCGCTGCCATCGCCAGAGATCCTGCGCCACAGCGCCCCGCCCGGAAGCGCGTACCACTCTCCGCTCGCCGCGCGTTCGGCGAGTGCGAGTGACTGCCGATTGTGCCAGACGCGGTCCTGCGTCGGATCGGTCCCCCGGTCCTGCGCCGTCGCCGCTGCGGGGAGGAGCGCCAATGCGCCCGCGATCAGAACTGAGCGCATCGATCAGCTCGCCCGCGTCGACGGGTGCATGCCGGCTTCGTGGGCCTCGATCCCCGCTTGGCTCTGCCCCTCCAGATCGTCTCCGACATCGGCATCGCGCAAGGTGTCGAGATGCATCAGCCGGCGGATCAACGGACTGATGGCCAGGACGCCCACGCCCACGGCAATCGCGACCCACCCGATGGTGGAATAGACATCCAGCACGGTCTGCTGGGCCGCGCCTTCGCCGCTCGCGGCTTCGGATCCGGTGGCAGCCGCGATCAGCCCGGCAACGAAATTGCCCGTGGCCGAGGCGAAGAACCAGGTGCCCATGATGAGGCTCGCCATATGCGCCGGTGCCAGCCGGTTCATAGCGGAGAGACCCACGGGCGACAGGCAAAGCTCCCCCGTCGTGTGCAGGAGATAGATCAGGAAGATGAACAGCACTGCCGTCTGCGCCCCTTCCCCGCCCAAAGCCGCGCCCGCCACCAACACGAGGAAACCGGCGCCGAGCTGCAGCAGGGCAAGGCCGAACTTGGCCGGCGCGCTCGGCTCCAGCCCTCTACGCCCGAGCCACACCCACAAACCAGCGAAGACGGGGCCGAAGAGCACGATGTAGATCGCGTTGATCGACTGGAACATGGACGCAGGCACGCCGCCACGGTCCACGTAACGGTCGGTATAGAGGTTCAGGCTGGAGCCCGCCTGCTCGAACAAGGCCCAGAACAGGATCGAACCGATGATGAGGAACATCGCGGCGAAGATGCGATCGCGATCGTGTCGCGGCAGCTTCACGACCGCGGTGAAGAGGACGTACCCCACCAGGATCACACCCGCGATCATCAGCAGCCAGCCGACCAGCGCTTGGTACTGGATCAGCCACCAGATCACCGCCACGGCCGCGACGCCCAGCGCGTAGAGCCCCCATTCCAGCCCCTTGCTGAGCGCCATCGGCGGCTCGCCCCGACCAAGCAGCAGGGGCCGAAAGACCGTAAATACGATCAGGCCCAGCAGCATGCCGATCCCGGCGGCGCCGAAGCCATAGCTCCAGCCGTAAGTCTGTCCGAGATAGCCGCAGAGCAGCGAACCCATCGCCGCGCCGAGGTTAATGCCGACGTAGAAGATCGTATAGGCGCCATCGCGCCGCACATCCGTCCGCGGATAAAGTTGGCCAACGATGACGGAGATGTTCGCCTTCAGGAAGCCGGAGCCGACGATGATGAAGGACAGCGCCAGCCAGAACAGGCTGAGGGCAGCCTGATCCTGCCCGCCCGACCCTTCGAACCCCATCAGGAAGTGCCCGAAGGTCAGCAGCACGGCGCCATAGGCGACCGCCTTGCGCTGCCCCAAGTACCGGTCAGCCAGATAACCGCCGAGTACCGGAGTGATGTAGACCAGCGCTGTATAGGCGCCGTAGATCACTCCGCTTTCGCTGTCGCTGAACAGCCAATGCTGGGTCAGGTAGAAGATGAGCAGCGCGCGCATCCCGTAATACGAGAAGCGCTCCCACATCTCCGCGAAGAACAGGACGAACAGCCCTTTCGGATGACCGAGGATGGTCCCTCGCGCATCACCGCTCTCAGCGTAAGTGGTTGCCAATGCGTCAATCCTTCTGGCGTTTCGGCACGGGTCTGGGTCCCGCGAAAGCGCGCACCCTAGCGGATCGTCCGATCATGTGAAGCACTTCGTTGCAGACGAAACTGGAGCGCACCTCCCGCATTGCTTGCGTGCCGCGCTGTATTATGGCACCCAATCACCCCATGCTGGACAACAGACCCGTCTACCTGCGGCTGCGAGAGCAGATTGCCGCCGCGATCATCGAGGGGCGTTACGCGGAAGGCCACATGCTCCCGTCAGTGCGGGCCTTCGCGGCGGAGCAGGGCGCCAATCCGCTGACCGTGGCCAAGGCGTACCAGCAGTTCCAGGCCGATGGCCTCATCCGCGTGCAGCGTGGCGTCGGGATGTTCGTGCGCGAAGGCGCGGCTGAGCAACTGCGTGCCGCAGAACGCACCGCCTTCCTGGAACAAGAATGGCCACATATCCGAGAGCGGCTGGAGCGGCTGGGAATTGCCCCGGCCGATCTGTTCGACCTCGCCTGACCGCACGGGTCCAGAACACGAGGGTAAACTTGACTTTTGTTGGGCGAGCGATTGCACGCGGGGCTCCGCTCTGGCAGGAAGAGGGGGGATCGTGTGTGCTGCGTCTGCGGCACGGCATGCTATGGGGCGACCGGCGGAGAGGCGCGGGGAAGGGACAACAATGATCAGATCAGAGCTGCTGCAGGCCTTGGCAGACGGCAATCCCGATCTTCGCGCCGAGGAGATCGAGCAGATCGTCGAGATCTTCTTTGATGAGATTGCCGCTCGGCTGGCCGAAGGGGGGCGCGTGGAGTTGCGCGGTTTTGGAACGTTCTCCACCCGCCAGCGGGAGGCCCGCACCGGGCGCAATCCGCGCACCGGTGATGCGGTGCCGGTGCCTGCGAAGCGGGTGCCCTATTTCAAGCCCGGCAAGGAAATGCGCGAACGGCTGAACACCGATTAATCATTCCGCGCCGGCTGGTCACCCGAAGCGGGCCCAGCTACGCACTTCGCGCAGGAGTGCGGGCGTGGCGGAATGGTAGACGCCGGGGACTTAAAATCCCCTGGGCTTTGCCCGTGCGGGTTCGAGTCCCGCCGCCCGCACCAGCCTGATTCGCCGGCAAACACTGGCGGCTGAATCCGCGGCCCGAGCCAGTTTCACTCCGGTACTGTGATCTCGCGGCTCAGGCGGCGCGGAACGTCATCGCCACGCCATTCATGCAGTACCGCTTGCCGGTGGGAGGAGGTCCATCGTCGAACACGTGGCCGAGATGGCCGCCGCAATCGGCACAATGCACCTCGGTGCGAGGATAGCCGAGCTTGTAATCGGTACCAGTGCCGATCGCGCCCGGCAGGGGCCGGAAGAAGCTCGGCCAGCCCGTGCCGCTTTCGAACTTGGTCGCGCTGGAATACAGCTCATTCCCGCAGCCGGCACAAAGATAGGTACCCGCGCGCTTCTCCTTGTTCAGCGGCGAGGTGAAGGCGCGTTCGGTCGCCTCCTCGCGCAGCACCTGGAACTGCGCAGGCGTAAGTTTCTGCCGCCATTGGCTTTCACTCATGGAGACGCGGAAAGTCTTTGCCTGGGCCGGACTTCCGCACGCGGCAAGAACTGGCAGGGCCGCCCCGGCCCCGAGCCAAGCGAGAGCGGTCCGACGGGTGGTCAGATTCTGTGCCATGGCTTTCGTCCTACGCAGATGCATCCGAACTGTTCCTGAACGGGCATTGGTTGCCTGTACCTGCTTCAGTGACTAGCTCCACCCGATGGACGCTGCCACTCGAACGATGCGGCCCGAGCGCGATTCGGCAACGCTCGAACCGTTGAAGACGCGTCTGGCGGCTAAGGCCCATGAACTCGGCTTCGCTTCCGTTGGGATCGCCAGCGCCCGGGACGATCCGCTGCGCGCCCGGCGCCTTCGCGAATGGCTCGAAGCCGGCGCGCACGGCCAGATGGAGTGGATGGAAGCGCGCAGCCATCAGCGCCAGGGGCCGCAAAGCCTTTGGCCTGCGGCGAAAAGCGTCATCGCCCTCGGGATGAGCTATGCTCCAGGCCATGATCCTCTGGCGCTGGAGAATCACAATGAGCGGGCGCGGATCTCCATCTATGCGCAAGGGCGTGACTATCATGACGTCATCAAGAAGGCGCTGAAAGCGCTGGCACGATGGCTGGTGGAGGAAACGGAGGCCGCCGGGCTGGAGATGGAGTTGAAGGTCTTCGTCGACACCGCTCCGGTCATGGAAAAGCCATTGGGCGAGGCGGCAGGCATAGGGTGGCAGGGGAAGCACACCAACCTCGTCAGCCGCCAGCATGGCAGTTGGCTGTTCCTCGGGGCAATCTATACTACCCTCCCCCTCGCTCCCGATGCACCCCACGCAAATCGCTGCGGATCATGCGATGCGTGCCAAGCCGCCTGCCCCACCAACGCATTCCCGGCACCATACAAGCTCGACGCACGGCGTTGCATTTCATATCTGACGATCGAGCATTCCGGCCCCATTCCGCACGAGTTTCGCGCCGCGTTAGGCAACAGGATTTATGGTTGCGATGATTGCCTCGCGGTTTGCCCCTGGAACAGCTTTGCCAGCACCGCTGCCCGTCACAAGGCATTCCTTCCCCGTGCGGAGTTGGTCGCCCCGCGCCTGGCCGAATTGCTGGCGCTGGACGATGCGGGCTTTCGCCGGCTCTTCTCGGGATCGCCGATCAAGCGGATTGGGCGAAACCGCTTCGTCCGCAACTGCCTGATCGCCGCGGGGAACAGCGGAAACCCGGCGCTGCATGCTCCGGTTGCCGCCCTGATCGATGATCCAGATCCCGTCGTGGCAGAGGCAGCAGGCTGGGCGCTGGATCGGCTTACAATAGCGGCGTAGTGGTATCCATCAACCGCTCCGGCTCGACCATTGCCCGTGCCTCGATCAGCTTGCGGCCCTGGACGTAGTCCTTCACCGCATTCACGCAATCGATCGCGACGATCCGCCCATCCTTCAGGTAAATCACGGAAAAGCTGCGATCTTCCGGTTGCCCGCGGAGCACTGTGGAGTCGTGATCCAGGCTCAGGCCCGCAGTCTGCAAGCGCAAATCGTACTGGTTCGACCAGAACCACGGAATGGCATTGTAGGGCTGCCGGTCGCCCAAAATCGCGCTGGCGGCCACCTTGGCCATGTCATGCGCGTTCTGCACGCTCTCCAGCCGGACGACTGCGCCACCCGCATAGGGGTTTGCATGCGCGGCGCAGTCGCCAATGGCGAAGACATTGGGCAGCGAAGTGCGGCAGAACTCGTCCACATCTACCCCGTTCGCTCCCGCCGCGCCGGCGGCGATCAGCGGCCCCACGGCCGGGACGATGCCGATGCCAACCACCACAATGTCGCAGACAATCTCCTCCCCGCCAGCAAGGCGCACTGCGCGAACCGCATCGTTCTCACCGGCGATGCTCTCAACCTCCGCATTGAGGCGGATGTCCACGCCGTGCGCTCGATGCTCGGCCTCAAAAAAATGGGAGAGGTCCTCTCCAGCGACCCGTGACAGTACACGCTCGCGCGTCTCCACCAGCGTAACGCTGCAGCCTTCTTCGGTAAGCACGGCGGCGGCTTCCAGCCCGATATAGCCGCCGCCGACGACGACCACACGCTTTGGACCGCCCTCCAGCGCAACGATGAGACGGTCGGTGTCCGCTTTGTCACGCAAGGCATATATGCCCTGAAGCTGCGCGCCTGGGCAGGAGAGCCGCCGCGGATCACCGCCGGCAGCCCAGATCAGCGTGCCGTAGCCGATCGAGTCCCCCCGTGCGACGGCCAGCGATTGTGCTGCCGGGTCAATCCTCGTCACAGTGGTGCCCAGCTTCAGCCCGATGTCCCGCTCCGCCCAAAAGGACGGCGGGCGAATCAGGATGCGCTCAAACGGCTTCTTGCCCGCGAGATAGTCCTTGGACAGCGGCGGTCGCTCGTAAGGCGGCGCCTGGTCACGCCCCACCATCAGAATGGAGCCGGCAAAACCCTGCTGGCGCAGCGCGATCGCCGCCTGCGCGCCGCCATGGCCCGTGCCCACGATCACCACATCCGCTTCAGTCATCGCCGCTTGCCCCCGGTCTCGTTCCACCAAGCCGCCTTATCGGTGCAGCAGGTTGCGCGCCTGGCTGGCGATCTGCGCCAGCATGGTGGGCGATAGCGGCGTGGCCGCCTGCGCCCGGCCGATCATGGCGCGAAAATGGCGGATGGCAGCCTCGCGGCTCTGCGTCCACTCCTCGATGAACGTCAGCGGGTCCGCTTGGCCGGCCGGTCCAGGCGCCAGTTGCCGCAAGAACTCAAAGCGCATCTGCTGGAAATCCCGGGCGAGGCCGGCAACCAGCAGCCGCTCCCAAGGATCGGAGGGATTCATCACAGTGGCCCGCGACTGCGCCCAATCGAGTCCAAGCCGCTCTCCCAGCACGATGAAGGCGTTCGTCAGCCTCACCGGAGGGATCCCGGTTGCGCGGGACAGGCTGGAGAGGCCGATCGCTCCATCCACCGCGAACAGGCAAGCCACGCGCCTGGCAAGATCCTCGGGCGCGCCCGCTTCCAACAGTCCTTGGGCGATGGCATGCGAGTGGCCTCTCGCCTCCGCGGCCAGCAGATCATCCACATGGTCCATCAGCTCGGCGACACCATCGGTCAGCTCGCCAACGAGATCGGAGGGAGAGAGAACGGCACCGCCCGCACGCAGCAGGTCCGCCATGTGGCCGCGCAATGCCACCGCAGCCTGCTCGAACAGCATCAGCCGCGCCTCCTCCGGCATTGCCGCGGCGTCGATCGCTTCCCAGATCGGCTCCATCCCGAGCAACTCACAAGCCGAGACAAAGGCGGCAGCAACTTGCGCAAGCCCGGCGCCTTCTTCCTCCGCAAGCTCGAACGGGTGCACCAGACCCATACGGTTGACGATGCGATTGGCGACAACCGTTGCAACGATCTGCGGGCGCAGCTGGTGCTGCAGGATATACCGGCGCAACTCTCCCCGCATCTTCTGCGGAAAATCGCCAAGCAGGAGGGGCTCCACCGCCCCATCGCTCGCAAGGTCGCTTCTCTCGATGGCCTCCTGCAGAACGAGCTTCGTGTTCGAGAGCAATACGGCCAACTCAGGACGGGTCAGGCCGAAGCCATCGGCCGCGCGGCGGGCAAGTTCCTGCCCCTCCGCGAGTCCCTCCGTGCGGCGATCCAGTCCACCGATGTCCTCGAGCGTTTCGATCAGGCGCATGAGGGATGCAACGGCTTTGGAACCGCCGCGCTCCTCTATCGATAGTGCGAGCGCCTGCAGGCGATTGTCCTCCAGCACCAGTGCCGCGACTTCATCCGTCATCGCGACCAGCAGCTGGTTGCGCTGCTCTTGAGAAAGCTCCCTGGCCCGGCAGGCAGCGGCAAGCGCGATCTTGATGTTGACCTCATTGTCCGAGCAATCGACGCCGGCCGAATTGTCGATGAAGTCCGCGTTGATCCGCCCACCTTTGAGCCCGAACTCGATCCGCGCGGCCTGCGTCGTGGCGAGGTTCGCGCCTTCGCCAATCACCTTCGCCTGCACCTCACCTGCGTTCACCCGCAGCGGATCATTGGCGGGGTCCCCGACGTCGGCGTTCGATTCGCGGGTCGCCTTGATGTAAGTGCCGATTCCGCCGAACCAGAGCAGGTCTGCAGGCGCGCGGAGGATGGCGCTGATCAGCGATTCGGGGTCGATCTCCTCCTGCGCGATGCCGAGCACTTCCCGGGCCTCCGGCGACAGCGCGATGCGCTTCTGCGTGCGGGGGTAAACCCCACCGCCCCTGGATAGCAGGGCTTCGGAATAGTCGCCCCAGCTGGACCGCGGCAGCTCGAACAGGCGCTTGCGTTCCGCCCAACTGGCCGCGGGGTCCGGGTCGGGGTCGATGAAGATGTGCCGATGGTCGAAGGCGGCGACCAGCTTGATCGCCTTCGACAGCAGCATTCCGTTGCCGAACACATCGCCGGACATGTCGCCACAGCCGACCACGCGCACCGGCTCCGTCTGCACGTCCACGCCCAGTTCGAGGAAATGGCGTTGCACGCTGATCCATGCGCCGCGCGCAGTGATGCCCATCGCCTTATGGTCGTAGCCGTTGGAGCCGCCGCTGGCGAAAGCGTCGCCCAGCCAGAAGCCGCGTTCTTCCGCGATCGCATTGGCGGTGTCGGAGAAAGTGGCTGTGCCCTTGTCGGCTGCTACAACGAAGTAGGGGTCCGGCCCATCGTGGATCACCATCCCATGCGGGTGCACCACGGCGCCATCCACGAGATTGTCTGTCACCGACAGGAGCATGCGGATGAACACCTTGTAGCTCTCCTTCCCTTCCGCGAACCAGGCGTCACGATCCACTGCGGGGTTCGGCAAACGCTTGGGGTAGAAGCCGCCCTTCGCGCCCGTCGGCACGATCACTGCGTTCTTCACCCGCTGCGCCTTCATCAGGCCGAGGATCTCTGTTCGGAAATCGTCCCGCCGGTCGGACCAGCGCAGGCCGCCGCGCGCCACGGGGCCGGCGCGCAGGTGGATGCCCTCGACCCGTCGTGAATAGACGAAGATCTCCCGCCACGGCACCGGCTTGGGCAGGCCGGGGACCAGGGCGGAATCGAACTTGAAGGCCAGCGCCTCACCCCCAGACGGAGCGAATGCGTTGGTCCGCAGGATCGCTCCAAGGGTGGCCCAGTAGAGCCGGAGCAGGCGGTCATCATTGATCGCGGCGACGTGCGACAGGCCTTCGACGATTCGCTTCTCGGCCTCCGCCGCGCCCTGAGCGCGATCGGCGGCGAAGTCCGGATCGTGGCGCACGCGGAACAGTTCCGCCAACGCCATGGTCACCTGCGGCGCGGCGTGCAGGGCATCGACGACCGTGTAGATGGTGAAGGCGATGCTGGTCTGGCGCAAATAGCGATAGATCGCGCGCAGCCAGTCCGCCTCTCGCGCAGTCAGTTCGGTGCCCGTCACGAGCCGGTTGAACACGTCGTCTTCCGCGCGGCCGTTGATCACGGCATTGATCGCCTGTTCGATCGGAGCGGCACGGCGGAGCAGGGCGGCAGCATCCTGCCCCGGCGACAGGCCCAGCTTGAAGTCATGGATCGTGCCGCCCTCGGCCCCGCTGAGTTCGGTCGGCATTTCCGCCAGCACGCGGAAGCCGAAATTCTCCAGCGCCGGCACCGCATCCGACAGCGGCATGGAGCCCCCCAGCTGGTAGATCTTCAATCGCAGCTGATCATCGGAGTCGCTTTCGTGCCGGTAAAGCCGCGCATCGCGCAGCAGCGGCCGCTCCTCGTCCTCAGGGCCGAGCTGCCGTATCCGCTCGATATCGTGCGCCGCCTCGGCCGCGCCGTAGGCTGCGCGATAGGAGTTGGGGAAGGCTTCGGCATACCGGGTGGCCAGGGCGGCCGCGCGGCCCGGCTCCTCACTGGCGGCCAGCGCCTCTTCCACCGCATCGGCCCAGCCGCGCAGCATGCTCTGCAGCGCTTTGTCGATTGCCTCGGTGTCCGGCTCCTGGCGCTGGCTGCGGAAGTCCAGAACGAAGCGCAGCATGGCGAGCGCGCCACCCTCTACCAGCGAACTCCAGTCCAGCGTCTGCGCGCCTGTGGATCGTTCGAGCAACTCCTGGATCTGCATCCGGATGCGGGTGGAGAGCGCATCGCGCGGCAGCCAGACGAAGGCGAAGACGTGACGCTGCAGCGGCGCCACCACCGTCGCCACCCGCGGACGCGGACGGTTCACCGCAATCATCATGGTGGTGGCGACGCGCGCAATATCGTCGTCGGAAAAGCCGATCGTCAGGTCATGCGGCAGCACGGTGAGTGCATGAACCAGCGTCTTCGCATCATGACTTCCGCGCGGAAAGTCCAGCCGCTCCATCAGCGTCGCAAGCTGGCGGCGGAGCACCGGCACCTCCGAGGGCGGCGTCGCCAAAGCTGCGCTGGTCCAGAGCCCGGCGTGGACGGACAGTGCCGCAATCTGCCCATCCTCGACCAGGGGCACGATGAACAGGTCGAACGGGATGCGACGGTGCACCCGCGATTGGTGATTGGCCTTGATGATCAGCGGAACGCGCCCGGCCTGGCCACCGGTCTGCCCGCCGCTGCCCTCGAACCAGGCGAAGGCCCGCTCGATCCTCTCGTCCGCGAGCAGATCCTGATTCCCCTCGCGGCAGATGCCGAGCCGCTGTTCCCGCTGCCCGTCGCGCCGGAAGGTCACGTGGCCGAGATGCGTCATCATGTCCGCGCCGAGCCAGCGGAGCAGCGCCGCGCCCTCAGGGTCCGTGAGCCTGTCCGCATCCTCCAGCAGCAAGGCCTTCATCAGCGGCCAATCGGCGACCGCTGCGCGCACGTCGGCAAGAGTCGCCTGAAGCTGTTGTTCGAGCGAACGCCGCACCCTCGCCTCGAGCCGCGCGGTCTCCAGATAGATCATCGACTCGCGCTTGACGTCGGCGGCTGCATTCTGGGGAATGGACAGCAGCCGCCCCGTTTCGTCGCGGCGTACCGGCAGGATCGGGTGGACGAGCAGGTCAATCGCCAGCCCCTCGGCCGCGATCGCGGCGGCGATCGAATCGACCAGGAAGGGCATGTCCGTGTTGATGATGGCGAAGCGGGTAAAGCGGCGCCCGTCATGCGCCGAGCGGATCAGCAGCGAAGGCTTCTCCTGCTGCCTCTCTCGCGCAGCCTCCAACAGGAAGGCGGCTGCCTCGGTGAGGCGGTCCTCCGCCAGCGGTGCATCGCCGGGCAGCATCGAGTCCGCGAGATGATCGCGCAATGTGCGGACCAACTCCTGCTCCGGGGAGGAAGACTCCGTTGGATCGTTTCCGTCCGTCAGCCCGGCCGTTGCCATGTTCTCCGCTCCCTTCTTCGACCCCGTGTGTAACCTAGGACAATCGGCCAGCGCGCAGGGTCGTTCCTGCACCGGCCATCACACCTCCCGTCAGGCGAGCGCCTCCATCGTCAGCCGGAGGGAGTGATGGCGCGCTTCCGGATCGTAGGTCGCGCCCGCAACGATGATCTCATCCGCGCGGGTGCGCTGAAGGAAGCGTCCGATCCGCGCTCGCACCGTCTCAGGCGAGCCTACCGCGCGAGCGGCGCCAAGATGCTCCAGCATCGCTTGCGTGCTGACCGGCAGGCTCTGGCGGTAATTTGCGACGGGCGGCGGCAACTTGCCCGGGTCACCGCTGCGCAGCCGGACGAAGGACTGGTCCTGGCTCGAAGCGATCAACTCCGCCTCCTGGTCCGTCTCCGCCACGATCACCGTCATTGCCGCCATGACATGAGGATATTTCAGCGCGGGCGAGGGGCGGAACTGCGCGCGGTATGTCTCTAGCGCCGCGTCGAGGTGATCAGGCGCGAAATGGCTGGCGAAGGCGTAAGGCAGGCCCAGCCGGGCGGCGAGCTGTGCGCCGAAGAGGCTGGAGCCGAGCATCCACAGCTCGATGCCCGCGCCAAGCCCCGGCGTGGCCGTGATCGGCAGGTCGAGATCACCTGTCAGCAGCGCCCGCAGCTCCACCACGTCCTGCGGGAAGGAGTCGGCCGCACGGTGCAGGTCCTTGCGCAGAGCGCGGGCGATAATGCCAGCCGCTCCCGGCGCACGGCCGAGGCCAAGATCAACCCGGCCCGGGAACAGCCCGTCGAGCGTTCCGAACTGCTCCGCGATCACAAAAGGGTTGTGGTTGGGCAGCATGATGCCGCCAGCACCGATCCGGATGGTGGAGGTGCAATGGCCGATATGCGCCAGGACCACCGATGTGGCGCCGCCCGCTACGCCGGCGGTGGCATGATGCTCCGCCACCCAGAAGCGCCTGTACCCCGCCGCTTCCGCCGCGGCGGCGAGCTTGCCTGCCGCATCCAGCGCCTCCGTGACGCCCTGCCCCTCGCGGATAGGGACGAGGTCGAGGACGGAAAGCGGGATCAACGGCCGACTTCCGTCGGGGCACCCAATTGGGCGAGATAATCCCGTGCAAGCGCAGCCTCCGGCGAACGGGGGGACGCGGCGAGGACCGCCTGCCAACTCGTCTGCGCCGCCTCGTCCTGCCCGGAAAGCGCAGCAATCAATCCCGCTTCGAGGCCGATCGCGGGGTCGTCAGGTGCCAGGGCGGCAGCGGTCCGGATTTGCCCGAGCGCCTGCTCCAGCGCGCCCTGCCGCCTCGACAAGGTGGCCGAAAGCAGCCAGACTGAGGGATCCTGAGGCGCATCCCGGCGAGCATTGGCCAGCGCCTCCGCAGCCTCTCCGACCCGATCGAGCGCAACCAATGCCCGTGCGCGGTCTGCCTGGAGAGTGCCTGCCAGCGATGCGTCGCCCGCAGCCCCGGCGTCTGCCTGCGCAAGGTCGAACGCGGCGAGCGCTGCCTCATTCCGCCCACCCGCCAAGGCAGCGTTCCCCGCCATGGCGGCGAGGCGCGCGCGCGGGGCATGCTCGTTCGGCAACAGCGCCTCGCGTGCGGCGAGGAAGGCGCTTTCCGCCGCGTCCCAGCGCAGCAAACTGGTGTAAGCGAATCCCAGGCATTGCTGTGGCGCACTGCGAGCTGGGCCCTGCGCTTCGGCCAGCCAGCGCGACGCCGTCACCATGGCGGTAGCAGGATCGGTGCGGGCCTGCTGTCGACAGCCGGCCAGCCGATCCTCCTCGAGCGTGGCCGCACCGCCCGCTGGTGAAGCGGCGGCCTGCGCGATCAACAAGGCGGCGATGAGGGCGAGCGTCATGGTGCGGGATCCGTTCGGGAGAGTGAATCGACGCTGCGCAACAACAAGGCGATCTCGCCGGGCCGCGACAGCCGATGGTCCCCTCCTTTGACGAGCGTTACCTGCACGTCGCTTGAATCGAGGGCGGAAGCGAGCCGCAACGAGGTCACAAATGGCACATCGGCATCCTCCTGCCCATGCAGCAGCCGCACCGGGCAGGTGAGCGGAATGCATCCCTCGAGCAGCCGGTGCTGCTGCCCGTCCTGCCAGAAGCGGGCATGGGTCGGCGTCGGCTCCGGGCCGTATGGATTGTCCTGCAGGATCGTCTCGCCCGCTGCCAGTCGTGCTTTCTCCTCAGCGCTGTAGCCCCAGTCGGTGAAGTCTGGAGCCGCAGCGATCCCGACGAGGCCCCTGAGACGCGACCCAAGCGCCTGACCCACCAGCAGCATCAGCCAGCCGCCCATGGAAGAGCCGACCAGCTCCACCTCTCCCGCCACGTGAGCGTCGATCAGCGCAAGCACTTCCTCGGTCCAGCGCGACAGCGTTCCCTCGGCGAAGCTCCCCCCACTCGCGCCGCAGCCGGAATAGTCGAGCAGCAGGCAGGACCGGCCATTCGCGGCCGCCCAGTCCGCAAGCGCCGTGGCTTTGCTGCCCGTCATGTCGGACATGTAGCCGGGCAGGAACACCAGCGTGGGGCCTCTGCCATGCACCAGGCGATAGGCGAGGCGGCGCCCGTCAGGCAGAACGTGGAAGCAAGGCTCGGCCATTGCCGCCAGATGGACGCAGCGGGTGCCGGGGGCAAGCCCCGTCGCCTGTCCGACGTTGACCTGTCAGGCTCTCAGCCTCGAGACGTCAGATCAGAAGGCCCGGTCGTGCACCACGACCTTGGCCGTGGCGAGAATGATCTGGATGTCCCTCCAGATGGTCCAGCCGGCAAGATATTCGAGATCGGCGTGCAAGCGGGCGGACAGGTCGTTCTCCGTCTCCGTCGCGCCACGGAAACCACGCACCTGCGCCAGGCCCGTGATGCCGGGCCGCAGGCAGTGCCGTTGCCAATACCGCTGATCGACCTGCCAGAACAGCTTGTTGCCGGCCTGAGAGCCGAGCGCATGGGGCCGTGGGCCGACGATGCTCATATCGCCCAGCAGCACGTTGATCAGCTGCGGCAGTTCATCGATGCTCGTCTTGCGGAGAAAGCCGCCGATGCGGGTGATCCGGTCATCATCCTTGCTGGCGGAGCGATTGCCGTCGGCATCGCTCTGCTCCACCTTCATGCTGCGCAACTTGTAGATGCTGAAGAAGCGGTTGCCCTGCCCCAGCCTGCGCTGCCTGAAGAAGACCGGGCCGCCATCCTCCAGCTTGACCAGCGCAGCAGCAGCCAGCAGCACCGGCGACAAGAGGATCAGCGCCACACCGGACACCACAATGTCGAAGATGCGCTTGGTGATCCGCGCGCGAATTCCCAACGGGCCCGTCGACACCAGCAACGAGGAAACGCCTGCAGCCTCGCGATGGATCACGCCGAGCGCCCCGATCTCCCTCGCCAGCCCGCTGGTGACTTCGCCATGCACACCGGATCCCTTGAGCATCATTGCCCAGGCGGCGCGCTCTTCCTGAGGGCAGTTGACGATCACCTGGTCCATGTTGCGCAGGTATCGGGCCAGCCGGTCGAGCAGGTGCGGGTTGTCCAGGGTGGGCTCCAGCCCATGCTCCCGCGCGTCGATCTTGTAGGCATGCGGGATCGACATGGGCGGACCGCCAGCGTCGATCACCAGCACGTTCATGGGGCTTGGGCCCCATTGCTCACGAATCCATCGGGACACGAAATAGCGCGTGGCGGAGAGCGCGACGATCGTCATGGCGGCGCCTCCAACGAGAACCACGCGAGAGAAAATCCCGCTCACCTTCACGGCGTAGGCAAAGAAGGTCAGCAGCATGGCGGCAATGACCATGGCAGAGGCCATGCGGCCGGCCGCGAGCTTCCAGTCGGTCAACGCCTCGAGCGAGTATGTGCCGTTGTGCAGCGCGATCGTCAGGAAGATCGGCAGCAGCAACTGCGCGGACATGATCTCCGGCGCGATTGGCGACCGCTCGAAATTAACGAAAGCGGCGAGAAAAAAGCAGCCGAACAAAAGGACAATGTCGGCGACCATTTGCAAAAGGTAAACCCGCAGCCTCTTCCGTTCGAGAGAGGGTGCGAGACCTGCTGCTGGCGCACGGGGAAGAATACGTTCACCTTCGAAATGATGGGCTGGAGCGTTCACGAGTGTCAGACCCCTGCTACTGTCGAAAGCTACCGTCTCATTAGCCAAGCGGCCATAACTCAATGCAAACGCATTGACCATCACACCTTTGCAGTTGCGAAGGCGATTGTCTCAAAACAGTGCAAGCTGCTTCAGATCACCGGCGCTGAGCAGCAAACCGCACGATCTGTGTAAGTTCCTGAACCAACAGGATTTCCGCTGCCTGACTGTTGCCTAACAGGGCCCTGTGCAGTCCAGCGAGCCGTTCGATCAACCTCTCCAGCCGCGGTGGGTTCCAGCGGCGGAGCTGATCCTCAAGATCAGGCCGGTCCCGATAGAAGACGCGCCTGGCACGCTGCTCCGCGTCGAGCAGCGCTGTGACGTGTGTCCCGGACCCGAGTCGCGCCGCAAGCTGCGCCAGCAGGCCGGCGCGCCGCTCCAGCGCCAGAAGGACGGTGACGGGGTTGAGCGACAGTTCCTGAAGGCGGCGCAATTCGTCCGGCAGGCGGCGCGCATCTCCTGAAAGCACGGCGTTGACCAGCGGGGCCGTTCCCTCCTCCTCCGTGCTGGCGCCGATCGCATCCAATGCTGCGGCGTCGGCTGCCTTGGGCGAGAGGGGCGTGCCATCGAGGTAAAGCGCGAGCTTGGTGACCTCTGACTGGGCGAGGCGGATGTCCAGCCCCGCCGCTCGTGCGATTCGCTCCGCCAGTTCCGTACTCAGCGTGACACCGGCGGCATCGCCCATGCGGCGCACCTCGGCCGCCATCGTGCCGATGTCGGGCGGATAGAACATCGCCACCAGCGAATCTCCGCGCGGAGCGAGCAACTTGGCTGTGCGGGACTTGTCAGTCGCGGAGGTAGCGACGATCAGCACGGGGCTCGCCGATTGTCCTTCGCCCGAATCAATCAGCTGGCAATGGATCTGCACCGCGTCATGCGCCTCGTCCCCGGACGCCCTGACGAGAATGTGCCGCTTCCCGCCGAACAGGGAGTCGGACCGCGCCTCGTCCCCCAGGCGGACGGGATCGCTGCGCAACTCGGCCCCGGTCAACTCAATCCGCTCGCCTGCGTCGGGCCGCAACTGCACAAGCTTGGCTGCGCCGGCAGAAGCGCCTGCCTCATCCGGCCCGCACAGGAAGGCGATCGAGAACGTGCCGGCGACCTTTGCGGCGACGGCGGAGAAATCTTTCTGCGTCGCCTTCACGATTGCGCGCGGAGGGTGATCGTCAGGCTGGTGATGATCTGGCTGGAGACTTCGCGTGCGAGGTTCTCCAGCGCGGTCTGCTCAGCCGCGATGGTCGCGTATTCGCTCGAGACCACGTCGATACCCGCATCCGATCCCGCAGTGGCGTCGAGCAGCACGGTGCCGCTGCCGAGGTCGACCAGCTGGTAGCGGGCGCGCAAGGTCCGGCGAGCGCGACCGATCGTTTCGTCTGTCAGCAGGCCCAGCCCTTCGAGGTCATCATCGAGCAGCACGTCGAGCCGGTAACGCGGTGCGCCGGCAGCAGCGCCGCTCTGCGCAAGCTGATCGCGCAAGGCGTTGCGCACCAGCCATCCGGCGCGCCCCTCGATCGGCGGCACCTCCACCCCGGCAAGGCCCTGGGCCACAGCGCCGCTCCCGCCGCCCGCATACATCGGCTGCAACCCGCATCCGCCCGCGAGCAGAGTCAGCGAGAGGAGCGCGGCGAGGTGAGCGGCACGCGTCATGCGACGATGTTCACCAGGCGGTCCGGCACCACGATGACCTTGCGGATCGTCGCGCCGTCGAGCGAGCGCTGGACCTTGTCGCTCGCGAGGGCGAGAGCTTCCAGTTCCGGGTTGGGCAGCCCCTTAGGGACAGTGAGCGTGTCACGCAGCT
The DNA here is from genome assembly GCA_966251025.1 of uncultured Erythrobacteraceae bacterium. GTDB lineage: Bacteria > Pseudomonadota > Alphaproteobacteria > Sphingomonadales > Sphingomonadaceae > Croceibacterium. The sequence continues at coordinate 186,543 of CBINJM010000004.1, read as the reverse complement.
TGCCCTTCACCTGCACGGCGATGGTGACCTCATCCTCCACCAGCAGAGCCGGGTTCACTTCTGGCCAAGGCGCATTCGCGACCAGGCCTTGCGTGCCCATCGCGGCCCAGCCTTCCTCGGCCAGGTGAGGCATCATCGGCGCGACGAGCAGCAGGATGCTGCGGATCGCCGAAGTGCGGTCAGCCGAGGGCTGCGCCTTCTCCACGGCGGAAGCGAGTTCGTAGATCCGCGCCACCGCCTTGTTGAAGGCGAGCGCCTCAATATCCTCGGCAACAGCGGCGATGGTCTGGTGCGTCTTGCGCGCGACGGCCTTGTCTTCACCTTGAGCAGCAGCATCGTACTGCTCGAACAGCCGCCACAGGCGCTGCACGAAACGGCCGCAGCCCTCGATACCGCTTTCGGACCAGGGCAGGTCCCGTTCCGGCGGGCTGTCGGAGAGCATGAACCAGCGCACCGCGTCCGCTCCGTAGCGCGCGACGATCTCGTCCGGGTCGACGACGTTCTTCTTCGACTTGGACATCTTCTCGACACGGCCGACATTGACCGGCGAGCCGTCCTCGATGCGCAGGTAATCGTCGCCGTTCTTGCGGACTTCGCCCGGGGAGAGCCAGCTGCCGTCCCCGGCACGATAGGTCTCGTGCGTCACCATGCCCTGCGTGAACAGGGAGGCGAAGGGCTCCTTCACCTCCAGCTTGCCGACATGCGCCAGCGCGCGGGTCCAGAAGCGGGCGTAGAGCAGATGCAGGATCGCATGCTCCACGCCGCCGATATACTGGTCCACCGGCATCCAGGCGGCGACTTCCGCCGCGTCGAACGGGCTGTCCGCCGGCTGGCTGGCGAACCGCAGGAAGTACCAGCTCGAATTGATGAAGGTGTCGAGCGTGTCGGTCTCCCGCCGCGCTGCTCCGCCGCACTTGGGGCAGGAGACATGCTTCCAGGTCGGGTGCCGGTCCAGCGGATTGCCGGGGGTGGCGAAGTCGACATCCTCCGGCAGCGTCACCGGCAACTGATCCTTCGGCACGGGAACCACGCCGCAGGCATCGCAGTGGATGAACGGGATCGGCGTGCCCCAATAGCGCTGGCGCGAAACGCCCCAGTCGCGCAGGCGCCAGACGGTCTTGCCTTCGCCCCAGCCTTCGCCCTCGGCGCGGGAGATGACGACACGCTTGGCCTCGTCCACTGACATTCCATCAAGGAAGCCGGAGTTTACGACGACGCCATCGCCGGTGTCAGCCTCGCTCAGAGGCGCGTCGGCCTCTTCGATAGAGCGAGCGACAACGCGCGGGATCGGAAGGCCGTACTTGGTGGCGAAGTCGAAGTCCCGCTGGTCATGCCCCGGCACCGCCATGATCGCGCCGGTGCCGTAGTCCATCAGCACGAAGTTCGCGATGAAAACGGGGAGCGAGGCACCGGTGAACGGGTGCTTCGCCGTTACACCGGTGTCGAACCCGAGCTTCTCCGCCGTCTCGATCTCGGCCGCGGTGGTGCCGCCCTTCTTGCACTGCTCGATGAAGGCGACAGCATCGGCGTTCGTCTCCGCTACCGCGCGGGCAATCGGGTGATCGGGTGCGACGGCGACGAAGCTGGCGCCGAAGATCGTGTCCGGCCGGGTGGAGTAGACCTCCACCGTCTCGCCATTTGAGAGGTCGAAGCGGAACTGCAGGCCCTGGCTCTTGCCGATCCAGTTCTCCTGCATCAGCCGCACCTTCTCGGGCCAATGGTCGAGCGTGCCGAGGCCATCCAGCAGGTCCTCGGCAAAGGCGGTGATCTTCAGGAACCACTGGTCCAGCTGCCGCTTCTCGACCAGCGCGCCGGAGCGCCAGCCGCGCCCGTCGATCACCTGCTCGTTGGCGAGCACGGTCATGTCGACAGGGTCCCAGTTCACTGCACTGCTGCGGCGATAGACCAGCCCCGCCTCGTACAGATCGAGGAACAGCGCCTGCTCATGTCCGTAATAGGAGGGGTCGCAGGTGGCGAGCTCCCGGCTCCAGTCCAGCGCGAAACCGAGGCGCTGGAGCTGCGCCTTCATCGTGGCGATGTTGTCGTAGGTCCAGCCGGCGGGGTGGACGCCCTTCTCCATCGCCGCGTTCTCGGCCGGCATGCCGAAGGCGTCCCACCCCATCGGGTGCAGGACCTCGTGCCCGCGCATCCGCTTGTAGCGCGCGAGCACGTCACCCATCGTATAGTTGCGCACATGGCCGATATGGATGCGCCCCGAAGGATAGGGGAACATCTCCAGCACATAGCTTTTGGGCTTGCTGCTCGCGCTGTCCGCCTCGAAACAGCGCGCTTCAGCCCAGGCCTGCTGCCAGCGCGTATCGGCGCGTGACGGATCGAACCGCGCTCCGCTCATCGACCGCATCTCATCTGTTGTATGCCCCCTCCGGTGGTCAGCCGATCGCCGAGCGGCGCAGATCACGCGCCTTGGTGAGGATGATGTCCTCCAGCTTCTGCACGGTGGCGGCCTGCACCGGCGCCTCCACCCAGGTGCCGCTCTGCAGCACCTGCCGGCTGGCGGCGACGCGCAGCGCATCGGCGCGCAAATCGGAATCGAGAATGGAGACGGAGACCTTGACCCGTTCGTTCGGATTGTCCGGATTGGCGTACCAGTCCGTCACGATCACGCCGCCCGCGCTGTCCGCCTGGGTCAGCGGCATGTGAGACAGCGTCTCCAGGCTGGCGCGCCAGAGATAGGAGTTCACGCCGATCGCGGTGACCTGCGCCGCGGCAATGTCGGCCGCCGGTCGCTCGTTCCCTCCGCCGCAGGCTGTAAGGGCGAACGCCGGTGCCAGCGCCAGGCCCGTGGCGAGGGTGCTGCGCATCGGGCGCCGGGCGGTCTGCCTGCGGGGGGAGAAGCGGATAAGCAAAGCCATTGTCGTTCCTGTCCGAAGGCGCCCCGGCCGGCGGGGCCGGCGGGCGCGAAGGGGCCTCTATAGCCTTCCCTGCCCGCGCGGCAAGGGAACGCCCGGTGCCTTCAAGGGCGCTCTCCGCTTGAACGGCGAATGAACTTTTGCGTCCCTTGCTGTGGGGCGGGTGCAACAGTCGGACAAAACCGGTGGGAGCGATCACAGGCAATGCTGGTCAAACGCGCCGCAAGTGACATAAACCTTTGTTCGGGAGGCGAGTCGCAGCTCGCGGTCAGGAACCGTTAACCGCGTGTAGCGTCACTCGTTTGGGGAGTGCTGGAGCATCCAAGGTCGGTGCACAGGACACACAAGGGGCTTAGTCAGGTGGCAGGGAACAGGACATCAAGCCGATCGCGCTGGTTGGGGGCGAGCCTCGCCGCCGCTGCCGCGAGTCTGGCGCTGATCCCGACCGCTGGCTTCGCCCTCACCGCGTTCGAGGGTAGCAGCCTCAGCCTGGGTGCGGAACGGCCGGCGGTGTTTACCCCCGCGTCCGTCGATCCACAGCTCGCGCGTTTCATCGCCGAACGCAGCGGCGGGATCAGCCGTCTCAAGCGCTTCACGCCTGCCGGGGTGGATTCTCGGTCGAACCGTTCGGTCACGGTCGCCGTGCGCGTCAATCCCGAGGAAGCTCGCGCCATCCAGGTGCGCTCCGCGATCGAGGCGGCGAAGGAAAATGTGAGCGATTCGTCGCCCGGCGTCCGGATCGCCTCCACCCGCTACAATCTTGGCCTGTCGCGCGGCTACCAGAACTTCGCCCAGAGCACGATCCAGCCGACGGCGCAGAGCACGGCTCGCACCACTGTCCTGTCGAAGACGCTGTCCGACGCCGCCATTCCCAATCTGGCGGAGTACCGCCCGTCGCGCGGCGCCGCGCGGGAGGAGACCCGGTTCGCCGCACGCATCGCGGATGAGACCTCCTCCAGCGTCTCCGCCCGACCGGCGGACTCTGTGGACGAGCAGGCGCTCGACATTGCCGGCAGCTATCGCCTGACGCGCAATCTCGATGTCACGGCCGGCGTTCGCTACTCGCAAGAGCGTGATCGCGCGGTTTCGATGCGAGAAAGTGTCGAGAAGGATAGCCAGGCCGTCTATATCGGGACGCAGTTCCGCTTTTAAGACGCCGATCCAGCTACAAGAAACCCCGCCCCGCCCGCGGGGTTTTTCTTTGTATGGCCTCTTTAGCCTGACCTAAGGATCGGCCAGACAACGATAACAATCGATCGGAAGGAAGAGGACATGGCTCGCGTTGCAATCGTCACCGGCGGAACCAGAGGCATCGGCCGCGCCATTTGCGAGGCATTGAAGGCGGGCGGCTTCAATGTCGTCGCCAACTACGCCGGCAATGAAGAGAAGGCGCGCGCCTTCACGCAGGAGACGGGCATCCCCGCCTACAGGTGGGACGTGGGCGACCATGAAGCCACTCTCGCCGGCTGCGCCCAGGTGGAGCAGGACGTCGGCCCCATCGAGGTGGTGGTCAACAATGCCGGCATCACGCGCGACGGCACCCTGTTGAAGATGAGCTTCGATGATTGGCGCGACGTGCTGCGCATCAATCTCGGCGGCTGCTTCAACATGGCGAAGGCCTGCTTCCCCGGGATGAAGGACCGCAAATGGGGGCGGATCATCAATATCGGCTCGATCAATGGGCAGGCGGGCCAATACGGTCAGGTGAACTACGCCGCCGCCAAGAGCGGCATCCACGGCTTCACCAAGGCGCTGGCGCAGGAGGGCGCTCGCTTCGGCATCACGGTCAACGCTATCGCGCCCGGCTACATCGACACGGACATGGTCGCTGCCGTGCCGGAGAACGTGCTGGAGAAGATCGTCGCCAGGATCCCCGTGGGTCGGCTGGGCCATGCGGAGGAGATCGCCCGCGCCGTCGCCTTCCTCGCGGCGGAGGATGCGGGCTTCATCACCGGCTCCACAATGTCAGTGAATGGCGGCCAACACATGTACTGAGGCAGGCACGCGCCGTTGCGACGCGCGGCGACTTCTTGAGTTTGCGGGCGCTGCTGGCTAGCAGCCGCCACGAGGGTCCGGCGGGGCCGCAGCGCCGCCGCCGAACCAGTGCACACTCCAGCAGAGGACGAAGCGAGACATGGCCGAGACGCGCACCGAGAGCGATACGATGGGCGCCATCGAGGTTCCGGCGGACCGGCTGTGGGGCGCGCAGACCCAGCGAAGCCGCCAGAACTTCCGCATCGGGGGAGAGCGCATTCCGCTCCCCGTCATCCACGCGCTCGGCACGATCAAGCGCGCCGCCGCGCTGACCAACCAGAAGCTCGGCCTGCTGGACGAGAAGCTCGCCCGGGCGATCGCCGATGCCGCGGCAGAGGTGGCGAGCGGCAAGCTGGACGATCACTTCCCGCTGGTCGTGTGGCAGACGGGCTCCGGCACGCAGAGCAACATGAACGCCAACGAGGTGATCGCCAACCGCGCGAACATCGCGCTGGGCGGGCAGGCCGGCACGAAGTCGCCGGTCCACCCCAACGACCACGTCAATATGAGCCAGTCGTCCAACGACACCTTCCCCAGCGCGATCCACATCGCCGCTGCGACGGAGGTGACCCAGGCGCTGCTCCCTTCGCTGCGCGAGCTGCACCGCGAACTCGCGGCCAAGGCTGAAGCGTGGCAGGGCATCGTGAAGATTGGCCGCACCCACACGCAGGACGCGACGCCGCTGACGCTCGGCCAGGAATTCTCCGGCTATGCGCGGCAGGTGGAGGCGGGAATCGAGCGGATCGAGGCAACGCTGCCGGGGCTGTTCGAACTGGCGCAGGGCGGCACCGCCGTCGGCACCGGGCTAAACGCTCCGAATGGATTCGCTCAGGGTGTCGCAGCTGAAATCGCGGAGGCGACGGGCCTGCCCTTCGTCACCGCGCCCAACAAGTTCGAGGCGCTTGGCTCGGAAGATGGGCTCGTCTTCGCTCACGGCGCGATCAATGCGCTGGCGGCTGGCCTCTACAAGATCGCAAACGACATCCGCTTCCTCGGCTCCGGCCCCCGCTCCGGCCTCGGCGAACTGGCGCTGCCGGAGAACGAGCCCGGCTCCTCCATCATGCCCGGCAAGGTCAACCCGACACAGGCGGAGGCGATGACGCAGGTCTGCGCGCAGATCTTCGGCAACCACGCTGCGCTGACCTTCGCCGGCAGCCAGGGTCATTTCGAGCTCAACGTCTATCGCCCCGTGATCGCTTTCAACTTCCTCCAGTCGGTCAAGCTGATGGCGGATGCGGCGGAGAGCTTCCGCACGAACCTTCTGGAAGGGCTCCAACCGCGCGAGGACAACATCAAGCGCGGGCTCGACAATTCGCTGATGCTGGTGACCGCATTGGCGCCCTCCATCGGCTATGACAATGCCGCCGCCATCGCCAAGACCGCGCACAAGCAGGGCACCACCCTGCGCGAATCGGCGATCGCCAGCGGTCATGTGACGGGCGAGGAGTTCGACCGCGTCGTGCGGCCGGAGACGATGCTGGGGCCGGACGTCGGCTGACCCGGCGCTGCCGGTGATGACGGTGCCCTACCACCCCCCGGTCAAACGCTCGGTGGAGGTCGCAGGGCACCGGACCTCCATCAGCCTGGAACCTTTGTTCTGGGACATGCTGCGCGAGGCAGCGCAGGCGGAGGGAGTGCCGCTCAATTCACTGGTCGCGCGGATTGATGCCGAGCGGATCGGCGCGGACAGCCCGCCCGGCCTCGCGGGGGCCGTCCGCTTGTGGCTGGTTGCGCGGCTGCGGGGCGGGCGTGAGCCTGCCCCGGCCGAAACCGTCTCAGCGGAAGCGGATCAGTAGGTCGCCGGCGGATCGCTGGCGGGGAAGCTCTCGTCGCTGTTCTGGTCTTCCCGGCTCCATTCCCGCCGCGGCGTATCCGCCATCGCCTGCGGTCCGGCATCGCGCACCTTGGAGAAATTCTCGCTGTCTCCCTGCCCGCTGGCAAAGGCTGCGCCGCCTCTGCTCGTGCTTTGAGAAAAGTACTTGTAGCCGGCATATCCAAGGGCGCCGAGCGCCGCCATTCTGATCAGACCCATATCTGAAGCCTTTCTTTTCCTTTGGTCCGGCAACGCTTGTCCGGAAGGATGGTTCACGAGAGTTCTTGCGCCAAAGCCAAATGTTGCGCTGCACCATGCAACGTGCTTGACCGGCTCCATCGCCGCCTCGTATCCCGCTCCTGATGAGCAGCAGTCGCAAACCGATCCGCAAGGCCGTGTTCCCCGTCGCGGGGCTGGGCACACGCTTCCTTCCCGCCACCAAGGCGATCCCGAAGGAGCTGCTGCCGGTGGTCGACCGGCCGCTGATCCAGTACGCGGTGGACGAGGCGCGCGAGGCGGGGATCGAGGAGATCATCTTCGTCACGGGTCGCGGCAAGACGGCGCTGGTCGAGAACTTCGACATCGCCTTCGAGCTTGAGACCACGATGCGCGAACGCGGCAAGGACCTGTCGGTGCTGGAGCCGACGCGCTTTACCCCCGGCAATCTCATCACCGTCCGCCAGCAGGTGCCGATGGGCCTGGGCCACGCCGTGTGGTGCGCCCGCGCCGTGGTTGGGGACGAGCCGTTCGCCGTGCTGCTGCCGGACGAGCTGATGATTGGGAATCCCGGCTGCATCGCGCAGATGGTGGAGGCCTACAACGAAGTCGGCGGCAACCTCATCTCGGTGCTCGAAGTGCCGATGGAGGACGTCTCCAGCTACGGCGTGATCGATCCGGGCGAGAGCAACGGCGCGTTGACCGAAGTGCGCGGCCTGGTCGAAAAGCCGAAGGTTGAGGCAGCGCCCTCCAACAAGATCGTCTCCGGCCGCTACATCCTGCAGCCGGAAGTGATGCGCGCGCTCGACAATCAGGAGAAGGGCGCGGGCGGAGAGATCCAGCTGACGGACGCCATGGCGAAGATGATCGGCCAGCAGCCGTTCCACGCCGTCACCTTCGAAGGCCGCCGCTTCGATTGTGGCAGCAAGACGGGCTTCGTCGAGGCAACCCTGGCCCTGGCGCTGGAGCGTGAAGACATGGGTGCTGAAGTTCGCCGCATCGCGGAGCGCCTGCTGGCATCCTGAGGGGCCCTAAGGCCTGCCCTTCGCATCCAGGCTGGGTGTTTCGCCGTTTCATCGGCCGATCGCGCCCGCCTCACGCTTGAAGGAATCGCGGGTCAAGCCACTGCACTTGCAGCGGTCCGGCGGCGCTCTCTCCCTGCGATGGTGGGAGGAGCAGCCTGACCGCCGCATTCAAGAAGCGGGCACCTTTGCCCTCGGTTCACGCCACCAGACAAAGCGACCAGAGCTCCTCCTGCGCTGATGCAGAAGCAGCAGCAACGGGCTCGATCGAATCAGAAGGTGCGCTTTCCAGCTTGGCCGCAGCACAACCATCCGGCTCGCTTCAGCCAAGAAAAAGGGCGCCTTTCGGCGCCCTCAGGTTCCTTGCTCTATGCGGCCGCTTTATTCCGGCCCGCCAATTCCGCCTTCACCTTCAGCAATCGCCAGTTCGGTGAGCATGTAGGGGCGCGGGTCCACCGGCTCGCCGGCAACGCGCACTTCGTAATGCAGGTGGGGTCCGGTCGAGCGGCCCGTCGAGCCCACATAACCGATCAGCTGGCCCTTCACCACGCGCTGGCCGGCGCTGACTTCAAAGCCGGACAGGTGAGCGTAGCGGGTCTGCAGCTCGCCGCCATGCTCGATGGCGATGTAGTTGCCATAGCTGCCGAAGCGATCGGCGCGGGAGACGAGGCCGTCCGCCGTGGCATAAACCGGCGTGCCGCTGGCGCCGGCAAGGTCCACGCCATTATGGCTGCGCCGCCCGCCCAGGACGGGGTGCGTCCGCATGCCATAGTCGCTGCTCAGGCGAACCCCGTCGACCGGCATGCGCGAGGGCACGGAAACTTTCGCACGCGGCGCCGCGATGATGCCAGTGCTGTTCTGACCGCCATGGGTGCTGTCGATCGCCTTCCAGCTGGCGAAGAGTTCGCTGAACTCCGCGTCACCGGTCGTGTTGCCGGTGCCGGCCTGGACCACTCCGGTGATCTGCGCCGCAGCCGCCGTTTCGTTGGCCTGAGCCGGGTTCGCCGTGAAAGCGAGCACGAGGCCCGAAAGTGCGGTAAATGCGTGCTTGAAGATCATGCAACCCTTAGTCCCGTCATCTGTGCCCTGCCGTGGCAGGTGGCGGCTTCGTGGTGGCTCACGCCGCGCAGCACCTCGGGTGCAGCCCGGCGGGCAGTTTTTCCAGAGATGGTCGGAACCCCCCGCCGTCTCGTTGATTGGTGGGTAACCGGGGGATGTTGTCTCACGCAATAGCGGCGTAGAAGCTTCGCGATAGACCGGCTGCAAGACGCGCTGAGTCGTTGAACGGAGGCCTCAGAACTCCGGGAACATACTGACTTACCAGCGTTTGCCACAGCTTCTCAGGCGCTTCGCCGCGCCGTTCAGCCTCTTCGAGGAAGTGCTTTGCCCCTGCGGCGACATGGCGAATCTCATCGTCAAGGATACGCTGGAGGGTGCGGGCACCTGCATCGTCACCCTGTGCCCGGACCCTGTCCCGCGTGGCGGGCGTGACGTCGAGGCCACGCGCTTCAAGCACCATCGGCACCACCGCGAGGCGGGCGGCCACGTCGTGGCTGGTCTTCGCCGCCGCTTCCCACAACCCGTCATGCGCCGGCAGCGCGCCGTAATGGGTGCCGAGATCCCGCAGCTTGCGCTGGATCAGCGCGAAGTGCATCGCCTCGTCCGCCGCCACCGCCAGGAAGTCGGAGACGAACGCCCGCCCCTGCCGCTCGCCGAACCGCCCGGCCATGTCGAGCGCCAGGTCGATCGCCACGAACTCGATATGCGCCAGCGCATGCCACAGGGCGATTCGCCCGCGTTCGGACCCGCCGCGCCGCCGCTTCGGCATCTGCCCCGGCGGCAACAGCTGGAGCTCTTCGGGCCAGGCAGGCCGGTCGGGCATGGCGGCCGAAAAGTCCCACGCCAGGGCGCCGCGCCGCCAGTCCCGCACCAGCCCCCTGGTCGCCATCACCTTTGCCGCTGGCTCGGCCGTCAGCAGCGCCGCACGGATTCGCCCGGAGAGGCTGTCGAGAACGCTCACAACGCTTCTGCCGCCTCCAGCACCTCCTCGGCGTGGCCTTTCACCTTCACCTTGCGCCAGACGCGGGCGATGCGCCCCTCGGCGTCCACCAGATAGGTGGTGCGCTCCATGCCCATGTAGCGGCGGCCATAGAGGTTCTTCTCCACCCAGATGCCCAGCGCCTCCGCCAGCCCGCCCTCTTCGGGGTCGGTGGCGAGCGGCATGGTCAGATCATGCTTGGCGGTGAACTTCGCGTGTTTCGCAGCCGGGTCGCGGCTCACCCCCAGCAGCGCCACCCCAGCCGCGTCGAAACGCGCCTTCAAGGCGGAGAAATCCCGCGCCTCTGTCGTGCAGCCGGGCGTGTCATCCTTGGGGTAGAAGTAGAGGACCCATTTGCGCCCGCGAAAATCCGACGCGCGCAGCGGTGCGCCGTCCGGTCCCTCCAGCGCCGCGTCCGGCATCAGGTCGCCCACATCCGGCCGTTCACTCATCATGCGATCTCCAGTGTTTCGCCAAACAGGTCGCTCCAGCAGGCGGCGACGCCCCGCCGCGCCCGATCAAGCGCCTGCAACAGCGCGGCGTAATCGGGCTGCCCGCAGGTCTGTGCCAGCGCCGCCTGTGCCGCGGGCGCCGGTTCCCGCGCATCGGGTGCCAGCAGGCGGGCGGACACCAGCAGCCGCGCGAGCAAGGTGTAGTGCTCGGTCAGCTCGGCCGGCAGCCGCCCCGCCTCCACCAGCGCGGCGATCGCGATGCGGAGCGAGGGGACCAGCGCGATGCCATCACGCAGCTGCAGGAAGTGGATGATGAACTCCACGTCGACCAGCCCGCCGCGCTGCAGCTTCACGTCCAGCGGGCCGGCAGCTGGCTTGTGCAGCGCCATGTCGGCCCGCATCGCGAGCACGTCCGTGCGCAGGGTGGCCTCGTCGCGCGGGCGCGACAGGATTTCGCGTAGCATCGCCCTCAGCCGCTCCTGCTCGTCGGCAGGGCCATAGAGCGGGCGGGCGCGGGTCAGCGCCATGTGTTCCCAGGTCCACGCCTCCTCGCGTTGATACCGCTCGAAGCTTTCGCAGCTTACCGCCATCGGCCCTTGCGCGCCGAGCGGGCGCAGCCTGGTGTCCACCTCGTACAGCGCGCCCTCTGCGGTCGGCACGCTCAAGGCGGCGCTCACCCGCTGGGCGAGCCGGTTGAAGTACAGCCCGGCGCTCAACGGCCGCTTGCCATCAGACTCCGCGCCCAGCCCGCCTGTGAACAGGTAGACGAGGTCGAGATCGGAGGCATAGGTCAGCGCCCCGCCGCCCAGGCGCCCGAGCCCGAGCACGATCAGCGCTCCGCCCGGCACCTTGCCGTGCACCGCTTCGAACTCCTCAATCGCCGCATCCGCTGCGGTGCACAGCGCCGCTTCCGCCACGCGCGAGAGCCCGGCGGCGATGGCCATCGGATCGTGCCGCGCCTCCACCAGTTGAGTACCGGCGGCGAACCGCTCCTCCCCCACCACCTGCCGGATGCGATCCAGCCGGCCCTCATAATCCTTGCGCTCGGTCCGGCGCATCCGCTCGGTCAATGCAGGAATGTCGGCGGGCAGGTCGAGCGCGCTGCGGTCAATCAGCGCGTCGAGCAGCTCCGGCCTGCGCGCGAGCTCATCCGCCAGCGGCCGGGCGAGGGTGAGGATGCGCAGCACCTGCTCCAGCAGGCCCGGGCGCTGCTCGAACAGGCGAAAAAGGTTCACCGCACTCGGCAGCCGGGTCAGCAGCGTCTGCCAGCGGTTCGCCGCGTGCTCCGGGTCCGGCGCATTGTCGAGCGCTTCGAGCAGGTCCGGCAGGATCGCTTCGAAGGCAGCTCGCGCCTCCCCCCCGCGCAGCGTCCTGATGCTCTCGCGCCATTGCTGCACGCGCCCCTCATAGCGGCGCAGGCGGTCGCGATCCGCCGTCTTCTCCCGCTCATCATCCTGGCCGAGCAGAGTGTCGTAGCGTTCCGCCACCCGGCCGCAGAGCTCGGTCAGCTCCGCGACCAGCGCGCGCCCGTTCGCCAGCCCGTCAAGCTGTGCCACATGGTCGAGCGCCGCGGAGTCTTCCGGCAGGCTGTGGGTCTGGCGGTCCTCCACCATCTGCAGACGGTGCTCGATGACGCGCAGCCTGTCATAGGCCTCACCCAGCAGAAGCGCGTCTTCCTGCTTCACGATCCCCTCGGCCGCCAGCGCGTCCAGCGCCTCGCGCGTGCCTCGCACGCGGAGTGAGGGAAGGCGGCCGCCATAGATCAGCTGGTGCGTCTGGGCGAAGAACTCCACCTCGCGAATGCCGCCGCGGCCCTTCTTGATGTCGAAGCCGGGGCCGGGCGCCTTCGGCCCGTCATAGGAATCGCGAATTCGCTGCGTCAGCCGGCGGATTTCCTCCAGCGCGGTGAAGTCCAGGCTGCGCCGCCACACGAAGGGGCGGATTTGGCCAAGGAAGTCCTCGCCCGCAGCGATATCGCCGCCAGCTGCCCGCGCGCGAATGAAGGCCGCCCTCTCCCACGCCAGCGCGGAGCTTTCGTAATGAGTGAGCGCCGCTCCGAAGGAAATCGCCGGCGGGCTGACCTCGGACGCCGGGCGCAGCCGCAGGTCCACGCGGAAAACATAACCCTCGGCGGTGGGGCGGGCGAGCAGCTCCTGCACGGTTCGCGCATATCGCTGCGCGGCCTCCCCCGGCTCCTCCCGAGGGCGGCAGGGCAGGCGAGCGCGATCGTAAAGCAGGATCGGATCGATGTCTGAGGAGTAGTTGAGCTCATTCGCCCCGTGCTTGCCGAGAGCCAGCGCAACGAAGCCCTGCGGCTCCGCATCGGGTACGCGTCGGGTGATGGCTTCAGCAACGGCGCGGTCGATCGCCCGGTCGGCAAAGGCGCTCAGCTCCCGCATCACGCGGGTCAGCGGGAAGGCCCCGGCAAGGTCGCCGATCGCCAGCACCAGCGCCAGCGCCAGCCGCTCCCGCCTCAGCGCAACGCCAAGCTCCTCCGCCCCCTCGCCCGCCAGCCGCGCGGCAGCCAGCGCAGCCTCGCCATTCCCGGCGGCGAGCAGCGCGGCAAGCTCCGGCTGCCGGTCCAGCGCCAGCCGCAGGAATGGCGCATGGTTGCGCGCGCGTTCAATCGCGGATTGCCACTTGTCCTGCATGGGGCCTGACTGCATGGCGAAGCAAGCCGGTGCAAGCGCCTTTAACCTCGGTTCCGCCCGCGATGCGCTCGCGTTGCAAGGAGGTTCCAAACAGGCATGGAGCAACCCCGATGCAAGCGCCGTCCGCTCACCTTCCGCGCCAAATGCGACGTGCTTGCAAACCTTGCGGGCTCGCATGCGCTTTGCCACTGTGGACCCAACAAACCCTGCTGGTTTCAAGGACATTCGAACTTGCTGAAATTACGCCTCTGCTGTGCTGCAGCCCTGTCGCTCGCAGCCGCCGCATGCACCGCCACGCCGCAGCCGGGCAGCACCGCAGGAGCCGGCGGCCCGGCGCTCTCCGAGGACACGCTGAAGGAGATCACCCGCACTCTCTCTTCCGACGAGTTCGAAGGGCGAGAACCGGGTACGCCGGGCGAAGAGAAGACGATGGCCTACCTCGTCCGGAAGTTCGAGGAAGCCGGGCTTCAGCCCGGCAACAGGGGCAGCTGGTTTCAGGACGTGCCGCTGGTGGAGATCACCGCCTCCGGCCATGAGCCGTTGCAAGTCCGCAGCGCTGCCGGTCAGGGCATTCAGTTCCAGTATGCGACCGACTGGGTCGGTGTCAGCTATCGCGAGGCGGAGCGGATCGACCTGGACAATAGCGAATTGGTCTTCGTCGGCTTCGGCATCAACGCGCCGGAACGCGGCTGGAACGATTACGAAGGGATCGACATGCGGGGCAAGACCGCGGTCATCCTCGTCAACGACCCTGACTATGAGAGCGAAACGCTTGAAGGCGCGTTCAACGGACGGGCGATGACCTATTATGGCCGCTGGACCTACAAGTTCGAGGAAGCCGCCCGGCAAGGCGCCGCCGGTGCGCTGATCGTGCACGAGGATTTCCCCGCCGCCTATGGCTGGAACGTGGTGGAAAGCTCGTGGTCCGGTCCGCAGGCCTATGCGGAGCGCAGTGATGGCGGGGCCAGCCAGACCCTGGTCAACGGCTGGATTCAGAAGTCGGTGGCAGAGCGGATTATGGCCGCTGCGGGTCAGGACTTCGCCCAGCTTTCGGCCCGCGCCAAGCGACAGGGCTTCCGTCCCGTTGCGCTCGGCGCGACCGTCAGCACCGGCTTCGACAATTCGATCCGCCGCTTCGCCTCAAAGAACGTCGTGGCGGTCCTGCCCGGGACAGAGCGGCCGGACGAATATGTGATCCACTCCGCGCATTGGGACCATCTCGGCCGCTGTACGCCCAACGCGGCAGGGGACGACATCTGCAACGGTGCGATCGACAACGCGACCGGCACTGCGGCGCTCGTCGCTTTGGGAGAGGCGCACGCAAAGGCCGGCGGTCACCCGCGCACGCTGGTTTTCCTTGCCGTGACGGCTGAGGAATCGGGGCTGCTCGGCTCCGAATATTATGGCGCCAATCCGGTGTTTCCGCTGTCGCAGACGGTCGGGGGCATCAACCTTGATGCGCTTTCGCTCGCTGGCCCCGCGCGAGACGTGACGGTGATCGGCGGCGGCAAGAGCGAGCTCGACGCCTATCTCGACCGCGCGCTGGCGGAGGTCGGCCGCGTGAAGACGCCGGACAGCGAACCGCAGGCGGGCTATTACTACCGATCCGACCATTTCAGCTTCGCCAAGCGCGGCGTGCCGATGTTCTACATCGACAGCGGCCAGGACCTGATCAAGGGCGGCCGGGCAGCGGGAGAAGCATGGGCAGCCGCCTATCGCGATAACGCCTATCACGGCCCTGACGACGAGTACGACCCCAACTGGAACTGGAGCGGCCTGATGCAGGATCTGGCGCTGTTCTACCGCTTGGGCGCAATGCTCGCCGAGACGGATGAGTGGCCTAACTGGTACCCTGACGACGAATTCCGCCGCATCCGAGACGAGAGCTGTGCCGGAGCCGGCGGATGCTGAGCGCGAGGATGCCGCCTGAGTGGGTGGAGCAGGAGTGGATCTGGATCGGCTTCCCGCACGATCCTGGCGAATGGCCCGGCCTGCTGCTGAAGGCGCAGGAGCAGATTGCCGCGTTCGCCAACGTGGTCGCTGAAAGTGGGCAGGAGGTGCGGCTCGTCGTTCGCGATGCCGCCAATGAAGCGCGCGCGCGGCAACTCGTGACCGGCGCCGTCCGCTGCGAACGCTACGAATATGGCGACATCTGGCTGCGCGACACCGGCCCGCTGGTGGTGCGGGACGCGGCAGGCGGCCGCATTGCGCGCCGGTTCGGCTTCAACGGCTGGGGCGGCAAGTTCCGCATGCCGGGAGACGAAACGGTCGGCGCCGCGTTGGCGGAGGATGCCGGCCTGCAGGTGACCAGCCATGATTGGATTCTTGAAGGCGGGGCAATCGACACGGACGGCACCGGCCTCGTCGTCACCACCGAGCAGTGCCTGCTCAATCCGAACAGGAACCCGGAGCTTTCCCGCGAGGACATCGAGGCGCGGCTGCACGAGCATCTCGGCTTCGACCGCATCCTGTGGCTTGGCGAGGGACTCGCAGGTGACCACACGGACGGGCATGTCGACAATCTTGCCCGCTTCGTCGCGCCCGGAGTCGTGGCGCTGCCGGTGGCGAGCGGAAACGACGATCCAAATGCGGGCATCTATGCGGATGCAAAGGGCCGGGCGCTGGCCGCCGGCCTGAAGGTTCTGCACGTCCCCTCCCCCGGCTGGATGGGCGAAGGCGACATGGTCGAGCCGGCGAGCTACATGAACTTCGCCATCTGCAACAAGCTTGTGGTCGTGCCGACCTATGGCTCCCTCTACGACGAGGAAGCGGTGGCGGCGGTCGGCGCACTATTCCCTGATCGTGAAGCTGTGGGGATCCGCGCCGAAGCGGTTCTGGCGGGCGGAGGCAGCTTCCACTGCGCCAGCCAGCACATGCCCGTCGCCGGGGGTGGCGCCTAGCGCCCGCGGCGTTTCGCGCCGCCGCGTGTCAGCGCGGCGGTGCGTATCTCAGGTGCACCAGCGGGTAGGGCCTGCCCTGACGGTCGGTATCAGAGCGGCCTATGCGCACGAAGCCTCGCGACTCGTAAAATGGCAAGGCATTCGTCGCCTGCTCATTGGCGTCCACCGTCGCGTCAGGCGCGAGTGCAGTCGCATGCTGCAACAGCGCCGTCCCGATACCGCGCCCATGCACGGCCGGGTCTACGAACAAGGCTTCGATCATGGAGCCGTCCATGACGAGGAAGCCGAGGACCCGGCCACCATCATCGGCCACCCACATGGCTGCCTGAGGCAGGAAGGTCGCAACCAGATCATCCAGCTCCGCGCGGTCACCAGGCGAGAGGAACGGGTGTGTAGCGTCCACCGCGGCGCGCCAGATCTCCAGGGCGCGGCCCACATCCCCAGGCAAGCCGCGCCGGATTCTCATCGCAGATCGGGCGGCGTCGCGGCGCTCTTCAGCAAGGCAATGGCCTCGTCGAGAGGCAGCACCTTCTGCTCCTGCTCACCTAGCGTGCGCAGGGCGACGGTGCCTTCCTCCGCCTCCCGCTTGCCGAGCACGAGAAGGTGGGGAACCTTCTTCAACGAGTGCTCGCGCACCTTGTAGTTGATCTTCTCGTTACGCAGGTCGGTCTCCACCCGGACGCCGGCAGCCGCCAGCTTCGTCGTCACCTCGCGCGCGTAATCGTCCGCATCGGAGACGATCGTCGCCACCACTGCCTGCACCGGTGCGAGCCACAGCGGCAGCTTGCCGGCGTAATGTTCGATCAGAATGCCGATGAACCGTTCGTAGCTGCCGAAGATGGCGCGGTGGAGCATGATCGGGCGGTGCCGCTCGCCATCCTCGCCGACATAGCCGGCATCGAGCCGCTCGGGCAGCACGCGGTCGGACTGGATCGTGCCCACCTGCCAGGTGCGGCCGATGGCGTCCGTCAGGTGCCATTCCAGCTTGGGCGCGTAGAACGCGCCTTCGCCCGGCAGTTCTTCCCAGCCATATTCCGGCGTGGCGAGACCGGCGGCAGCGACCGCATCGCGCAGCTCTGCCTCCGCCTGGTCCCACATCTCGTCCGTGCCGAACCGCTTCTCCGGCCGGAGCGCGAGCTTGATCGAGTAGGTGAAACCGAAATCGCGATAGATGCGGTCCGCCAGCGCGCAGAAGGCCCGCACCTCCTCCACA
This sequence comes from uncultured Erythrobacteraceae bacterium, assembly GCA_966251025.1. Lineage (GTDB taxonomy): Bacteria > Pseudomonadota > Alphaproteobacteria > Sphingomonadales > Sphingomonadaceae > Croceibacterium. The sequence goes on along the minus strand of CBINJM010000004.1, from coordinate 169,334 downwards.
ATCTGGTCCTCGCGGCAGAAGATGTGGGCGTCGTCCTGCGTGAACTGGCGCACGCGCATGAGGCCGTGCAGCGCCCCGTGGGGCTCATTGCGATGGCAGCAGCCGTTTTCGTAAAGGCGCAGCGGCAGGTCGCGGTATGACTTGATACCTTGGCGGAAGATCAGAACGTGCGCCGGGCAGTTCATCGGCTTCAGCGCCATCCAATCGGCCTCAGCCGAGATGATGGGACCTTCGTCCTCGGTGTTCGGCACCTCGTCCGGGATGACGAACATGTTCTCGCGATACTTTCCCCAGTGGCCGGACTGCTCCCACTGGCGGGCGTCCATCACCTGCGGGGTCTTCACCTCGCGATAACCGGCCCCGTCGATCGCGCGGCGCATATAGGCTTCGAGTTCGCGCCAGATGACGTAGCCCTTGGGGTGCCAGAAGACGGAGCCATGCGCCTCTGCCTGGAGGTGGAACAGGTCCATCTCCGCGCCGAGCTTGCGATGGTCGCGCTTCGCCGCCTCCTCCAGCCGCGTGAGGTGAGCGGTAAGCTGCTTCTTGTTCAGCCAGCCCGTGCCGTAGATGCGGCTCAGCATCGCGTTCTTCTGGTCACCGCGCCAATAAGCGCCCGAGACGCGGGTGAGCTTGAACGCCTGCGGGTCGAGCTTGCCGGTGGAGGCGAGATGGGGCCCGCGGCACAGGTCCAGCCATTCCTCGCCTGAGCGATAGACGGTAAGCTCCTCGCCCTCCGGCAGTTCGGCAGCCCATTCGGCCTTGAAGCTTTCGCCATGTTCGCGGAACCAGGCGATGAGCTGCTCGCGCGTCCAGACTTCGCGCACCAGCGCCTTGTCCGCCGCGATGATGGCGCGCATCTTCTCCTCGATCACCGGAAGTTCTTCCTCGGTGAAAGGGCCCCGCGCACCGGGGGCGAAGTCGTAATAGAAGCCGTCCTCCGTGGCCGGGCCGAAGGTGATCTGCGTGTCCGGCCAGAGGGCCTGAACCGCCTCGGCCAGAACGTGCGCGTAATCGTGACGCACCAGTTCCAGCGCGTCAGCCTCATCACGGGACGTGATCAGCGCGACCTCGGCGTCGCTTTCAAACGGTCGGGAAAGGTCGCGCACCTCGCCATCCACGCGAGCCGCGAGCGCGGCCTTGGCGAGGCCCGGGCCGATCGCCGCCGCGAGATCGGCCGCTGTCGCGCCCTTCGGCAACTCGCGCACGGAGCCGTCGGGCAGGCTGATCTTGAGCATCTCGGTCATGCGAATGTACTTCTTCCGGTTAGGGCGCGCGCCATGACACAAGCTGCGGCGGGGCGGAACCCCGCGGGCGCGAAACAGCACTCCAGGAGAGTTCGCGAGCTGCCGGGAACAAGGCCGCTGGTCAGCCATAGTTGTGCCGGAACGACACAGTATGCTGCATTGCAAAAATTTCATTTGAGTTGCAGGCCGCCTACGATAATTGCGTAACGGCAAGAAGCGAGACCTCCGGGTCGTTGAGACGGAGAATGGATATGAAGACGGTCAAGACGGCAATGGCCTCGCTGGCACTGGCGACTTTCTTGATGGGGCAGTCCGCTTACGCGGCGACCCGCTCCTTCGATTCGCTGCCCTCCAGCGGCGTGCAGGCGCCTGCGTCGATCGAGCGTGCCAGCGCGACATTCGGCGCTGGCGAGCAGCTCGGCGAGGATGCGGATGGCTTGAGCCTGATCATCCTGCTGTTCGGTTCGGCGGCCGCCTTCGTAGCCTTCCTCGAGGCGGTTGGCGCGATCAACATCATCGGTGACGATGACAGCCCGGGTGGCTGAGGCTGCGCCAGGCAAACAGAACAGGTGACATGGGCCCGCTGATCGCGGGCCTTTGTTTTTGAGCCTGCCGAATCACCTGATCGGGTTAGCGGGACGAAGGCATTGAGACTGACGTTGCAGAACGACGCGTCGGCACATGCGCTGATCGCAGCGGCATTTCTCGCTGCCGCCATCCTGCTCGGCGGAGGCGGGAACTCCAGCCCTGGGGCCGAAACGATGGTTCAGCTCCTATGCGCCGGAGCGGCCCTTGCCTGGCTCTGGGCTCCTTCCCCGAATGACGGCATCCCCCGTCCGACTGACCGGTTCGCCTGGGTGCTGTGCGCGCTCGTCCTCGCTTTGCCCCTGCTGCAGCTTATCCCGCTCCCCCCCGCCATCTGGACCGCTGCGCCCGGTCAGGAGAGCCGAGTCGCGGCGCTCTCGTTGGTAGGGGCGGCCGATAGCTGGCAACCGCTGTCGCAATCGCCACCCCGCACGCTTGCGAGTCTCCTCGCAATGGTACCGGCACTCTTTGGCTTTCTGGCAACGGCATCACTCCCCGCCCGCCAGCGGCTTCTGATCGTGGCGGCCATTGCAGCGATGGTGCTTGCCTCGGCGCTTTTCGGCGCAGCCCAGGTCTCTCTCGGAAGCGCGGCGCCCTATTTCTACACGGACAGCCACCGTCCCTATCTGGTGGGCTTCCAGGCGAACCGGAACGCGCAGGCTGACGTCCTGCTGATCGGCGCGCTCGCTGCGGCCTTCTGCCTGATGCCGTCTCTTGCCGACCGAACCCCAGTGGATAGGGGAAAGCGCCGCAGAGGCCTCATAGCGAGCCCTCGATCTGCAGCGATTCTGCTCTCGGCTCTTCTCTTCCTTCTGGTTCTCGCGGTCATCCTGACAGGGTCTCGAGCAGGAATTGCGCTACTTGCTCCCACGCTGCTCGCGATCTGGTTCATGTTGCGGCCGGCCATGGCCAATTTCGGCCTCTTTCGTTGGGCACCCGCCGCCATCGCCGCGCTCCTCCTGCTGGCTGTCGGCATGCTGGCTCTACAGGGTAGCAACACGGCGCTTGGCCGCGTGGCTCAGCGCTTCGCCTTTGAGGGTGATTTCCGCACCGAACTTTGGGAGGATACGCGCTTCGCCATTGAGCAGACCTGGCCCCTCGGCGTCGGCTTGGGGGGGTTCCAGCCGGCCATGATGGCGGCGGAGCGGCTGGAAGTGGTGGACCAGACAAGGCCGGTCCGGGCGCACAACGACTATCTTGAGCTGGCCCTGGAAGGTGGCCTTCCGGCCATCGTCCTGTTGTGTCTTATTGCGGCACTACTCGGCTGGCGCGCGCTCCGCCTGTGGCAGCGAAACCCCCGCGAACGCCCGACAATTGTCTTGTCGTTCACCATCTTATTCATCGTGGGCGCACACTCGCTCGTTGATTATCCTCTTCGTTCCATGGCATTGGCCTGCCTGACAGGGGCAGGTGCGGGGTTGCTGATGGCCGCACCTCGCCTTGAGGGTGCGTCGCCCACAATGACAGCGCGGCGCAAACTGATTGGGGACCAAGCTTGAGATTCTGGAATCCACGCGCGCTTGCGGCTCTCGTCGGCTCATTGGTGCTGGCGGGTTGCCAGCCCACACTCAAGTCCGACCTGCCCACAGCTCCGGCGGCCTATCAGGTTCTTGAAGAGGCAGCGTCACCTGAGGGCGCCCCTTACCTCATTCAGCCAGGAGACCGGGTCTCCATCAGCATCTATCAGGAACAGGAACTCAGCCAGCCTGACATCTTCATCGACGAAGCAGGCAAGATCAATCTGCCGCTGATCGGAGAGGTTCAGGCATCCGGCCGCACACCGGCCGAACTCGCGAGGGCCATCGAACAGGCTTATGGCACCCGGTACCTGCGCGATCCGCAGGCAAGTGTCGCCCTTCGCGCACTGCGCCCGCGCACCTTCACGGTGGAAGGGCAGGTCAATGAGCCTGGCGTGTTCGAGTACCAGCCAGGATTCACGCTGCTCAGCGCGATGGCTCGGGCGGGCAGCCCCTCGAACGACGCCAAGCTGGACGAGGTTCTGGTGTTTCGCACCATCAACGGCCAGCGCGCGGGCGCCCGCTTCGATCTGACAGAAATCCGTGCAGGGCGCCTGGACGATCCGCAATTGCAGCCCGGCGACAAGATCGTCGTGGGCTATTCGGCTCTGCGCGGCCTGTGGCGGGATATCCTGACGAGCTCCCCGCTGCTGGCAGTCTTCACTCAGTTCTGACGTGAGCGAGAAAACCTTGGACGCGACCACCACCTCCTACGCCGTCGAGAGCCAGCCCGGCCAGGATCTGGACCGGGGGGTCGGGCCGCTGCTGCGTCATGCGCTTGCGGCAGTGCGTCGCAACATCTGGCTCATCGCTGCAATCATGGTCCTGGCGGTGGTCGCGGCGGTGATCCTCACCATGCTGCAGACGCCGCGCTATACCGCAATGGCCACGGTGGAGATCAACGAACAGGCGGCGCAGGTGCTTGGTGAGGATCTCGCAGCGGAAGTCGACACCTATAACTGGGATACGGAGCTTTTCCTCAACACGCAGATGGAGATCCTCAAGAGCCGTGCGCTTGCGGAGCGAGTGGTCGAGCGGCTGGACCTTGCCTCAAGCGAGCGGTTCTTCGATGCGATGGAAGCGCCGGATCTGGTGGAAAGACCGGAGAGCGAGCGTCATTCGTCCGTTGTTGCGATGGTGCGCGACAACTTCCGCGTCGAGCTGCCGAGCCGGACGAGGATTGCCGAGCTGTATTTCACCAGCACCGATCCGGGGCTGTCGGCCGACGTGGCCAATGCTTTCGCGACCGAATTCATCCAGGCTAACCTGCAGAGGAAGTTCGACAGTTCCGCCTATGCGCGCAGCTTCGTCGCCGAACAGCTCGAGGAGGCTCGCGCCCGCCTTGAATCGTCCGAGCGCGATCTCAACGCCTATGCTCGCGAGGCGGGCCTGATCCGCACACGCGACCCGTCGAACGAAGACGCCGCAATCGCAGGTAGCATGACGGCCGCGAGCCTGATGCAGCTGAACCAGGCCGCCAACGCTGCGCGCGCCGCGCGGATCGAGGCAGAGGCGCGTTGGAACGCCGAGAATGCACAGCCGCTGTTCTCCTCGCAGAGCGTTCTGGCGAGCCCGACAGTTCAAACGCTGATGAGCCGCCGGGCTGAACTTCAGGCCGACCTCAATGCGGCGCAGCGCCGGTATCTGCAGGATCACCCCACTGTCGTCCGGCTCCAGACCGAGCTGGAAGCTGTCCAAACCAGCCTGACGCGCGCGGCAAACGAAGTTCGCACGTCCATCCGCGCGAACTACCAGGCGGCCGCCGCAGCCGAACAACGGCTGGAGAGCCAGGTGAACACGCTTCAGGGCGCCACATTGGCGGAACAGGACCGCTCGGTTCGTTACAATACCCTGGCGCGCGAAGCGGATACAAACCGCTCACTGTATGACGGGTTGCTTCAACGCTACCGCACGCTGAACGCGGCAGCCGGAATTACGGCCAGCAATATCGCCATTGTTGACGAGGCCGACTCCCCGAACTTGCCATCTTCGCCGAATCTGCCGCGCAACGTGGCGATGGCCCTGCTGCTGGGCGCGGCGCTGGCGGGCGGGATCGTCTTCCTGCGCGATCAGATGGACGATCGGCTCCGCATCCCCGAGGACGTTGAGAGCAAGATCAACCTGCCCCTCCTGGGTGTCATTCCGCAGGTCGCCGAAGGCGAACCGGCTACCCTGCTGGACGATCCCAAGTCGCCGCTTTCGGAAAGTTACAACTCGCTGCGAACGGCACTGCTTCATTCGACACGCGAGGGCCTGCCGCGCCTGCTGCTGGTCACCAGTGCGCAGGCCTCCGAAGGCAAGACGACGACCAGCTTCGCCATCGCCCGCAGCTTCGCCCGCGTCGGCAAGCGAGTGCTCCTGATCGACGCGGATCTCCGGCGCCCGGCAGTCCACAAGATCGCCCGCGTCAGCAACAAGACGGGCCTCTCGACCCTTCTCGTGGGCGAGGCCATGCTCTCCGACGTTGTGGTGTCGACCAGCTTGGATGGGCTGAACGTGCTCACCTCCGGGCCGGTGCCGCCCTCGCCTGCGGAGTTGCTCTCATCGCCCCGCATGGCTGCATTGCTTGAGCAGGTGGAAGCCCGCTACGATTTCGTCGTGGTGGACAGCGCGCCGATCCTGGGCCTGGCGGACTCGACGGAATTGGCCGCACTGGTCGATGGCGTCGCCCTGGTGATTGAGGCGGATCGCTCACGCGGGGGTCAGCTTAAGGGAGCGCTGCGGCGTCTGCGCGCGGCCAATCCGACATTGGTTGGTGCCGTCCTGACCAAGTACGATCCCGCGAAGAGCGGCAACAGCTACGCTTCATACTACGGCTACGACTATTATCGCTACGACAGCGACGAGAACGAAACCGCTTGATGCCGAGGCGGAGACTGCTGGCGGTTCGCCTCGCGGCATCTGCCGGAATCCTGGGGTTTGCCGCTTTGGCCTTCGCCAGCGGCATGGACCGTCTGAGCTCCATCTCCCCAGGCGTGGCCCGGCTGGTGCCGGATTCGGTACGCGCACAGGCGTATCGGACGGAGGCGAGGTTGGCCCTTGCCATGTTGGAACCGGAAAAGGCGCTCACCGCGGCCCGGGCCGCAGTCGCCGCCGACCCCGTCATACCGGACTCGACGGCCTGCTAGGCACGGCCCTCCTGCTGTCGCAGCGCTTCGACGCTGCAGAGCAGGCGTTCCGTGTCGCCGCACGGTTCGGCTGGCGCGAACCGATGACGCAACGCTACTGGTTCCAAGCTGCAATCCAGGCGGGGGATTTCGAGAGCGCCGCTGACCGAGCCGACGCGCTGCTCCGGGCACAGCCCGGCATGCCGGATGCGGAACGGCTTCTCACCCCGCTCGCCAGCAGCCCGGAAGGGCGTGCCGCCCTGCTCAAGCGAATGGCGCGCCGCCCCCAATGGCTTGCCTCCTATGTGCGTCCTGCCGCCAACCTCTCAGAGGAGGGCTTCGATCAGCGCAGCGGAATACTCATTGCCCTGGCGCAAGGGGGCACTCGCCTCGGTTGTGCGGAGACGCGCAGCTTTGTCGACAGCGCCCTGCAGCGGGGAGCGCGTGAGCAGGCGGAACAAGTGTGGGCCGCCCATTGCCCCACCGCTCAACCGATGTTGGGGCTGGTGGACGCCGGATTCGAGGAACTTGCCGGCTCGTCCCCCTCCCCGTTTGGCTGGACAATCCGGCGTTCGGGTGACCTTTCCGTCCGCATGCCGAAAGATGCAAAAGGCGGCCACTTCCTCCGCCTGCGCAGCACCGCTTCCGTCAGCCGTCTGGTGCTGCAACAGGCCGTCTCGCTCTCTCCCGGCCGCTACAGCCTCAGCGGTCGAGGCACCACCGGAAGATTCGCGGCCTCTCTGGGCTGCGACCGCTCCCCGGAGGTGCCGAGCGGCGTGAGGGGTGATCTCGCCTCCGATAGGCAGAAGCTCCGGATCGACGCCTGTGGGCGGCTGACGCTCGGCATCTGGCTCCGGCCGGGCCCCGGCGAAGCGGAGCTCGATGACCTGCGGCTGGAGCGGATCGACTAAACGGCGATCTCTTGGCGCCACCGTCGCTCCTTGAGGAGCACCGCCGGGTTACCACGATAGACGCCCATCGGTTGTGCATCCTCGAACAACGCGCCCCGGGCGGCCAGTACGGCGCCGTCCCCCATGGTCACGCCAGGACCAACCATCGCCTCCGCTGCGACCCAGCAGCCCCGACCAAGAGTGATCGGTCGCGCAACCAGCTCAAAGAGCACATCCGATAGGCGGTGAGTGCTGGCGCAGAGGAAGGCGCGTTGGCTGATCACGCTATAGGCGCCGATTTCGATGATCCCTTGATTGTAGAGCTCGGCGCCAGGACCGACAATCGCGCCGTCGCCGACCTGGAGCCTTCGCGGCAACCAGATCCGCACGCTCGGATAGACTTTGGCGCCCTGGCCGATCTGGGCCCCGAAGAGGCGCAAGAGAAAGCAGCGCCACGCATGCAGCTGCGGCGGAGTGAACCGCGCGAGCAGAAACCAGGTCAGCTTCCAGCCAACCCTTTCCAGTTTATTGGCGAGCGAGAACACCTCGCCCCGTCCCATGGGGCGGAAGCTATCCGCCGGACCCAGCTCGCTGATTTCGCGGGTCATAGGGCCACCCCAGCCACCAAGCCGCGATAGGCGGCAACCCATTCGCGCGCGACAGCGCCGGGCGAGAAGCGCTCCCTCGCAAGGGACAGCGCGGCCGAGGACATTTCCTGCCATTCGGCCGGGGCGAGTGCCAGCGCCTGGCCTAGTGCCCGGGCGATGGAACCTGCGTCCGTCTCACAACGAATTGCCGCGCCGGCTTCAAACCCCTCGGACAGGTGGCACGCGTCAGTCATGATTGTCGGTGCGCCCGTGGCCCAGGACTCAAGGATCGCCATCGGCAAGCCTTCACTGTGGGAGGCGAGGACCATGAAACGCGCACGCTGAAGAAGGCGCTGCTTCTGTTCGCCGTGCACAGGGCCGAGGAACGACACGGATTTCGGTGCGCTCGCGAGCCGCTCCTCAAACGCGCTGACGTCGCCCGGCTCGCCCCACCCCGCAATCGCCAGTTCGGCGCCAGGAGGCAGTTCCGCCTGTTCCCAGGCATCGATCAGCGCGTCCAGATTCTTCTTCGGATGGATCCGCCCAAGATAGATCACCAGCGGGTCACGCGCGGCCACCGCTTCGGACGTGGCCGGCGGGCCTGCGTTTGGAATGGTCAGGATCGGGCGATCGCCCGCTTCCCGCCCGATATCGCGCCCCTCATCACGGGTCAGCGCATGCAGGGCCGCCGCCCTGCTCCAGCTGTTCCGCTCATATCCCAAGCGGGCGAGCGCCTTTTTCCATCGGCCCCGCGCCACGATCCATGGATCGAGCATTCCGTGGGGCGAAACCAGATACGGTCGCCCTGTTCGCTTCGCCCACTGTGCACCGGCGTGCGAGGGATACATCCAGATGCCATTGAGATGGACAATGTCAGCGTCAGAGCGCAGCAGCAGGTCCAGCAGGTCGGGCGCATAGCCGATCTGCGCCGGGCCCTTGACTGGCGCGGTCACGAGCGGCGCTTCAATCGCGGCGCGGTCCTCCTCGGAAAACGCATCTTCCAGCGCCACGATAGTGGCCTGCCCACCCATGGAGCGGATCATCTGCGCCTGCCCGACGACGGCCGTGGCAACGCCCCCTCCCAGGCGGGAAGCAGAGGCGGTGAGCAGCACGACATGCAAGCCATCGAGCGAGACTTCGCCATCAGCTTTCATGCCCAGACCGGCTCCAGATTGCTGCAAGTGCGAGAAGCCTTAGCGCGCAGCCCGGCGCGCGCAAGTATGAGCTTTACTGGTCGGGAACAGAGAAGGTCCCGCTGACTCGGCCACCCGCTGTAGCCTGCCCGCCAACGCCGCTGCCCGTGCCGCCGCGCCCGTCCACGCTGGAGACCCCGGAATTCAGGTCGATCGTCAAACGCCCGCCATTGAGAGTATCACCCCCCCTGCGCAGCGCCACTCCGCCGGAGAGCACGATCACTCGGCGATTGAAATCATAAACCCCCGCCGCTCCCTGGGCACGCTCATCTCCGCGCGTTACCACCACGCCGCCGGTCGCATCGATCCTCTGGATACGCAGAGTGCCGGCGTCCGTGTAAGCCACCGTCGTGCGTCCCGCCGTCAGCCGCAGGTCCCCCTGGGTGATCACCACATCACCTGAGAGCACCACCCGATTCTGCCGGTCCTGCAGTTCGATCCGGTCCGCGGCATAGTTTACCGGCTGGTTCGAGTTGAAGCCTGCGATGTTCTGCGCGCCCGCCATGGAGCCGAACAGCAGGGCGACCATGCCAGATGCGGCAAACGCCGCTGTGAAGGAGCGAAGCGCCATGCGGCGCAGCGATGCGGAGCGAGTGCGGGCTGCCATCGGCAAAGTCCTTAAAGACGCGGCGCTGGGCTGCAAGGCGGAACTCATGGCATCTGCAGCCGGCCTGGGACCATCCGCAGGCGAGCATTGCCATCCAGTGTAACCGTCCGCGCTTCAAGATCGGCGAGGATACGATCGGCCGCGAAAGTGCCGGCGGGGATCTCCCCCTCCACCCGGCCCTGCCCGACAAGTGTACGCCCGGGCAGGTCTATCCTGACATTGCGCGCGACCATCGAGTACCCATCGGCCGCGTTGAAACGGACCATGCCGTCCACATCGACCCTTTGTTCCTCGATGTTGTAGCGGCCGGCGGGAGCGGTCAGAACCGCCGGCCCTTCGGCGAGGAGCAGCCGCGCGGTCAGCTGCCGCATCCTCACCAAAGGCTCGCTGGCGCTGGCCTGAACCGCGGAACCGGCGGCTAATGAGAAGGGGCGGCCGCGCCGGTCCTGCCCGCGATACATAGCGTCGTCGACCCGCAGCCGATCTTCGGCGATGGCCACCTTGTTCCGGTCCAGAAGGAAGCTGACCTCACCGCGTGGGCTGAGCGGCGCAATCACCATTGCAGCCGCCACGGCGCCTACCACCGCCGGGAGCCCGATCGCCAGCAGGCGCACGGCGCGATCGAGCGTGCTGCCCGGGGCGGCGAATGCCCGGCGCCGCTGGCGCATCCTGTCGGCTTTTTCAGTCATCGCTGGCGCTTCGCCGTCCGTTTCGGCTGTGCGAGTTTAATCGTGTGTGAAGATGTCCTTGTCGGCCCAGCCGGCAATGTCCAGCCGGGCGCGGGTCGGTAGGAAGTCAAAACAGGCCTGCGCGATCTCGGTGCGCCGCTCGCGCGCCAACCGTTCTTCAAACACCGCGACCAGCCGATGGAGGAACCGCACGTCGGACGCGGCATAATCGCGCTGCGCATCGCTCAGCACGGGAGCACCCCAGTCGCTCGATTGCTGCTGCTTCGAAATGTCTTCGCCCAGCAGTTCATTGATCAGGTTTTTGAGACCGTGACGATCGGTGTAGGTGCGCGTCAGCTTGCTCGCGATCTTGGTGCAGAACACCGGCGCCGCCGTAACGCCGAGATAATACTCGATCGCCGCAAGATCGAAGCGCGCGAAGTGATAGAGCTTCACCCGCGCGGGGTCGGCGAGAACCGCCTTCAGCTCCGGCGCGTCATAGCGGCTGTTGACGCCGAAGCGGACAAGGTGCTCGTCGCCCTTGCCGTCGCTGATCTGCACCACGCACAGTCGGTCGCGCGGCGTGATGAGACCCATAGTCTCCGTATCGACGGCGACAGGACCCGGTGCGAGCACGCCTGCGGGCAGATCTTCTTCGTGGAAATAGACGGCCATGAGCGGCAGCACTTAGGGTCCAGACTCTCTGCTTGCAATGGCAGAGAGCGACCTAGCTCGCTGGAAGGGATTGGGGAAAGATGAGCGGTGGCCGCTGGCCCGCCCGCCCCGGAGTTCGTAAATCCGATGGCCATGAACGAGTGCATCCCCGACAGCTGGCGACAGGTTCTGGCGCCGGTGCTGCAAAAGCCGGAAGCGCGGCGGCTCGGCGGTTGGCTGGCGCAGGAGGAACAGGCGGGCAAAAGCATCTACCCGCCACGCGGCGAGCGACTTCGCGCGCTCGAGCTGACCCCGCTGGAGCAAGTGCGGGCCGTGATCCTGGGGCAGGACCCCTACCACGGACCAGGACAGGCGCATGGCCTCGCCTTCTCCGTGCGCGAGGGAGTTCGCCTGCCGCCTTCCCTCGCCAACATCTATCGCGAGCTGGAAGCGGATTGTGGCGTCCGCGCGGGGCCGTGCGGCAATCTGGAGCGATGGGCACGACAGGGCGTGCTGCTGCTCAACAATGCACTGACCGTGGAGGCGGGGCGAGCGGGCAGCCACGCCGGGCGAGGATGGGACCCGATCACGGATGCACTGGTGGCGGCCGTTGCGGCGCGTGAGGAACCGACTGTGTTCATCCTGTGGGGCAATCATGCCAGGGCGAAGGCGGCGCGGGTGCCGGGCTTGACTGCCGGCGAGGGAAGTGGACGCCACCTTGTCCTCACCTCTCCTCATCCGAGCCCATTGTCCGCTCATGGCGGGTTCTTCGGCTCCCGCCCTTTCAGCCGCGCCAATGCTTTTCTGGAGGCGAACGGACGGGGGAGGATCGAGTGGTGACGGGCGCTTCGTTACAAGAGATGTTGCAAAACCCGCTCCACGGTGCGACCGACTGACGATGAAGAAGACAAGCGGCCGTCGTCGCAAGGAACTGGAATGGGGCCTCCTCGCCGAATCGGTAGGGCCTCGCGTGCGATTGCTGCGCAATGCGCTGACCGCCCGCTCCATCGCCGCCTCCGCTCCTTATGAGCTTCCGACCGGCTCGCTGACGGTGCTGGCGCTGATCGCAGCCAATCCAGGCAGCTCTCAGGCCGCGCTGGCCCGCCGCGCGGGGATCAACAAATCGGCCCTTGTGGGGATCGTCGATCAGCTGGAGAACCGCGGACTTGCAGGGCGTGATCGCTCCTCGGCCGACCGGCGGCGAAACAGCCTTTCGGTTACGCGCGAGGGCGAAGAGGTGATGCAAAGGCTCTTCGCCGCTGTCGGGCCGGAGGAGCAGCCAATCCGCGACGCCTTGGGCGCGGCGGACATGGCAAAGCTCCTGTCCCTGCTAGACCGTGCCATTTCGGCGCTAGACGACGAGGAAGTCTAAGGGCGACTGCGGCGGGTGAAGTCACCCGCCGGTCTGGAGTGGACGGCGAGCCCTGCGCTTCAGCGCGGCAACTCGCTCACCCCCATCAGCGCCTCGTCAACCGCGCGAGCAGCCTGGCGGCCCTCGCGGATTGCCCAGACCACCAAAGACTGCCCCCGGCGCATGTCGCCGCACGCGAAGATCATGTCTTCGCTTGTGCGATAGCTGACCGTATCGGCCGCGACAGCGCCCCGATCGGTCAATGCGACGCCGGACTGCTCCAGCATGCCGGTCTTCTTCGGCCCGAGGAAACCCATCGCAAGCAGGATCAGGTCCGCCGGGATCACGAACTCGCTGCCCGGGATCTCCTGCATGCGGCCTTCGACCCACTCGATGCGCGTGCACTTCAGCCCGGTGACGGTGCCGTTCTCGCCCACCACTTCCTTGGTCAGCACCGCCCAGTCGCGGTTCACGCCTTCCTGGTGGCTGGTGGAGGTGCGCAGCTTCATCGGCCAGTTGGGCCAGGTGAGAGCCTTGTCCTCCATTTCAGGCGGCTTGGGCATGATCTCGATCTGGGTGACGCTGCGCGCGCCCTGCCGGTTGGCGGTACCCACGCAGTCGGAACCGGTGTCGCCGCCGCCAATCACCAGCACGTCCTTGCCCGTGGCGGTGATGGTGCCGCGCGGCGCGGCGCGCTGCTCGTCGTCGCCCGCATTGCGCTTGTTCTGCTGGGTCAGGTACTCCATCGCCAGCCGAACACCCGGCATTTCAGCGCCCGGAATATCGAGCGGCCGGGCCAGCTCGGCCCCCCCGGCAAGCACGATCGCATCGAAGTTCTCCCGGAGAGACTTGATCGAAACGTCCACGCCCACTTCGGTGCTGGTTTTGAAGGTGACTCCCTCCGCCTCCATCTGCACCGCGCGCCGGTTGATCAGGTGCTTTTCCATCTTGAAGTCGGGGATGCCGTAGCGGAGCAGTCCGCCGACACGGTCCGACTTCTCGAAAACGGTCACCGAATGGCCGGCTCGCGCGAGCTGCTGGGCGCATGCCATGCCGGCCGGTCCAGAGCCGACCACCGCCACGCTCTTGCCGGTCTTGTGCTTGGGAGGGCGCGGAGCGGTCCAGCCTTCCTTCCAGCCGCGATCGGCGATCGCACATTCGATGCTCTTGATCGTGACGGGCTGGTCGATGATGTTGAGCGTGCAGGCCGCCTCGCACGGGGCGGGGCACACCCGGCCGGTGAACTCCGGGAAGTTGTTGGTCGAGTGCAGGTTCTCGACCGCGTCCTTCCAGTCACTTTCATAGACCAGATGGTTCCAGTCCGGAATCATGTTGTTCACCGGACAACCGTTGTGACAGTACGGGATGCCGCAGTTCATGCAGCGGGCAGCCTGGTTCTTCAGGCCCTCCTCGCTGTGCGGGATCACGAACTCTTTGTAGTGCCCGATGCGCTCCTTGGGATCGGCATAGGTGCGATCCTGCCGGTCGATCTCGAGGAAGCCGGTTTCCTTGCCCATTGTCCTGTGTGACCCTTATTCCGCGGCGACGGACGCCGCCTCTTCGCGCTCGGCTTCGAGCAGGCGCAGCGCCTGCCGGTAGTCGCGCGGCATGACCTTGACGAAGCGTGTGAGCGCCTGATCCCAATTGTCGAGCAACTCGGCGGCGCGTTGCGAGCCGGTGTGCAGCTTGTGCCGCTCCACGAGGATGCGCAGCCGTTCCGCGTCGTGTCGCAGCATGTCACCCATGCCAGCATCGTCGACCCCGCGCCCGCGCTGCTGCGGACGGCCAAGACCACCAAGGCTGCCATCCTCCTCATCGCGCTCATTTGCAATTGGCTCGATATCGACCTGCGCGAGGTTGCAACGGTCGCGGAAGGCGCCGTCCTCGTCATAGACGTAGGCCACACCGCCCGACATGCCGGCCGCAAAGTTGCGTCCCGTGCGGCCGAGTACCGCCACGACGCCGCCCGTCATGTATTCGCAGCCATGATCACCGGTGCCCTCGACCACCGCGACAGCGCCGGAGTTGCGAACCGCGAACCGCTCGCCCGCGACGCCGTTGAAGTAGGCCTCGCCCGCGATGGCGCCGTACAGCACGGTGTTGCCGACAATGATGTTCTCGGTCGGCTCTCGCAGCACGTTCGCCGGCTGGCGGACGATCACGCGGCCGCCGGACAGGCCCTTGCCGACATAGTCGTTGGCATCGCCCACCAAGTCGAGCGTCACGCCATGAGCCAGCCAGGCGCCGAAGCTCTGCCCGGCAACGCCGGTGAAGTTGATCCGAAGCTGCTCCGGCTTCAACCCGGCATGGCCGTGACGCTGGGCGATCCGGCCCGAAAGCATGGCGCCCACGGTGCGGTTCACGTTGCGGATCTCTCGGTCGAGCACGATGGTCTCGCCCCGCTCGATTGCACCCTCGGCCGCTTCGATCAGCTCATTGTCCAGCGCAGCGGCAAGGCCGTGATCCTGCTCCTGCATGTGGCGCAGCGTCGCGCCTTCGGCCAGAGGCACCTGATGCAGGACGCGCGAGAGGTCCACGCCTTGCGCCTTCCAGTGGTTGACCGTGCGCCGCATGTCGATGCGATCCACGCGCCCAATCATCTCCTCGACCGTCCGGAAACCCATCTCGGCCATGATCTGGCGCAGCTCTTCCGCAACGAAGAAGAAGTAGTTGATGACGTGCTCGGGCTGGCCGGTGAAGCGCTTGCGCAGCTCCGGGTTCTGCGTCGCCACGCCCACCGGGCAGGTGTTGAGGTGGCACTTGCGCATCATGATGCAGCCGGCGGCGATCAGCGGCGCGGTGGCGAAACCGAACTCGTCCGCGCCGAGCAGCGCGCCGATGGCCACGTCACGTCCGGTGCGCAGCCCGCCATCGACCTGCACCGCGATCCGGCTGCGCAGATCATTCAGGAGCAGCGTCTGCTGCGTCTCGGCAAGGCCGATCTCCCAAGGGGAGCCGGCATGGGTCAGCGACGTCAGCGGCGAAGCGCCGGTCCCACCTTCGTAGCCGGAGATGGTCACGTGATCCGCCCGGGCCTTGGAAACGCCAGCGGCGACCGTGCCGACACCCACTTCCGAAACCAGCTTCACGGAGATTCGCGCGACCGGGTTCACGTTCTTCAGGTCGTGGATCAGCTGCGCCAGATCCTCGATCGAGTAGATGTCATGGTGCGGCGGCGGGCTGATGAGCCCCACGCCTGGCGTCGAGTGGCGGACCTTGCCGATCACCTTGTCGACCTTGTGGCCGGGCAGCTGGCCGCCTTCACCGGGCTTCGCGCCCTGGGCCATCTTGATCTGGATGTCGTCCGAATTGACGAGGTATTCGGTCGTCACGCCAAAGCGGCCGCTCGCCACCTGCTTGATGCGGCTGCGCATGGAATCGCCGTTCGGCAGCGGCTGGAATCGGTCCGCTTCCTCACCACCCTCGCCCGTGTTCGAGCGTCCGCCGATGCGGTTCATCGCAATGGCCAGCGTGGTGTGCGCCTCACGGCTGATGGAGCCGAAGCTCATCGCGCCGGTAGCGAAGCGCTTCACGATCTCCGACGCCGGCTCGACTTCCGAGATGTCCAGCGGCTTGTCCGCCTTCTTCAGCTCCATCAGGCCACGGATGGTCAGCAGCCGCTCGGACTGCTCGTTGATGGAGCGGGCGAACTCCTCGTAGTTCTTGAAGTTGTTGCCACGCACCGCGTGCTGCAGATTGGCGACGGTGTTCGCCGTCCAGGCATGGTCCTCGCCGCGCAGGCGCAGCTGGTACATGCCGCCAACGTCCAGCATCTTCTCGTAGACCGGGTCGTCACCATAGGCGGCGGAGTGGCGGCGCACCGCTTCCTCGGCCACTTCGCGCAGGCCGATGCCTTCGATGGTGGTGGCGGTGCCGGTGAAGTACTTGTCGACGAAGGCGCTGGACAGGCCGATCGCATCGAAGATCTGCGCACCGCAATAGGACTGATAGGTGGAGATGCCCATCTTGGACATGACCTTCAGGATGCCCTTGCCGAGCGCCTTGATGTAGTTCTTGGCCGCGACCTCCGGATCGAGATCCGGCACCTTCTCCGCGCGGATCTGCTCCAGGGTCTCGAAGGCGAGGTAGGGGTTGACCGCTTCCGCGCCGTAGCCTGCCAGCACGCAGAAATGGTGCACCTCGCGCGCCTCGCCCGTCTCGACGACGAGGCCCGTCTGCATGCGCAGGCCCTGGCGCACCAGGTGATGGTGCACAGCGGCGGTGGCGAGCAGCGCGGGGATGGCGATGCGGTCGGCACTCTGCGCGCGGTCGGACAGGATCAGGATGTTGCGATCCTGCAGCACCGCCTCGGTCGCGGCCCAGCACATCTCCTTGATCGCCATCTCCAGCCCGTCCGCGCCCGTCGCGGCGTCCCAGGTGATGTCGATCGTCGCGGTGCGGAAGGCGCCATCGAGGCTGGCCTCGACGGAGCGGATCTTCTCCACGTCCTTGTTGGTCAGGATCGGCTGATCCACCTCCAGCCGCCGGTGCGTGCCGGCATCATGGCCGAGCAGGTTCGGGCGCGGCCCGATCATGGAGGTCAGGCTCATCACCAGTTCCTCGCGGATCGGGTCGATCGGCGGATTGGTGACCTGCGCGAAGTTCTGCTTGAAATAGTCGTAGAGCAGCCGGCTGCGGCGCGACAGCACCGCGATGGGCGTGTCGGTGCCCATCGAGCCGATCGGATCGTCCCCCTGCACCGCCATCGGCTCAAGGAACTTGGAGACGTCCTCCTGCGTGTAGCCGAACGCCTGCTGGCGATCGAGCAGACTGGACGCATCGGCGAGCGCCGCCTGGCGCACCGCCTCCGCATCGCTCTCGATCGCTTCGAGATCCTTGAGGTTGTACTGCGTCTGCTTCAGCCACGTTTCGTACGGCTCAGCCTCAGCGAGTTGAGCCTTGAGCTCAGCATCCTCGATGATCCGCCCCTGCTCGAGGTCGATCAGCAGCATCTTGCCGGGCTGCAGGCGCCACTTGCGGATGATGTCCTCCTCCGCGAAGGGCAGTACGCCGCTTTCGGAGGCCATGACGCACAGGTCGTCCTTCGTGACGCAGAAGCGCGCCGGGCGAAGACCGTTGCGGTCCAGCGTGCCGCCGATCTGCCGGCCATCGGTGAAGGCGACCGCAGCCGGCCCGTCCCACGGCTCCATCAAGGCGGCATGATATTCGTAGAACGCCTTGCGCGCCGGATCCATCAGCGGGTCCTTCGCCCACGCTTCCGGCATCAGGATCATCATCGCATGGGCCAGCGAGTAGCCGCCCATCACCAGCAGCTCGAGAGCGTTGTCGAGGCAGGCGGTGTCGGACTGGCCGTGCGGGATGATCGGCCACAGCTTGTCGAGGTCCGCCCCCAGCAGCGGCGATTCCATCGTGCGCCGGCGCGCGTTCATCCAGTTCACGTTGCCGCGAACCGTGTTGATCTCGCCATTGTGAGCGAGGAACCGGTACGGGTGCGCCAGCTTCCAGCTCGGGAAGGTGTTGGTGGAGAAGCGCTGGTGCACGAGGCCCAGCGCGCTGGTGCAGTCAGGGTCGCGCAGATCGTCGTAGAAGCTGCCCACCTGGTTCGCCAGCAGCAGGCCCTTGTACACGACGGTGCGGCTGGAGAAGCTCGGCATGTAGAGCTGCGTCAGCGCGGGCATGCCGTGCTTTTCCGCCAGGGCAGCCAGCGGGTTCTGCGTCTGCTTGCGGATGACGATCAGCTTGCGCTCGAACGCCTCCTGGTCCGCGCAATTGGCGCCGCGGCCGATAAAGCACTGGCGGATCACCGGCATGGAGGCGAGGACCGCCTTGCCGAGCCCATCCTGCGTCACCGGAACATCGCGCCAGCCGATCAGCTGCTGGCCCTCCTTGGCGATGAACTTCTCGAACTGGCCGGTGATGAAGGTCCGAGCCGCCTCGTCCTGCGGCAGGAAGCACATCGCCACGGCGTAATCGCCCGGCGGTGGCAAGGTCAGCCCCTGGCCTTCCGCCCACTTGCGGTAGAGCTGGTCAGGAATCTGGATCAGGATACCCGCGCCATCGCCCAGCAGCGGGTCCGCGCCCACGGCGCCGCGATGGTCTAGATTGGCCAGAATCTCCAGCGCCTGGGTGACGATTGCGTGCGACTTGCTGCCTTTAATGTGGGTGACGAAACCCACACCGCAGGCATCATGTTCGTTGCGCGAATCGTAAAGGCCCTGGGGCGCTGGGTACTCGGTCAATGCCTTGATCTTCCTGTCTCGGTCCGGTTCGACGCCTCGCCCCGTAGCGCGCTGCAGGCGGCAACGAAGCGCGACTCACCCTCTGTGGAGTGCATTCGAAAATGTCGCGATGCCGCTCCATGACGACAGGAAGGATTTTTTGCAAGATAGGCCTGCTTTAACCGCCTACAGCGGCAGCAGGCTTGTCGATTGATGCGTGGCGCCGGCGGCTACCCGGGAGATCGGTCAGGTCGTGACAGGGCTGGCGACGCTACTGGCCGCCTGCTGGCTGTGCGCACGCATCCATTCCTCCACGACCGGGGCGATGCGGCTGCGCCACTTGCTGCCGTTGAAAATGCCGTAGTGCCCTACCTCGCGGGCGAGGTAGTACTTCTTCTTTGCCGGCGGCAGGTGCTCGGCCAGGTCCAGCGCGGCGCGGGTCTGGCCGATGCCGGAAATGTCATCGCGCTCCCCCTCGATCGCCAACAGCGCCGTGTCGCGGATCGCGTCCGGATCGATCGGCTTGCCGCGATGAACGAACTGGCCCCTAGGCAGGGAGTGCTTCTGGAAGACATGCTCGATCGTCTGCAGGTAGAACTCGGCGGTCATGTCGCAAACCGACAGATATTCGTCGTAGAACTTCTTGGTGCCCGCCGCGCTCTCCTGATCGCCCAGCGTCAGGTGTTTGAACATCTCGTAATGGCTCATCATGTGGCTTTGCAGGTTCATGGAGATGAACCCGGCCAGCTGCAGGAAGCCTGGGTAGACCTGCCGCCCGGCGCCCGGATAATTGAACGGGACGGTGGCGATGACATTGTTGCGGAACCAGCTCAGCGGCCGGTCCATCGCCACGTCGTTGACCGAGGTCGGGCTGGCGCGCGTGTCGATCGGGCCGCCCATCATCGTCAGTGAGGAAGGGCGGCACGGATCGCGCTCCGCCCCCATGACCGCCGCCGCCGCGAAGGCGGGGACGGAAGGCTGGCACACGGCCAGCATGTGGGTGTCCTCGCCGATGAAGCGCAGGAACTCGATCAGGTAGTCGATATAGTCGTCCAGATCGAAGCGCCCCTTGTCGAGCGGGACCATCTTCGCGTCGGCCCAGTCGGTGATCCAGACCTCCTGGTTCTCCACCATCCGCGCCACGGTGCCGCGCAGCAGCGTGGCATAGTGCCCGCTCATCGGCGCGACGATCAGCAGCTTGGGCGCGTCCTCGGGCAGGCCCTCGCGCCGGAAGTGCCGCAGCGCGCCGAAAGGCTTTTCGAGCACGACCTGCTCATGAACCACGAAATCGTTGTCGTTCACCGCAACCGTGTCGATGCCGAACTCAGGCTTGCCGTGCTCCTCGTAAAAGCCGGCGAACACCTGCAGCGCGCTCGCCACCACCGGGCCCATCCCGAAATAGCCGAGGGGAAGAGCGGGATTGTTGAGGAGCTGCGCGCCGATGGAGGCCCAGCTGCTCGCAGTGTTGAGCAGCGACCGCTGCATCTCATAAGCGTCGTAGATCACTCGATAATCCCTGTCGGCTGCCCCGCTCCGCCTAAACTGCAGGAGTGAACAACCCGTTCCTGCATGCCCTGTATATAGGCGTCATACCGCACTGCGCCAAATCGCGCCGCAGACTTACGCACTTCATTCAGGCCGGCACTTGGGCTAGGCGGCCCGCCATGGCCCGGGCCTCAAACTCCCCACAAGTCGAACCCGCCACCAGCCTCGGCCCGTTGGCGATGATCCTTCGCGCGGCAGGCCGCTATCCAGGCCAGGTGGCGCTTTCGCTGCTGGCGCTGACGGTCACGGCGGCGGCGACGCTGGCGATCCCCGCAGGCTTCCGCCTGATCATCGACCGCGGCTTCACCCAGGGCACCAACCCGGACGAGATCGCCCGCTGGTTCCGCTACCTGTTCCTGATCGTCACCGTGCTCGCGATCGGCACGGCGGCGCGATACTATTTCGTCACTCTTCTGGGGGAGCGCGTGGTCGCGGACATCCGCCTCGCCGTGCAGAACAACCTGCTGCGCCTGTCGCCCGCCTTCTTCGAGCATAACAGCCCGACGGAGATCGCCAGCCGCATGACGGCCGACACCGCGCAGATCGAACAGGTGGTGGGCGTCACCATCTCCGTCGCACTGCGCAATCTGATCATGGTGGTCGGCGGCATCGCCTACCTGCTGGTGCTCGCCCCCTCGCTCACCGCGCTTCTCCTCATCGCCGTGCCGCTCGTGCTGCTGCCGCTGATCTGGTTCGGCCGCCGGGTGCGGCGTGTCTCGCGCGAAAGCCAGGACAGGGTGGCCGAGGTCGGCTCTCACATCGCGGAAGTGCTCGGCGCGATGAAGATCGTGCAGGGCTTCAACCAGGAAGCGCGGGAGCGGGCACGCTTCGCCTCCGCGGTGGAGCGCACCTTCCAGACGGCGCAACGTCGTGTCCGGCTGCGCGCGATGATGACGGCGATGGTGATCTGGTTCATCTTCGGCTCCGTCACCGCCTTGATGTGGCGCGGCGCGATCCAGGTGGTCGAGGGTACCTTGTCCGGCGGCACGATCGCGGCCTTCGTTCTCACCGGCGTGCTCGTTGCCGGCGCGCTCGCCGCTCTTGCCGAGGTCTATGGAGAGCTGCTGCGCGGCGCCGGTTCCGCTGAACGGCTGGAGGAGCTTCTGCGGGAAAGGCCGGCCATCGCTCCGCCCGCGCGGCCTCTGGCCCTGCCGCAACCGGCGCGCGGCAGCCTGTCTTTCCAGAACGTCACCTTCCGCTATCCGACGCGGCCCGATGCGCCCGCCCTGCTCAATTTCACCCTGACGGTGGAGCCGGGCGAGACGGTGGCGCTCGTCGGGCCCTCCGGTGCGGGCAAGTCCACCGTCTTCCAGCTGGCCGAGCGGTTCTATGATCCTCAGGCGGGCACCGTTCGACTGGACGGAGTTCCGATGACCCAGGCGGACCCGGCGGAGATCCGCCGCCGGATGGCACTGGTGCCGCAGGAAGGGATTCTGTTCGCCGCCAACGCGCGCGACAATCTTCGCTACGGCGCATGGGAAGCGAGCGAGGAGGAGATCTGGGCCGCCGCCCGCGCCGCCAATGCGGAGGATTTCCTGCGCGACCTGCCGGACGGGCTCGACACCTTCCTTGGGGAAGGCGGCGCTCGGCTCTCGGGCGGACAGCGCCAGCGCGTGGCCATCGCCCGCGCCATCCTCCGCGATTCACCCATCCTGCTGCTGGACGAGGCAACCAGCGCCCTCGATGCGCAAAGCGAGCGGCTGGTGCAGGAGGCGCTGGAGCGGCTCATGCATAACCGCACCACGCTTGTCATCGCCCACCGTCTCGCCACTGTGCGCGCGGCGGACCGGATCGTGGTGATGGAGCACGGGCATATCGTGGAGCAGGGCACCCATCCGCAGCTGATCGCCGCCGGTGGTCTCTACGCCCACCTCGCAGCGCTTCAGTTCGAGGATGTGGCGACGGCCTAAGCGCCCCCTTTTCCTTTGTCTCATCGGTTGTTAATCGATCAAGTCACAAATGAAACCGACGAACAGCGCCTTGCGTTGACGCAGCCGGGCTAGGGAGAGCGATCAGCGCGCCTCTGCGCCCGCCATCGAAGGATCTACTGCCCCCATGCTCCGCCATGTACTTGCCATAGGCGTTTCCGCCGCCGCCCTTGCCGTCGCATTGCCAGCAACCGCTCAGGAAGAGCGCGCGCCGGTCCCGACCATGAGCTTCGGCACCTGGGGCGTCGACCCTGCCTTGATCGATCCGGCGGTGGAGCCGGGCGACGACTTCTTCGCCTACGTTAACGGCAAGTGGGTGCGCGAGAACCCGATTCCGCCGGAATTCAGCCGCTTCGGCGCCTTCCACATCCTCCGCGAGAAATCGACCGCCGATGTCGAAAAGCTGGTCACGGAGTTGGCCGCCAGCAACCCGGCGGCCGGTTCAGCCGAGCGGCGGATTCTGGACGCCTACAATTCCTTCCTCGACACCCAGGCGATCGAGGCGGCTGGCCTTGCTCCCGCGCAGCCTTACCTGCAGTCGATTTTCGCCGCGCCCGATCTCGCCTCGCTCGTTGCCCTGTTCCCCAAGGCCGGCCTGCCGTCTCCGGTGGCGGCGAGGGTGACGGTCGATTCGAAGGACCCCAACAGCTACATCGTCAGCGTCGGGTTTGATGCGATGGGCCTGCCCAGCCGCGACTACTACCTTGGGGATGATGAGCGCAGCCGGCAGATCCAGGCCGCTTACAAGGATTACCTCTCCTTCCTGTTCGGTGAATTGGGCTACGCCGATCCGCGCGCCGCGGCGGAGGCGGTCTATTCGTTCGAGCACCAGGTCGCGCTGATCGAATGGGATCGGGCGATGCTGCGCAACCGCGATCTCACCTACAACAAGCTGAGCCGGCAGGAACTGGAGGCGCTCGCCCCCTCCTTCCCGACGGCAAGGCTGCTGGATGAGGCGGGCTTCGGGTCGCTGAACACCTTCCTCGCCCCGCAATTGCCGCCGACCAGCGAGGAGGTCGCCCAGCTCGGCCTCACCGCTCGCCAGCTGAACTCGATCGGCGGCGGCCTGCCCGCGATGATGGAGCTGCTGACCCGCAGCGATCTCGCCACGATCAAGGCTTTCATGGCCGCCCAATTCCTCTCCAGCCATGCCGCCGTCCTCCCCAGCCGCTTCGATGAGGCGAGCTTTGCCCTCTACGGCAAGCTGCTGAACGGGCAGGAGGAGCAGCGCCCCCGCTGGAAGCGCGCGATCGATGCGGCGCAGGGCCAGTTGGGTGAGCAGCTCGGCCAGCTTTATGTGGAGCGCTACTTCCCGCCTGAAAGCAAGGCGGCGATGGATGACCTCGTCGCCAATCTGCGCAAGGCGCTCGCCGCCAGCCTGGAAGAAAACGACTGGATGAGCGCCGCCACCAAGCAGGAGGCGATGGCCAAGCTGGACGCGTTCACGCCCAAGATCGGCTATCCGGACGAGTTCGAGACCTATGAAGGGCTGGAGATCCGCGCCGGCGATGCCCTCGGCAACCAGGTCCGCGCGATGGCGTGGCAGCTGGAGGATGATCGCAGCAGGCTGGGCAAGCCGGTGGACCGCACCGAATGGGGCATGCTGCCCCAGACGGTGAACGCCTATTACAACCCCACCTTCAACGAGATCGTGTTCCCCGCCGCGATCCTGCAGCCCCCGTTCTTCAGCCCGGATGCCGATCCGGCGGTGAACTACGGCGGCATCGGCGCCGTGATCGGGCACGAGATCGGCCACGGCTTCGACGACCAAGGGGCCAAGAGCGACGGTACGGGCACGCTGCGCAATTGGTGGGCAGAGACCGACCTCGCCCGCTTCACCAGCCTGGGCGACAAACTCGCCGCGCAGTACGACCAGTACTGCCCCTTCGACGAAGGCAAGACCTGCGTGAACGGGCGCCTGACCCTGGGCGAGAATATCGGCGATGTCGGCGGCCTCAGTCTTGCCTACCGCGCCTATCGCATGTCGCTGAACGGGCAGGAGGCGCCGGTGATCGACGGCCTCACGGGCGACCAGCGCTTCTTCCTCTCCTGGGCGCAGGTCTGGCGCTCATCCAGCCGCGAGGCGGCGATGCGCCAGCAGATGCTGACGGACCCGCACTCGCCCGAATACTTCCGGGTGAACGGCGTCGTGCGCAACAATGACGCGTGGTACAAGGCGTTCAACGTCACGCCGGATGACGAGCTCTACCTGCCGCCGGAAGAGCGCGTGCACATCTGGTAAGCTGCGCGGGGCGGCGATATTGCGTCTGCGAACAGGCGCTTGACTTCGCCGCCTCGTCCTCCAACAGGCGCGCATGGGAACGACCCTTAGCGCTATTCTGCTCGGCATCCTGGAAGGGTTGACCGAATTCCTCCCCGTCTCCTCGACCGGGCACCTGATCCTCGCTCAGGCCTTCTTCGGCTACGACCCCGCGCAATGGGCGCAGTTCAACGTCGTCATCCAGTTGGGTGCGATCCTGGCCGTAGTAGTCACCTACTGGCGCGTGTTCTGGGACACAGGGATAGGACTGCTGCGAGCGCAGCCACGCTCCATTCGCTTTGTCCGGAACGTCCTGCTTGGCTTCCTGCCCGCGGCTGTGATCGGCCTCTTCGCAAAGGATGCGATCGACACGATGCTGGGGAGCCCCCGCGTCGTCGGGGTCGCGCTGGTGCTTGGCGGCATCGCGATCCTCTTCGTGGAGCGGCATGTCCGCCCGCGCGATGACAAGGGGGTGGCCGACATGCCGATGCGCACCGCTCTCGCAATCGGCTTCTTCCAGTGCCTCGCGATGGTTCCCGGCACCAGCCGCTCGGCCTCCACCATTCTGGGTGCGCTGGCCATGGGAGTGGGGCGCAAGACGGCGGCCGAGTTTTCCTTCTTCCTCGCCGTACCCACCATGCTGGGCGCGGCCACCGTCAAGATCCTGGACGATCCCGCCCTCTTTGCGGGCGAGGCCGCCATCGGGTGGGGAGAGATCGCGCTTGGTTTCACAGCGGCTTTTCTGACCGCGCTTGTCGTCATCCGGGCCTTCGTCGCTTACGTCAGCCGCCGCGGCTTCGCGCCTTTCGCTTGGTACCGGATCGTCATCGGTGGGGCGGCCCTTCTCTGGCTGACCTTCGGCTAGACAACAGCGCAGGCCGTTTTCCATTAACATTTGTGGGAAATTTTGGAACCGGACGCGCCGATCTTCAGTTGTCGGTCAGTTGGAGTGTAGAGGGCGAGGTCCGTGGGTTTGATTTTCTTGATAGTTGCAGGCGGCATTTTAGGCTGGCTCGCCGCAATCATCACGCGAACGGACGATCGAAGAGGCACCCTGTTCAACTGCGCGATAGGGATTCTCGGCTCGCTGGTCGCGGGCCTTGTGGTGACGCCGCTCGTCGGGACCAGTGACCTGCTGGGGGGCACCTACAATGTCGATGCCCTGCTCATCGCGCTTACCGGATCCGCCGGCCTGCTGCTGGCGGTGAACCTGCTTCGGCCGGATTCCGCGCAGTAACAAGCGCGAGGGCGCCAGGCGGGCTCAACAGGCGGGCACCGGCCCGCCTTCAATGCAAAGGGGAAACATGATGAAAAAGCTTATCGCGCTGGCCTCGGCCACTGCCCTCGGCCTCGCTCTGGCGGCCTGCGACAGCCCGTCTGAAGAGGCGGCTGAGGAGAACGCAGAGGCCATCGAGGATCAGGCCGACACGCTCGAGGATACTGGCGCGATCACGGATGCGCAGGCGGACGCCATGGAAGCCCAGGCCGACAACATCGAGGATTCGGCCGAAGGCGATACCGATGCGGTGACGGGCGGCGTCGAGGAAGCGACCCGCTAATCTGGCCAGCAGGACGAAGGGCCGGCTCCGGAGTCATCCGGGCCGGCCTTTTTTTTGGAGCGACGACATGCTGCCATCGCGCCTCAGCCAGATGGGGGCGCCGCTCCTCGTCGCCACGATCGGAGCCGCAACGCAGCCCTTGCAGCTCCGGCTTAGCCACGCCTGCGACGGCAGAGCCTCCTGCTCGGCAACCACTCTGGGAGGCAGCGGCAAGAAAACCGCTGGCCCCGCAAAACCGCTAGTTGCGCACCGCCCGCGCCTGGTCCTGGACCGAGCCGCCCTCGCCAAACTGGTTCAGCGTCTTGCCGGACTTCGTGACGGTGACGTTGAACCCCCCGCGGCGCCCGTCGCGCAGCGGGTAGTAGGTGA
The DNA here is from genome assembly GCA_966251025.1 of uncultured Erythrobacteraceae bacterium. GTDB lineage: Bacteria > Pseudomonadota > Alphaproteobacteria > Sphingomonadales > Sphingomonadaceae > Croceibacterium. Next base: position 143,091 of record CBINJM010000004.1, on the reverse strand, counting down.
GGTTGATTTTGTCACCTGGCGTCAGCGAACGGCGAGACCAGCCATAGCGAACAAGGTGATTCGGGCTCATCCCCTCGAACGCCCAACGATTTCCGTCGGCATCGCGAGCGTAGAGGAAGGTGTGGGGATTCGTCCATTCCCACCGCTCTACTGTCATGTTGGTCAGCGGCTTGGATTCGCCCCAGGCAAACATCGCCGTCGAATGGTGCGCGGAACTCGGCAACGCGACCGCGGCCAACGCTATTGCGCCTGCAACAGCAGCGCCGATCGTAAAATTCTTCTTCATGACCTCTCCTTTCCTCCGCGCACTTGATGCGCAGGGGATCTGCCGACACACATTGCCAGCAACAGGTGGGCAGAATCAACCCGCAGCTTGACTGAATCAACTTTGCACCACAGGCTGCCACAAAAGGAAGATCCGAATTGGAGGGGATGATGAGACGATTTGGCGCAGCTGCGCTGGTGTTCGGCATGGGCCTGGGCTTGGCGACTGCCCCGGCCGCGCAGGCGCAGGAGGGCGGCGCGCCCCAGGCCCAGCAGGCCCCGCCCGCCGATTTCACGCCGCCGCGCGCCACCGCCTATCAGGACGTGCTCCAGCTGCCGGACTGGACCGGCATCTGGTATCCGGATTGGACGCTGCTTTTCGGCGGACGCTCAGCCGCCCGCCCGGCCCTTACCCCTGAGGCGCAGGCGAAATTCGATGCCTACACCGAATCGATTCGCGAGAATGGCCCGAATCAGGAACAGCAGGCACAGTGCCTGCCGCCGGGTATTCCGGGCATCATCCAGCAACCCTACCCGATCGAGATCCTGTTCTCGCCCGGTCAGGTGACGATGCTGCATGAAGCCTATTCCCAGGTCCGCCGGTTCTACACGGACGGCCGACCCCTCCCGGAAGAGCCGGACCTGTTCTTCAACGGCAACTCCATCGCGCATTGGGAGGGAGATACGCTGGTGGTGGAAACCGTCGGCCTGCATCCGTCCACCACCATTGTCCCCGGTGTGAACCACAGCGAGCAGACACGCGTGGTGGAGCGCATCTATCTTCAGGCCCCCGGTCAGCTGATCGACGAGATCACGATCACGGATCCTGAAGTGCTGACCGCGCCGTTCGTGACCAAGGTCGCCTTCCGGCTCGATAATTCCTTCCCCATGCGCGAATATGTCTGCTCGGAGAACAACCGGCTGGTGTCCGGGGATCATGGCGCGAACATCGATCTCGGCCTGGACGAGGAAGGGCAGGACGACCCCTTCGCCGGCATTGACTGACCGGCGCCGGGGCTGCCCGGGCTGCCGGAACCAGGCTTGACCTTGTTCTAGCTTCGTTCCAGCATAAGGCATGGCTGATTCCCCGCACCTCGCCGCCGTGTCGCTTGACCCTCTGCCGGAGAGGCGGGCGGCGGCGGTGGCGCGGGGCATTTGCCGCCTGTTCGCCCGCAACGACATTTGGGCACTTGCCGAGATGCCGCTGCGCAACGGCCGCAGGGCGGACCTGATGGGCGTGGATGCCAAGGGACGGATCGTGATCGTCGAGATCAAGACGGCGCGCAGCGACCTGCTCGGCGACGGCAAGTGGCCAGACTATCTCGATTTCTGCGACCGCTTCTACTGGGGCCTGCCGCCGGAACTGGACCGCGCCTGTCTCGAAGGGCAGGATTTTCGGCCCGATTGCTGCGGCGTCATCGTGGCCGATGAATATGATGCGGAGATCGTCCGCCCCGCACCGAGCCATCCGCTGGCGGCCGCACGGCGGCGGGTGGAGGTGGAACGCCTCGCCCGCACCGCGCTGCGCCGCCAGCTCGTCGCGCTCGACCCTCATTGCGCAAGCTGGGGCCAGGGGCTCGATTAAGCAGGCGGTGGAGGGGCGTGCGTACCATTCGCGCTATTGCAGCGCCCTTGCGGCACCCGTTCAGCCGCGTTGAGGTCCGCTGCATCGTCCTTGAGCGCAGTTGCATTGCCGATGCGCGCTCAGCTCGCTCGAATGCAAACTGTCGTGAAGGCTCCGCTTCTGGTAGCACCCCTCCTCATATGACCTGCCGTTTCGCCCCTGTCGCAAGCTCTTGCGTACCTGATGCGGCCCGGTTGCTATGGGGATGCAAAGAGTACTTGCGCGCAGCCATCGCGCCTGATTGTTCAGCTTTGGCGAGGTCGTTGTGCTGACCGGCATCCTGCTCTCGGCCCTCGCCATGACCGCCATCGTCGCAGTGCGATACCTGCTGACAAGCGGCGCCTTCGCTCTCGCCACAAGCAAGGTCAGGCCCGGGCTTTACACCGGCCTGGATCCACAGATCCGGCGGGAGATCGGCTGGTCGCTCGCTTCGGCAGCCATCTACGGCATCCCCGCCGGGATTGTCGCCTGGGGCTGGCAGGAGCGGGGATGGACCCGGATCTACGAGGATTGGAGCGCCTATCCGCTCTGGTATCTGCCCCTCTCGCTGTTCCTTTACCTCTTCGCCCACGACACGTGGTTCTACTGGACGCATCGGCTGATGCACCGACCACGCTGGTTCCGCCTCGCCCATGCGGTGCACCATGCCAGCCGCCCGCCCACCGCCTGGGCCGCGATGAGCTTCCACCCGATCGAGGCGCTCACGGGCGCTGTGGTGATCCCGGCCCTCGTGTTCCTCATCCCCATCCATGTCGCCATGCTTGGCCTGGTGCTGGCGATCATGACCTTGATGGGCGTCACCAATCACATGGGGTGGGAGATGTTTCCTCGCGCCCTCGTTCACTCGCGGTTGGGAAGTTGGCTGATAACCGCCACCCACCACCAGCGACATCATGACGAGTATCGATGCAATTACGGACTGTATTTCCGGTTCTGGGATCGTCTTTGCGGAACCGATCGCGGCCTCTCCTCGCGCTGGGCGCGCTGATCACCGCGCCCGCCCTGATGGGGGCGACGGGTGAACCGAATGGCGAGGTGAGGGTCACCGTCACCGGCCTTCGCTCCCATGAAGGGGTGGTCCGCGCCTGCATGACGACCGATGCGCAGCGCTTCCCCCGCTGCCGCGATGATTCGGGCAGTTATCGCCTCGTCGTGCCGGCGGACGGGACCGTCGTGCTGGATTTCGAGCATGTGGCCCCCGGCCGCTATGCGATCGCACTGTTGCATGACGAGAACGACAATGGCCAGGCGGATCGGGCGGCGGGCATGATCCCGCGCGAAGGCTACGGCTTTTCGCGGGATGCCAAGGTTCGCATGGGCCCGCCGCGGTTCGACGCCGCAGCATTCGAGGTCGGCCAGGCACCCGTGCGGCAGACCATCCGCATGCGCTATATGCTCTGACGAGTGAGGCAGCGGCGACCGCGGGGCACGGCAGCGACGCGATCTCGATTTACCGGAAATTCACCGAGCCGATCCACATGGCAGCCCCCAGGAGTTCAAGAGGCGCTGCATGGAACCGATTCGCCACGACGGCGCAATGACCGCGCGGAGCTCCGTGGGCGGCGAACCGGCTGATGCTCACGTCCGGATCCCGGTGGTGCCGGCGCCGGACGATCGCCGGGCGCAACCGCGTGACCGGCGCATGCACCTGCGCGCCTACAATTGCTGGGCCAGCATGCTGGACCGGCGGCGCTTCCCCAGTGTCGCCGATCTGGCGAAAGGCATTCTCGGCGACATCGCGGCGCACAGCGTGCTTCTCGACGTTTCGGCGCCTGCTCAGGTTCCGGCTATTGCCTATCTGGGGGAGCGGCTCGCAGCGGAGTGTGGCGCAGGCGAAGGCACTCTGCAGCGCCTGTGCGACGCACCCGAAGGCTCGCTGCTCGCTCGACTGGACGCACACTACGAGACGGTTCTTCTCAATCGCGCGCCTACCGGGTTCGAGGCGGCGTTCACCGGGCTGCGCGGCGCGATGGTTCTCTATCGCGGTATCCTGCTGCCCTTCTCCAGCGATGATGCCACGATCGATTTCGTGCTGGCGGTGATGAACTGGAAGGAAGAGAGCGAGTCCGCCCGAGAGCTCCGTGAGCCGGGGCAGCCATTGGCAGCTTGCCGCCGCACGCCCTCCACCGCCGCCTTGCTGACGGATTGGGCGGACGGGCCGGGCTCCTCCCCGGGCGATGCGCCCGATCTTCTGTTCACGGATGCCGCTCAGCCGACGGACCTGACGAAACACATGCTCTCCTGCGAGGAGGTGCTCCTGGACAGCGAGGCACAGGACTTCACCCTGCCCATGGAGCTGGTGGACAGACTGCGGACGTTGCTGCCACAGCCTATTACCGCGCTCTCCTCCTTCGGCCCTGAATTCGCGCTGGCGATCATTCGCCGGCAGCCCGGGGAGGCCCCGGCGTTGTTGGGCGAGGTGCCGCAGGACGCGGCTTTGATGGAGAAAGCGGCGCAGCTGCTGGCGGGCTGATCCGGCCGGCTTCGGACTATCCTTCCCTTCGCGCACTGTGTAGCCGATCGGCCGATGGATCTGTTCCGCACGCCACCGGTCCGCATCCAGCCGTTCTTCGGCTATCGCAGCCGCAGCCGGCTGGTCCTGTCTGCCCGCGCGCTGCGCTCCACGAAGCCCGGCTTCGACAGCGCCGGCCGCGTCCGCGCCATTCGCACGATGCTCTCGCAGTTCGCCTCTCGTGAAGCGCCGGGGGTGGAGGTGGTGCTGGAGCTCGAGGGGCCGGACCGCACATTGCTGCGCAAGCAGGCGGTGAGCGACGGCGATGGCTTCGTCCATTTCGACCTTCTGCTGGAGCCGGAGCTCGATCTGCCGGTACACCCCGTCTGGGAGGCGGTTACTCTGCGCTGGCGCAATCGCGACGGCGAGCAATGCGTTGAGGCGCATGTGCTGGTCCCCGGCACCGAAGGGCGGCTCGCGGTCATCTCCGACATCGACGATACGATCATCGAGACGGGCATCACCGGCGGCGTCCGCTCCATCGTACGCAATTGGCGCCGCATCCTGGCGGAGCTTCCTGATCAGAGGATTGCCGTTCCGGGAGCGGACACCTTCTACGGCGCGCTCGGCGGCGGCGAGGTGCTGCCGCCGCGCGAGGTACGCGCAGGCAAGCGGGCCCGGGCCACGCACCGACCGTTCTTCTACGTTTCGTCCAGCCCGTGGAACCTGTTCTCCTATCTTGTCGCCTTCAAGCGCGTGAAGGGCCTGCCGCTCGGCCCGCTATTGCTGCGCAACTGGGGCTTTGACCGGGCCACCTTGGGCTCCAGCGGCCATGGTGCGCACAAACGGCACCAGATCGACGCGATCCTCGCCATGTATCCGGACCTGCGCTTCGCCCTGATTGGCGACGACACCCAAGGTGACCTGCCTGCCTATGCGAGCGCGGTGGAACATTATCCGGACCGCGTCGCCGCCGTCTTCATCCGCACCACGGCAGGCCAGCCCTTCTCACCCGAGGAGCTGGCCGCCCGCGCCACGATCGAGGCTTCGGGAGTGCCGCTATGGCTGGGCGACAGCTGGGAGAGCGGCCAGGACTTCCTACGCGCCATCGGCTTCACTCCAGGTGGCGAGACGGAGCAGATCGTGCGCGCGGTCGAGAAGGTCCCCACTGCGGCAGAGGTTGGGTCAAGAGCGCCTGCAGGCCCGGCTTCAGTTCCTGTTCAGCGCCCGATCGGGTAAGCATTGAACGGATGCGCCTCCTGCCTCGCCTGCTCGCCCATGTGCTCGCCTTCACCGCGCTGCTGACGCTCGGCGCCACGCCGGCTGCGGCGCAGTCGATCCTGCGCGATGCGGAGACAGAGGCCTTGCTGCAGGAGCTCGTTGATCCGCTGGCCGAGGCGGCAGGCCTTCAGGCGGGCGCGGTTGATGTCGTGCTGGTCAATGATTCGTCCATCAACGCCTTCGTTGCGGGTGGGCAACGGATCTACGTCCATTCCGGCCTGATCAACGCCGCCGACACGGCCAATGAAGTGCAGGGCGTGCTGGCGCACGAACTCGGCCACATTACCGGTGGGCACGTGATCCGCATCTATGAAGGGATGGGAAAGGCAACCAACATCACCATTCTTTCGATGGTGGTCGGCATCGCAGCGGCGCTGGCGGGCGCAGGCGATGCGGCGATGGGTGCGATGGCGCTGGGGCAGCAGGCGGCGATGGGCTCATTCCTCGCCTTCACCCGCACGCAGGAAGCCAGCGCCGATGCCGCCGGGGCCCAGTACCTCTCCGCCGCTGGCATCACCGGGAAGGGCTCGATCGCCTTCTTCAAGAAGCTGCAGAACTATGAATTCCGCTACGGCTACAGCCAGGATGACGAGCAGACCTATGCGCGCAGCCACCCGCTGTCGGGCGACCGTATCTCGCGGCTGCAGGGTGATTACGAGAAGGACCCGGCGTGGGACGTGCCGCCTGACGCGGACCAGCAGCGCCGGTTCGAGCGGATCAAGGCCAAGCTCTATGGCTATCTCGCGAGGCCAGCGGACACGCTGAACTCCTATCCCGAATACATGACCGGGGTGCCGGCCCGGTATGCCCGCGCCTACGCCTACCACAAGGACGCGCGCATCGATGATGCGCTGGCGGAGATGGAGGCGCTGCTCGCCACCGCGCCGGATGATCCGTATTTTCTGGAGCTCAAGGGTCAGGTGCTGCTCGAATCGGGCCGCCCGAGAGAAGCTCTCGAGGCGCTGCGCCGGGCGACCCAGCTGACCGGCAATGAGCCGCTGATCGCCGCCACATTCGGCCACGCGCTGATCGCGACCGAGGACGCCGGCAATTTCGATGAGGCGGAGCGGGTGCTGCGCGCGGCTGTCGCCAAGGACCGGGAGAACCCCTTCGCCTGGTATCAGCTCGGCGTGGTCTATGGCTCGAAGGGCGACATTCCCCGTGCCCAGCTCGCCAGTGCGGAGCAGCAGATCATGAGCGGCCGCCCTCGGGAGGCGCTGCAGAACGCGCAGGCGGCCGAACGGACGCTTCCCACCGGCTCGCCGGACTGGCTGCGGGCGCAAGATGTCTCGATGCAGGCGCGCGCCGAGCTTGAGCGTAAAGAGGACCGCAGGTAGGCCTCGCTCATGCGTTGGCTGCCGACCCTTCTACTCGCCCTTGTCGCCGGATTCGCCGGAGCAGCCCTGTGGGATGTGAGCGGGCTTCGGCCCGGCGAGCCCACCCGCGAATATCTCCTCGCGAATCCCGAAGTGCTGCCAGAGGCGATGGAAGTTCTCCACCAGCGGGAGCAGCAGGCGCGGATCGGCCCCTTGCGCGCAGAGCTGGAGACGCCCTTCCCCGGCGCGGTGATGGGCAATCCGGAAGGCTCCGTCACGCTGGTCGAGTTCAGCGACTATGCCTGCAGCTTCTGCCGCCAGAGCATCCCCGATGTCGACGCGCTGATCGCCGCCAATCCCGACCTCAAGGTGGTGGTGCGCGAATATCCGATCCTTCGACCTGAGAGCGTGGACGCCGCTCGAATGGCGCTCGCCGCCGCGCAACAGGGCCGTTACGCCGCCTTCCATGAAGCGATGTTCCGCCTCGGCCCACCATCGGACCAGACGATTGAAGCCGCCGCGCGCGAGGCGGGGGTTGACCTTGCAAAGGCGCAGCAGGCGATCGGGACGGGGATGTTCGATCCGCAGCTGCAGGCCAATGCCGCGCTTGCCGCTCAGTTGGGCATCAACGGCACGCCCGCCTTCATTGTCGGCAACCAGACATTGAACGGGGCAGTGGGCCGCGAGGCCATCGGAGAGGCGATCGCCCAGGCAAGGGACTCCTGATCGCCTTGCGCCAAGCAGCGAGCTCCTCGTCCAGGACCTGGACGGCGCCCTGGACGCGGAAGGGAATTCGCCCTTCCGTCGCGGGATCGGCTACAAGCGGTTCCATGGCGATGCTGCGCTTCCGCCCGACTCCCTTTTTCGCGGACAAGAACCGCGCGTTCTGGCGGCTGCAGTTCATGGGCTGGGGCGGAGCGATCATGCTGCGCGGCGTTTCTGCGCTGGCGAACGACCAGCCCTACACGTTCCTCGTGCTGGTGCTGATCGAGGCGCTGACCGGCTTCTCCATCAGCCTGATCCTGGCGGTGATCTACCGTTACCTGATCAACCGCCGCCCGCTGGTCACTTGGGGCAGCACCGTGGTGGTGCTGGCGATTGCCGTCAGCATCTTCGCCCTGCTGGACAGCTGGGTGATCGGCCTCACCAGGCCGGAGAGCAATGTCAGCTTCGTTCAGCGCTTCGTCGGCATCTTCATCTGGCCGCTGACGCTGCTCGGCGCGTGGTCGGCCTTGTATTACGCCATCAACTACTTCCTCCAGGTGGAGGAGCAGGCGGACAGATTGGAGCGGCTGGAAGCGCAGGCGACCAGCGCACAGCTTGCGATGCTGCGCTATCAGCTGAACCCGCACTTCCTGTTCAACACGCTGAACTCCATCAGCACGCTGGTGCTGCTGAAGCAGACAGAGCCCGCCAACGCGATGCTCACCCGCCTGTCGAGCTTCCTGCGGCACACCCTCGTCAGCCAGCCGGGCGGCAAGGTGACGGTGGCGCAGGAGGTGGAAACGTTGAAGCTTTACCTCGATATCGAGCGGATGCGGTTCGAAGAACGCCTGCGCACCGTCTTCCGCATCGATCCCGCTGCCGCCGGCGCGCTGATCCCCTCGCTGCTGCTCCAGCCGCTGGTGGAGAATGCGATCAAGTACGCCGTCTCGCCGCAGGAAGAAGGCGCACGCATCAGCCTGACGGCGCAGGTGCTCGGCAGCCGCCTGCGGCTGATCGTGGCCGACACCGGGCCGGGGCTGCAGGCACGCACGACCGACCGGCGGTTCGACCACGGGCCGGACGGGCACGTCTCCACCGGCGTAGGACTCGCCAATATCCGCAACCGCCTCGCCCAGGCCTATGGAGAGGATCACCGCTTCGAGATTCAAACTCCGCCGGAGGGAGGCTTCACGGTGATCATCGAGATTCCCTTCGAGCCGACAGAGGAGCACCGCGATCCGTCTGCACTTGGCGCGAAACCCTCAAGCCACCAGAACATTGACCCCCTGCTGCCCGGAGACCGGGCGATCGGAAACACGGCATGACCATTCGCACGATTATCGTCGATGACGAGAAGCTCGCCATTCAGGGCCTACAGCTCCGCCTCGCCGCCTTCCCCGACGTCGAGGTGATCGATACCTGCGCCAACGGCCGCGAGGCGATCCGCGCGATCAAGACGGAGAAGCCGGATCTCGTCTTCCTCGACATCCAGATGCCGGGGTTCGACGGCTTTTCCGTCGTGAAGGGCGTGATGGAGATCGAGCCGCCGCTGTTCGTCTTCGTCACCGCCTATCAGGAACACGCGATCCGCGCCTTCGAGGCGAACGCCGTCCACTACCTGATGAAGCCGGTGGACGAAGACCAGCTCGCCGACACGATCGAGCGCGTCCGTCAGCGCCTCGCCGAAAAGCGCTCATCCGAAGAAGCGGAGAAGCTGAAGGACGTGCTGGCCGAAGTCGCGCCCGATGCGATCGAGAACCTGCCTGCCGAAGAGGATGGCGCCGGCCGGTACGAGAAGATCATCAACGTGAAGGATCGCGGGCAGATCTTCCGCGTCGACGTGGCCTCCATCGAGCACATCGAGGCCGCGGGCGACTACATGTGCATCTACACGGGCGACAATTCGCTGATCCTGCGCGAGACGATGAAGGACCTCGAACGGCGGCTGGACCCGCGCGCCTTCCAGCGCGTCCATCGCTCCACCATCGTCAACCTCGACCAGGTGCGTCAGGTGAAGCCGCACACCAATGGCGAGTGCTTCCTGGTGCTGGAAAGCGGCGCCGAGGTGAAGGTCAGCCGGTCTTACAGGGATGTGGTCGCGCGCTTCGTGCATTGATTTATCGCGGTGCGCCCATCCGGGCGCACTCCTCGCCGCTGTTCCCTCCACTCCGCTGCGGGGAGGCTGTGGGCGGCCATTCGGCCTTGCGGCGCGCTGGTCGCGCACCGGACGCGCCTCTCGGAACGGCATTGGTATGCCGCCTCCGCTCGTCCTGAGCTTGTCGAAGGACCGCTCTTTCTTCTAGCGCGAGGTTCAACAGCGGTTGAACGGGAAGAGCGAAGTGAACTGGCATCTGGATGGTTTCGACCCGCAACGGTTTGTTCACTCAACGCTTGCAGAGGACTTGGGGGAAGGCCTGCCGGGCGGTGGGCGCGATGTTACCGCGGAGAGCGTGATCCCCGCTGACGCCCAATTTGCCGGAGAGATGCGCAGCCGCGATCCCATCATCGTCGCCGGCCTGCCGATCGCCGCCGCCTTTTTCCGCGCGCTTGATCCTGAAATGGAGATCGAGACACTCGTTGCGGACGGCGAGCAAGCGCAGTCCGGCACCGTTTTGATGCGCTTGCACGGTCTTGCAAGGGCGATGCTGACGGCGGAACGCAGCGCTCTCAACACGGTGCAGCACCTCTCCGGCATCGCCACGCTGACGCGGCGCTACGTCGACGCGATGGGCCCCACCAGCTGCACCTTGCTGGACACCCGCAAGACCATCCCAGGCCTGCGTCACCTCGAAAAATACGCGACCCGGATGGGCGGCGCGCAGAACCACCGGATGGGGCTGTGGGACGCGGCGATGATCAAGGACAACCACATCCTCGTTGCCGGAGACGTGCGGGAAGCGGTGCGACGCGCACGATCGGCCGGGGTCGAGCGAATCATTTGCGAGGTGGACCGCCTCGACCAGATCGAGCCGGCGCTGGAAGCGGGCGCAGACCATCTGCTGCTCGACAACATGGACCCACCTACGCTGCGCGAAGCCGTCACCCTGGTCGCCGGTCGTGTGCCGACCGAAGCGTCTGGCGGTGTCACGCTGGAGACCATTGGTGCCATCGCGGCGAGCGGGGTGTATTACGTGTCGGTCGGTCGCCTGACGCAGAGTGCTCCCGCAGCGGACATCGGGCTCGACTTCACGCCGCTATGATTGACCGCCCATGACACGGCGGCAGGGGCGCAGACCTCGGGCGATCAAGGCCTTCACCGCGTTGTTCCTGCTTCAGGCGGCCGTGTCATTCTGGCACCAGATGGCCCACCTCGCCGAAACAGAGGCCACGCTCGCCTCGTTCATCCCACGATTGGCGATTGATCGGGATCTTGCGATTGTCGTCACTTGCGCGAGGCTGACGATCGCCGTCATCCCCGTCGCCTTGATCTGGTTCCTTGGCAGCCGGGTGGCGCGTGTCCTGGTAATGCTCTTCGTGGCGGTCCGGCTGTTCACCATCCCGTATGCACCGTCCGTGGAATGGGTTGCATCGCTGACCATGGCGGTTGCCGCAGCATTGGTACTCCTGTCACCGTCTGCCGCAGGTTGGTTTCGAAAGCCTGCCCAACCAGGAGAACATGGTTGAGGCCAAGCTACCGCCGCTCAACAAAGAATGTGCGCAGCAGCGCCGCCGCCCGGCCCTCGCCCATTCCGGCATAGACGTCCGGCCGATGCAGACATTGCGGCTGGTCGAACACCCGCGCCCCATGCTCCACCGCGCCGCCCTTCGGGTCCGGTGCCGCGTAGTAGAGCCGGGCGATTCGCGCATGAACGATGGCGCCCGCACACATCGCGCAGGGCTCCAGCGTCACCCATAATTCGCAGCCCTCCAGCCGCTCGCTGCCCAGCGCCGCCGCGGCCCGCCGCAGCGCAAGCACTTCGGCATGAGCGGTAGGGTCCGTCAGCTCGCGTGGGGCGTTATGCGCCTCGGCGATGATCCTTCCGCCCTGCACGACCACCGCGCCCACCGGCACCTCGCCAGCCTGTGCCGCCTGCTCTGCAAGCTCGAGCGCCCTTGCCATCGGCGGGGGAAGCGGCCAGTGCGTCATCCACGCGGCGCTAGCGACGCTGCGCCGCGGTAGCAATCGCGGTTCGCTTGACGGAACGGCGTGTCACCGCTATGCGCGCCGCTTCCCGATAATCGGCACAATCATTTTCGAGAGACAACCATGTCGCGCATCTGCGAACTGACCGGCAAGGGCCGCCAGATTGGCCACAATGTGAGCCACGCGAACAACAAGACCAAGCGCGTGTTCCTGCCCAACCTGCAGAACGTCACGCTTCTGTCCGAGGGGCTGGACCGCAGCTTCAAGTTCCGCGTGTCGACCCACGGCCTGCGCTCGGTCGAGCATAATGGCGGGCTGGACAACTGGCTGCTCAAGACGCCGGACGCCAAGCTCAGCACGCAGGCCCGCAAGGTGAAGCGCGAGCTGAAGAAGGTGGCTTCCACCGCCGCCTGACCGCCGCGGGCGGACCACCGCCCCCGAACGGATCATCAGGGCGCGCCGGGGCTTCCCGCCGCGCCCTTTTGCATGCCTGCCTCTCCGGAAAAATGCAGCCTGATCAGCAAAGTGCGCTGAAGGCTGACAACATTGTCGTCGGAGATGATCCAGATATCGGCCCCACCGCCGGGCGATGCGACGATCGCCATCCCCTCGTAATTATCGCGCGGCAGCGGAGGGCTGAGATCGGCAAAGGAGGCCCACGGCCATTCCTCACCCGCCCGAATCTCGTCCGGATCTGCGACCACGATCCGGGCCCGGAACGGGGGCACCGCAAGGTCGAGCCCTCGCAACAGGATCAGCACGCGCCCGTCGGGCAGCATCGCCATGTCGGTGGGTCGGTATCTCGTTGGCGGGACAAAGCGGAAGTGCAGCGCCTCGGCCCCCTCGACAGGATCGCCGGTAAACAGCAGCCCTGGCCCCGATGCGCGAGAGAAGCGCACCTCCCCTTCGCCAAGGATGATGAACCGGCCGTCCGGCAGCCTCAGCATGGCTTCGGCCCCGCTATTCCTCGGCCAATCCTGCATCTGCGGCAGCTGGTGCGCTATCTCCGGCTCTCCATTGGGCAGGAACCTGGCGATCGCGTTGGCGCCTTCGATACCGATCCAGCGGACCCCGCTTACCGAATCACGGGTGGCTGATTCGAAATCCTGGTTGTACGCGACATAGGCCCGTGCCGGGATCGCGTGAAACTCGGGCCGGGCGGGGCCTTCCCCAGGCGGCGTAAAAGTGAGCACGCCGCCCCGGTCGCTATAAGCCACCAGTCGCTTTCCGGGCAGCGCCAGCAGGGCCGAATAACCGCCGAAATAGGTGTTAGGGCTCTTCAGCTCCCATACGCCGACAACGCGCAGCGAACGGGGCCAACCCTGGGGTTGAGGGATGATGAGCTGGCGGTGCGAGAGGACATTCTGAAGGTTCAGCTCCGGAATGTCTTCACGCCACCACGTGCCGGGCGCCAGCAGCAGGCAGAGAAGGGCAAGCGCGAGCAGCCTGCCGATCCGGCCTCGCCGCTCCCGCATCGTCAAGGTCTTTCCACTCAGCTCATGGGGCCGGTAAACAGGAGCGGGTCCAGCCGCGCGCCACGCCACATGAGGCTCCAATGCAGATGCGGCCCCGTCGCCCGGCCGGTGGCCCCGATGCGGCCGATCATCTGCCCTTGGCTTACCTTCTGGCCTTCGCGCACCACAATCTCGGAGGCATGAAGGAAGGCGCTGTTGAGCCCCATTCCGTGGTCGATGATGATGAGGTTGCCTTCGAGAGAGAAGGGCTGCTCCGCCGCCAGCACCACCACACCGTCTGCCGGCGCAGCGAAGGGCGCGCCGCTGCCTCCCGTCGCAATATCGAGGCCGGAATGATAGCTGCCCGGCTCTCCCCGATAGATCCGCTGCGAGCCGAAGCGGCCGGAGATGCGGCCGCTTGCCGGCCAGATGAAATCCTGCCGCCAGCCCTCACTCCCCGAATCAAGCGCGCGTGCAACAGCGATACGCTCGAGTTCCGGCTGCCGGATGCGCATAAAGGCATCCGTGGCTCCTCCGGCCCGCCGCGCAACGTTGACATGCTCGACGTTCCAAGCGCGTGGAGAGACCGCCACCGGGCTCTCTATCGTGCGACCGCCCCGCAGGGCGGCGCTCAAAGTGGCGGTCGGGCCGGCATCCCTGTCGAAGGCGGCGAAGAAGCGGCCCTGCGAATCTAGCGTGAGGGGCCGCTCATCCAGCCGCGCGGCGGTGGTACCGGCGGGGGCCTGGCCGCGGATCCACCCCCCTTGGGTGAGTTCGCCCGCGAAAACGAAGGTCGTGGGGCCAGCCGGCTCAGCTGCGGGTGGAGGAGCAGGCGCTGGATGGGCCAGGGTGGGAGCAGGCAGCCGCTGGACGACCGTGACATTCTCCGGCTCGACACTTGCCGGAACACAAGCGCCCGTCAGCGCGGCCGTGATTGCAACAGTGAGAACCCTCACGCCGTGCCGAGCAGCCGACGAGTCGCGATTTCCGCAGTGGCATAGGGTTCCTGCCGCTCGACACTCCAATAGCGGAGTTCCTCAAGGGAGATCGGCTCGCCCGTCACAGCGCAGGTCACGAAGCGTCCCGGCTTCACGACGCGGAAGCCGCTGGGGCCGTAGATCAGGGTGGCGGCGTTCTCGCCGGACTTCATCAGCATGGTGGGACCCCTAACAAGCGAGGGTGATCAAAGCAATTTGGGCTGATCGTATCTGGGGGCCTTGCCGCCTTTCGCCAAGCCTTTGCGCACCGGCGTCTCGCCCGTACGGGGGCTCACCTCGATCGTACCATCAGCGAATTCGAGCGTCAGCCGATCCTGCATCGCGGCAAGTTCGCGGCTGGCGATCACCGGGTGGCCGGGGGCGCAGACCAGCGCATAGCCGCGCGCCAGCGGCGCCTTCGGATCAAGCTGGCGGCGCAGACGATCCAGCGCCTCAAGCCGGGTGCGCCGGTCCGCCACCTCGCGTTCCAACAACGCTGGCCGCAGGCGGATCGCCGCGAGGTCGCGCTGCGAGGAGAGGACGCGCTGGCGGAGCAGCGGGATGGAAAGTCGTGCCGAATCGGCCTGCAGCCGATCGCGTGCCTGGGTCGCCTGATCCGCAAGCCCGCGGCGGAGCCGTTCGCCGAGGTCGTCGAGCCGCTGCTGGGCCTGTGCCGCGAGCGCTTCAGGCTTGGGAAGACGAGCGACGCGCTGCTCCAGCCGCTCACGCCCGAGCTCCACCGGGCGGAGGGCACAGCGGCGCTTGCGCAGGGCGAATTCGTCCAACGTGGCAGCGAGTTCCCGCCGCACCGGGACGGCCATTTCGGCGGCGGCGGTGGGCGTGGGGGCACGCATGTCGGCAGCGAAGTCCGCCAAAGTGGTGTCCGTCTCATGACCCACGGCGCTGATCGTCGGGATGGTGGAAGCGGCAATCGCGCGCACCACCACCTCTTCGTTGAAGGCCCAGAGATCCTCGATGGAGCCGCCACCGCGGGCCACGATCAGCAGGTCCGGACGAGGAATGGAGCCGTTTGCATCCAGCTTGCAAAAGCCTTGCACCGCCGCCGCAACCTGCTCGGCAGCGCCCTGCCCCTGCACCATGACGGGCCAGACCAGCACTCGGCTGGGGAAGCGGTCCGCGAGTCGGTGGAGAATGTCGCGAATCACCGCGCCTGTCGGCGAAGTAACGACGCCGATCACGCCGGGGAGGTAGGGCAGTGGCCGCTTGCGCTCCGAGGCGAACAGGCCCTCCGCCTCGAGCCGCCGGCGGGTCTTCTCCAGCAGGGCGAGCAACGCGCCTTCGCCCGCGATCTCCATCCCCTCGATCACGATCTGGTATTTCGAGCGGCCGGGATAGGTCGTCAGCTTGCCCCAGGCGATGACCTCAACGCCATCCTCCGGAACGAAGGAGAGGCGCTGCGCCCCCGTGCGCCACATCACGCCGTCGATGACCGCGCCCTCATCTTTCAGGCAGCAATAGAGGTGTCCGCTGGCGGCACGCTTCACGCCGGAGAGCTCGCCACGCAGCTTCACGTGACCGAACCGATCCTCCACGGTGCGCTTCAGAAGCTGCGAAAGCTCGGTGATCGTGAAAGGGGCAGCGTTGTCCCCGGCGACCGGCTTGGCTACCAGCCCGCCGGCGGACGCATCATCGTCCTCGTTATCGAAGAAGGAAGAGGGGCCGGGCATGAATATCCTGCTGCTGGGGTCGGGAGGGCGCGAACATGCGCTTGCCTGTAAGCTGGCGCAATCCCGGCTGCTGGAAGGCGGCGGCAAGCTGTTCGCCGCGCCGGGCAATCCGGGCATTGCCGACCACGCCACCTGCTTCGAGGTGGACGTAACCGACCATGACCTGGTGATCGCCTTCTGCGAGCAGGAGTCCATCGGGCTGGTGGTGATCGGGCCGGAGGCTCCGCTGGTGGATGGTCTTGCCGATTCGCTGCGGGCGGAGGGCGTGGCGGTGTTCGGCCCCTCGAAGGCAGCGGCGCAGCTGGAGGGAAGCAAGGGTTTTACCAAGGATCTGTGCGAGCGGCATGGCATCCCCACCGCGCGCTACGTCCGCACGAAAAGCGCGGAGGAGGCGCTGGCGGCGCTGGACAGCTTCATCGCTCCCTTCGTGCTGAAGGCGGACGGGCTCGCGGCAGGCAAGGGCGTGGTGATCGCGCAGGACCGCGCCGAGGCGGAGGCTGCAATCGTCGACATGTTCGGCGGCGCATTCGGGGGCGCGGGGGCCGAACTGGTGATCGAGGAATTCATGGAGGGTGAGGAGGTCAGCTTCTTCGCCCTGACGGACGGCGCCAGCGTCCTCCCCTTCGGCAGCGCGCAGGATCACAAGCGGGTTGGCGAAGGTGACACCGGGCCCAACACCGGCGGCATGGGCGCCTACAGCCCCGCTCGGGTGCTGACGCCGCAGCTACGGAATGAGGTGTTGAGCCGCATCGTCGTGCCGACGGTGGAGGCGATGGCGAATGAGGGCACCCCCTATTCCGGCGTGCTCTATGCCGGGCTGATGCTGACGGCGGAAGGCCCGAAGCTGGTCGAATACAATTGCCGTTTCGGCGATCCGGAAACGCAGGTCCTGATGATGCGGCTGGAGAGCGATCTTGGCGAGTATCTCCTCGCCTGCGCGGAAAACCGCCTCGCCAGAACGCCGCCGCCGCGCTTCTCTGAAGGCGCGGCGCTGACGGTGGTGATGGCGGCGAAAGGCTATCCCGGCACGCCGGAGAGCGGCGGCACGATCGGCGGAATCCCCGCTGCTGAGGAAGGCGGCGCGAAGGTCTTCCACGCGGGCACCCGGTTGAACGAGGATGGGATGCTGGTGGCAAGCGGCGGGCGGGTGCTGAACGTCACTGCGCGCGGAACAACGACAGCAGAGGCGCAGGCGGCGGCCTATGCCGCGGTCGATGCACTCGATTTCCCCAGCGGCTTCTGCCGCCGCGACATCGGCTGGCGCGAAGTGGAGCGCGAGCGGCGCTGAGGCGTTGAGCCGATAAGAGCCGGCAGGACACGCTGGCTACACTCAGGACGGAAGGACAAGAGATGGCTAATCCCGGACAAGGCATGCCCTGCCCCGTCGATGGCACAGCGCTGGTGATGTCGGAGCGATCCGGGATCGAGATCGACTATTGCCCGACCTGCCGCGGTGTGTGGCTCGATCGCGGAGAGCTCGACAAGATCATCGAGCGCAGCGCGCAGCAGGCAGCCCCGGCGGCCGCGCCTCAGGCCCCACCGGTGCAAGGAAGCCCGTGGGGTGGAGGAGGACAGGCGCCGGGCCATGGGTACGGTTACGGGGGAGACCAGCGCCATTACGGGCAGCGCAAGCGGAAGAAGTCGTTCCTGGAAGAGCTGTTCGACTGAGCGGAGCAGCCGCCTGCGGCTTGGTCCGGTATGCCTGCGCCACCGCACGGTGGGGGACCGCGGAGAGATGGACCCTGAAACAAGTTCAGGGTGACGGGTGTGGGTGAGGATGACGTCGAACTCGGCACCACCCTCTTGATTGCGTCAGATGACCGGGCGCTCAGCCGAGCTTGCTGTTCATCAGCTCCTGCAGATCCGCTTCCGGACGCGCGCCGTAGTGGCTGATGATCTCCGCCGCCGCGATGGCACCGCGGCGGAGGCAGGTTTGCAGCGGTTCCGAACGGGCATGGCCGAACAGGAAGCCGGCGGCAAACAGGTCGCCCGCGCCTGTGGTGTCGACAACCTTTTCAATGGGCTCGGCTGCGACTTCAGCCCGCTCACCATTGCGGAGAGCGACCGCGCCCTTCTCGCTGCGGGTGACCACCAGCACCGGCACCTGCGGCGCAAGCTTGGCAAGGCCGGCCTCGAAATCGTCCTCTCCGGTCAGCGCGGCAAGCTCCACCTCGTTGGCGAACAGGATGTCGATCAGACCGTCGGCCAGCAGCGTGCGGAAATCATCGCCGTGGCGGGAGATGACGAACGCGTCGGACAGGGTGAAGGCAACCTCGCGCCCTGCAGCCCGCGCGCTCTCGATCGCGCGGCGCATGGCAGCGCGCGGCTCTTCCGGATCCCACAGATAACCTTCCAGATAGAGGATCCGGGCGCCGCCGATCGCTTCCTCGTCAATCAGCTCGGCGGGAAGGAATTGCGAGGCTCCGAGGAAGGTGTTCATCGTGCGCTGGCCGTCCGGAGTGACGAAGATCAGGCAGCGCGCCGTCGGTGGCTCTCCCTCGCGAGCGGGCGTGTCGAAATCGATGCCGACTGCCCGGATGTCGTGCGCAAAGACGGCGCCGAGCTGATCGTCCGCCACCTGGCCGATGAAGGAGCATTGCGCCCCCAGGGCGGCAAGGCCCGCCAGCGTATTCGCGGCCGAGCCGCCTGAGATCTCCCGCGCCGGGCCCATAGCCGAA
Organism: uncultured Erythrobacteraceae bacterium; assembly: GCA_966251025.1. Classification (GTDB taxonomy): domain Bacteria; phylum Pseudomonadota; class Alphaproteobacteria; order Sphingomonadales; family Sphingomonadaceae; genus Croceibacterium. The sequence continues at coordinate 124,568 of CBINJM010000004.1, read as the reverse complement.
TAGAGTTCCTCCGCTCGATCGGCATCGACAAGTGTCATGCCGCCGCGCCCAAGGCCGAGTTCCTCGATCAACTCGTCGGGGCAGGGGGACATCACGTCGACAATGGCATTGCCGATGGCGATGACGTCATATCTGGGTTCGGGCATGGTATTCCTGTGGTATCGCCGAAGGGCGGGCGGTGATCGTGGTGAAGCCGGAGCGGGGCCGCCCGGTGCGGCGTTGACTTGCCCGCTCAGGAACGCAATCGCAAGGCCGGATGCCCGCCCTTCCCCCTTCGCTTTCAGCCTCGGTGCCGGCCGCGCTGCTGCTCGCTCTTCGACAGCTTGCCGATCCACGCATCCTGCGAATTCTGGGCAAGAGCCTGGCGGTGACGGTGCTGCTGTTCGCCGGGCTCGCCTTGGGCGGGTGGATGCTGCTCGACTGGGGGCTGGAGAGCGCCGGGCTGGGCGATGCATTGTTCACCGGCGCCGGCGGCGTACGTGGCCTGCTCTCCTTCCTGATCGCGGGGCTTGGCCTGTGGCTGGGCTGGCGCATCGTGGCGATGGCGGTCATCCAGTTCTTCGCGGACGACGTGGTGCTGGCGGTGGAAGCGCGGCACTATCCGCACGCCGCCAGCGCGGCGCGGGAGCTGCCTCTGCGGGAACAGCTGGGCAGCAGCCTCAAGGCGGCCGCCCGAGCGCTGCTCATCAACCTGCTGGCGCTGCCGATTGCCCTCGCGCTGCTGGTGACCGGTGTGGGCACCGCGCTGCTGTTCTGGATCGTGAATGCCGTGCTGCTGGGGCGCGAGCTGCAGGACATGGTGTGGCTTCGTCACCGTCGCGACGCCTTGCACCGCGCGCCGATCGGGCGGGCGGAACGCTTCCTGCTCGGCGGCGTCATTGCGGCGCTGCTGGCGCTGCCGGTCGCAGGGTTTCTCGCGCCCGTGCTCGGCGCGGCCGCCGCAACGCACCTCATTCATCGCAAGCCGATTCCCTGATTGGACCCGATTTCATGCGCCTGACCCTTGCCGCCCCGCTGCTGCTGCCCTTGGTGGCCGCCTGCACCACCATCCCCCAATCAAGCGTGCCGCCGCCGCCTCCGCGCCCCGATGTCGAGACGCAAGCGCCGCCACCCGCACGGCCCGCTCCCCCGCCGATCGTCGGACCGCGCACGCCGCAGATCCTCCGCGCGCCGGGGCTGGAGGCGTTGATCGAGCGGAACGCGCAGGATGTGCAGCGCCTCTTCGGCACTCCGCGGCTGGACGTGGTGGAGGGCGACATGCGCAAGCTGCAATTCAGCGGCGAAGCCTGCGTGCTGGACGTCTTCCTCTATCCGCTTCGATCAGGCGCAGAGCCGGTGGCGACCTATGTCGATGCGCGGCGCGCGAGCGATGGGCGCGAGGTGGACCGGGCAGCGTGCGTTGCAGCGCTGCGGCGGCGCTAGGTTGGGGGCGGGTCGAGAGGTCGGACGAACTTCACGACCTCTGACTCGACATTGAAGCCGGCCGCCTGGTGCCAGGCCATGCTCTCTGCATTGTCGGCCAGCGCATCGGAGCCGATGCCGCTGACGCCTCGCTCGCGTGCCCAACGGATGACGCCGCCGAGCAGCGCGGTGGCGACGCCTCTACGGCGCATGTCGGCCGCAACCCAGATGCCTTCGAGGAACGCGGCGGGGGCGAAATACAGCCCGTCCACCACGCTGCGGATGGTCGCTTCCGCAAAGCCGGCGAGCCCCTCAGGGCTGTCGGCCACCAGAACGATCGAGGGCACATGAAGACGCGCAAGCTCGGCGAGATCATCCCGCCCCTCTTCCGGCCAGAGCTGCTGGCGCATCGCGATCCAGCTGGGGTGGTCAGCCCGCGCGAGCGGGCGCACCGTCAGACCATGAAGCTCTCGCCGCACCCGCAGGAGCCCTTGGCGTTGGGGTTCTCGAAGACGAAGCCGGCGGTGAAATCATCCTCGCGCCAGTCCATCGTGCTGCCGATGAGGTAGAGCACGCTTGCTCCGTCGATGTAGAAGGTGCCGCCGGGCGTCTCGATCTTCTCGTCGAACTTCTGCTCCTCGGTGACGTAGTCGACCGAGTAGGCGAGGCCCGAGCAACCGCGACGCGGCGTGGACAGCTTTACGCCGATCGCACCTTCAGGCGCTTTGGCCATCAGGTCTGCGATGCGCTGCTCCGCCGCTGGAGTGAGAAGGACGGCGGCGGGGCGCTGGCGAGTGGTGGCGGTGGCTGTCATCACAACATCCCCAGTTCGAGACGGGCCTCGTCGCTCATCTTGGACGGGTCCCAGGGCGGATCCCATGTGATGTTGACCTGCGCATCCCGCACGCCGGGGATGGAGCCGATGCGCAGCTCGATCTCGCCCGGCATGCTCTCCGCCACCGGACAGTGCGGCGTGGTCAGCGTCATGGTGATCGCCACGTCAGCTTCCGGCGAAACATCGACGCCGTAGATGAGGCCAAGATCGTAGATGTTCACCGGGATCTCGGGATCGTAGATGTCCTTCAGCGCCTCGATCACCGCCTCATAGAGGTCGCCGCCCGGCTCGCCCGCGCCGATGGCAGACGGGGTTTTCGAGAGGAAACCTTCAAGGTAGTCCTTCTTGCGGGCCAACTTGTCCCCTGCGCTTTCGGGCGCGTCATCGTCCAGCGGCGCGTCCGAAACACGGGCGCGCGGAGGCTTGGGCGCAAGGCCCTGCTCGTGCTCCGCCGCGCCAATGTCGATGCCCGTCTCTGTCTGTGGCCTGTCCATCAGCCGAAAATCCTCTTGGTCCTTTCAATGCCGCGGATCAGCGCGGCGACGTCTGCCTCATCACTGTAGAGGCCGAAACTGGCCCGCGCGGTGGCGGGTACGCCCAGCCGCTCCATCAGCGGCTGCGCGCAATGGTGCCCGGCGCGGATGGCGACATTTTCCTCATCCAATATGGTGCCGAGGTCGTGCGGATGAATGCCGTCCAGCGCGAAGCTGACGATGCCGGCGCTGTCTTCCGGCCCGAAGAGCCGGACATCGTTCATGCCGCGCAGCGCCTCCCGCGTCGCGGTGACGAGTAGCGCTTCATGTGCATGGATCGCTTCCAAACCGATGCGGCTGACGTAATCGCAGGCCGTAGCAAGTCCGATGGCCTCCACGATGGCAGGCGTCCCGGCCTCGAAGCGCTGCGGCGCGGGGGCGTAGGTGGTGCGCTCGAACGTCACCTTCTCGATCATCGCGCCGCCGCCGTGCCAGGGGGGCATGTCCGCGAGGATGTCCTCGCGGGCCCAGAGGGCACCGATGCCGGTTGGGCCGTAGAGCTTGTGGCCGGAGAAGGCGTAGAAGTCGCAGCCAAGCGCCGCGACATCGACCGCCAGCCGGGGCACCGCCTGACAGCCGTCGAGCAGCAGCTTGGCCCCGACCGAATGCGCCAGATCGGCAGCCCGGCGGGCGTCGAGAACCGAGCCGAGCACGTTGGAGACATGCGCGAAGGCGACAAGTTTGTGTTGCGGGCCAAGCATTTGCTGCGCAGCATCGAGGTCGATCCGGCCGTCCTCGGTCAGCGGGCAGACGTCAATTGCAACGCCGGTGCGATCGCCCAGCAATTGCCATGGAACGATATTGGAATGGTGCTCCAGTTCCGAGAGCAGGATGCGGTCTCCGGTTTTCAGATTGGCCGCACCCCAGCTCTGCGTGACGAGGTTGATTGCCTCCGTCGCGCCGCGGGCGAAGACGATCTCGTTTTCCTTACCGCCGATGAACTCCGCCACCCGGCGCCGCGCCGCCTCGTAGCCCAGCGTCATCTCTGCCGAACGGGTGTACACGCCGCGGTGGACGGTGGCGTAGTCGACGCCGATGGCCCGGGTAACCGCGTCGATGACGATCTGCGGCTTCTGCGCGGTCGCCGCCGTGTCGAGGTAGTGCCACGGAGTGCCATCCGGGTTGATGAGGCCTGGGAAGTCTCCCTTCAGGCCCACCAGCCGGCTTATGGTGGCGGCCTCGTTCATGACCTGTCGCCCAATGCCTGAAGGGCAGCGTCCATCAGGCGTTCCTGCTCATCGGCATCGTCGAGCGCGACAAACGCGTCTGCGATGAAGGCGCGGACGAGCAGCGCCTTCGCGGCCTCCGGCGGGATGCCGCGGGCGGCCATGTAGAACCGCGCCGTTTCGTCCAGCTGACCGATCGCGGCGCCGTGGGCGCATTTCACATCGTCCGCGAAGATCTCCAGCTCCGGCTTGGCGTTGGTGCTGGCGCCGCGCTCCAGGATCAGGCCCTTGAAGTCCTGCGCGGCATCGGTCTTCTGCGCGCCTCTCGCCACTTCGATGCGGCCGAGGAAGTTGCCGGTGGCCGTGCCCCAGTGGACAGCGCGGATGGTCTGCTCGGACGTCGCATCCGGCTCCGCATGGGCGAGACGGGTGACGAATTCCCGCGTGACGTCGCCGCCGCCAATGGTCACGCCGCCGAACTGGAAATGCGCGCCTTGCATCAGGTGCACATCCACCTCGCAACGGGTGTAATCGGCACCGCAATTGACCACGAACAGCTCCGCACGGCCGCCTGCGCCCACCGTAATACGAATGCGGTGAAGCTCCGGGCCGGTGCCGCTCAGCACCATGCAGTGCCGCCGCGTCTCACCTGGGGCGAGTTCGATCTCCTTCCACCGCTGGAAGGCTTCAGGAGTAAACTGTTCCAAGGCAGAAGCATCGGCGTAGCGCCATTCCTCCTGCCGGGTGGTGGGGCGCTGAAGTTCGGTCATCACGCCGCCACCGCCTCGTAGCCTTCGCGCTCCAGCTTCAGCGCGAGATCGGGGCCGCCGCTGGTGACGATGCGGCCCTTCGCCAGCACATGCACCACGTCCGGCTGCACGTAGTCGAGCAGGCGCTGGTAATGGGTGATGAGGAGCACGGCCTTGTCCGGCCTGCGCATGATCGCGTTGATGCCCTCGCCCACGATGCGCAACGCGTCGATGTCGAGGCCGCTATCGGTCTCGTCCAGCACGGCGAAGGCGGGGTCGAGGATGCCCATCTGGACCATCTCGGCGCGCTTCTTCTCGCCGCCGGAGAAGCCGACATTCACGTTGCGCTTCAGCATCTCCATGTCGAGCTTCAGCAGCCCAGCCTTCTCGCGGGCGAGCTTAAGGAACTCGCCGCCGGAGAGCGGCTCTTCGCCGCGCGCCTTGCGCTGGGCGTTGAGAGCCTCGCGCAGGAACTGGACGTTGGAGACACCGGGGATCTCGACCGGATACTGGAAGCCGAGGAACAGGCCGGCGGCGGCGCGTTCGTGCGGATCGAGTGCGAGGAGGTCCTGACCATTGAAGGTGACGCTGCCACCGGTCACCTCGTAACCGGGGCGGCCGCCGAGGACGTAGGCGAGCGTGGACTTGCCTGCGCCGTTGGGGCCCATGATCGCGTGGATCTCGCCGGCATTCACCTCCAGCGAGAGGCCGTTGAGGATCGGCTTGTCGGCGACCGTGGCGTGAAGGTTCTCAATTACGAGCATTGGTGGGTCTCTTGGGGCGTGAGTAGTGTTGGTTGGGGTTCGCCTCGCGGTGAGCGCGGGCGGCCTGCTTCCTGTCGGCGATGCGCAGGCGCATGCCGGCGGTGATGCGGGCGAGCACATCGTCGATGTTCTCGAGAATGTCGGCCGCCTTGATCCGCATCACGCGGATGCCGACGGCCTCAAGGCTCTTGTCCCGGCGGCGGGCGAGGGTTTCATCCTCGCCTTCCTCGTCGATGTCGATCGCCATGCCGAGGATGTGGCAGTTGAAATCCACGATCGCGGAGCCGACCACCGCGTGCCGGGTGAACTTGTAGCGGCCGAGATCGGCCTTGGCGAAGCGCTCCGCCAGCGCTGTGTGCGCCTCGGTCGGATGCCGGCGCAGCTCGCGCGCGCGCTCGTGCAGCGCGTCGAGGCGCTTCTCCGAGATCTCCCAGCCGCGGCCGCGTTTCTTGATGGCGGGCGCGGTGGGCTGCTCGGAGGGGGAGCGGAGGTGGAGGGTTTTGCGGTCGGTCATTGGATCAGATTTTCGTAGAGCCGCTGCGCTAGCTGCAAGAGCAAGACTGTCGGAACAAAGGCGATGCAGACGACTATCGGTCCAGCACAGAACCAGTAGCTCACTGGATCGTCGCGCCGGTCGATTTCGCCGCTAAGAAACCAGAAGAGCCTGTTTTGCCGCACGCGGACTTTGCGCTGAACGATCAACGCTGCGCCAAGTATCACTGCTGCCGCACCAAAGCCGAACAAGGTGGCTGAAAGGGTGAAGGCGAGGAAGGAGCTCACCCTACGCTCCCCTCGAGCGAGATCGCCAGCAGCTTCTGCGCCTCGACGGCGAACTCCATCGGCAGCTCTTTCAGCACTTCCTTGGCGAAGCCGTTGACGATCAGCGCCACGGCGTCCTCCTGGCTGAGGCCGCGCTGCATGGCGTAGAAGAGCTGGTCGTCGCTGATCTTGCTGGTGGTCGCCTCGTGCTCGATCTGCGCGGTGGGGTTCTTCACCTCGATATAGGGCACGGTGTGCGCGCCGCACTTGTCGCCCAGCAGCAGCGAATCGCACTGGGTGAAGTTGCGCACGTTGTCTGCATTCGCCGCCACGCGGACGAGGCCGCGATAGGTGTTGTTCGACTTGCCGGCGCTGATGCCCTTGGAGATGATGGTCGAGCGGCTGCCGCGCCCGTTGTGGATCATCTTCGTGCCGGTGTCGGCCTGCTGGTAATTGTTGGTGACGGCGACCGAGTAGAACTCGCCCACGCTGTCTTCGCCATTCAGCACGCAAGAGGGGTACTTCCAGGTGACGGCGCTGCCGGTTTCCACCTGCGTCCAGCTGATCTTGCTGCGCGCCCCTTGGCACAGGCCCCGCTTGGTGACGAAGTTGTAGATGCCGCCCACGCCCTCGGCGTTACCGGGGTACCAGTTCTGCACGGTGGAGTACTTGATCTCCGCATCATCGAGCGCGACCAGCTCGACCACGGCGGCGTGGAGCTGGTTCTCGTCGCGCATCGGCGCGGTGCAGCCTTCGAGGTAGCTAACGTAGCTGCCCTTGTCGGCGATGATCAAAGTGCGCTCGAACTGGCCAGTATTCTCGGCATTGATGCGGAAATAGGTGCTGAGCTCCATCGGGCAGCGCACGCCTTCGGGGATGTAGACGAAGGTGCCGTCCGAGAAGACCGCGCTGTTGAGCGTGGCGAAGAAATTGTCGCGCTGGGGCACGACGCGGCCCAGCCACTTCTTCACCAGCTCCGGATATTCGCGGATCGCCTCGCTGATGGAGAGGAAGATGACGCCGGCCTTCTTCAGCTCTTCGCGGAAGGTGGTGGCGACGGAGACCGAATCGAACACCGCGTCCACCGCGACCTTGCGAGCGCCTTCGACGCCCGCGAGCACCTTTTGCTCCTCGATGGGGATGCCGAGCTTTTCGTAGACGCGCAGGATCTCCGGATCGACCTCGTCCAGGCTACCGAGCGTCTCCTTCTTCTTCGGCGCGGCGTAGTAGTAGGCGTCCTGATAATCGATCTTCGGATAGCCGAGCTTGGCCCAGTTCGGCTCCTCCATCGTCTGCCACAGGCGGAAGGCCTTCAGCCGCCAGTCGAGCATCCACTCAGGCTCACCCTTCTTGGCGCTGATGAAGCGAACCGTGCTCTCGTCCAGACCCTTCGGGGCGAAATCTGTCTCGATGTCGGCGGACCAGCCGAATTCGTACTCGGCCGCGCGGGCGGCGGCCTCGCGCGCAGCCTCGTCCATCGGGCGGTCCTGGGCCTCAGCCACGTCGATCTTCACTTCTTCGCTCATGCCGTCACCTCGATCTGCGCCAGGCGCGTCAGCGGCACTTCGGCCAGCGCGCCGCGCAGCGCATCATTCACCACGCCCCAGTGCGGTCGCACCGCACAGCTGCCTTCCAGCGCGCAATCGTGCCGCCCCTTATCGACGCACGACGTCAGCGCAATCGGCCCTTCGACCGCCTCCACGATCTCCGCGAGCGTGATCGAACCGGCCGGCCGGGCAAGTTGCAGCCCACCTCGCGCGCCGCGCACGGAGCGCAGCAGGCCCGCAGTCACGAGCTTGCCGGCGAGCTTCTGCACCGTGGGCAGCGGCAGGCCGGTGTCCGCCGCGAGCTGACCGGCGCTGAAGCGCGCAGAGTCGGGATGCCGCGCAGCCGCGGTCATCGTCACGACGGCATAGTCGGCCAGATTGGACAGGCGCACGCTGGACCCTTTGGATTTAAACTGGAGCAGTTCGGTCTGATTTGCAGCTAGTGGCCAGCCACGGCGCTTTCAACACCAATCCAACTGCTGCGAGTCGTTTGCAGCCGAGCATGCCGTGGAGCGCGCGGCAATTCTGACGAAAAAAAGGGGCGGCCCCACGGATGGGACCGCCCTTTCAAGTCGAGAACTCGTCGCATCGCTGCTTCGAGCCCTTCGGGTCGCATCATTCACCTAGCCGATTCGATCCAACCATACTTGTAAAAATGCGACAGAATGGCGGGAAGAGAAGGATTCCGAACCGATCATGTCGCGAGGGTGGACGAAGGTTTGAAATCCTCAATCCCTAAGCCCGCCGGGTGTTCCCCGCGCATGTGCGTCGACAGAGCGCCGCGCCGCTGCCATAGGCGCTCGCGCCCATGTCATACCGTCTGCTTCGCCCCGCTTTGTTCGCGCTTGAGCCGGAGCGTGCTCACCGTCTGGCCATTGCCGGGCTGGCTCAGATGCCGAGACGTTCGGCCCCTCGCGCGGGGCCGCTCTCGACCCAGATCGCCGGCATCACCTTTCCCAATCCGCTCGGAATGGCGGCCGGGTTCGACAAGGACGCGGAGGTGCCCGACGCGCTGCTGGGGCTGGGCTTCGGCTTCGCGGAGGTCGGCTCGATTACGCCCCGGCCACAGCAGGGCAATCCGCGCCCGCGCCTGTTCCGGCTGCGCGAGGACGAGGCCGTGATCAATCGGATGGGCTTCAACAATAGCGGTGCTGCTGCGGCGGCGGCCCGGCTGGCGGCACGGCACGGGCGCGAAGGGGTCGTCGGCATCAATATCGGCGCCAACAAGGACGCCCCGGACTGGATCGCCGATTACATGTGCATGGCGCGGGTGATGGCGCCTTACGCGTCCTATCTCGCCGTGAACGTGTCCAGCCCCAACACGCCAGGCCTTCGGGCGCTGCAGGATGCCAGCGCGCTGGCAGCCCTGCTGGACGCGGTTCTGGAAGCTCGCGGAACGGCGGCTGCGGGGAATGGCGGGCGCTTGCCCCCCGTCTTCCTCAAGGTCGCACCGGACCTGCAGCCGGCGGACATCGAGGATATCGCGCGCATCGCGATGGACCGGAAATTGGGAGCGCTGATCGTGTCGAACACGACAGTTAGCCGCCCCCGTCTCGCCTCCCGCCATGCGGGCGAATCGGGCGGGCTCTCCGGCGCACCCCTGAAGCCTCTCGCGCTGGAGACGCTGCGCGCATTCCGCCGCGCGACAGGCGGCGGGTTGCCGCTGGTCGGCGTCGGCGGAATCGCGACGGCAGAGGATGCGTGGGAACGGATTCGCGCGGGAGCGAGCCTGGTGCAGCTCTACAGCGCGATGATCTATCGGGGGCCGGGAATTGCGCGCGACATCCTGGGCGGGCTGGAGAAGCTGATGAGGCAGGACGGCTTCGCAACCATTGCCGAGGCGGTCGGAACCGAATAGCACGCGTTTCATGTTGCAACGCATCATTGCTCCGCTCGCCGCGCTCCTGCTCGGCGCCTGCGCCACCGCCCCCCTCCCCCAGGCCGCCGCTCCACAGGCCGCCCTCCATTCCGCCGGGGTGGTCAGCGCGGCCGATCCGCGTGCGGCAGAGGCGGGCGCGGCGATCTTGCGCAAGGGCGGCAGCGCCACCGATGCGGCCATCGCGACGATGCTGGCGCTCACCGTCGTGGAGCCGCAGAGCTCGGGCATCGGAGGCGGCGGCTTCTATGTTCGCGCAACCCCGGCAGGCGAGGTGGACACGATCGACGGGCGCGAAAAGGCGCCCTCCGGGGCTGACCCGAACTGGCTGCTCGGCTCGGACGGGAAGCCGCTCGGCTTCCGCGAAGTGGTGAATACCGGGCTCAGCGTCGGTGTGCCCGGCAATATCGCTCTGGCCGCGGAGGCGCATGAGCGGCACGGAAAGCTCCCGTGGGCAGACCTTTTCGCCCCAGCCATCGCGCTCGCGCGGGAAGGCTGGGAGCTGACGCCCCGCTTCGTCCGCGCGATCACTGTCAGCCGCCATAGCGCGGCGCATGACGAAGACGGGCTGGCGCTGTTCTACGACGGCAATGGAGAGCCGCTGCCAGCGGGTGCCCGGGTTCGCAACGAGGAACTCGCGCAGACGCTTGAGCGGATCGCGCGCGAAGGGCCGGAGGCGTTCTACACCGGCTCCCTTGCGACTGCGCTCGCGAAGGAGGTTGCCGAGGAGACGCCACGGCCGGGCGGGATGACGGCGGCAGACGTGGCAGCTTACGAGGCAAAGGAGCGAGAGCCGGTCTGCGGGCTTTACCGTGCCTACCGCATTTGCGGGATGGCTCCGCCGTCCTCCGGCGCGACGACGGTATATGCGATGCTCAAGCAACTCGAAGGCGTGGACCTCGGCGCGCTTGGGCCAAGTTCGCCGACCTTCTGGCATCTGTTCGCGGAATCGCAGCGGCTCGCTTATGCTGACCGCGAGCTCTACCTAGGCGACCCGGATTTCGTGCCGGTTCCCGTCGGGGGGTTGATCGACCCGACCTATCTTGCCAGCCGGGGCGCGCTGATCTCGCCCACCAGCACGATGGCGGATGTGGAGGCGGGCAAGGTCGCAGGCGCACCCGACTTCGCCGATGGACATGAGCCGGAAGAAAACGGCACCTCGCACTTCGTTGCGGTGGATCGGCAAGGCAATGTCGTCAGCTACACCTCCACCATCGAGAGTGGCTTTGGCTCCGGCATCGTCGTCGGCGGCTTCTATCTCAACAACGAGCTGACCGACTTCAGCTTCGTGCCCGAGGTGGACGGGCGCCCAGTGGCCAACCGCGTAGAGGGCAACAAACGCCCCCGCAGCTCCATGGCACCCACCGTGGTTTATGGCCCCGACGGACGGCTGATGATGGCGGTAGGGGCAGCCGGCGGCTCCACCATCCCGGTACAGGTCGCTCGCGCATTGATCGGAGTGATCGATTTCGGCCTCTCCGTGGAGGAAGCGCTGGCGCTACCTGTGCTTTACTCGCCCGAGGACATCGTCTTCGTGGAGCAGGGCACCCCACTTGAGGCGCTGACGCCGCAGCTTCAGGCGCTCGGCCATCAGGTCGCCCCCCGCGCCCCCGGCTTCAAGGCCAATGCCGCTGTGCTGACGGACGGCGGATGGGTGGGCGGCGCCGACCCGCGCAGCGAAGGGGCCGCTGTTTCGGAGTGAGGCACACCGCCCTCGCCTGACAGCCAACTTGCCGCGCCCCGGCCGGTCGCCTAGTCCAAGGCGAAAGGCGGCAGCATCGCCGCGCGCGAGAGGGAGGGGCGAGACAGGTGCAGCTCGGCGATTTTGCGGCCGCGACGAACCTCGTGTGCCTGTTCCTCGATCGGGCGGATGAGTTTTCCGATGCGCCTTTCCTGTCGGTCAGCCGGGACGGGGCGTGGCAGTCGCAGAGCTGGCGCGAAGTCGCCGACAAAGTATGCCTGCTGGCCGAGCAATTGCGCGCATTCGGCCTCGTTGATGGCGACCGGGTGGTCATCGTCTCCGAGAACCGTCCCGCCTGGTGCATTGCCGACCTTGCGATCATGGCGGCCCGGTGCATCACCACCCCCGCCTACACCACCAACACGGTGCGCGATCACGCTCATGTGCTGAGCGATAGCGGCGCACGCGCGGTGATCGTATCGAACGCCCGGCTGGCAAAGCCGCTGATAGAGGCGATCCACCGTACCGGCACGGTGGAGCACCTGATCGCGATCGAACCCTTCGATCCGCCCGCCGATCTGCCCGCCACCTTCCATCGCTGGGACGATCTGCTGCAGGGGGACGCGGCGGTGGCGCGCAGGGCTGTGGACCAGCGGCTCGTGGGGAGCAGCCGCGATGATCTCGCCTGCATCATCTACACCAGCGGCACCGGAGGCGCACCCAAGGGCGTGATGCAGCATCACGGGGCAATCCTGGCCAATGCGGAGAGTGCGGCCACCGCGCTGACCGGCGATTACGGCTGGGGGCCTGATCGCTTCCTCTCCTTCCTGCCGCTGAGCCACGCGCTGGAGCACACCGCCGGCCAGATGCTGCCGATCGGGATCGGCGCGGAAATCTGGTATGCGGAAGGGCTGGAGAAGCTCGCCCGCAATATCGAAGAAGCGCAGCCGACCATCATGGTGGTGGTGCCGCGCCTGTTCGAGGTGCTCCGCGCGCGGATCATCAAGCAGGTGGAAAAGCAGGGGGGGCTAGCGCGGTGGCTGCTCGGCCAGGCGACCGCCTTGGCGGAGCGGCGGGCCCAGGGGCGGTGGCGGCCGGGCGATTTCCTGCTCGACCGACTGCTGGAGCGAACGCTGCGGCCGAAGATCCGGGCGCGCTTCGGGGGGAGGATCAAGGCGCTCGTTTCCGGCGGCGCGCCCCTCAACCCGGCGGTGGGCCGGTTCTTCGAGGCGCTGGGCCTGCCCGTGCTGCAGGGATACGGTCAGACGGAGGCCGCGCCGGTCATCAGCTGCAACTATCCCAGCGCGGGCATCCGCCTCGACACAGTGGGCGTGCCGCTGAAGGGCACCGAGGTTCGTGTGGCGGCCGATGGCGAACTGCTGGTTCGCGGCGAGCTTGTCATGAAGGGCTATTGGAACAATCCGGAGGAGACCGCCAAGGCACTGCAAGACGGTTGGCTGCACACGGGCGACGTCGGTTATTTCGACGATGGCGGCCGGATCGTCATCACCGACCGCAAGAAGGACATGATCATCAACGACAAGGGCGACAACATCGCTCCGCAGAAGGTGGAGGGTATGCTGACGATGCAGCCCGAGATCGCGCAGGCGATGATCCACGGCGAGCAGCGGCCCCACATCGTCGCCCTGATCGTGCCCGATGCGGAATGGGCGACGGAGTGGGGGAAGGCGCAGGGGCACGCGGCCGACCTTGACGCGCTAACGAGGCTGCCGGAGTTTCGCGCCGCCGTCCGGCAAGCAGTGGAAAGGGTGAACACCGATCTTTCGGTGATTGAGAAGGTGCGCAGCTTCGCCTTCTCCGACGAGCCTTTCACCATCGAGAACGGCGAGATGACGCCGAGCCTGAAGAACCGCCGCCACGCCATCCGTGCCCGCTACCGCGAGCGGCTGGAAGCGTTGTACTCCCGCTAGTCTAGGTCAGGCGGCAGTTTCATTCTCCAGGCTGCGGGGGAAGAAGCTCGGCTCCAAATTTGACCACCCGCCGGCGGTCGCTGCCGCTTCGGTCAGCGTGCCCAGCAGCGCCTTTCGCCGGTGCGGCGGGATTTGCGGCATGGCAGCGGCACCACAGAATGCGGCCGGCAGCCAGGGACGCACCGCCGCTCCCATCAGCCGCTCATAGAGGAAGCGATAGGCGCCGAAACAGCCCAAGCTCCCGCGGGCAAGATCCTGTGCCGTAGAGCGCAGCAGCATTCCCATGAACCCGTCGAGGGCCGCAGGACAGCCGGGCTGCGGCATGGCGAACCGGAGAGCGCGGAGCTCACGATAGGCGCAGCGCCGCTCACGCAGGCCGGCGAGGTGTTCCCCTTCGCGCGCAAGTTCACGAAGGCTGCTCTCGCCGAGCGCCAAGTCGAGGGAGCGCTCGATATAGAGCTGCTCTTCACGCGAGAAGCCTGCGAATTCGGCCAGTTCGGCAACAGCCGGTGATGCGGTGCCGATCCCGGCCATTCCACTCTCCGATAAACAAGGAGGGTGCCACTGGCACAGGGGGGGTTAACGGCGGGAAAAGGTTAACCCCGCAAAGACTCCCTATTGGCGCAGCGTGGAAGCGGGTTGTGACGGTTCAGATCAGCCCCGCAAGCGGGCTGGACGGGTCCGCATAACGGCGCGTGGCCATGCGCCCTGCGCGGTACGCGTCGCGTCCTGCTTCGACCGCCAGCTTCATCGCCCGGGCCATACGAACAGGGTCCTTCGCCTCTGCGATAGCGGTGTTCATCAACACGCCGTCGCAGCCAAGCTCCATCGCCACCGCCGCATCACTGGCCGTGCCGACGCCTGCGTCCACCAGCACCGGCACCTTGGCGCCTTCCACGATCAAGCGAATCGTGACCCTGTTCTGGATGCCGAGGCCGGAGCCGATCGGCGCGCCGAGCGGCATGATCGCTACCGCTCCGGCCTCTTCCAGCTGGCGGGCCGCGATGGGATCGTCGGTGCAATAGACCATCGGCTTGAAGCCTTCGGCCACCAGAGTCTCGGTCGCGCGCAGGGTCTCGCGCATATCTGGATAAAGAGTGCGCGCCTCTCCCAGCACCTCCAGCTTGACCAGCTCCCAACCACCGGCCTCGCGCGCCAGCCGCAGCGTGCGGACCGCCTCATCCGCGGTGAAGCACCCGGCCGTGTTCGGCAGGTAGGTGATCTTGTCGGGGTCGATATAGTCGGTCAGCATCGGCGCCTTGGGGTCGGAGATGTTGACCCGGCGGACCGCGACGGTGACGATCTCCGCCCCGCTCGCCTCCACAGCCGCGGCGTTCTGCGCGAAATCCTTGTACTTGCCGGTACCGACGATCAGGCGCGAGGTGAAGCGGCGACCGGCGACCGTCCAGCTATCGTCGTCTGCCAAGGGGGCGGCCGCATGATCGCCGCCACCGACGAAGTGGACGATCTCCAGCACGTCCCCATCAGCCAGCGGCGTCTCCGCCAAAGTGGAGCGGGGCGCGATCGTGCCATTGTGCTCAACCGCGACCTTCTCCGGCGTGAAGGACAATTCACGGACCAGATCGGCGATCGTGGCGGCGGAGGAGCGACGGGTCTCTCCGTTGACGGTGAGAGTGAGGGCGCGGGCGGGCGTGGTGGTGTCTGGCATGTCTCGCGCGAGATAGCGCTTGCTACGCCTGAGGCAAGCTGGGCCTCAGGTTGAGAAGGTGCCCGGCGGCGACCAGCACCACGCCGGCGACCGTCAGCACCGCCTCTTCCACCCCATGTCCGACGAGAAGCGCCGCCGCCATGCAGCAGAGCCCGCCTACGGCCACGATCGACGGCATCGGACGGCGGTGGCGCAACGTACCGAGACCGATGGCGAAAGCAGCGACAATCGTCGCCAGCACCAGCCCCACGCGATGGATTTCCGGGGCGAGCAGCAAGCCGCCACCCAGCCCCAGCCCCGCGACGACAATGATGCCGGCGATGCAGTGAACCGCGCAGAGGCCGGACAACAAGACGCCGAGCCCGTCGAGTCGCGCACGCAAGCGGGGAGAGGTGATGGCCATGAACGCCATCTATGTAACCTTATATCATTTCGCAAGGGGCTTTCTGTTTCCGGCTCCCTCTTGCGATTTGTCCACAGGGGGCGCAGAGCGCGTTTCAAATGGTCGCGCAAACTACACGCTTGGCGGAGGATATGCCTCCACGCGCAGGGCAGGCGCGCCCGGCCGCCGTCGCGAGATGGCTGCTGGTCGTCGCCCTTTTGGTCGTGCTGATCGTCGCCGTCGGCGGCATCACCCGACTCACGGAGAGCGGTCTCTCCATCACCGAATGGAAGCCGGTCACAGGCGCGATCCCGCCCCTGACCGAGGATCAGTGGGAGGCGGAGTTCGCCGCCTATCAGCAGATTCCCGAGTACGTGCAGGTCAACGGCCCGGCCGGGATGACGCTTGAGGACTACAAGTTCATCTATTTCTGGGAATGGCTCCACCGGCTGCTGGGCCGTGTGATCGGCCTTGCCTTCGCGCTGCCGCTGGCGTGGTTCTGGGCAAGAGGCGCGATCCCGGCAGGGTACAAGCCGCGGCTTCTGGCGCTGCTGGCCCTTGGCGGCCTGCAGGGTGTCTTCGGCTGGTACATGGTGCGGTCCGGCCTCACCGGCGAGTCGACCGATGTCAGCCATTTCTGGCTTTCGATCCACCTGCTGACCGCCTTGTTCACGCTGGCGGGGCTGGTCTGGACCGCGCTGGACCTGATGGCGCTGCAAGAGCGGGCGAGTGCCAGGCCAGCGCGCCTCACGCCGCTCGCAGCGGCTGCAGGGGGCGTGCTGTTCGTGCAATTGCTGCTCGGCGCCTGGGTCGCCGGGCTCAATGCCGGGCTCGCATCCGACACATGGCCGCTGATGCAAGAGCGCTTCTTCCCCCAGGTCGACTGGTCCAAGGGCGTGCTCTGGGCGATGGCGCATGAGCCGTTCCTGCTGCACTTCCTCCATCGCTGGTGGGCGTGGGCCGCGGTCGCGGCGCTGGTGCTGCTGGCGCGGGCGGTGAAGCGCATGGGCGACAGGCAGGCGTCGATCGCGATTCACGTCGCGTTCGGTACGCAGGTGCTGCTGGGCATTGCGACCGTGCTTACCGGCGTGGCGTTGTGGCTGGCAGTGCTGCACCAGCTGGTCGGCGCGCTGCTGGTCGCTGCGACTGCCTGGGGTGCCCACTCGCTGGGGAGGCGGGGGTGATCTCACCCACCTCTGGGCCGCCCTCTTCGGAAGGGCCTGCGCTCATCTGGTGCCCCTTTGCCGATGCCGATAGCGCCGCACGGGCTGCCGATCACCTGCTGGACGAGGGGCTGGTCGCCTGCGCCAATATCCTGCCGCCGATGCGCTCGCTCTATCGCTGGCAGGGCGAGCGAGGGGAGGCGGCAGAGGTCGGCGTGCTGTTCAAGACCGACGCGGCATTGCTGCACCGGGCAACACAGCGTCTCATTGAAATTCATCCCTACGACACGCCGGCGGCCCTCGGCTGGAAGGTGGATGCCGCAAGCCCTGCGACCGCCGACTGGCTAGGCGAGCTGGTCTTGAGAGAGGGGCGTCTGCATGGGGCATGATCGCCGGCATCTGCTGCGCGCGGCCGCCGCGGCGCTGCTGCTGCCCGCCTTCAGTGCATCGCCCCGGATTGTGAGGGCACAGGACAAGGTCTTCACGCCCCCCCATGAGCCAATGCTCTATACGAGGCGGATAGAGCGCAGCCTGCCGGGCGATGCGCGTTTCACCGTGAGCCGGAGCTTCGCCATCCGCTTCGAGGAGGAGCCTCGCGGCTACCGGGTGGAGGGGGAGCAGGTCTCCGTGGAAGTTGAGGCGCCCGAGTCGCTGGCACCCTTCGCGGCCATGGAGCGCGAACGGCGCGAGCGGGCGCTGTTTCCGCTTCTGCTGGACCGGCATGGCCTGATTGCAGGAGACATCGAGGATCCCGCACCACCGCGGCTGGACCAGGCCGTGCACGAGGTGCTGCGGCGGATTGCCGGCATGAAGGTGCCGGAGACCGACAAGGCGGAGCTGACGCGCTTTGTCAGGGCGGTCCACGCCAATGCCGCCGAACTGCTGACCGAATTGCCGCAGGACCTGTTCGTTCCGGCGGGGGAGCAAAGCAGCGAATCCCGGACGCTGACCCTTCCCGGTGGGGCTGAGGGCGTGGTGACGGTGGCCTATACCGCCGAGACCGAGCCGACGACCGGGCTGATGCGCAGCGCGCGCCGAGAGGTGGTCACCCGGTTCGACGGCAGCCTGCGGCGGACGCTGGAAAGCTGGACATTGGTACCTCGGCTCTGACGCCGAAAACCGCGGCGGTATTATTTTACCTTCCCGCAAAACCCCCGTTTTGCTTGACTTTGCGGCCCTTCCCGCACAAATGCGCGCACTTCGCGGCTCCGGAAGGTGATTCCGGCAGCAGCGCGATGACCACTTCGCACGAAGCTCGAGGACACCAGCAGCCATGAAGGCGCTCAGCAAGCAGACCCGGTCGATCAAGCCGGCCGAGGTCGAAAAGAAATGGCACCTGATCGATGCGGAGGGGCTGGTCGTCGGCCGCCTCGCCACGATCGTGGCCAATATCCTGCGCGGCAAGCACAAGCCGAGCTACACCCCGCATGTCGATTGCGGCGATCACGTGATCGTCCTCAATGTCGACAAGGTTCGCTTCACCGGCAACAAGCGCGGCGAGAAGACCTATTACAAGCACACCGGCTATGCGGGCGGCATCAAGGCTGTGACGGCCGACAAGGTGCTGGACGGCCGCTTTCCGGAGCGCGTGATGGAGAAGGCGGTTGAGCGCATGATCCCGCGCGGCCCGCTCGGACGTCAGCAGATGAAGGCGCTGCACCTCTATGCCGGCACCGAGCATCCGCATTCGGGCCAGCAGCCCGAGACGCTCGACGTCGCTTCGATGAACCGCAAGAACAAGGTTGGCGCGTAACCATGGCCGAGACCACCGACACCGTGTCCGATCTCGCGGACCTGAAGAACATCACCGACGCTGCCGGCGCCGTCGCTCCTGAGGGCGAAGCGCCAGTCGTTCGCACCGGCCCCGCCGCCCCGCTGCGCGAGCAGGAGCTCGACGCGCAGGGCCGTGCCTATGCCACCGGCCGCCGCAAGGACGCCGTTGCCCGCGTGTGGATCAAGCCCGGCAAGGGCACGATCACCGTCAACGGCCGCGACCAGGAAGTCTACTTCGCCCGCCCGTCGCTGCGTCTGGTGATCAACCAGCCCTTCCAGGTTTCGGACCGCGAAGGCCAGTACGACGTGATCTGCACCGTCAAGGGCGGCGGCCTCTCCGGCCAGGCCGGCGCGGTCAAGCACGGCATCGCCCAGGCGCTGTCCAAGTTCGAGCCTGCGCTGCGCAGCTCGGTCAAGGCCGCCGGCTTCCTGACCCGCGACCCGCGCGTCGTCGAGCGCAAGAAGTACGGCCGCGCCAAGGCCCGCCGGAGCTTCCAGTTCTCGAAGCGCTAATCTCGTCGCTTCATTCGAACACCAGAAGGGCGGTCCTGCGGGGCCGCCCTTTTTGTTTGCGCGGCCCTTTCAGTTTGCGCGCCAGGGGCCTGCAGGCGCGACAAGCCTGCCCTTAACTTGACAAAGTTGACACCCTGTCAAGCAGCCGGAATCGCTCCAAGCGTCTGTCTTCCTTACGAATTCCGATGGAAGCGACACTTGACACTTCGCCAACTCGCTTTCGATTTCGCCACACGTTGCAAAAGAGCCAAGCAGAGTCTGGCGAGCAGGAGTCGTGTAGGAAAGGTGGGGGCCGGGCCACTGGACTGCTTGAGCCGAAAGGGAGCCCGGCTCCCCCGCCGACATTTCTATGCCGGAACAGCGGCTTCCTGCGCGATGAAGGGCGCAACCACCGATAGGGCTTGATCGACGTACAGCGCCTTCTCGCCCACCGGAGCGACGTAGTGCATCGCCTCCTCAGCATCGCGCATCGAGGCACCGCGCGCGATCATCCAGGTGGCGAGATATTGCGAGGCGAGGCAGCCGCCGGCGGTCGCGATGTTGCCGTGCGCGATGAAGGGCGCGTCGATCACCTCCACGCCCGCCTCGATCACCCAGGGCTTGGTGGTGAGATCGGTGCAGGCCGGCAGATCACCCACAAGGCCGAGCTTCGCCAGCAGCAAGGTGCCCGAGCACTGCGCCCCGATGAGCTGGCGCGACGGGTCCAGCCTGATGCGGGAGAGCAGGTCCGCATCGGAAGCGATCTCGCGGGTCTTAATGCCGCTGCCGATCAGGACGGCATCCGCTTCCGCCGCGAACTCCAGAGGCTTCTGACGCTGGACGGTGACGCCGTTCATCGAGGTCACCTGCGGGGTCGGCGAAGTGATGTGGGCTGCCCAGCCCTGTGCCTTCATGCGGTTGAGGATGGCTGCCGCAACGAACGAGTCCAGTTCATTGAACCCTTCGAACGTCAACACGGCGATCTGCATGAAGCCTCCTCTGGCAAAGCCGCCGGACACATGCGGCGACTGCCGTCAGCGGTAGCGCCGTGTCGGAGCAGCGGGAAGCCATTGTGAGCACCTGCAACATGCCGGCGCCCGGCAGTTCAGTGAACCGGAGGATCGGTCCTCGGCACCTGGTTCACCGGGGCGACGGGCTCCCCGGGCTCACGCGGCGGAAGGGCGTTCTCCGGCACGTCGTCGATCTGCATGTCCTCAGTCTCGACATTTTGGAGATTTCGGACGCAGACCTTCAGCGTCGTTCCATCCCAGCGAAGCTCGTTGAAGCTGCACGGGGTGGAACGGACGCGCTGCGAAAGGGTGCCGGCGCCGATCATCCGCACAGAGCCCTGAGGCGTCTGCTCGGTCAGATCGAAGGCGTCGTGCACATGCCCGCTCAGGACGCCGAGCACCGGCCGACGGGCCAGCTCCGTCAGAGCCTTTTTGCCGCCATGGGTCAGCGCGGTGCCATGGGTGCCGACTTCGCGCAGCGGATGGTGGACCGCGACGAGGGCCTGCACACCGGGCGGCAGGGCGTCGATGGCGGCCAGACACTTCCTCAGCGCGGCATCGGTGATCCAGCCCTTGGACCAGTTGAAGCGTGGCTGGGCCCGCACCGCCGTCTTCAGCGGCACGATGGCGATGCCGGGCAGGTCGATCTCCCGCTCGATCAGGTTCTCGATCGCCCGGAACCGCTTGTAGGGTGTGAAGAAGCGCTCGATCAGGTTGAAATAGGGCAGGTCGTGATTGCCCACCTCCACCGTCACCGGCACGTCCAGCGACTGGATCCAGCGGCAGGCGGCGGCGAATTCATGGCTGCGGGCCCGCATCGTCAGGTCCCCGGTGATCGCCACCGCGTCGGGGCGCTGTTCGGCAATCTCCTGCTTCACCCAATCGAGCGCGCGGTTGTCCTCCAGCCCGAAATGGATGTCGCTGAGGTGGAAGAGCAGCGTGTCAGATGCCATCGACCTCGGTCGCTATCAGGTCCACCTCGCATGTGACCAGCGTGAATTCGACGCTCGGCGCAGCTCCGGCAGGTTCGCCATCGATCAGCATGCCGAACGGGTGACCCTGGGTGCTGGCGACGCGGAGCTTCCGGGGCCGGCCCAGAATCTCGTGAGGGCCTTCGCGGAAGTTGCGCTTCAACAGAGCAAGGCCCTGCTCAAGATATTCGCCGGGGCTTTCCGAGTGATAGGCTGCGATTTCGATGCCGTCCTCTGTGGGCTCCATCTCCAGCAGGGGATACCCCTCTTGCCGGCCGAGCGGCGGCTCCACACAGGCGATCATCTCGCCCCCAAGCGTTTCCTGGATGGCGGCGACGGTGCTTCCCGCCATGTCCGCGATGTCCGTCTTGCGCATCGCCTCGCGCACCTGGTTCCAGCTGGTGCCCGGCCCTGCCAGCAGCCCGGCATAGGCATCGCCATAGTCACAGCGGATGATCGCGGGGCGGCGCATGACGCTCCTGCCGGAAGCGGCGGCCTCAACCACCTGCTCCATCGGCCGGTCGCCATGCAGGCGGTGGAACAGCAGGTTCATGGTCCCGCCAGGCAGGACGAGCACCGCCCCGCCCCAGCCCGACAGCTCCGTCAGCAGCGAGTTGACCGTACCGTCACCGGCAAAAACCGCCACGCGGTCGATCCCGGCGGCGTCGAGCACCGCCGGCGTGGGCAGCTCCTGAGCCGGGAAGCTGGTGCGATGAGCGACGCGGAAGCCGTTCCGGCCGCAGCATTCCTCCAGCGCGAGCAAGGCCTGGTCATCGTTGCTGCCGCTGGAGGCGTTGTTCACCAGCCAGATGCGACGCGTTGCTTCCATGAACCGCACAGCGCTCATCCCGCGGCCCCAGTTCCCAACAGATCTTCCCATCAGATGCGGCGCGAAATGATCAGCCAGGCGGCGAGCGCGTTCAGCGCGCTGTACCCGGCATAGAACCAGGCCCAGCCTCCATAGCCATTGCCGACCAGCAACATCGCGCCGAGGAGCACCGCGAATTCCGCGCCGAGGCTCACCCGCGCCCCCATCCTCACCAGCGGCAGCTTGTCGACGACCGGAGGCCGGCTGCGCAGCACCGCCTGGTGCATGGCGAAATTGGCAATGCCGAGCAGGAAGGTCGCTATCAAAGCCATTCGTCGGTTGAACCGGCAAGTCGCTCGTCGGTTGCAGATGGCGGTTCGCCCGCCGGCCATAACAGTTCGTCAGTGAACGAATTCGCTCGTCGGAGCACAGCGGATTCCTGCCGAAAGCGACGCGCGGAGATGGGTTTGCCGGCGTATTCCTCTTCTTGCGCCACGGTCCTCAGCAGTCCCGACGGACCGTGACGCACTGTTCAAGGAGGAGGAACCGATCATGACCATCAAGACCGCCGCCATCCTGGCCGCCGCGATCGGCGCCCTTGGCCTCACCACCCCCGCGTCCGCCGAAATGGCGCAGCCCACCACCTCCAGCCATCGCGTCTCCTATGCCGATCTCGACCTGCTGACCCCCGAGGGGCAAGCCGAGTTGCAGCGGCGGGTGAACCGGGCCGCCTGGCTGATCTGCCAGCAGGACCCCTCCGAGGCGCGCAGGGCGCCGCGGGCGGAGAGTCAGTGCTATCGCGACGCTCGCCGGCAGGGGCAGCTGCTTGTAGCGGAGGTGATCGCCAATCGGCCGTTCCTTGGCGGCTGACCCTTCAGCTGCCGTCCTGTCGAAACCCCAAGGGCGCCCACATAGAGGCGCCCTTTTCCTTGCAGGGAGCCGCACCCGCGACGCAGACAGGCTCAGCGGCCGGCCATCGCCTTGACCTTGCGCAGATAGGTGCGCCCGATCCGCAGCGTCTCGCCATCCACGAGCTCTGCGCACCAGACGCCAAGCCCTTCGTGGCGCAGCCCACGAATCCGGTCACGCCGCAGGATCGTCGAGCGATGGATGCGGATGAACCGTTCCGGATCCAGCCGCCCCTCCAGCCCGGCGATGGTCTGCAGCAGAAGATGGCTGCGATCCCCGACATGCAGGCGCACATAGTCGCGCTCCGCATCGATCCGCTCCACCTGCGAGGCCTCGATCCGCAGCAGCTCTGAACGGTGCGGCACCCAGAACTCCGTCAGCCAGGCTTCATTGCTGCTCGTGCCGCGCTCATGCCGGGCGAGAGCGCGATCCACCGCCCGTTCCAGCCGCTCTGCGGCGACCGGCTTGAGCACGTAGTCCACCGCGTCGATGTCGAAGGCCTGCACCGCGAATTCCTCGTGCGCGGTGATGAAGATCACACCCGGCGCACGCTCCCGCCGGGCGAGCTGCCTCGCGACGGTCAGCCCATCCATTCCGGGCATCGTCATGTCGAGCAGCAGCAGATCGGGCTTCAGCTTGTCAGCGAGCCGCAAGGCCGCCTCGCCGTCGCTGGCGGTGCCCACGACCTGAAGCTGGTCAATCTCAGCGCACAGCACCTGCATCCGCTCGATGGCGAGCGGCTCGTCATCAACGATCAGAGTGCGAAGCGCGCCGTCGGCCTTGCTCATGTTCCCCGTCCCCCTGAAGCCCGATCAGCGGCAGGCGCAGATGCGTCACATATCCCCCGGGCCCCTTGCCCGAGACGATGCTGGCATCGCTGCCGAAGCGCGCTTCCAGCCGTTCGCGCACATTTGCAAGGCCTATGCCGAACCCACCCTGCGGCTCTTCCCTGCGCGCCGCCGCATCGCCGTCATCGGCGACGGTGATCACCAGCCGGCCATATTCCTCACGGGCGGATAATGTGATCGTCACCTTGCTGGAAGACGGCGCGATGGCATGTTTGACCGAATTCTCGACCAGCGGCTGCAGGATCATGCCGGGCACCCTCGCCTCCGCCAGCTTCGGCGGCAGGTCGTATTCGGCCCGCAGCCGCTGGGGGAAGCGGACGGCCTCGATATCAAGATACATCTTCTGCAGCGCGAACTCCTCGCGCAGCGGAACGTCGGCGGTGGGGTCTTCGGCCAGGCTGCGGCGGTAGAAGGTGGAGAGCGTCTGGATCATCTTCTCCGCCGCGTCCTTGCGCCCGGTGAGCACCAGGGCCGACAGCGAATTGAGCGTGTTGAACAGGAAGTGCGGATTGACCTGGTAGCGCAGCGATCGCAGCTCTGCCGCCTTGGCTGCGCGGCGATAGGCGCCCTCGCGCCGCTCCGCCGCCCGCGCCTTCTCGCCCGCCAGCAGGGCAAGATACAGGGCGCACCAGGCGAGCATCATGAAATAGCGGCCGAACAAGAGCTCGATCAGCTGGTCGGAGCTGGAGCCGAGCCATTGATCGGCGCGAACCGTGATCGAATCCGTCGCCGAAAGCGGGCTGGGGACCGCCGGCAGCGAGGCGCCTGGGATGTCGACCAGCAGGTCCCCTGCCCCGCTGCGCCGCACGACGAACCCGCGCTGCTCGGCCACGCGGCTGAACACCCGCTCTTCCATGTCGGCGAAGATCAGCCGGTTGGCCTGCGCGATCGCCAGCGCCACCGGCAGCGACAGAAGCAGCGCGGCCGAGATCTTGGCCCAGAGCGCGACACTGTCGAACAGCCGAAGCACCAGCCACAGGCCCAGCGTGATGGCGATGCCCGCGAGACAGGCGAGCGCACGGCGCCAGAGAATCTCCTGCTCGAAGCCGAGATCGAGCAAGTCCCCGCGCGCCGTGGTCAGCAGGAAGTAGCAGAGCCACAAGCCCACCACCGAGGCCAGCACCGTGGCAAAGGGCACGCGCGCGATGTCTTCTTCCGCGCCTGATCCGTCGCGGCCCGTGGCCCGATCCCTGTCCATTGCCCGGCATTAGCGCCGCCCGCGGGTGTGGCGCCAGTACCGGTATCGATCGAAATCGGCTCTTGGTCGATGCGACGTGGCACCTGCGGCCTCGCTGCGGCCAGCAGGCCGCTCCGCATGGACCGGCGACGCAAGTCAAAGCCCTTGGCCTGCTGCCGCCTTTTCGCCTAAAGGCGGGCTGACCCGGGGACGAGAGACTTGCACCAGTGACGATCGTGGAGGACCGGCCCGAGGCCGGATATGAAATCGCCCGCAAGGCGATGATCGACAGCCAGCTGCGCACCAGTGGCGTCAATGCGCCCTTCGTGCTGCGGCGGATGGGCGAGGTGCCGCGAGAGCGCTTCGTGCCGGAGGCGCTGCGGAGTGTCGCCTACATGGATCGCGCCGTGCCGCTGGGCGGCGGCCGCTGGCTTCCCGCGCCGGAGGTGCAGGGCCTGATGCTGCAGGAAGCGCTGCCGAAGGACAGCGACCGGGTGCTGCTGGTCGATGGCGGGAGCGGATATATGGCGGAGGTGCTCCGCCCGCTCGTCGCTTCGGTGGAAGTGATCGACCCGGTGGCCGGGGCAAGCGGCAAGGCCGAAGGCTCCGATTTCACGCTTCTGATGATTGACGGTGCTGTCGAGCAGATTCCGCAGGCGCTGATTGCGCTTCTGGCGCCCGACGGGCGGATCGTCACCGGACATCTCAGTGAAGGGGTGACGCAGGTGGCGGTGGGCCGCATCGCAGCGGGGGCGGCGGCGCTGCTTCCGGTGGCGGAAGTCGGCATCCCGGTGCTGCCGGAATTCGCTGCTCCGAAGAAGTGGACCTTCTGACCTTGCGCAACCGCATCTTGCGGCTGCTGCCGCTGCCTGCGGCGTGCCTGATCGCTGCCGCCCCGGCGGCGGCCGACACGCTGCAGGAAGCGCTGGTGCAGGCCTATCTCACCAATCCGACGCTGGAGGCGGCGCGAGCCAACCTGCGCGCGACGGACGAGAATGTGCCCATCCAGCGCGCGGCCGGCCTGCCGAGCGTCGATACATCCGGCACCTTCACCGAGTTCCTGAAGCAGAACCAGGCCAGCTTCATCGCCCCCCAGCGCAGCGCGCAGGCCTCTCTCAACCTCGCCGTGCCGATCTATTCGGGCGGCGCGGTGCGGAACGGGGTTCGCGCGGCGGAGACGCGGGTGGAGGCCGGCCGCGCAGACCTCCGGGGCACGGAGAGCTCGCTGTTCAGCCAGGTCGTCGCCGCCTACATGGACGTCATCGCGAACGAGGCGCTGGTCGGCCTGAGGCGCAACAATGTCGAGGTGCTGACCGTCAACCTGGAAGCGACGAGCGACCGGTTCCAGATCGGCGACCTCACGCGCACCGACGTCGCTCAATCCGAAGCGCGGCTGGCGCTGGCTCGCGGCGACCTGCGCACGGCCGAAGCCAACCTGATCACCGCGCGCGAAAACTACATCCAGCTCGTGGGCGCCGCGCCGACCGATCTGCAGCCGCCTCCGCCGCTGCCGGGCTTGCCCGAGGATGTGGAGGCGGCGGTAAACATTGCGCTGCAGAACAACCCGGACCTGATCGCCGCGGCGGAGCGGGCCCAGGCTGCCGGCTACGACATCCGCGTCGCGGGCGCAGGGCGACTTCCGCGGGTCGAGACCTTCGCAACCGGGGGCTACCAGAATTTCCTCGGCACGCTGGGCAGCGTTCCCGGTGCGGCCACCGGCGCGGACCAGGTGGCGACCAGCGCGCAGGCGGGCGTGCGCCTGTCGCTGCCGCTGTTCCAGGGCGGGCGGGTCGCCGCGCAGCAGCGGCAGGCACAGGCGCAGGCATCCGCTGCGCTGGAGCAGGTGGTGGCGGCGGAGCGCAGCGTCATCTCGCAGGTGCGCGCCGCCTATTCGAGCTGGCGCGCCTCGCAGGCGATCATCGCCTCCAGCCAGACGGCGGTGGAGGCAGCCGAGTTGAGCCTGGAAGGGGTGCGGGCGGAGAACAGCGTCGGCAACCGGACGATCCTCGACATCCTCAACGCGCAGCAGGAGCTGCTTGCGGCGGAGGTCCAGCTGGTGTCGGCGCGGCGCAACGCCTATGTCGCGGGCTTCTCGCTGCTGGCGGCCATGGGATTGGCGGAAGCGCGCGATCTGGGGCTCGGCGATGACGTGCCGCTCTACGATCCGGTCGAGAATTATGAGCGCGTGCGGACGATCATCTGGGATTGGTCGAAGGATCCGGACCCGGTGACACGCTCGCCCCGCACCGTTGACATCCCACCGCAGGACGCGGACATTCCGGAAGGAAGTGCGAACATCGCGGCAGAACCCGCGGAGGAATTTCGCCAGCCCGTGGTCCAATAATCGGCGTAGGTGACATGCAGCAGGGTGGTGAACCCTCGATCGAAGAGATCCTCGCCTCCATCAAGAAGGTGATGGCGCGGGAGGAGGCTAGCCCCTCAGGCGGTGGCGGGATCGAACCCGCCGACGAGGACGAGGCTCGCGAAGTGCTCGCTTTCTCCGAAAGGGAGCCGCCTGCCGGTGGAAATCCGCAGGCGGGTGCGGCTGACGGCGCAGCGCCGGCCCGTCAAGGCTTCCCGAAGCTGGAGGGTGAAAGCTCCATCCGCGAGTCGCTGGCCGCACTCGAACGGCTGAGCCGGCCGGGTTCCTCCACACAGTCCGGCAGTTCCGTCGATGCCTCGCTGGAGGCGCTGACAAGGGCCATGTTGCGGCCGATGTTGACCGAATGGCTGGACGCCAATCTGCCCGAGATTGTCGAGCGGATGGTGCAGGCGGAAATCGTCAGGATCGTGGAGCGCAACCGCTAGAGCGCTTGCCCCGCCCTGCGCGGCGCCTACGTTGGGTTGCATGAGTGACAAGCACGCCAGTACGCGCGACATCGCCAAGGCCGAACGGGCACTGGCCAAGATCGGCGGTGACTCGATCGAGCGCCATATCTTTCTCTGCGGGATCTCGGAAAAGCAGGAATGCTGCCGGCGCGAGACGGGAGAGCGCGCCTGGAAGTACCTGAAGCGGCGCCTCAAGGAGCTTGGCATCGCCGGCAGGGGCGGGGTGCAGCGGACCAAGGCCGACTGCCTGCAGATCTGCGAGGCGGGACCGGTCGCGGTCGTGTGGCCTGACGGCGTGTGGTATCATTCCTGCACGGAAGATGTGCTCGAACGCATCATCCAGGAGCACCTGATCGGCGGTACGCCCGTTGCCGGTTATCGCCTCCGGCCCTCGTCGCCCCAGGACTCCTGATCCCCGCCTTCCAGTCGGTCATCGATCGATTCGTCATGGCCTGTCCCGCTTGAGAGGAAGACCAGGCCCATCAGCGCGCTCATCAACAGCATCGAGCAGCCGACGCCCAGCGCGGTTGCGATGAACATATGGGCAGAGGCCGTGCCGCTGTCGCGATAGACCAGCACCAGCGCCACGATGACCGCGCCCACGGTCAGCAGCATCATCAGCCGCAGCAGCCGGCGAAAGCGCTGCCAGGCATGCGCGGCAATGCGCGGATCGTCGAGCGGGGAGCGCCGGGCCATTGGCGCCCTTTTGGCCTTTCCGGCCCCGTGTTGCAAACGGGGTGATCGCGCCGGCTGGTCGCCCCGGCCGGTCCGTGTCACAATGGGGGAGGCACAATGCGGGGCTGCGAACGTTGGGAGATTCCAGATGACCATTGGACGCATCATCGCGAACCGGCAGCAGGACATCGTCCGCTGCTCTCCCGAAACGACCGTTCGGGAGGCGGCCCGGCTGCTCGCCGAGCGGCGCATCGGCGCACTGCCTGTGCTTGGCGGGGACGAGGTGGTCGGCATCTTCTCCGAGCGCGACCTGCTCTATTGCGTCGCGCGCGACGGGGAGGCGGTGCTGGACTGGACGGTGAGCCAGGTGATGACGGCGCCGGCGATCACCGTGGACCCCTCCACCAGCGCGATCGAAGCGGCCGCGCTGATGACCAAGCGCCGCATCCGCCACCTTCCGGTCATCGAGAACGGGCGGCTGGTGGCGTTCGTCTCCATCGGCGACATCGTGAAGTATCGGCTGGAGATGATCGAGAGCGAGGCGCAGGCGATGCGCGATTACATCCGCACAGCCTAGGCACGGCGCTTGAGCGTGGCGGTGTGCGCCCCTACATCGCACCCATGGCTGGAGCACTGACCCTTACCGATGCCGCTGCCGAGCGCGTCGGCCTGATCGCCCGCAAGCAGGGCCGCCCGGCGATCCTGCGCCTCTCCGTGGAGGGAGGCGGCTGTTCCGGTTTCCAGTACAAGTTCGATCTGGCGGACACGGCGGATGAGCAGGACCTGGTGACGGAGACCGCGGGCGTCCGGCTGGTGGTGGATCCTGTCAGCCACGATCTTGTAGCCGGCTGCACCGTGGACTTCGTCGAGTCGCTGGGTGGGGCCGCCTTCCGCGTGGACAACCCCAATGCCTCTGCCGGCTGCGGCTGCGGCTCCAGCTTCGGCATCTGAGGCGTCCGGCACCGGTGAAGATCGCCAGCTTCAACATCAACGGCGTGAAGGCGCGCCTGCCCCGCCTGCTGGAATGGCTTGAGGAGACCCGCCCGTCCGTCGCCTGCCTGCAGGAGATCAAGTCCCAGGACGAGACCTTCCCCGCCGCCGAGTTCGAGAAGATCGGCTATCAGGCGATCTGGCACGGGCAGAAGGGCTTCAATGGGGTCGCCATCCTCGCCGATGGCGCGCAGCCGGTGGAGGCGGGCCGCGGCCTGCCGGGTGATCCGGAGGATGTGCAGGCCCGCTACATCGAGGCTGACGTTGGCGGCGTGCGTATCGTCAACCTCTACCTTCCCAACGGAAACCCACAGCCAGGGCCGAAGTTCGACTACAAGCTCGCCTGGATGCGCCGCCTGCGTGAGCGGCTGGGCGAGCTGCTCGCCTGCGAGATCCCGACAGTGGTGGTGGGCGATTTCAACGTGATCCCCACTGATGCGGACACGTGGTCCGTTCGGGCAATGGCGGACGACGCACTGATGCAGCCCGAAAGCCGGGACGCCTATGCTCGCATCCTCAACGATGGATGGACGGACGCGATCGCCACCCTGAACCCTCAGGGCGGCGTATGGACGTTCTGGGACTATCAGGCGGGCGCCTGGCAGCGAGACCATGGCTTCCGCATCGATCACCTGCTGCTCTCGCCCGAATGTGCGGACCGGCTGGTCGCTGCAGGCGTGGACAAGGCCTATCGAGGTCGCGAAAAGGCCAGCGACCACGCGCCCGTTTGGGTGGAACTGGCCTGAACCAGCCCACCCGGGGCGACCCACTCAGCGATAGAAGATATGGCTGTCGATGGTGGCGCGCGCCAGCTTGGTGCGTGCCCAGCCGGGCCGCGCGTAAGTGGCGTGGAAGAACAGCGCGTCCTGTGCTTCGCTATCCCACAGTT
Source organism: uncultured Erythrobacteraceae bacterium (assembly GCA_966251025.1). Classification (GTDB taxonomy): domain Bacteria; phylum Pseudomonadota; class Alphaproteobacteria; order Sphingomonadales; family Sphingomonadaceae; genus Croceibacterium. Next base: position 94,741 of record CBINJM010000004.1, on the reverse strand, counting down.
CCTGATGCGCGATGCGAGCGATGGCCTGAGCCCGCTGCCAAGCGACAGAGTTGGTCCGGACGGCAGGGATGCGGCCACTGCGGACGAACGAGAACTGTGCAGGCTGCTTGACGACCGAACAATAATCGTCCGGAAACAGCGGCGACCGGGCGCGGTTGACGATCACCCGCCCGACGGCGAGCTGACCTGCCAGTGGCTCGCCACGGGCCTCGAAATAGATGGCTTGCGCGAGGCAGCGAAGTTCCCGCGACATATCCTGATCAAACCCGATCTCGGCGACCAGCTCTCGCAGGGAATCCACCTGCAAATCCTCAAGCTCTTCACCTTCCGGCAAAGGCTGAACGACGGGTTCGGATACGAATTGGGGATCGCCCTGCTCATCAGGCGTGGGCTCGAAGACAGGAAGGTCTGTCGGCTGCACTTCGGCCGCCGGAAGGACCTGATAGTCTTCACTTTGTGCTGCTGCGCCGGAACCTTGCGCGGCGAACAGCGTAACAATCATCATAAGCGCCGTGGCGACTGCCCCGGCACGTTGGGTCTTGCGGCTCATCAATCCTGTTGCTCAGGGCGGTGAGCGCCTTGCGCAGGTCCATGATCGCGGTTGTTAACAACCCGAAACGCCGCGATTCACTGGCCTGCCGGCCACTCCCCGTCTGCGCGTCCGGACCCCGCCATGATGCGGTGCCTCGTCCTGCGCTACTGAAGAAGCGAGGGCATTGATGGTTGTTGTCCTATTAGTCAACATGCAGGCCTTGCTTACGGGATGAAGCGTTCAGCCCCGGCGATATCCAGCTCAACGATCCAGAGGTCGCTGTCCTGCGCCTTTCTTCGTTCGATGTAGTTCCAGAAATCCGCCGGGTTTTCAGGATCCTGCATGCGAGCTTCGCTCCAGGCACGGGTTCCGTCCGGCTGTGGCATCCGTTCCAGAGCGCGCGCCTGTGTGCCCCGTTCGCAACAGATCAGCAGCAACGTGCCGGCATCCCGCTCGCCCTTGGCGACGACGGTGGCGAAGCCGCCGGCAGCCTCCACCGCGCGAATGATCCCGGAAACTTCCAGATGCGCCGGCAGCCGGTCGCTCACCGCAGACCGCCATAGCCGGGTAGGCTGGAGAGCGGGATGTGGGAGCGCAGGAAGGTGCCCGTTCCTCGCCCGATCTCCTCGCCATCCTCGTCCACGAGGTTCGCCTCGGCGATGAAGACGCGGCGCTTGCCACTCACCCAGCGCCCCTCCGCCACGACGGAGCCGCTTCGAATCGGCCGGGTGAAATGCAGGTTGAAGGCCGTGGTCAGCAGAAAGCGGTCGCTGACCAGCGAGTTGGCGGCGTAGAATGCCGCATCGTCCAGCATCTTGAAGTAGACCGTTCCATGCGCGGCTCCGGCGGCATGATGCAGCCGCTCATCGACGCTGAAGTGGATGCGCGCATGGCCGTGGCCGATGATCTCCAGCCGCGATTCGAACAGCCGGTTGATCGGCGCCGAGGCGTAGAGTGATTCGAGCGCCCGGTAGTGGAGCTCGGCGCCGCTGAGCGCAGGTTCAGGCGGCGTCGCGGTCCGTGGCATTCGTTACCAGACTGAACAGCGCTTCGACGTCCGGCGCCTCGCTCAGCGCCTCATGCACCCGCTCATCCCGCACCAAACGAGAGATGGCGGCGAGCGCATGAAGGTGCGTGGCGCCGCTGTTTTCCGGCGAAAGGAGGCCAAAGACCAGATCCACCGGCAGGCGGTCGGCGGCGCTGAAGTCCACCGGGTGCCGAAGCTTGAGCAGCGCCGTGACGGGCCGCGCAAGCCCGGGAAAGCGGGCGTGGGGAATCGCGACCCCGCGGCCGAAGCCGGTGCTGCCGAGCCGCTCGCGCTCTTCAAGCCGTTCCAGAACCGCATCCTGGTCCAGATCCCATGCTGTCGCGAAACATTGGCTGAGAGAGCGCAGGATGGCCGGTTTATCGGCCAGATCGACGATGCCTACCGCCTCCGGCTTCATCGAGAACAAGGGATTCATTGGTCAGGCTTCACGATCTGGACTTGCATTGTTTTGGCGTGCGCGGCCAGCCGGCCTGCGGAGCCTGTGCTCCGGTCGGCCGACTGGACAGTGTGGCGGTGTGGGTGCGCCCGCTTAGGCCGGTTCGACCCACCCGATCGAACCGTCATCGCGCCGATAAACCATATTGTGGCGCCCGGTGCCAGCATTCTTGAAGAAAAGCGCAGATGTATGCCGAAGATCGAGCAGCATCACGGCATCGGACACGCTCACTTCCGGCACGTCGATCCGCGTCTCCGCGATCACCGGAGGTGCATCGGCCACTTCCTCTGCTTCCGCCTCATCACTCGCGAAGACGGTGTAAGCCGCGTCTTCCACGCGCGCGGCTTCCGCCGCCTGCTCATGCCGGTCCTTCAGCCGTCGCTTGTAACGCCGAAGCTGTTTTTCGATCTTTGCGGCCGCCTCGTCGAGCGCGAGATGCGCGTCCTGCGCCCGCCCGTTGCTCTTCAGGATGAGGCCATTGTTGACGTGCAGCACGATGTTACAGTCGAAGGCACTCGCCGGAGCCTTGCCGAAAGTTACCGTCGAGGCCTGCGCGCGACTGAAGTACTTTTCGATGATCGCGTTCAGTCGGTCGCTCGCATGCTCCTGCAGGGCGGCGCCGGTTTCCATCTGATGGCCGGACACGACGATATCCATGGGGGGGGATTCTCCTTCTCGTTCATCCGGAACGCCCGATGTGCCGCGATGGGCCTCATTGCGTCCAGAGTGGTGATTCCAACGCTTCCACGAAGGCTTTGTGCCGGGCCAGTTCCGCCACGCTCGGTGCGTGAGGGCGCGGAGGACGAAAGGTCCGCGTGCGGGGCCGATGGACGGGCGTATCCATGCTGACCGACACCGGAATGGCCGCGAGCTCTAGCCCGATCTGCCTGCCTCCCGTCAACTCGACATAGACCTGCGCCAGCAGCTCCGCGTCCAGCAGCGCGCCGTGCAGAACGCGGTGGCTGCGATCGATCCCGTAGCGCGAGCACAGCGCATCCAGCGAGTGCTTCGCGCCCGGGTGCCGCCGCCTCGCGAGCGCCAAGGTGTCGATCATGCGCCCATGATCGACTTCGGGATGGCCGCAGAAGCTGAATTCGAAATTGAGGAAGCCGAAATCGAACTGCGCGTTGTGCGCCACCAGCGGGCAGTCGCCGAGGAAATCGATCAGCTCCAGCGCGTGTTCGTGGAAGCGCTTCTTGTCCGCCAGGAAGGCGTCCGTCAGGCCATGGATCCGCTCCGCCTCCAGCGGCATGGCGCAATCGGGGTTGAAATAGGCGTGAAAGGTGCGGCCGGTGGGCACGCGATTGACCAGCTCTATACAACCGATCTCGACCATCCGGTCGCCGCTCTTGGGATCGACTCCGGTGGTCTCCGTGTCGAAGACGATTTCGCGCATGGCCGATCTATCGGACCGTGGGAGCCCGCTGGCAAGAGTGCGAAGGTTACGCGGTGAGCTTCTCCACCAGCTCCGCCACGGCGGCGCGCGTCTGCGCGAGGGCGCAACCGGTGTCGATCACATAGTCCGCCCGCTCGCGTTTTTCCGCATCGGGCAATTGCAGGGCAAGGATCTGGCTGAAGCGCTCTGGCGTCATGCCCGGGCGGGCGAGGACCCGCTCTCGCTGCACCTCCGTGGGCGCGGAAACGACCAGCACCGCGTCCACCTCTTCGACGCCCCCTTTCTCGTACAGCAGGGGGATGTCGAACACGACCAGCGGCGCGCCGGCATGTTCGAGCAGGAACGCCTCTCGCGCTGCGCGGACGGCCGGATGGACGATCGACTCAAGTCGGGCGAGCGCCTCCGGATTGCCGAACACTGCTGCGCCGAGGGTCGCTCGATCGACTCCGTCAGCGCCTGTCGTGCCGGGAAATGCCGCCTCAATCCGGGAGAGCAACGCGCCGCCGGGGCCCTGCATCCGCCGGACCTCGGCATCCGCGTCGAACACCGGCACGCCCAGCTCTGCGAACATCGCGGCCACGGCGGACTTGCCCATGCCGATCGAGCCGGTGAGGCCGAGCACGAAGGGCCGGTGCCGGGCCGCGCTGGTCATCCGGTGAGCAGGGCGCGAAGGTCGCGGTCGCCGGGTTCACGCGGTGGGGGGCAGCCGAAGAAGTGCTCGAAGGCTTCGGCCGCCTGGCCGATCAGCATGTTGAGCCCATCCAGCGTGCGGAATCCTCCCTGGCGGGCTGCTTGCAACAGAGGCGTTTGCAGCGGGTGGGTGACGATATCGTAGAAGATGCTTCCCGGCGGCGCATGGCTGAGGTCGAAGGCGAGCGGCGGCTGGCCTGCCATGCCCAGCGGACTGGCATTGACGACGAGGTCGAAACAGCCCTGCCGATCATCGAAAAGGAAGTCGGTTTCTTCGGAAAAGTGAGCGAGATCAGTGGCATGGTTCTCCCCTCCGGGATCAAGCTCGTCCAGCAAGGCGCGGGCCTTGGCCGGATCGCGGCCTGCCAGCACGATGACGACGCCCTCTCCGGCGAGAGCTGCGACGATGGCGCGGGCCGCGCCGCCAGTGCCCAGGACACGCGCCATGCGGAACAGGTGGCGCTCTTTCAGGAGGGGCCGCAGGGGCTCCAAAAAGCCATTTGCATCGGTGTTACAACCGATCAGCAAGCCATCTGCATCGCGACGGATCGTGTTTACGGCGCCAATGCGTCCGGCCAGCGAATCGAGTGCATCGAGGTGCGGAATGACCGACTGCTTGTGCGGCATGGTGACATTGCACCCCCGCCAGAGGGGGTCCAAGCGACGCTGAGCAACGTAATCGTTCAGTCCTGAACTCACCACTTGGCAGGCGCGGTAATCGGCCTCCAGCCCCAGCCGTTGCAGCCAGAAATTGTGGATTGCAGGCGACTTGGACTGCGCGATCGGGTCGCCGATCACTTCGGCATAAGGACGGGTCATGCGGGCAGCTCACCCATCTCGCGTAGCGCGCCAAGGACCGGCAGCAGCGGCATGCCGAGGATGGTGAACCAGTCGCCATCGATCCGCTCGAATAGCTGCACACCCATAGCCTCGATCCGGAACACCCCGACGCAATGGCCGACTTCGGGCCATTCGGCATCCAGATAGGTTTCGATGAAGGAGTCGGACAGCACCCGCACCTGAAGCATCGCGAGCGCTGCGTGGTGCCAGGCGACCTTGCCCCCTCTCACGATGGCCGCGGCGGAGTGCAGTTGCATCACCCGGCCGGAAAAGCGGCGCAGATGCTCGGCCGCCTCTTCCCGGCTGCGCGGCTTGTCGAAGCGGTCTTCTCCCAACAGCACCAGCGAATCGCTGCCGAGAACGAGTCGCTCGTCCTGCACCGCCTCGGCCACGGCGAGGGCCTTCGCTTCAGCCAGGGCCAGCGCCACCTGATCGGCGCGGGCACCCTGAAGGCCGGCTTCGAGCGCCCGCTCGTCCAGCGTGGCGGGAACGGCCTCGAAGGCGACGCCGGCCGCTTCGAGCATGGCCCGGCGCGAAGCACTTTGGGAGGCGAGGACGATCATATCGGCTTCGGCCCCGCTCGCGACGAATCCTCCCGAGCGCGCCGTTCGGCCAGCAGCTTCATGATGGCGGCCGCGGTTTCCTCGATCGAGCGGCGGGTGACGTCGATCACCGGCCAGCCATTGTCGGCGAACATGCGGCGGGCAAAGACAACCTCCTGCTCCACCCGTTCCATGTCGACATAGGGCGTCTCGGCATGCTCGTTCAGCGAGAGCAGGCGATGGCGGCGGATCTCCACCAGCCTGCGCGGCGCGGTGGTGAGGCCGACGATCAGCGGGTTCTGCAGGGCGAACAAAGCGGGCGGCGGCGGGCTTTCCACCACCAGCGGGATATTGGCCACCTTGTAGCCCCGGTTGGCGAGATAGATGCTGGTCGGCGTCTTGGAGCTGCGCGACACGCCGGCGAGGACGATGTCCGCCTCCTCCCACTCTTCCGACGCGATGCCGTCATCATGGGCGATCGTGTACTGGATGGCATCGACGCGGGCGAAATAGGCGTCGTCCATCATGTGCTGGCGGCCGGGGCGGCCATGCGCCTCTTGCCCCAGACTCGCCTCCAGCGCGGCGGTGACCGGATCGAGCACGGGAACATGCGGCAGGCCGAGCGAGCGGCACCGTTCCTCCAGTCGCGCGCGCGTGTCCGCGTTGACGAGAGTGTAGAACACCAGGCCCGGATTTTCGGCCAGTTCCTCCACGATCCGGTCCAGGTGCTGGCGCGAGCGGACCATCGGCCAGAAATGACGGACGATGTCCGGATCATCGAACTGGGCGAGCGCCGCCTTGGCGATCATCTCCAGCGTTTCGCCGGTGGAATCCGATAGAAGATGAAGGTGGAGCCGCATGTGGAAAGATGGTGGCATAAACCACGGGACAAGCATGCGGACAAGTTCGGCAGAACGATCCACCCCCACTGGCCGGTGATTCGCACCGCGCCAAACGCACAGGGGTGCGGATCTATCGACAGGCTGGGGATAGCGGGGACAAGCTGTGCTTGACCACGGCAGGGCCCGGATTCGCACCTCGCCGCCGCCCCTGTTCAGCCGGGACAAAATGGGGCAGTGCGCGCTTTCCCCACAATCCACAGGACCAACAGCGTCCTTCAACCTCTCTAGAATCATTAATTTTGATGGGACCGACAGATGCCCGGCCTTCTTCTTGAGACTCTCCGCGGCCGCGCGAGCACGCGCCGACCTGTCTGGCTGATGCGCCAGGCGGGGCGTTACCTCGAAGAATATCGCGCGCTGCGGGCGGAGAAGGGCGGGTTCCTCGAACTCGTCCATGACAGCGAAGCGGCGGCGGAAGTGACTCTGCAGCCGGTGCGCCGCTTCGGATTCGACGGAGCGATCCTGTTCTCGGACATTCTGGTGATCCCGCACGCGCTGGGGCAGGACCTGGCCTTCCTGGCGGGCGAGGGGCCCAAGCTGTCGCCGCCGCTCGTCGACAGCGCCCTGGAGGCGCTGCAGGCGGTGCCGGAACGCCTCGACCCGGTCTATCGCACCGTGGAGCTGGTGAAGGCCCAGCTGGACCCTGAGGTGACGCTGCTGGGCTTTGCGGGCAGCCCCTGGACGGTCGCCACCTACATGATTGCGGGCGAGGGGAGCCGGGACCAGCACCAGGCGCGGGCGATGGCCTATCGCGACCCGCAAGCGGTGCAGGCGATCATCGACGCGATCATCGAGCTGAGTGTCGAATATCTGGCCGGGCAGATCGAATCCGGCGCGGAGGCCGTGCAGCTGTTCGACAGCTGGGCCGGCAGCCTGGCCCCCAGCGAATTCGAACGCTGGGTGATCGCCCCCAATGCGCGGATCGTGGCGGAATTGAAGCGGCGGCATCCCGACGTGCCGGTGATCGGCTTCCCCAAGGGCTCCGGCGCAAAGCTGCCGGCCTATGCGCGGGAGACCGGCGTGGATGCCGTGGGCCTGGACGAAACGGTCGATCCGCGCTGGGCCGCGGGAGCCTTGCCGGCGGGAATGCCGGTGCAGGGCAATTTCGACCCGCTGCTGCTGCTGGCGGGCGGCGACCGGCTGGAGGCCGAAGCGCTGGCGATCCTCGATGCCTTCGCGGACCGGCCGCACGTCTTCAATCTGGGCCATGGCATCGACAAGGAGACGCCTGTCGCCCATGTGGAGCGACTGCTGGCGGCGGTGCGCGGCTGGCAGGGGTGATTCTGGCGGATGACGCGCCGGCATCGGCGTTCTAGATTGCGGCTATGCAGGATCTTCTGGCGATGACCTACTTCTGGCTCAAGGCCGGCCACATCATCTTTGTCGTGTTCTGGATGGCGGGGCTGTTCATGCTGCCGCGCCTGTTCGTCTATCATCAGGAGACTGCACCGGAATCGCCCGAAAATGCGGTCTGGATCGATCGCGAGCGCAAGTTGCTGAAGATCATCCTCAACCCATCGATCATCCTGGTGTGGGTGCTGGGAATCGCGCTGGCGATCAGCACCAATGCCTTCAGCCAGGGCTGGCTCCATGCCAAGCTGCTGCTGGTGCTGGGGCTGAGCGGCTATCACGGCTATCTGGCGGGCTATGCCAAGAAGCTGGCGCGGGGGGAGCGCAAGCTTACCGGGCGGACGCTTCGCCTGCTGAACGAGGTGCCGGGCGTCGCGCTCGCACTGATTGTGGTGCTGGTGGTGGTCAAACCGTTCTGATTTGCGGCACAATTCCAGCTCTTGTGCAAGAAATGCGAATTGACGTCGGCGGTGCCAATCCATATTTCGCCTGACATCATCGGCAAAGGCCGCCACCCAAGCGCGGCCGGGTCAGCTTTCCCCAAGCCCCTTTTCGACCCGCCGGCCCCCGTCTGCACCCGGAATGAATCATTATGCATTTGAAAGAACTGAAGAAGCGCACTCCGGCCGAGCTGGTCTCGATGGCGGAGGAGCTGGGGGTGGAAGGCGCTTCCACCATGCGGCGGCAGGACCTGATGTTCGCCATCCTGAAGGAAGTGGCGGATGACGGGGAGGAGATCCTCGGCATCGGCACGATCGAGGTGCTGTCGGACGGGTTCGGCTTCCTGCGCAGCCCGGAGGCGAACTACCTCGCCGGGCCGGACGACATCTACGTCTCCCCCAACCAGGTGCGCAAATGGGGCCTGAGGACCGGTGACACGGTCGAAGGCGAGATCCGCGCCCCGAAGGACGGCGAGCGCTACTTCGCGCTGACGAAGCTGCTGAAGGTCAATTTCGACGACCCGGATGCGGTGCGTCACCGCACGAACTTCGACAACTTGACGCCGCTTTACCCGGAACAGCGGCTGAAGCTCGACACGTCCGACCCGACGGTCAAGGACAAGAGCGCGCGGGTGATCGACCTCATCAGCCCGCAGGGCAAGGGCCAGCGCGCGCTGATCGTGGCGCCGCCGCGCACCGGCAAGACGGTGCTGCTGCAGAACATCGCCAAGGCGATCACCGACAACCATCCGGAGGTCTTCCTGCTGGTGCTGCTGGTGGACGAGCGACCCGAGGAAGTGACCGACATGCAGCGGAGCGTGAAGGGCGAGGTGATTTCCTCGACCTTCGACGAGCCGGCCTCGCGCCACGTTCAAGTCGCTGAAATGGTGATCGAAAAGGCGAAACGCCTTGTCGAGCACAAGCGTGACGTGGTGATTCTGCTGGATTCGATCACCCGCCTGGGGCGCGCCTACAACACGGTGGTGCCGAGCTCCGGCAAGGTGCTGACGGGTGGTGTGGACGCCAACGCCCTGCAGCGGCCGAAGCGCTTCTTCGGCGCAGCGCGCAATATCGAAGAGGGCGGCTCGCTCTCCATCATCGCCACGGCGCTGATCGACACCGGCAGCCGCATGGACGAGGTGATCTTCGAGGAGTTCAAGGGCACCGGCAACTCCGAGATCGTGCTGGACCGCAAGGTGGCGGACAAGCGCATCTTCCCGGCGCTGGACGTCGGCAAATCCGGCACCCGTAAGGAAGAGCTGCTCGTCGGCAAGGACCAGCTCTCCAAGATGTGGGTCCTGCGCCGCATCCTGATGCAGATGGGCACGATCGACGCCATGGAATTCCTGCTCGACAAGATGAAGGATTCCAAGAGCAACGAGGACTTCTTCGCGACCATGAACCAGTAGGTTTGGGCGGGGCCTGAATGCGCCGCTGGAATTGGCGGGATGGGAGACCATATCTGGTGTGCTTGCTTCCTGAAGGCGTTGCTCGCTGCTCAGGCGGCGCATGAACCAATATGGTGCGATGTTGCGCATAGGGTTCCGGCGGAAGAAGGAGTCACCCGATGAAGGTCACAGTCGAGTTTGATTGCACGCCTGATGAGGCTCGGCGGTTCATGGGGCTCCCTGACGTGGAGAAGGTGAACAATGTCTACGTCGATGCCATGGCGAAAGCGATGCAGGGTGTAACCAGCATGGATCAGCTAGAGGCTTTCAGTCGCCAGATCGCCCCTATGGGGCAGTTCGGGCTGAAGCTGTTCCAGAACTTCCTGGAAAGCACACGCTCCATGACCCCGGGATCCGAAGGCACTTCCGGCCGATCAGAGTAACCTGTTCGGTTATTACATGGACACTATTTTCGCGCTTTCCAGCGGTGCGCCGCCTGCGGCAATCGGTGTCATCCGCGTCAGTGGACCGGCCGCGCGTGATGCGTTGAAGGTGCTCGCTGGTTGCGTGCCTGCGGCACGGCAGGCGAAGCTCGCGCGGCTGCGTGATGCGGACGGTGATCCACTCGATACAGCCATCGTCCTATGGTTTCCCGGGCCAGGGACTGCGACAGGCGAAGACTTGGCCGAGTTCCACCTCCACGGCGGGCGTGCCGTAGTGTCGGCGGTCGAGTCTGCCCTCGGGCGGGTGGCGGGCCTGCGCCGTGCCGAGCCCGGGGAATTCACGCGCCGCGCCTTCATCAACGGGCGGATGGATCTGGCGGAGGCTGAGGGCCTTGCCGACCTGCTCACAGCAGAAACCGAGATGCAGCGGCGGGCTGCTCTGGCGTCCGCAGGCGGAGCGCTTTCCCGGCGGATCGAGGCATGGCGGGTCCAGCTGCTAAGCCTGTCAGCTCAGGTTGAGGCCGTTCTGGACTTCGAGGATGAAGACGACGTCAGCCAGCTTTCGCGAGACTTCACCCGAAGCCTTTGTGATCTAGCGTTGGAGATCACCGACACACTCGCAGCTCCAGCGGCAGAAGTGCTCCGCGAAGGTTACCGCGTCGCACTGACCGGCCCACCCAATGCCGGCAAGTCTACGCTCTTCAACGCGCTCGTGGAGAGCGAGGCGGCGATCACCGCCGCAATCCCCGGAACGACCCGCGACGTGTTGACCAAACCGGTTGCGATCGGCGGGATCCCTTTCTTGTTCGTCGACATGGCTGGTCTTCGCAGCCAGGGGGCGGACGAGATCGAGGCGGCGGGAATTGCACGGGCTCACGATGAGATCGCGCGGGCCGATCTGGTGCTGTGGTTGGGGCCGGAGGGTGAGGGTCCGGCCGGCTGTGTGGAAGTCGAAGCCCAGTGCGATCGGACGGATCGTGAGACGAAGGTGCAGCCCACTTATCGAGTGTCTGCTCTTACAGGAGAAGGCTTGGGGTCGTTGAAGGACGGGCTGATGGAGCGCGCCCGACAATCCATGCCGCGCCCGGGCGAGTTTGCCCTGTCTCTGCGGCAGCGAGAGATGTTGGCTTCAGCAAGCCAGGCACTGAATAGCGCACAGCAGGAGCGTGACCCTCTCTGCCTAGCTGAGACGCTGCGGCAGGTCCGTCTGGGCTTTGACCGTTTGGTAGGGCGTAGCTCAACCGAAGACGTTCTCGATGCTCTTTTCGGGCGCTTTTGCATCGGAAAGTAGCATGTTTCACGTGGAACAGCTCTTTGACGCCGAGGCGCCTCAGAAGTAGAAGCCTCTACATGCGCACATTCGATGTTCTTGTGATCGGGGGCGGCCATGCCGGCTGCGAGGCCGCGGCAGTTGCCGCACGGATGGGCGCGCGCACTGCCTTGATAACATTCGATCGTCGCACGGTCGGGGCGATGAGTTGCAACCCTGCGATCGGAGGGCTCGGAAAGGGACATCTGGTAAGGGAAGTCGACGCGTTCGACGGCCTGATCGCCCGTGCGGCCGACGCAGCAGCGATCCATTATCGAATGCTCAATCGGTCGAAGGGCAGTGCTGTCTGGGGGCCTCGCGTTCAGGCTGACCGTACGCTATTCCGCCACGCTATCCAGGCAGCATTGGAGCAGACGGCGAACCTTGAACAGATCGAAGGCGAAGCCGCTGCTCTGGTCGTCAGGGGCGGGCAAGTCCATGGCGTGGAGTTGAGCGATGGCACGGTGGTGCCATCTCGGTCGGTGATCCTGTGTACCGGCACATTCCTCGGCGGCACGCTGTTCAGGGGAGAAGAACGGCTCACCGGCGGCCGGGTGGGCGAATGTTCAGCTCAACGGTTGGCGAGGCAGCTGCGGGAGTTGGACCTGCCAATGGCGCGGCTGAAGACGGGAACACCGCCGCGCCTGGATGGTCGGACGATCGACTGGGCGGGTCTTGAGGTGCAGCCCTCAGACACAGAGCCTTGGACGATGTCCCCCCTTACCGCCGGAAGAGCCAATCCTCAGCTCGCTTGTGCAATCACCCGCACCAATGGCCGCAGCCACGACATCATCCGGGAAAATCTCCATAAGTCTCCACTATTTACGGGAGCGATTGAAGCTGCAGGCCCGCGCTATTGCCCGTCCATCGAAGACAAGATCCATCGTTTTGGTGATCGCGATGGCCATCAGGTTTTTCTCGAGCCGGAAGGCGTCGATACGACGCTCGTATACCCCAACGGGATCAGCACGTCCCTCCCGGCCGAAGTTCAGCTTGCGATGCTTCGTACGATGGAAGGTCTTGAACGCGTGGAAATGGCCGTTCCCGGTTACGCGGTTGAGTACGACCACATCGACCCACGCTCGCTCGGCTCGGACCTGCAACTTCAGGCACTTCGCGGACTTTATTGTGCGGGGCAAATCAACGGAACGACAGGATATGAAGAGGCAGCCGCGCAAGGTTTGATGGCTGGGATGTACGCCGCGTGCGCGGTCCTCGAACGTGCGTCGGCGGCGCTTAACCGGGCTAACAGCTACATGGCAGTGATGGTTGAGGATTTGACCCTTCAGGGTGTGAGCGAGCCTTACCGGATGCTTACGGCGAGGGCGGAATATCGACTACGTCTCCGAGCCAACAATGCGTCCACCCGCTTGACCCCGCTCGCGATGAGCGTGGGCTCTGTGCAAGCGGAGCGCGCTGACTGGTTCGCCATGCGCTCCGAAGAACGGGAGCGCTGGGCTGCTGCTCTGGAACGTGAAGTCTCCGCGACGGAGCTGGCGGATTCCGGCCTTGAGGTCCGCCGCGACGCCGGCCGCAAGAAGCTGCGTGAATGGCTGCGCTTTCCGAGCCTCGGCATCGAAGAAATGGCTCGCTGTATCGACGCTGAGTTGGACGCGAGCAGCGATGTGGCGTCAGAAGTGGCGGAAGACTGCCTGTATGCTCCGTATCTGGAGCGACAGGAGAGTGAGCTGCGCGACCTTTGCGCAAGTGAGTCTGTGCGTCTCGGCCGCTTCTATCCCTTCGCAGATGTTCCGGGTCTCTCTGCCGAGATGATCGAACGGCTCTCTGCCGCTGGACCTGAGACGCTATCGGCTGCAAGCCGGGTGCGGGGGGTAACTCCGGCGGCGCTGGCAGCGCTTCTGGTGCACGCCCGCCGCAGGAGCAGCCAGGCCGCATGATCATGAACGAAGATGAGGCGCGCGCTTATTGCCTAGCGCGCGTGGACCGGGTGGCGTTCTCGCGGCTTGAGCTGCTGACGGGGCTCCTAATTGCAGAGAATGAGCGGCAGAACCTGGTCGCGAATTCAAGTCTCGCTGAGACATGGCGGAGGCACATCGCGGACAGCCTTCAGCTTCTCGAGCATGTTCCACGTGAAACAGCTGACTGGCTTGACCTGGGAAGCGGTGGTGGCTTCCCCGGTGTGGTCCTAGCAATCGCGCGGCCTGAGATGCGAACTGTCTTGGTTGAGTCGCGTAAGCTGCGCGTGGAATGGCTGGGCCGAGCAGCTGATCAACTCAAGCTTGCAAACGTGCAAGTTGTTGGCGCGAAGCTCGAGGCGGTTTCGACAAGGTCGGTTAGCGCCATTTCGGCGCGGGCTTTCGCTCCGCTCGCCAAGCTTATCGCTCTGGCTGCCCGGTTTTCCACACCGAACACATATTGGGTCTTGCCGAAAGGCCGTTCGGCGGGTCAGGAGCTAAGGGAACAGTCTCAAGCCGTGCGGCGGATGTTTCACGTGGAACAGTCCCTCACTGACCCAGAGGCTGGTATTCTTGTCGGGCAGGGAGTTCCGGAACTCCGATGATCAGGATCGCGATTGCCAACCAGAAGGGCGGGGTGGGGAAAACCACCACCGCCGTGAACATTGCGACAGCCATGGCGGCTGCGGGATGGCGGACGCTGCTGATCGACTTGGATCCGCAGGGAAATGCCTCTACCGGCCTTGGAAGCTCGGCGTCGCAGCGGGGATCCTCCAGCTATGACCTGCTGATTGGTGAGGCATCTTTGGCAGAGTGTGTCGTAAGTACCGACATTCCGAACCTGGATCTCTTACCGGCGACAGTTGACCTCAGTGGCGCCGAAATCGAGCTTGTGAGCGCAGAAGATCGCACTGCGATCTTGGATCGAGCATTGTCGGAAGACAAAGAGCACCAGGTCTGTTTTATCGATTGTCCGCCGTCTCTAGGCCTGCTGACGCTCAATGCACTGGCTGCTTCGGATCGCCTTCTGGTGCCGCTGCAATGCGAGTTCTTCGCGCTCGAGGGGTTGAGCCAGCTCCTGCAGACGGTCGAGCAGGTCAAGAAGCGCTTTAATTCCCGGTTGAGTCTTGCGGGCGTGGTTCTCACCATGTTTGACCGGCGCGCACGCCTGTCTGACCAGGTTGCCGAGGATGTGCGGGAAGTGCTGGGCCCGCTTGTGTTCGACACCGTGATTCCGCGCAATGTTCGGCTGTCGGAAGCGCCGAGCCATGGTGTCCCGGCCCTTGTTTACGATCATCAATGTGCGGGGAGCCGGGCCTATATGGCGTTGGCGACCGAGTTGATCGAGCGACTGGCAGAGGTGAGAGCGACGGTATGAGTACACAGGAAAAACCGGCGCAGCGGCGGAAATTGGGGAAGGGTCTTGGCGCCCTGCTGGGCGAAGTGCGTCAGGAAGAGGCCATCGCTCCCAAGACCCCGAAAGCGGCTGATGAAGGTGCGCGCTCGGCTGATACTGGTGAAGCGGCGGCCGGGTCTCGGGACAGGCTCGCGAGCCTTCCGATCTCGGCGATTGAGCCTCACCCTGAGCAGCCTCGGCGGCATTTCGACGAGGACTCGCTCGCCGAGCTTGCGGCCTCGATTGCCGCGCGCGGGGTGATTCAGCCTGTTATCGTGCGCCCCCTTGCCGGCGGGCGATATCAGCTTGTGGCGGGCGAGCGGCGTTGGCGGGCAGCGCAGCGGGCTCGACTCCATGAGATACCCGCGCTGGTGCAGGAGCTCGAAGAGCGCGACGTCATGGCCTTGGCGCTGATCGAGAATCTTCAGCGGAAGGACCTCAACCCAATCGAGGAAGCGCGGGCGTATCAGCGCCTGTCCGACCAGGAGAGTCTCAGCCAGGCGGAAATCGCCCGACTGGTCGAGAAATCGCGAAGCCATGTCGCGAATCTCCTGCGCCTGCTGGCTTTGCCCGAGGCGGTGCTGGACCATGTGGAGGCCGGGCGGCTCGACATGGGTCACGCCCGGGCGCTGGTCGGGAGGGAGGATGCGGAAGCGATCGCGGCCCGAGCAGTGGCCGAGGGTCTCTCCGTTCGTGAGGTGGAGAAGCTGGCGCAGCGTCCGCGTGTCGGGGCTGAGCGGCCGCGCCGCGAGCAGCGGCCCGCAAATACAGGCGAGCAGGACGCGGACATCGCTGCCATCCAGTCCCAGCTCGAGGAGTTTCTCGGCTTGCCGGTGCGCATCACCCCGGATGCCGATCCCCGCTCTGGCGCGGTGACGGTCCGCTACAGGACCCTCGACCAACTCGATATGCTTTGCCAGCGTCTCTCGGGCGGTACGATCTAAAGTCTAGGGAAATCAGCATCTTAGAGATAGTGGCCGCGAGAGAGATCGCTAGATACGTGTTGCTGCAAGCCGTGCGAGGCTCTCAAAGCCGGCCTGATCCTGCTCATTGAACCTGGCGGGCAACGGACTATCGAGATCCAGCACGGCCACGACTTGCCCCGCGCGAACGATCGGTACAACGAGTTCAGACCGGCTTTCGGCGTCGCAAGCGATGTGGCCGGGAAAGGCGTGCACGTCGGGCACGAGCTGGGTGGTTCCCGTCGTTGCCGCTGTACCACAGACGCCGCGGCCCAAGGGAATGCGGATGCACGCCGGTTTTCCGCAGAACGGACCGAGAACGAGTTCGTCTTCCACCAACCTGTAAAATCCCGCCCAGTTGAGATCGGGGACCAGCTGCCAGATCAGTGCTGAGAGATTGGCCATGTTGGCGACGGCGTCCGGCTCGCCCGAGGTCAGGGCATCAGCCGCCGAGAATAGCTCGGCGTAGAACTCTTCAGGTGTCAGCGACGGGTCAAGGGCAAAGGCGTGCATCCCTCTTCCTTAGCGGCCGAATCCATTGCCGCAAAGAAGTGGGACGCGTATCTAATGCGTCCATGAGCACCCTCAAAAAGGTCGGCATCGGCGCCGCGATCGTCATCATTCTCCTGATCGCGCTCGGCTGGTGGCTGACGCGGGGACATACCGCGGAGCTGTCGCTGGAGGAGGTCTCCGGCACCGAGCCGGTGATTGGCGCACCGCAGGAGCAGACGATCCCTACGGTGAAGATAGCGGAGCCGATCGGCTGGCCCGATGAGGCTGCTCCCTCGGCCGCTCAGGGGCTGGTGGTCAACCGCTTTGCCGAAGGGCTCGAGCACCCGCGCATCATCTATGCCATGCCCAATGGCGACATTCTGGTTTCGGAAAGCAATGCTCCTCCCGGGCGAGAAGTGGCTGGCGGCGGCATTACCAATTTCATTGCCGGCCTGCTCTTTGCCCGCGCAGGTGCCGACGTGCCGTCGCCCGATCGGCTGGTGCTGTTGCGTGATGCCGATGGCGATGGCGTCGCCGAGCAGCGCCATGTGCTCCGCAGCGATCTCGCCTCACCTGGCGGCATCGCGTGGCGAGACGGCAAGCTCTACGTCGCCAATCACGACGCGGTGTTGCGGTTCGACTATCAGGAGGGGGCGACGACGCTGACCGGTGCGCCCGAGAAGCTGATGGACCTGCCCCCGGGCGGCAACCACTGGATGCGCAACCTGCTGCTCAGCCCGGACGGAGCCAAACTTTACGTCACCGTCGGCTCGGCGTCGAATATCGCGGAGGGCGGAATGGAGGCCGAAGAGGGCCGTGCCGCGATTCATGAGCTGGATCTGACGACTGGCCGCTCGCGCCTTTACGCCCAGGGGCTGCGAAATCCCAACGGCCTCGCTTGGAACCCGTGGAGCGGCGAATTGTGGACCACTGTCAATGAGCGCGACATGCTCGGCTCGGACCTGGTGCCTGATTACCTGACCAATGTGCCCGTGGGCGCGCATTACGGCTGGCCTTGGGTTTACTGGAACGAGGTGATCGACGAGCGCGTGAAGGCGCCGATGCCCCAATTCCTGACGCAATATACACGCACGCCCGAATATGCGCTCGGGCCGCATGTGGCGGCGCTGGGGCTCGCCTTCACGCAGGAAGGCACGCGGATGGGTCAGGCCTTTGGACAAGGCGCGTTCGTTGCCCGCCATGGCTCCTGGAACCGCAAACCGCCATCGGGTTACGATGTGGTGTTCGTTGCGTTCGACGCGCGCGGCAATCCGCAGGGCAAGCCGGTCCCGGTGCTTGGCAGCTTCCTCGCCGGTGACGGCCAGACTTATGGACGCCCCACCTGGGTGGCCTTCGACAAGACTGGGGCCCTGCTGGTGAGTGATGACACCGGCAACATCATCTGGCGGGTGATCGCGCCCGGAGCCACGCCCACAGCGGCGCCTCAGCGCATCCAGGGCGAGCCCCTGCCGCCTCAGCGCGAGTTGCGCGGCGACCCGGCGCGGGCGTTTGAGCAGCCCCCGGCCGATCTGGCGCCGGGAGCATTCTAGGCCCTAAAGCGGGCGCCCCGCGCGTGCCGCAAGCTCTGTGACATAGTGCCAGGCGGTGCGGCCGGAGCGAGCGCCGCGCCGCCGTGACCATTCGAGCGCGTCGCTCTCGGCCCAATCCAGCCCATGAGCCTCCGCATAGCCGCGAATGATCGCCAGATATTCGTCCTGAGAGCAGGCGTGGAAGCCGAGCGAAAGGCCGAATCGATCCGCCAGCGCGAGCCGGTCATCGACCACGTCCCGTGGATTCAGGGGGTCATCCTGCTCGTGCGCATCGCGCGAAACGACGGCGCGGCGATTGGAGGTGACGGCCAGCCTGACATTAGCGGGGCGCTCCTCCACCCCGCCATCGAGCCAGCTGCGCAGCTGACGAGGGCCAACCGCGTCACCTTCCGCAAAGCCCAGATCGTCAATGAACACGAGGAACCGGCGATCCAGGGAAGAGAGACGGGTGAACAGGTCCGTCAGCGTCCCCAGCGCCTCCGTGCCGACTTGAATCAAGGCGAGGCGACCGGGCTCCTCGGCTTGCGCATGGACGACGGAAGCACGGAGAAGCGCTGATTTTCCCATGCCCCGGGCGCCCCAAAGCAGCATGTCATGCGCAGCGTGGCCGCGCGCGTGGTGCAGCACGTTGGCTGTCACGGCGTCCTTTTGCGCATCGATCCCACGCAGCAGGTGGAGCGAGGGTGCCTCGATGCGCACCACAGGCCGCGCGCCAGTTCCGAGCCAGATATAGGCGGGGTGGCTCAGCCAGTCCGTAGCCCGAGGTGGCGCGGGCGAGAGGCGCTCCAGCGCCATGGCTATCCGCGCGAGGACGTCGCCTTGGTTTTCCATGGATGAAGCGCCTATAGCCCCCGGCGATGAGCGGCAAGCGATGCGAATGGCTGGGCGGAGACGAGCGGGGCATCGCGCGTGCGGCGGAGCTGCTGCGCGAGGGCCGCTTGGTCGCGATGCCGACCGAGACGGTCTATGGCCTGGCTGCCCGCGCCGACCGGACGGAGGCCGTGGCGGAAATCTACCGCGCGAAGGGTCGGCCGGATTTCAATCCGCTGATCGTGCATGTGGGGTCGCGCGAGCTGGCCCGTTCCCTCGCATTGTTCGACGCGCCCGCCGATTTGCTGGCCGAGCGATTCTGGCCGGGACCGCTCACGCTCGTACTGCCGCTTCGGCAGCCTAGCGCCATTGCGCCGGCCGTCACCGCCGGGCTTCCGACCATCGCCCTGCGGCAGCCGGCGCATCCGCTTGCGGCGGCCCTGCTGGAGGAGTTGAACCTTCCGCTCGCCGCCCCCTCCGCCAATCGCAGCGGCTCGCTCAGCCCCACATGTGCGGAGCATGTGGCAGCCTCGCTCGGTGCTGCGCCGGCCGCGATTCTCGATGGAGGGGCCAGTGCTCGCGGCATGGAATCGACCATCGTCGCGCTGCGGGAGGATGGAAGCTGGCAGCTGCTGCGGCCCGGCCCGGTGACGGAAGCGGAGCTTTCGGAGCTGCTCGGGCCCGCTACGCCCCTGAGAGAGGCAAGGATTGAGGCGCCGGGCCAGCTCGCGCGGCATTACTCGCCCGGCAAGCCGGTGCGGCTTGGGGCGCTGGCGGCGGAGAGCGACGAGTTCATGGTCGGGCTGGGCGAGACCGGCGGTGACTGCACCTTGTCCGAATCGGGTGATCTCGCCGAAGCGGCCGCGCGACTCTATGCCTGCTTGCACGAGGCAGCGGCTTCGGACCGGCCACGCATTGCGGTTGCTCCGGTGCCGGAAGAAGGGATCGGGGCCGCGATCAACGATCGGTTGCGGCGGGCAGCAGCGGGCTAGCGGGCGCGCTCCACCGGCACGGTTGGCAGGAGCTCGTCGATTTCTTCCCGGGCGGCGTCGGCTCGGCGGCAGGCCTCGCGGTTGCCCTCGGCACAGCGCTCAGCCTGCCGGTCATATTCGCGCTCCAGCTGGCCGAGCCGCTCTTCGCGCCGCCGCAGCTCGCGTCCACGCTTCTCGTCCGCCTCGGACTGGCTGGTGGTGGCGAGGTCAACCGCGCCTGAGGCCACTCTCACCGGCGCCGTGGCGACGTCGAACGCGGTCTTGGCGAGGCAGCTGCCGAGCATCAGCGGGACCAGGGGCGCTGCGATCAGGATGAGGCGGGGCGGCATCGGCACTCCTTCTGCCGCCAAGGTTAGGCTGGCAAGGCCTTCGTGCAGGTTAACGAGCCCGCACGTTGTCGCGAAATGCTTCGCAGGTTGACGAAGAAGGGGACGGCGAAAACGCGAAGGGCCGCGTCACAGCTGTGACGCGGCCCCTTGCGCGGCGTGACGACCATTGCGATCGTCTGCCCGGACTTATGCGTCCTCGGTGTTCTCGTAGTAGCGGGGCGCGTGCTTCTTCAGCACGTCGAGGATCTTGCCGAGGGCGGTCGGCTCATCCGTCTTCTCCATCGCGGCCAGCTCACGGGCGAGGCGGCTGGAGGCGGCTTCAAAGATCTGGCGCTCCGAATAGCTCTGTTCCGGCTGGTCTTCCGGGCGGAACAGGTCACGCGTCACTTCGGCGATCGACACGAGGTCGCCCGAATTGATCTTGGCTTCGTATTCCTGGGCGCGGCGCGACCACATGGTGCGCTTGACCTTGGGCTTGCCCTTCAGCGTCTCCATCGCTTCCTTGAGCGTCTTGTCGCTGGAAAGCTTGCGCATGCCGATGGCTTCGACCTTGTTCACCGGAACGCGGAGCGTCATCCGCTCCTTCTCGAAGCGCAGCACATAAAGGTCGAGCTTCATGCCGGCGATTTCCTCGCTCTGCAGCTCGATCACCCGACCAACCCCGTGCTTGGGATAAACCACGTAATCGCCGACGTCGAAGGCGGGGGCGTTGGATGCCATCTAGAGTCCTTTCTATCAGGCAGAATCCCCGCCGAACGAGCACCAAGTCGTCGGCCGCGCGACCCATCGGCGGCCTGACTTCTTCGCGGTGCGCGCTGCTGGGAGGGGGGACCTGCCTTCCTTTATCTGCCGGGATCCTCGTGAAAGGATAACGGTCGGCGCGCGATATAGTGGATTCGCAAGAAAAATTCCACCCCTCCACGCGCATTGCGTGCAGGAACGCACGAAGAAACGGAGAATCTCCGTCTCGTCAAACTTATGGTGCGCGACTCGTCACACCACCCGGAGATTATTGCTTACGCCGAAGCGAGCGATCAGTCGCCCTCGCCGGGCTCCGGCGTGAAGTAGAGCTCGAACTTGCCGTCTTCGCCCTTGTGCTCGTCCGCGTCGGCGGGCGGGTCCTTCTTCTCGGTGATGTTGGGCCACTCGGCGGAGTACTTCGCGTTCAGCTCCAGCCATTGCTCCAGCCCGCCTTCGGTATCGGGCAGGATCGCCTCGGCCGGGCATTCCGGCTCGCAGACGCCGCAATCGATGCACTCGGACGGATTGATGACGAGCATGTTCTCGCCCTCGTAGAAGCAATCGACCGGGCAGACCTCTACGCAGTCGGTGTACTTGCACTTGATGCAGGCATCGGTGACGACATAGGTCATTGCGGCGCTTTCCCTTCGATGCGCGGCGCCCCCTCGTCGGGGCGGAAATTGGTCGGCTGCGGGCCGCCTATGGCCTTTGCCCGCCCAGCGTCAAGCGGGCGATAATGTTCCCGCGCCTCACTGGGCGGACCGCGACGGGCGGGAAGCGTCAGAAGTTCGATCACCAGGACCGATTGCCGCAGCGGCAGGGTGAGGACATCGCCGGGGGAGACGGGCAGATCCTGGCGCAGCACCCGCTCTCCGTTCCGGCGGATGTGCCCCTCGGCAATCCAGCGCTGAGCGAGGGTACGGCTTTTTGCAAAGCGCAGGTTGAACAGCAGCCGGTCGAGCCGCATCGCCCCTGCGATCACTGGCACCGCCTGCTCAACGCACCAGCCCCGCAAGCGCGGCGAACGCATTGCCTTCCTTTGGACGCACGGGATTTCGCTCCTGCCGGCGCTGATCCCGCTGCGGGGCGCGCCAGTTCCAGGCTGGCGGAGCAGGCGGGCCGAACGCGCCATCTGCCAATGTGCGCTCCTGCGCGGGGCGGAAGCCAGCTTCCCGCATCAGCTTGCGGAAATTGTCGGGCAGCAGCCCCATCGATGTGGCGAGCCCGGCGTCCACTCCGAAATCGCGCCCGCGCGAGCGCTCGCGCTGTTCATGCGCGGTGCGGAACAGCTTCTCCGCAAGGTCCACGCGGATCGCCTGGCTGCCCGCGCGGCGATAGCCGGCCGGCAGATGGCGGCCGGATGCGATCACCGCCTCCATCCCTTCCTGCAACGGCCGGCCATCGGCGCCGATGGCGCGAAGGACGCGGCGAGCGCCCGGCTTGAGCAGTGCCGGGACGAACAGGTCGAGTGAACCGATCGTGACGCCGAGACGCCGCAGAAGCGCCCGCTTCTCCTTCGGCACCTGACCGAGCCCAGCCTGCTCGCGGGCGATGGCGCCGTTGCCGCCGGCCACGGCCAGCAGGACGGCGCGCACTTCGCTGCCCGCCTCAGGGTCCAGCGCCGCAGCCTCCATCCGCCGCAGCGGCGCGAGCGGGGCGAGCTCACCCTCCAGCCAATGTTCGAGCGCTTCGGTGAGTCGCGCACGCTGCGCCTCGTCGAGTGCGCGCAGTTCCTTCGCCAACACCAGGCGCGGGCGGCTGGGCGACTTGCCCTGTTCGATGCGGGCGACCGGCCGACCTTCGCGCAGGACGGCGCAATCCTCCAGCGTCAGTTCGCCCAGTTCGTCGCGGATCAAGGCATGGGCCCGCTCCGCCAGCAGCTGGGGAAGGTGCCGCTCTGCCGCGGCGAGCATCAGGCGTCGGTCCTCATGCCCGGCAGTGGCATCCACCACGAAGCGGAAGCCTTCGAGATGGCCGATCGGCTGGTCCTCCACCAGCACCCGACCATCCTTGTCCAGCGTCACGTTCAGCAGGTCCCGATCCTTGCCGAGGCCGCGCATCAGCACGGCCGTGCGCCGGTTGACGAACCGCTCGGTCAGGCGCTGGTGCAGCGCGTCGGAAAGGCGTGCCTCGGCGGCGCGGGCGCGGGCGGCCATCTCGTCCCGCGCCAGCACCCAGTCCGGACGTTGGCAGATATAGGCCCAGCTGCGGATGGCGGCGATGCGGCCCTGCAGCGTGTCGATGTCGCCTTCGGTCCGGCCAAGCGCACCGATCCGTGCAGCGATGTAGTCCGCGCCGAGATGGCCCTCCCGCAAATCCTGCCACAGGCGGGCGACGAAGCGAGCATGCGTGTCCGGGCCCTGCTGTCGGAAGTCTGGAAGCTGGCACGCTTCCCAGAAACGACGGACGATACTAGGGGTGGTGAGGCTGGCGACAATCTCCGGGTCTTCGGACAGCCGCTTGAGCACCGCCAGGTCGATCGATTCCGGAGCGGGCGCAAGCTGCGGGAGCTCCGGCTTGGCTTCCAGATCGCCGATCAGCGTGGCGAGGCGGTCGAATCGCGGCTGTGCTTCGCGCCAGAACAGCTTTGTCAGCGGAGCAAACCGGTGTTGCTCGATGGCGAACACCTCGTCCTCGGTAAATTCCAGCCCACCTTCCCGCTGGCCGCCGCCCAGCGTACCGAAGGTGCCGTCCTGCTGGTGGCGCCCGGCGCGCCCGGCGATCTGCGCCATCTCCGCCGGGGTAAGCCGTCGCTGCCTTATCCCGTCGAACTTGGAGAGCGAGGCGAAAGCGACATGGGTGACGTCGAGGTTCAGGCCCATGCCGATCGCATCGGTTGCGACGATGTAGTCGACTTCGCCCGACTGGAACAATTCGACCTGCCGGTTGCGCGTTTCCGGACTGAGCGCGCCCATCACCACCGCCGCGCCGCCCCGGAAACGACGCAGCATCTCCGCCACCTGATAGACCTGCTCCACCGAGAAGGCGACGACAGCCGAGCGCGGCGGCAGGCGGCTGAGCTTGCGCGCGCCGGCGTGTGTGAGGGTGGAGAAGCGGGGCCGCTCCTCCAGCTCAATGCCGGGAAGCAGCGCCTTCACCATCGGCTCCAGCGTGGCGGAGCCGAGCAGCATCGTCTCTTCGCGCCCGCGGGCGTGGAGGAGCCGGTCGGTGAAGATGTGCCCCCGCTCGCGGTCGGCGGAAAGCTGCGCCTCGTCCAGGGCAACGAAGGCGAGGCCGCCGCCATCGCGCGGCATGGCTTCAGCGGTGCAGAGGAAGTAGCGGGCGTTCGGCGGCTCGATGCGTTCCTCGCCGGTGATCAGCGCCACCTGCGCGTCGCCTTTGATGGCGCGCACCCGGTCATAGACCTCGCGGGCGAGCAGGCGCAGGGGAAAGCCGATGGCGCCGCTGGAATGGCCGCACAGCCGCTCAATGGCGAGATGCGTCTTGCCCGTATTGGTCGGGCCGAGGACCGCCCGCAGGCGACTATCCGAGCGGGATGCGATCACGATGCCAACAGTGTGGCCCCGCCGCCTCCGCAGTGCAAGCACTTGCAGGCCCGGGTTCCCACTTTGCGGCTCGCTTCATCGCTGCAGAGAGTCACCCTGCCGCTCTTAACGCGACGCTAACTTTAATTGATTAGCGGGCTGCGGCATTGTTGGTGGCGCGATGGTTCAGCGTCTTCCCTCCCACCGATCGGCTGAGGGTTGATCGGACTTCTTCACAAGGAGGCTTCTTGTTCAACGGGCAGGCATCGGTGGAAGCGTCGCTTCCCAACGAGGATGATCATCATCCGCCTGCTCCACAGTCCCGCGTGCGGGGCGCCCGTGCTGCCGGCCCTTCGGGTGTCGCATCCTCCGGCAGCATTCCCGGCGGCGGTGGTGAGGCGAATAAGCGCCACGCCATTCGCACGCAGGGCGGGCGTCCCGCGCTGGCCGGGGTCGATCTGGTACCGGACCTTGCGCGCGACATCGGCTCGCGCCGGTGGCTGCGGGGCGCGGCGACTCTGATCGGCCTTTCCGCCGTTGCCATTGCCGCCTTTCCGGGTTTCTCCTCCCTCGACGCCGCGCCGGCCATGTACCTGGACAAGGCAGAGCGGGACGAGTTCCGCAGCCAGTCCATCGCGCCGCTGGCCTTGGGCGCGGACATTGGCCGGCGAATGGGCGCAACCTCCGCCGTGATCCCGCTGCGAAACGCGCCCGAACGGCCGCGGCTGGACCTGGAAGCCACGCTGGCGCGGGGCGACAGCTTTTCCCGGATGCTGCAGCGGGCCGGGGTCGGTGGTTCGGAGGCGGACCTGATCGCGGGCATGGTGGCGCAGGCTGTCTCCATGGATGAGATCACGCCCGGTACCCGCGTCGACATTGCACTGGGCCGCCGTCCTGCGCCGGGCGTGGCGCGGCCGCTGGAGGCGCTGTCCTTCCGTGCTCGCTTCGACCTGGAACTGGCGGTGGAGCGGCAGGACGGGCGGCTCGCCCTGATCCCCCAGCCGATCCGCGTGGACACAACGCCCCTGCGCATTCGCGGCAAAGTGGGCGACAGCCTCTATCGCTCCGCCCGCGCGGCCGGTGCGCCGCCGAGCGCGGTGCAGCAATATCTGCGGGCGCTGGGGCAGGAAATCGACCTGGATCGCTCGATCGCCGCGGGCGACGAGTTCGACTTCATCGTCAGCTACAAGCGGGCGGCCACCGGGGAGGCGGAGGCGGGCGAGCTGCTCTATGCCGGCCTCATCCGGAATGGGAAGCCGCGCAAACAGCTGCTGCGGTGGGGGCGCGACGGCCGCTTCTACGAAGCATCTGGCGTGGGCGAGATGCGCGAGGGGCTGGTTGCGCCCGTGCCGGGCCGCGTAAGCTCGCGATACGGCATGCGCCGCCACCCCATCCTCGGCTACAACCGCATGCATCGCGGACTCGATTTCCGCGCCGGCCACGGGACGCCGATCTATGCGGTGACGGATGGCACAGTGACCTTCGCCGGGCGCAATGGCGGGCATGGCAATTACGTCCGGCTCTCCCACAGCGGCGGGCTCGCGACCGGCTATTCCCACATGAGCCGGGTCGCGGTGTCGAAGGGTGCGCGCGTTCGACGCGGACAGGTGATCGGCTATGTCGGCTCCACCGGCCTCTCCACAGGGCCGCACCTGCATTACGAGATGTATCGCAACGGCGCCACGGTGGACCCGTCGAGCGTGCGCTTCGTCACGCGTGCGGTGCTGGAAGGGCGCGAGCTGGCCAATTTCCGAGCGCGCCTGAACGAGCTTCAGCGGGTCGAGCCCGGTGCCGCCCTGGCGAGCCTCGCGCCCCCGCCTGCCGAGGAGCGCGCCCCGGAGCGCGAGATCGACCGGGTGGACAGCAAGCAGGTCGTTGGCTGACCGCGGACCAGCCTCCGGAGTAGGCGCCGCATTGAAGCACTGCCCGAATTCAGGCACTGGCCGGGCATGACAGCCTCCTACCCCGCCCTTCGCCTTCGCCGCAGCCGCTCCGCCGCTTGGAGCCGCGCGCTGCATCGTGAAACAGTGCTGACGCCGGCTGACCTCATCTGGCCGCTCTTCGTCACCGAAGGCACGGGAGTGGAGGAGCCCATCACGACCCTGCCTGGCGTCTCGCGCTGGTCGCTGGACGGAATCGCGGCGCGGGCGAAGGAGGCGGTGGAGCTCGGCATTCCGTGCGTGGCTCTGTTCCCCAATACGCCGCCGGGCCTGCGGTCCGACAACGGGGCGGAGGCGACGAACCCGGACAACCTGATGTGCCGCGCCATCCGCACCATCCGCGATGCCTGTGGCAGCGACATTGGCGTGCTGACGGACGTGGCGCTGGACCCCTACACCACGCATGGGCAGGATGGGCTGCTCGACGCGCGCGGCGCGGTGGCGAACGATGCGACGATCGAGGTGCTGGTCGGCCAGGCGCTGGTGCAGGCGGAGGCCGGGTCCGACATCGTTGCCCCTTCGGACATGATGGATGGGCGCGTCGGCGCGATCCGTTCGGCGCTGGAAGGCGCCGGACATCATGACGTGCAGATCATGGCCTATGCCGCAAAGTATGCGAGCGCCTTCTACGGCCCGTTCCGCGATGCCGTCGGCTCCCGCGGGCTGCTGAAGGGCGACAAGAAGGGCTACCAGATGGACCCGGCCAATGCGCGAGAGGCGCTGCGCGAAGTGGCATTGGACATTGCCGAGGGCGCGGACAGCGTGATGGTGAAGCCGGGCCTGCCCTATCTCGACATCGTTGCCCGCGTGGCAGAGCGGTTCGAGGTGCCGGTCTTCGCCTATCAGGTGAGCGGCGAGTACGCGATGATCGAGGCCGCCGTCGCCGCCGGTGCCGGGGAGCGGGACGCTCTGGTGCTGGAGACGCTGATGGCCTTCAAGCGCGCCGGCTGCTCGGGCGTGCTGACCTATCATGCGCCGCTGGCGGCAAGGTTGCTGAATGGCTGAGTTCCGCCTCGAGACGGAGCGGCTGGTGCTGCGTGGCTGGCGGGATGAGGATTGGCCCGCCTTCTTCGCGCACACCAACACGCCTGCGGTCATGCGCTGGCTCGGCGGGGTGATGGATGAGGAGAAGCAGGCTGCTCAGCGCAAGCGGATCGAGGATTGCTTTGCGGAGCACGGCCACGGTTTCTGGGCCGTCGAGCGGAAGGCTGATGGGGCGCTGCTCGGCTTTTGCGGATTGAAGCGGGCCAACCAGCCGGGCGGGCCACAGGGCGATCATGAGATTGGCTGGCGGCTGCGCGAGGATGCGTGGGGGCAAGGCTTCGCGCGGGAGGCCGCGCTGGTTTCGCGGGACTATGCCTTCGCCACGCTGGGCGCGCCGCACATCATTGCGCTGACCGTGCAGGAGAACGTCGCCAGCTGGGGCCTCATGGAGCGGATCGGCATGCGACGGCGGCCGGACCTCGACTTCGCCAGCGAGGATTTCGGCAGCGACACGATCATCGCCTACTCGCTCGACCGCGAGGAATGGACGGCACTGGTTCAGGAGCAGGCGGCATGAGTTTCGATTGCACGGGCCGCTTTCCCTGGGCCACCATCCTGCCGTTCGAGGGCAAGGTGCCGCAGATCCATGAGAGCGCCTTTGTCGCGCCGGGTGCGCGGATCATCGGCGATGTCACCATCGGGCCGCAAGCGAGCATCTGGTACAATTGCGTGCTGCGGGGCGACATTCACCGGATCGTCGTCGGCGCGCGCAGCAATGTGCAGGATGGCAGCGTCTTCCATGTCGAAGGGCCGCGCCCGGAGACGGATGGCTGCCCGACGATCATCGGCGAGGATTGCGTGATCGGCCACATGGCCGTCGTCCACGGCGCCACTCTGGAGGATCGGGCCTTCGTCGGCATGGGCGCGGTGGCGATGGACGCCTGCCGCATTGGCGAAGGCGCGATGCTGGGTGCGGGCGCGCTGCTGAGCCCCGGCAAGGCCATTCCTGCGCGCGAGATCTGGGTCGGCCGCCCGGCGAAGTTCCTGAAGGTGCAATCCGAAGCGCAGGTGGAGAAGATTCGCTTCCAGACGGAGCGCTATTGCCGGCTGGCGCAGCGCCATCTTGCGGCGCTGAATGGCACGCCCGAAGCTTGAGTTTCCGCCTGCCGAGGCCATCCGTGCGCTGGCGGACAGCGAAGGTCGGCTCGCGCTGCGGGTGACCCCGGGCGCGAGGAGCGAAAGCCTAGAGTTGGGCGAAGGGCGGGTGCTGGTGAAGGTGCGCGCCAAGCCTCAGGATGGGGCAGCAAACGAGGCGGTGCTTCGGCTGCTGGCAGAAGCACTCGGCATCGCGCCATCCCGCCTCCATTTGCTGCGCGGTGCGACGGGGCGGGAGAAGTTGGTTCAGCTTGGCTGATCTGCTCTCGCATGCCACTCGATCAAGAGCGCGCCGAGCGTGACGGCGCAACCGAGGCCGAGAGCGATCCAGCCAGACCATGCGGCCGACGATACAAAGCTGGCCGCGCCGCACATCGCGCCAATTGCGAGGCTGAGCCAGAGTGCGCCATTCGCCAGCCAGCCTTCGCGCGGAGAGCCGCGCAGCCATGCGGCAAGGCCCTGGCCGAAGCGGACCAGCGCCCCGGTCATGTAGGTGACGCCGACCGCCACCTCGCCATTCTGGCGGAAGCTGTTGTTGAGTACGCCCATCGCGACGACGGTGCAGGCGAGAAATCCTTCTGCCGATCCCAGCGCCCGGCCGACCACTCCGCCCAGCAGCAACAGCGCGGCGAGCGTGGTGACCACGGTCTTGCGCCACTTGCCCGCGAAATCCGCCAGAAGCGCCCCCAGCACGACGCCTGCGACAAAGCCGGCGATCAGCCCTGCCGGAACCAGCGCCCTGGCGGGGGCGGTGACGAGATCGACGCCGAGCCGAGTCGTGTTGCCGGACATGAAGGAAACGAAATAGCCATCCGCGGCAAGGAACCCGGTTGCATCCACGAACCCCGCCAGCCCGGCAATCGCGAAGGCTAGGGCGCGGCGGGAGCGGTCATAGCGATGCATAAGGCTGCACCTACTGCCGGGCGCCGACGGACATCAATCCTTCACCAGCGCCTGCAGCGCGTCGATCCGGTCCGCCTCGTGCGCTGGTTTGTCCCAGCGGATGCGATGAATGCGCGGGAAGCGCATGGCGAGGCCACTCTTGTGTCGCTTGCTGAGGTGAACCGAATCGAAGGCCACTTCGAAGACGAGGCTGCGGTCCGTCTCCCGCACCGGACCGAAGCGGTTGACGGTGTGGTTGCGCACGTAGCGGTCCAGCCGCTTCAGTTCCTCGTCGGTAAAGCCGGAATAGGCTTTGCCCACCGGCAGAAGATCGGCGCCTGTTTCGGGATCGCCGTCCCAGCAGCCGAAGGTGTAATCGGAATAGAAGCTGGAGCGGCGGCCATTGCCGCGCTGCGCATACATCAACACGCAATCGACCAGCAGAGGGTCCCGCTTCCATTTGTACCACAAGCCAACACGCCGCCCGGCGACGTAGGGGGAGTCGCGGCGCTTGAGCATGAGGCCTTCGATCGCCTCGTCCCGCGCACTGGCGCGGATCTGGGCCAGCTCCGCAAAGTGCGTGGCCTCGACAACGGCGCTGAGGTCAAACCGCTCGCGAGGCAGGCGCGGCATCAGAGTCTCGAGCACTGAACGCCGCTCCGTCCAGGGTCGTTCGCGCTGGTCCTCCCCCTCCAGGATCAGCACGTCATACAGGCGGACGAAGGCGGGGTATTCGGCCAGCATCTTGGCGGAGACGGTCTTGCGGCCAAGCCGTTGCTGCAGGGCGTTGAAGCTCGCCGCGCCGCCCTCTTCCCCGCCTTGATGCGAGCCGCGCACCAGCAGTTCCCCATCCAGCACGGCGGGGATGGAGAGGGCCTCCGCGACCTCAGGGAAGGTGCCGGTGATGTCGTCGCCGGAACGCGAATACAAGCGGGTTGCACCGCCGGCGCAAACCAGTTGCAGGCGGATGCCATCCCACTTCCATTCGGCCACATAGTCGGCGAGATCGAGCTCCAGATCCTCCAGCGGATGGGCGAGCATGAAGGGGCGGAACAGCGGCATCGCGCCTGTGTCCGGCGGATCGGCCCCCTCCGACGCCCAGGCGAAGAGCGGCTGGTATGGCGGAGCGAGGGCGTGCCAATATTCCTCCACCTCCTCCACATTCACGCCGAAGGCTTGCGCGAAAGCGGTCTTCGCCAGCCGGGCGGAGACGCCGATCCGCATCGCTCCGGTGGCGAGCTTCAGCAGGGCGAAGCGGCCTTCTGCATCCAGCCGGTCCAGCAGCCGGGGCAGCTCCGACATGACGGAGATGCGAGTCATCGCGGAGAGCAGTTCCACCGCCTCGCTGACGCTGGGCGGCGGGGACGGCGGCTGGTCGGGTGCGGGCCAGAGGAGGCTGGCGGTCTCTGCCGTGTCGCCGACGAAATCGCGAGAGAGGTGCCACAGCACCGGGTCCACCCGCTCGTGCAGCAGGTTGCGGATGGTGCTGGATTTCACCGCCGGGAAGTCGAGGCACTCGGTCAAGGCGGCGAGCGCCCAGCCGCGATCCGGGTCCGGCATGGCGCGCAGGTAATCGGCGATAAGCTGAAGCTTTTCGTTCCGGCTGCGCGTGTAGATCAGCGCGTCGAGAAGGGCGGAAAAGGCTTCCACGGCTACGATCCTCCCCGGAAGGGGGAGGACGTGGCGAGAGGCTTAGTCATCCTCATCCTCGTAGCCGATGAGCGCCAGCGCTCGGGCGCGGCGTTGGTGAAGTTGGCACCAGCGAAGGAGGGCCTCCTCGCGGCCGTGGGTGATCCAGCTTTCCGCGGGGTTCACCTCCTCGATCGTGCGGGTGAGTTCGCCCCAATCGGCATGGTCGGAGATGACCAGCGGCAGCTCCACATTGCGCTGGCGGGCGCGTTGGCGGACGCGCATCCAGCCGCTGGCCATGGCGGTGATCGGGTCCGGCAGGCGGCGACTCCAGCGGTCGTTCAGTGCGCCGGGCGGGCAGAGGACGATGTGGCCGCGCAGTTCCTCTTTGCTCGCGTCGGTGACGAGGCGCAGCTCACCGAGATTGACGCCAAGTTCCTCGTACAGCCGGCACATCCGCTCCAGCGCGCCGTGGAGATAGATCGGTTCATGATGCCCCGCGCGGCGGAGTTCCGCGATGACGCGCTGCGCCTTGCCCAGGGCGTAAGCGCCCACCAAGACGCAGCGATCGGGATGATCGGAGAGGCGCTTCAGCAGCTTGGCCATCTCCTGCTCGATCGGCGGATGGCAGAAGACGGGCAGGCCAAAGGTCGCCTCCGTCACGAACACGTCGCAGGGGGTGACTTCGAAAGGCGGGCAGGTCGGGTCCGGCCGGCGCTTGTAGTCGCCGGTGACGATCACCCGCTCCCCCGCATGCTCCAGCAGGATTTGGGCGGAGCCGAGCACATGGCCTGCGGGGATGAAGGTTGCATCGACCCTACCGGCGAGGCGCACCGTTTCCCCATACTGCACCGGCTGTGCGCCCTCGCGCGTCTGATAGCGCAGCTCCATAATGGCGAGCGTCTCAGGCGTTGCGGTCGTGCGCCCGTGACCGCCTCGCGCATGGTCGGCATGGCCGTGGGTCACGAGGGCATGCGGCACTTCGCGTGAGGGGTCGATCCAGCAATCGGCGGGCACGATGTGGATGCCCCACGGCTCGGGCCGGATCCAGGAGAAGTTCGGCGCCGTCATCCGGGATTAGCGGAACCAGTGCGCTGTTCCGTCCCGACGCAAACCCAGAACCAGCCCGATGATCACGAGCAGCGCGGCGATGATGGCGGCGACGGCAACCTCGCCTGCCCGCTGCCCTCCGGCGGCCCAGATCGCGGAGAGCGCCCAGAGGAACACCAGAGCGTAGGGAGGATTGCCCCGGCCGCGCAGCAGGGCGGCGCACACGATCGCCCCGCCGATGATGACCAACACTGCGGAGATGATCGGGTTGGTGTCGGCCGCCCCGACTCCGTGGAACTGGAGAGAGGCGGCGATGTTCACGATGCTCGCCGCTGTCAGCCAGCTCGCCAGCGCGCTGAGGGGGAGGACCGCGCACCAGCGCTCGCCCGTGGTGAAGCGACGATCCCACTCGGCAAAGCGGCGATAGATGGTGAGCAGGCAGACAAGCGTGAACAGGATGATGGCGGAGGAGATGACGCTCAGCCCGAAGATCTGCGTGTAGAGCGCCCAGACCGCGTTGCCGAGAAAGGCGCCCGCCGCGGGCCAGCGAATCTGCCGCAGCAAGGCGTTATGCCGTTGCGCCGGAAGCGCCTGGTAGATCGCGAAGACGATGGAGCCCGTATAGAGCGCACCCCAGATGGAGAACGCCCAACCCGCCGGGGTGATCAGCGTACGAACGCTGTCCGACTGATCCCCGATCGGATCGCCGACGCCAAGTTGCGGCAGCAACGGCGTCAGGATCTGCAGGATCGCGAAGAGGATCGGTGCAAGGATTGACAAGGAGCCGGCATCGTCGGCGCGGGTGGAGGTTGTAGCCATGCTCCCACAATCGCCAACTGGCCCATTGGTTGCCGGAGAGCTCCTGAAGTCCGCCCCTACCGGTCAAGTGCCTGCGCAGGCTCCTCGGCAGCGGCAGCCTTCCGTACTGCGTCTTCCTGTGCCTGCCATTGGGCAATGGCGGGGTCGTCACGCAGGATCTTGGCGGAGGGGTCGATGGTGAAATGGACCTGCGCGTCGCCAAGATCGAGCTGGCCGGTGCCGCCGGTCATCGAAGCAAGCAGCAGCCGATCGCCCGTCCTTACCTCCACCGGCAGTTGGAAGGGTGTGGCCGCGTCGGTGTGCCAGGAGAGGGAGAGGGTGCGGCCTTCGCGTTGCACCTCCAGCCTCGGCAGGGCGGCGGTGCGGAGGTAGGTGTCGAAGAACCAGCTCCAATCGCGGCCCGTCACCTCCTCCACGATGCGCTCGAAATCTGCGGTGTCGCGCAGGACGGGGGCGAAATTGCCCGGCGCCGGGTCGGGCCGGCCATAGACCAGCCGGCGCAGGCTCTCGAAGAAGGCGGCATCGCCGATCGCCTCGCGCAGAGTGTGGCTGATCCAGCTGCCCTTGTAATAGATGTCGTTGCCCCAGCCGCTCTCCTCATCGAGATAGTCGCCAAGCGCGTTCGGGTCTGCCGAGACCAGCGGCACGCGGGAGAGGATGCGCTTGCGGTGCTCCCACAAAGTGGCGTGGTAGAGCTGTTCCCCGCTTTTCCAGCGCAGGTAGAGTGGCTGCATGTAGGTGCCGAGCCCCTCATGCAGCCACATCTCGCCTTCGGTGCGATTGCTCATCTGGTTGGCGAACCACTCGTGGGCGAATTCGTGCTGCAGCAGCCAGTCGTAACCTTCCGCCGCACGCCTGAAGGTGTTGCCGTAGGCGTTGATCGTCTGGTGCTCCATGCCGAGATGCGGCGTCTCGGCGATGCCGGCCTTCTCGTCCGCGAAAGGATAGGGGCCGACCACTTCCTCGAAGAAGGAGAGGAAGTCCTTGAGCTCGCCCAGCAGGCGCGTGGCCTCTGCTTCGTTGCCGGGCAGGTGCCAGAAGGCGAGCGGGACAGTGTTGCCGAAGCGGCTGGGGAAGGTGTCCTGCGCCACCTCGTACGGGGCGATCTGAAGGGTGACGCCGTAGCCGTTGGGGGAGCGCGCTCGCCAGCGCCAGATAGCCCAGCCATCGCCATGTTCCTCCCCGATCAGGCGGCCATTGCCGGCAGCGACCAGCGGCTCCGGCACCTGAACGGTGAGGTCCAGCAATTGGACGCGTTTTGTCGGGTGGTCGAGGCAGGGCCAGAACGTGTCGCAGCCCTGCCCCTGGATGGCGGTGGCGATCCAGGGGCGACCGTCCGGCGTGGACGACCAGACGAAGCCGCCATCCCAAGGTGCGTTGGCAGCGACGTGCGGCGTGCCGGACCAGCGGATCATCACCTTCGTCTCGCCACCTTGGGGAAGGGGCGTCGGCAGCGCGATGGTCAGCAATCCCTCAGGGTTGCTCCAGGCGGAGGGGGCAAGCTCCTGCCCGTCCACAGCGATGCGGGCGATGGTGAAGCGCGGATCGAGATCGAAGGCGATGCGATCAAGCGCCTCGGCGGCGCGGATGGTGTAATGCGCCTCACCCCCGATGCTCTGCGCGGGCGGGTCGACGGTGAAGGAGAGCGCCAGATAGGGCAGCTCCATCGCCTGCCGCACCTCGTCCAGCGGAAGGCCGCTCTGGGCGGTGCGCTCGGCGAGCGGGGGTTGCTCCTGCGCTGTGGCGGGGTGCGCTGTGGTAAATGCGAGGACGGCACACGCGCGCAACAGGGAACGAGCGGAGGTGCGTTTCATGCCCTCCGCTCGCCCTGATTGCTGGTCAGGTCAATCCTGGTCTTCGCCCGCCTCATCGGGAAGTGGATTGGCCGCGCCCTTGCGCCGCTTGCCCGGCTTGGCGGCCTTGGGCGCTGCCGGGGTCAGCTCAAAGGTCAGCTTGTCATCCTTGAGGGAGACATGCACCTCACCGCCGCTGCTGAGCTTGCCGAACAGCAGCTCCTCCGCCAGCGGCTGCTTCACCTTCTCCTGGATCAGCCGCGCCATCGGCCGTGCGCCCATCAGCTTGTCATAGCCGCGCTTGGCCAGCCAGCCGCGAGCGTCGCTGTCGAACTGGATGTGCACGTTCTGCTCCGCCAGCTGCAGCTCCAGCTGGA
This sequence comes from uncultured Erythrobacteraceae bacterium, assembly GCA_966251025.1. Lineage (GTDB taxonomy): Bacteria > Pseudomonadota > Alphaproteobacteria > Sphingomonadales > Sphingomonadaceae > Croceibacterium. Next base: position 60,123 of record CBINJM010000004.1, on the reverse strand, counting down.
GGATGAACTTGTCGACCACGCGGCTGACCGTCTCCTGCGCCAGGTAATCGAACGGCACGATCGCATCGAGGCGGTTGCGGAATTCGGGGGTGAACATCTTCTTCACCGCCTCCTCGCTCGCTTCCACCTTGGCGCCGGCGCCAAAGCCGATCCCCTGCCGGGCCGCATCCGCCGCGCCGGCATTGGTCGTCATGATCAGCACCACGTTCCGGAAATCGACCGTCTTTCCGTGGTGATCGGTCAGCTTTCCGTGGTCCATCACCTGCAGCAGGATGTTGAACAGGTCCGGGTGCGCCTTCTCAATCTCGTCCAGCAGCAGCACGCAATGCGGATGCTGGTCGATCGCGTCGGTCAGCAGGCCGCCCTGGTCATAGCCGACATAGCCCGGAGGGGCGCCGATCAGCCGGCTGACCGAGTGACGCTCCATATATTCGGACATGTCGAAGCGCTTGAGCTCGATCCCCATGATGGAGGCGAGCTGGCGCGCGACCTCGGTCTTGCCGACGCCGGTGGGGCCGGAGAACAGGAAGGAGCCGATCGGCTTGTCCGCATCGCGAAGCCCGGCACGGCTCAGCTTCATCGCGGTCGAGAGCACCTCGATCGCCTTGTCCTGGCCATAGACGACGCGCTTCAGGTCCTTCTCCAGATTGGCGAGCGCGGCCTTGTCGTCCTTGGAGACGGACTTGGGCGGGATGCGCGCCATCGTGGCGATCACCTTCTCGATCTCCTTGGAGGTGATCGTCTTGCGGCGGCGGCTCGGCGGCACGAGCATCTGCATCGCGCCGACCTCGTCGATCACGTCGATCGCCTTGTCCGGCAGCTTGCGGTCATTGATGTAGCGCGCGCTCATCTCCACGGCCGTCTTGATCGCGTCCGGCGTGTACTTGACCTTGTGGTGCTCTTCGAAGGCGGAGCGCAGGCCGCGCAGGATCTTGACCGTATCCTCCACGCTCGGCTCGTTCACGTCGATCTTCTGGAAGCGCCGCAGCAAAGCGCGGTCCTTCTCGAAGTGGTTGCGGAACTCCTTGTAGGTGGTGGAGCCGATGCAGCGGATAGCTCCGGAGCTCAGCGCCGGCTTCAGCAGGTTGGACGCGTCCATCGCTCCGCCGCTGGTCGCGCCGGCCCCGATCACCGTGTGGATCTCGTCGATGAACAGCACCGCGTCCGGCAGCTTCTCCAGTTCCGAGACGACCTGCTTCAGCCGCTCCTCGAAATCGCCGCGATAGCGCGTGCCGGCGAGCAGCGCGCCCATGTCGAGCGAGTAGATGACCGCGTCCTGCAGCACTTCGGGCACGTCGCCCTCGACAATCTTGCGCGCGAGACCCTCGGCGATGGCCGTTTTGCCGACGCCCGGGTCGCCCACATAGAGCGGGTTGTTCTTGGAGCGGCGGCAGAGGATCTGGATGGTGCGATCCACTTCCGGCCCACGGCCGATCAGCGGGTCCACCTTCCCCTCAAGCGCCTTCTTGTTGAGGTTGACGGTGAACTGGTCGAGCGCGGAATCCTTCTTGCTGCCCTTCTCCGGCTTCTCGTCGGCCTTCGCCTCAGGCTCCTCGGCCCCGTGCGGCGGACGGTTCTCGATCTGCCGGCCGCCCTTGCCGATGCCGTGGGAGATGTAGCTGACCGCATCCAGCCGGCTCATGTCCTGCTGCTGCAGGAAATAGACCGCGTAGCTGTCCCTTTCGGAGAACAGGGCGACCAGCACGTTAGCGCCGGTCACGGTATCCTTGCCGCTGGACTGCACATGGAGGATCGCGCGCTGGATCACGCGCTGGAAGCCGGCGGTGGGCTGCGGATCCGCCTCATCCTCCGTCTTCAGCGACTGGTATTCCTGGTCGAGATACTGGCGCACCACATTGCCGAGCTCTCCCAGCTCGACACCGCAGGCGGTCATCACTTCGGATGCCTCCGGGTCGTCCACCAGCGCCAGCAGCAGGTGCTCGAGCGTCGCATATTCGTGCTTGCGATCGCTTGCGTTCTGCAGCGCGGAGTGGAGGGTCTTCTCAAGGCTCTGGGCGAAGCTAGGCATGGTGATCTGGTTCCGTGGTTCTCGTGCGGTCCGAAGGGTTGAGGCGGGATTCGGAACGCAATGAAGATGCGCGCCGTGCCGGTAGGATAGCAATTAATGCCGATATGGTGCGCGGCTGCGCGATTTCGAGGGGCGGGCGCGCCCGGCCCATCAGTCCGGGTCTCTCGGCTTGAACAGTGCATCCGCCAGCTTTCGCTGGTCGGCCGCCCTGGCATGATGTGCCCGAACCCTGGAAACCTCTTCTTCCAGAAGCCGGATACGTTCCAGCAGCTCGTCCTGCGAATAGTGGTCGAGCGGTTCGCCGGCCAAGCGGCTCGCGGCCCCAAGCTCATCACCTGGCCCGCGCCTGCGGGGGAGATCGTCCTCCATTGCATTGCAACATCACCCCGCCCCGCCTTGCTGTCAATGGGGCGAATCTTTAATGCTGCCGGGAACTTGCGGGCGATGAGGAAGTGATGAGAGGCGATCTACCCGACCGGATGACCGCCATTGCCGTCCCCCAGCCCGGCGGGCCGGAGGCGCTTGTGGCCGAGACGCGCCCGGTGCCCCGGCCCGCGGTGGGCGAGGTGCTGATCGCCACTGCCTATGCCGGGGTGAACCGCCCCGATGTCCTCCAGCGGCGGGGCTTCTATCCCCCACCGCCCGGCGCTTCGGACATTCCGGGTCTTGAGGTTGCGGGTACAATTGCCGCTTTGGGAGAGGGCGTTTCGGCGGATTTACTGGGGCAGAAGGTCTGCGCGCTTGTCACGGGGGGAGGCTATGCCGAGTACTGCCTCGCCAAGGCGGCGCATTGCCTGCGGGTGCCGGACGCGCTGCCGCTGGCCGAGGCGGCCGCTCTGCCGGAGACCCTGTTCACCGTCTGGCACAACCTTTTCGAGCGCGGGGCTGCCACGGCAGGTGAGACGCTGCTCGTCCATGGCGGGACCAGCGGGATCGGCACCATGGCCACGATGCTGGCGCGGCTGCGCGGGCTGGAGGTCATCGTCACCTGCGGATCGGACGAGAAATGCGCCGCTGCGCGCGAGATCGGCGCCACCCACGCAATCAACTATCGCACGGCCGACTTCGTGGAGGAGGTCAAGGCGATCACCGGCGGCGCGGGCGTGCAGGTGGTGCTGGACATGGTGGCGGGTGAGTACACGCAGCGCAATTGCGACTGTCTCTCGCCCGATGGGCGGCTGGTGACGATCGCGGTGCTGGGAGGCGCGAAGGCGACCGTCGACATGGCCAAGCTGATGGTGAAGCGCCTGACGCTGACCGGCTCCACCCTCCGCGCCCGGCCGGATGCATTCAAGGCGGCGCTGACGGAGACGATCGCCCGCGAGGTCTGGCCGCTGGTGGCAGGTGGACGGCTGCGCCCTGTGATGGACCACACCTTTCCCTTGGCCGAGGCTCCGGCCGCCCATGCACGGATGGAAGCGGGCGAGCATGTGGGCAAGATCGTACTTCAAGTGCAGCAGGAGGAATCGTGATGCCATCCACGCCGATGATCATGCCCACGCCCGTGCTGCACGAGGACCCGCGTAGCGGCAATTGCTACAAGATCCGCCTCACCGCGGCGCTGCTGAACCAGCCGCTGGAGCGCCGGCAGTACGACATCCTCACCGGTGAAACTCGCACGCCGGCCTTCGTGGCGAAGGTCAACGTCAACGGCCGCATCCCGGTGCTCCAGGTCGTGAACCGCTTCCTGCCCGAAAGCAACGCCGCCTGCTTCTATCTCGCGGATGGCAGCGCGCTTGTCCCGCAGGACCGCTTCGACCGTGCTGACATGCTGCGCTGGATGTTCTTCGAACAGAACCATCATGAACCCAACGTCGCCACCCTCCGCCTCTGGCTGAACTTCATCCGGGAGGAGAACCTGAGCGAGCTGCAGCGGGCGCAGATCCCCGCCAAGCGCGCCGCGGGGGAAGAGGCGCTGGCCACGATGGAATGGCACCTCGCCACGCGGGACTGGTTCGCCGGCAGCCGGGCCTCGCTCGCCGACGTGGCGCTCTACCCCTATACAAGTGCGTGCGAGGAAGGCGGCTTCTCGCTGGCCGATCACCCGCACATCCGCGCCTGGCTCAGAAGAGTGGAAGCACTTCCCGATTTCGAGCCGTGGGGCGACTTGCAAATGTCACACAGTCCCCGATCTGCCGCCCAAGTGTGAGTCTGCTGTCACAATTGCCGTGCATGGGTCCCGAAGCACGCAGGGCTTTGGGGACCAGCCTCGATGTTCCAAACGTATCTTGACGGCGCGATCGGTAATAGCGGCAGCGTCTTTCCCTTCCCGGCACTCGATGCCAGGCACCAGCCCACCGTGCCGGAGCCCGCGGGGGAGGGGCGGCGGCGCTATCGCACCATCTGGATCAGCGACGTTCATCTCGGCACGAAAGGCTGCAATGCGGAGCTGCTGATCGACTTCCTCGACAGCGTCGACAGCGAGACGATGTACCTCGTCGGCGACATCATCGACGGCTGGCGCCTGAAGAAGAAGTTCTACTGGCCCGCCACGCATAATGACATCGTCTGGCGGATCCTCAAGCGCGCCCGCCGGGGCACGCGCATCGTCTACATCCCCGGCAATCACGACGAGATGTTCCGCCAGTTCACCGGCCTCAACTTCGGCGGCGTGGAGATCCGCCGTGCCGCCTTCCACGAAACGGCAGACGGGCGGCGGCTGATGGTGCTGCATGGGGACGAGTTCGATGCCGTGATGCTCGCCCATCGTTGGCTGGCGGTGGTGGGCGACGCCTTCTACATCGGACTGATGAGCCTCAGCCGGTGGGTCAATGTCGTCCGGCGCAAGCTCGGCCTGCCCTATTGGTCGCTCAGCAAGATCGCCAAGCATAAGGTCAAGAACGCCGTCGAGTTCATCTCCCGCTATGAGGAGGTCGTTGCCCGCGCGGCCGCCCAGCGCGGCGTGGATGGCGTGGTCTGCGGTCATATCCACACGGCGGAGTTCCGCAGCTTCACCCACGAAGGCAGGCAGGTGGAATACTGGAACGACGGCGACTGGGTGGAAGGCTGCAACGCGCTGGTCGAGCATTTCGACGGGCGGATGGAGATCCTCCACTGGCCGGAAGAAATCGCGAAACGGACCCGGCTCGCGGAGGAGGCGGCAGCGCGGGAGAGCGGCATGGCGGCCGCCGCCTGAGCCTGCTTTCCAGCCCAGAGGAGCCAGCCGATGAAGATCGCACTCGTCACCGATGCCTGGGCGCCGCAGGTGAACGGGGTCGTCCGCACCCTGGGCGCGGTGACTGACGAATTGCGCCGCCGCGGACACGAGGTGGCGATCGTCTCGCCCGATCTCTACCACTCGCTACCCTGCCCGACCTATCCGGAGATCCGGCTGGCACTGGCGGGCGGCGGCGGAGTGGGCAGGCGGCTGGAGCATTTCGCGCCGGAGGCGGTCCACATCGCGACGGAGGGGCCGCTCGGCTGGGCTGCCCGCAGCTGGTGCCTCTCGCAAGAGCGCTGCTTCACCTCCGCCTATCACACGCAATTTCCCGAGTACCTTGCCCGCCGCACCGGGCTGCCCGCTGCTGCCTTCTGGCCCTATATTCGCCATTTCCACCGCCCCTCAGCCGGCATCATGGTGGCGACGGAGACGGTCCGGTCCCAACTGCGGGAGCAGGGCCTGGCGCAGCTGCGCCCGTGGAGCCGAGGGGTCGATCTAGCCGCGTTCGGCCCCGACGTCGCGCCGCCGGACCTGTTCTTCGATCTGCCTCGCCCGATCCAGCTCTATGTCGGCCGGGTCGCGGTGGAGAAAAACGTGGAGGCCTTCCTCGCTAACACGCACCCGGGTTCAAAGGTCGTGGTCGGCGACGGACCCGCCCTCGCCCGGCTCAAGGCCGCATTCCCGGATGCGCTGTTCCTGGGCAAGCAAACGGGGGCGGAGCTTGCCGCGTGCTATGTGGGTGCGGACGTGTTCGTCTTCCCCAGCCGGACGGACACGTTCGGGCTGGTGATGATAGAGGCGCTGGCCTGCGGCACGCCGGTCGCGGCCTATCCGGTTGCCGGACCGCTCGACGTTCTGTCGCCGAGAAGCGGGGCTATGGCTGAGCGGCTGGAGGATGCCATTTCAGCCGCGCTGGCGCTGCGTCGCGAGGATTCCCTCGCCCATGGGCGATCCTTCAGCTGGGAGGCGAGCGTCGACCAATTCCTCGTCGCGCTGGAGCCTGAGGCGGCACTCCCGACGCGCGGCCTGCTGTCGGCCGCAGCCTGACGCGATCTCTCGCCGGGCGCCCTTGCGGTGCCGAGCGCCTTGCCGTGCGGAGGCAAAAGGCCTACATCTCTCCGATGGCGGCCGCTCCGGTGAGGGGCGGCCCTTTGTTTTCCAGCGGAGATCGATCGTGGCCCAGCCCACTCCCCTCATGCCCCATGCGACCGCCTCCTGGCTGGTCGACAACACCTCGCTCAGCTTCGAGCAGATCGCCGCGTTCTGTGGTCTGCACATCCTGGAAGTGCAGGCGATGGCGGACGATCTCGCCAGTTCCAAATATACCGGGCGCGACCCCGTCCATTCGGGCGAGCTCACGCATGAGGAGATCGAGAAGGGCCAAGCCGATCCGGCCTATCGGCTGAGGATGCACCGCGCTCCCGTCGATGTCAGCCGCACGAAGGGCCCGCGCTACACGCCGGTGTCCAAGCGGCAGGACAAGCCGGACGGCATCGCCTGGATCATCCGCAACCACCCGGAAATCTCGGATGCGCAGATCGGCAAGCTGATCGGCACCACCCGCAACACGATCAACGCGATCCGTGAGCGGAGCCACTGGAACATCTCGAACATCCAGCCGAAGGACCCGGTGACGCTGGGCCTTTGCTCGCAGCGCGAGCTGGATGCGGCGGTGGCCAAGGCGGCCAAGCGGGCCGGCCCCAGCGAGGATGACGAGGTCGAGGAAACAATGGTCGACACGCGCGACGACCGCGCGCGGTTGATCGAGGAGCTGCGGGCCGAGCGTGAAGATGCCGTGCGCGCCGCAGCCGAGGCGGCTCAGGAAGCCGAGGCTGAAGCGTGGCTGGAAGCCAAGCGCGCCGCCGAAGCGGGTGACGCGCAGCGCTAATTGGCGCAGAAATGAAAAAAGGGGCGCGGGAGCGATGGCTCCTGCGCCCCTTTTTTATACTTGATTGAGGGTCAGGCTTCGGTTTCGCGCGCCTGCTGCAGCAGCTGCGGCGCATTCTCGAGGAACGTGCGCGGATTCACTGGGCGGTCATAGACCCGCACCTCGAAGTGCAGGTGCGGCCCAGTCGAACGGCCGGTGCTGCCGATCAGGCCGATCACGTCACCCGCCGCGACTTCCTGCCCCACGCGGGCCTTGAAGCCGGACATGTGGGCATAGCGCGTCATCAGCCCGTTGCCGTGCGAGATCTCTACCACGTTGCCGTAGCCGCCCTTTACGCCGACGAAGCTCACCCTTCCCTTGGCCGCAGCGTGAATCGGCGCGCCGATGGCACCACGAAAATCGAGCCCGGAATGCCGTGCCGCCTCGCCCGTGAAAGGGTCACGGCGAATGCCGTAGCTGGATGAGACCATCGCCCCTTCCGCCGGCATGACCTGCGGAATGCGGGTCAGCGCGCTCTCCAGCTCGTCCATCCGGGCGAGGCTGAGGCCGAGCTTGCGGAACTGCCGGTCCAGCGTGCTTTCGCCGCCGGTCTCCAGCCGCTCGAAGGGACCACCCTGTCCGGTCCGCGCCCCGGCAACCACTGCGCGCGGATCAAGGCCAAGCTTGCGGATGGCTCTCTCGGCCCCCGCTGCTCGAGCTTCGGCGAAGCGGGTCAGCCGATCCACGAGCGCGAGCTGCCGCTGTTCCACGCGGGCCAGGGCAGCGCCTTCGGGCAGAGCCGCGCTGAGGTGAGCGGCCTTTCCGCTGGTCTCCGTTGCGGCTTGGTCGGCGGCAGTGTCGTCGCCCTCAATGACATCGGCCGGCAGCATCTCGACCATGTCTTCGAGGAAGGCCTGCCGCCGCTGGAGATCCTCCGCCGCCTTGGTGAGATCTTCTCGGAAGCTCGCCACGCGAGCCGCCTCGCTCTCCACCTGGGTTTGGCGGGCGAGCAGCTGCTCCTGCGTTTCCTGCTGGCCCACGATCATGGTGCCGAGGGAAAGGGCAAGTGCTGCTGCCCCGGCGACCCCCGCAACGGCCAGAGTGAGCTGCTTGCGCTTTGAAAGAGTCAGCGTGTGGACCTGCTCGCCGGAGCGAATGGTCAGCACACGCTCAGCAAAGAGGGGCCGCCTGCGCTGCTGCAGGCGGTCAGCATGAAGGTTTAGCAAAACGAACCCGTCCCGAATTTCCGTCCGGGATGGCGGCTACCCACACTTGCGGTACGGAGTCGAATCCGGGGCTGGACCTTCAAGGCGGGCGGAACCCGTTTCGCGATGAGCTGATGTTACATGGCGCTTTTTTCCGCACCCGCAGGAACGGATTTTCCGCTTGTGCATTTGCCGGCACCGGAGCGATTCGCCCCTGACACGGCTGGGCGCGAATGGTAAGCCGCTGCCCATGTCCAGCCAGACCATCTCCCGCTCACCTTCTCCTCAAGCAGACAGCCAGAGCTCACCAGCAGATCATGATGCGCTGATCCGCGATCTCGGTCGTGCGGGGCGGGAAGCGCAGCGCAAGCTTGCTTTGCTTGGCGATGCCGAAAAGGCTGAAGCGCTGCGCAGCGCCGCCCGCGCCCTGAGGGACGCAAGCGAGTCCTTTCTCGCGGCGAATGCGCGCGATGTGGCAGCGGGCGAGGCGAATGGCCTTTCCGGCGCGATGCTCGACCGCCTGCGCCTGGACGAGAAGCGGCTGGAGAGCATCGCCTCCGCTGTCGAGGCGGTTGCCGCACTGCCCGATCCAGTCGGCGATGTGATCGACACCAGCACCGCACCCAGCGGCCTCGCCCTCAGCCGCGTGCGTATTCCGATCGGGCTGATCGGCATCATCTACGAGAGCCGGCCCAACGTCACCATCGATGCCGCTGCCCTATGCGTGCGGAGCGGAAATGCGGTGCTGTTGCGAGGCGGAAGCGAGGCGGTGCATTCCAATCGCGCCCTCCATGCAGCCTTCGTGCAAGGCCTTGCAAAGGGCGGTGTGCCGGCGGAATCGGTGCAGCTGATGCCGACACAGGACCGGGAGGCTGTGGGCGCGATGCTGCGCGCCGCCGGCCTGATCGACATGATCATTCCTCGCGGCGGCAAGGGCCTGGTCGCCCGCGTGCAGGCCGATGCCCGGGTGCCCGTGCTCGCCCATCTGGACGGCATCTGCCACACCTATGTCCACGCCAGCGCCGACCCGGATATGGCAGAGCGCGTCGCGCTCAACGCCAAGATGCGGCGCACCGGCATTTGCGGCGCAATGGAGACGCTGCTGCTCGACACTGCCTTTCCGGCGCCGCATCGAGTCCTCGATGCGCTGCTGGAGGCAGGCTGCACCTTGCGCGGCGATGCGCGGGCGCAGGCGATCGACCCGCGCATCGGACCCGCGACCGACGAGGATTGGGATACTGAATACCTCGACGCCGTGCTGTCCGTCGCGGTGGTGGACGGGCTTGAGGCCGCGCTGGCGCATATCGCGGCGCACTCCTCCGGCCATACGGATGCCATCCTCACGAGCGACGATGCCGCGGCCCAGCGCTTCCTGGCGGAAGTCGACAGCGCCATCGTGATGGTCAATGCTTCCACCCAGTTCGCTGATGGTGGCGAGTTCGGCCTCGGTGCGGAAATCGGCATCGCCACCGGTCGGCTTCATGCCCGCGGGCCCGTGGCGCTGGAGGGGCTGACGACCTACAAGTGGCAGGTGCGCGGGACGGGCCAGACGCGGCCCTGAATCTCAGCAATTGAACCTTTCGGGCCGGCGCGCGTAGCACCGCGAGCAGGAGGAGACGCCATGCGCTACAACACACTCGGCCGCACGGGCCTCGTCGTCAGTGAATTGTGCCTGGGGGCGATGACCTTCGGAGATCGTTCCGGTGGTCGATGGAGCAACATCCACGGACTCGATCAGGACGCGTCCACCGCCTTGGTGAAGCAGGCGATTGAAGGCGGCATCAACTTCATCGACACCGCCAACGTCTACACGACTGGCCAGTCGGAGGAGTTCGTTGGCGGGGCGCTGAAGGCGCTGGGCGTCGCCCGCAAGGACATCGTTGTCGCTACCAAGGCGATGGGCACGATGGGTGAGGGGGCCAATGACGCCGGCACCGGGCGCAAGCACGTGCTGGACCAGATCGACGCCAGCCTCGCGCGGTTGGGACTCGATCATGTGGACCTTTACCAGATCCATGGTTGGGACCCGGTCACTCCGATGGAGGAAGCGTTGCGCGCACTGGAGGATATCGTCCGATCGGGCCGCGCGCGATATGTCGGCGTGTCGAACTGGGCCGCGTGGCAGATCACCAAGGCACTTGGCATGGCGGAGCGGCACGGCTGGTCTTCCTTCGTGTCGCTGCAGGCCTATTACTCGGTCGCGGGGCGGGATCTGGAGCGGGAACTCGCACCGATGCTCGCCAGCGAGGGGCTGGGGCTGATGGTCTGGTCGCCGCTCGCGGGTGGCCTCCTCAGCGGCAAGTACCGCTTCACCGAAGGCGGAGTGGAGGGCGAGGGCCGCCGCGCGGGCTTCGACTTCCCGCCGGTCGACCTCGCCCGTGCCGGTCCGCTGGTCGAGGCCATGCGCGCGATGGGCGAACGGCGTGGCACCTCGGTGGCGCAGATCGCGCTCGCCTGGCTGCTTTACCAGCCGGTCGTCTCCAGCGTCATCGTCGGTGCCAAGCGGGCGGACCAGCTGGCCGACAATATCGCCGCCGCCGAAGTGGAACTGACCGCCGATGAGTTGGCACAGCTCGATCGGCTGAGCGCCCTGCCGCGGGAATATCCTGGCTGGATGTTCGAGACGCAGGGCAATTACGTCTCCGGACGAATCTCGGAGCGGCGCCGACCGGGATGAGAGTCCGCGATCGACTCGAGCGCCCGGGGGCGGCACTCGCGTGAAGCGCGACGGACCGCTCACCGGCTTGCTGGGCGGCAGCTTCAACCCGGCCCACCAGGCACACCGGCGAATTTCGCTGTTCACTCGCCAGGCCCTGGGGCTGGAAGAGGTGTGGTGGCTTGTCTCTCCCGGCAACCCGCTGAAGCCGAAGGCCGGGATGGCGCCGCTGGCGGCCCGCTTCCATTCGGCACAGCGGATGGCGCGCAACGCGCCGATCAGGGTGACGGCGATCGAGCGCGAGCTGGGCACGCGCTACACCGTCGATACGCTGCGCGCGCTGAAGCGCCGCTTCCCGCGCCGCCGATTCGTGTGGCTGATGGGGGCCGACAACCTCGCCCAGCTGCACCTTTGGCGCGATTGGCGGCGGCTGGCGCGGGAAATGCCGATTGCGGTTATTGCGCGCCCGGGCTATAACCGGAGGGCCCTCGCGAGCCCCGCGATGGCCTGGCTGCGGCGTTACCGGTTGTCCGCAGCCGGATTTCGCAACCTCGCGTTGCACAACCGGCATGAATGGAGCGCACCTGCGCTGATAGAGTTGCGTTTCGATCCCGATCCGCGCTCGGCCACCGACATCCGCCGGGCGGATCCGCACTGGGCGACCCGGTTGTCGGGCCCTGCTCCCAGAGACGGGATCACGCGTTCGCTTATTCACGAGGCGGCAAAGGAACCCGGCGCATGAGGCGTCGCGTCCCAGCGCCTGTTCAATCGTCCATTCCGCAATTCAGGAGCAAGACACGCTGCGATGACCCAGGCGCAAGCAGCGTCGGCACAGGCCGGCGCTTCAACCAGCAAGGCATCGGTTGCCACCTTTTCTGACATGACCACTGACACACCCAATCAGGGCCCAGAGGCCCAGGCCGGATCGCTCCACGCGCTCATCCTCCACCAGCTGGACGAGGACCAGGCGCAGGACGTCGTCTCCATCGCTCTTGAAGGCAAGTCGAGCATCGCCGATCACATGGTGATCGCGTCGGGCCGCTCGACTCGGCAGGTGGCCGCCATGGCCATGAAGCTGGCCGAGAAGCTGAAGGGCGCCGGCCACGGCTCTCCGCGCATCGAAGGGCTGCCGGCAGCCGACTGGGTGCTGATCGACGCAGGCGACGTGGTGGTGCACCTGTTCCGCCCGGAGGTCCGCAGCTTCTACAATCTGGAGCGGATGTGGGGCTTCGGCGACGACGCGCCAGCTGCCGCGGCCGGCACGGCCTAGTTTGTAGCGCCTCAAGCGCCGGCGGCCGCATGCGCGGCCTTTGACTTCCGGCCCAACGGCCAACGCGCGTTCGCGCTTGCGGACTGCTGGTCGCAACCCGGTCTGTGTCCGTCGAGAGAGCGAGCTGCAAGCCGGTCGGCGACGCGCGGACCGTAAGGCCGAACGGCCGCCCGCAGCGGTCCGGAGCGTAGAAGGATCAGCCGCGGGGAAAGCCAAGGGGGCTGGATGGCCCCGAGCGGCAGCGACCGGCACCTGAGGAAACGAAGCAAGAATGCTGCTCCACGTCATCGCCCGCGGGAAGATCGCCCGCTCGCCTGAGGCGGAGCTGGTGGCCCGCTATGAAAAACGCATCGGCTGGCCCTTGCGCCTGACCGAGTTGCCGGAGAGCGGCGGCCGCATCCCGGAGCCGCTCACCCCTTGCCGCCGTGTGCTGCTGGACGAGAGGGGGGAGCAACTCTCCTCCGAAGACCTGGCGGCGGTGCTGGAGAAATGGCGCGACGGCGGCATTCGTGAGGCGCGCTTCGTGCTCGGCGCGGCGGACGGGCACGAGGCTGAGGACCGTGCGGCGGCCGACTTGCTGGTTGCGTTCGGCCGCGCGACCTGGCCGCATCTGCTTGCCCGCGCGATGCTGATGGAGCAGCTTTTTCGCGCCACCAGCATTCTGGCCGGACACCCTTATCATCGCGCCGGCTAGTCCGCTGCGCCGCCTTTCGGAGCGCCGCTCGCGCCTCATCTGGCATTCATCCATTCGCGGCATTACAATGGATACGCATCCAACAGGAATCCGTCCGGTATGAAGATCGCCCACCCGCTGCGCGCCGCAGCTCTTTTGACCGCAGTCGCATTGCTGCCGGCTACCACCGCCGGTTTCGCGCAGGTCGAGGGCCGCACCACGGCGGAGTTCAGCAAGCTGTTCGCCACCTACCAGCGAATCAAGGCCAGTTATGTGGAGCCGGTGGAGGACGACGTTCTGATCCGCGGTGCCATCAACGGGATGCTCGCCGCACTGGACCCGCATTCCGCCTATCTGGACGGGGCGGCGCTCCAGCGGCTGGAGACGATGATCGACGGCAATTACCAAGGCCTCGGCATTCAGGTCCAGATGGAAGACGGGGCGGTCAAGGTCGTCTCACCCTTCAAGGGCAGCCCGGCGGACAAGGCCGGCATCAAGGCCGGCGACTACATCACGCACCTCAACGGCAAGCTGATCTACGGGCTGGAGCTGGACCAGGCGGTTGAGCAGATGCGCGGCCCGGCCGGCAGCTCCATTCAGTTGACGATCTTCCGCACCGGGCGTGAAGAGCCGTTCGACGTCGCGGTCACGCGCGGGCTGATCGAACTGGAGCCTGTGACCTGGGAGCTGCAGGACGGCCGTATCGGCGTGATCAGCGTCAATGAGTTCAGCCGCGATGTCGGGGCCGACGTGAACCGCGGCGTCGCGGAGCTGCGCCAGCAGGCGGGCGGGCGTCTCAATGGCCTTGTCCTTGACCTGCGCATGAATCCGGGCGGGTCGCTGGACGAGGCTGTGGCGCTGAGCGACCTGTTCCTCAAGCAAGGGCAGATCGTCTCCCAGCGCGGGCGAAATCGGCGCGATACTATCTACTACGAGGCGGAGACCGTCTATCGCGGCGATGTGGCCGAAGGGGTGCCGATGATCGTGCTGATCGACGTGGGCTCCGCTTCCGCCAGTGAGATCGTGGCCGGTGCGCTGCAGGACCAGAAGCGCGCCCTGATCATGGGTGAACGCAGCTTCGGCAAGGGCAGCGTGCAGACGCTGCTGCCGGTCACGCGCGACGCTGCCCTCAAGCTCACCACGGCCCTGTACTACACGCCGTCCGGCCGGTCCGTGCAGGAAGGGGGGATCGAGCCCGATATTCGCGTTCCGCAGCTCTCCGACCCCGATGCCGTCAAGCGCCAGCAGCGGGCGCTGCGCGAAAGCGACCTGCGCGGCCACCTGATCAACGAGGTCGACCTTGAGGACGAGGCGCTGGAGTTCGACGTGAAGGCAGACCCGCGCTTCTCGTTGACTGCCGAGGAGTTGAAGGCGCAGGGAGTGGAGGACTTCCAGCTCGATTACGCGATCAGGACACTGCGCCGCACCGCTTCGCCCGTGATCGCCGCCCGTCGCTGAAACGGCATCCCGGATGACACCTTCAACGAAGCTGGCGCAGCGGCTGGCGCTTGGCGTACCGGCGCTGCTGATCGCGGGCGCCTATGTGTCCGAATATGGCTTCGGCCTGTTCCCCTGCGAAATGTGCTGGTGGCAGCGTTACGCCCACTTCGCCGCCATCGCGTTGGCGCTGCTCTCCACTCTGAGCCGCTGGCGTGAGGGCTTGCTCGCCTTCGCCGGGTTGGCGATCATGGTTTCCGGGGCGATCGGCGCCTTCCATGCGGGCGTGGAATATGGCTGGTGGCAGGGGATCACCTCCTGTGCCAATCCTGTCGGCGCAGGCGGCGGCAACGCGCTGGAGGCCATCATGAATGCGCCGCTGGTTCGCTGCGACACCGCCCCCTGGTCGCTGTTGGGGATCTCGCTTGCCGGGTGGAACGCTTTGATCTCGACGCTCGCGGGCCTCGCCATCTTCCGCCTGCTGGGTCTCAGGGAGCAGCCGTGACATGAGCAACACTCTTCGTGAACAGCGCGAGCGGATGATCCGTGTGGATCAGGCGGGCGAATATGGCGCAACGCGCATCTATGCCGGGCAACTGGCCGTGATGGGCGACCGGGCGCCGCACTCGGGCGAAATCCGCGCCATGGCAGACCAGGAGGAGGGGCACCGGGCGCAGTTCGATGCCCTGATGGCACGGCGCGGCGTGAGACCGACCGCGCTGCAGCCCCTGTGGTCGGCTGCTGGTTATGCGCTCGGCGCGGCGACGGCGCTGATCGGGCCGGAGGCGGCGATGGCCTGCACGGCTGCGGTGGAGACGGAGATCGACCTTCATTACTCTCGGCAGCTGGATGAGCTCGAGAGAGCCAGAGGCACCGCCGAAGAGGATCCGGAGCTGACCGGGATGATCAAACGCTTCCGTGAGGACGAGCGAGAGCATCATGCGGCCGCCATGGCTGCGGGCGCAGAGCGGGCCCCAGCCTACCCGCTGCTCTCCGCCGCGATCCGCCTCGGCTGCCGGGCGGCAATCCGCCTTTCGGAGCGGATCTGACGCCTGCGGAAGAAGGGGCGAGGTGGGGGTGAACGGGGAACCGGAGCGCTCCACGAAACGCTTCATAGGATATTCAGTGGGCCGCGCGCTCAATTGCATCAGGCGGCAGCGTCCTGCCGCCTTCGAGGATCGACCATGAGACGGAATTTCGCCCCCACCCTCACTCGCCTGCTCGCTCTCGCCGCAGCACCGGGCACGCTGGCGCTGGTGTCCGGCCCTGCGGCTGCGCAGGAGCAAGGCGGCGATCGGGTCAACACCCTGATCGTCTATGGCGATGATGAGTGTCCGAAGTCCGAAGGGAACGAGATCGTCGTTTGCGCTCGCATGGACGAGGGGGAGCGCTACCGCATCCCGGAGCGCCTGCGCCAGAGTGACGATCCCGCGAACAATGCCTGGTCCAACCGCGTGCAAGCCTTCGAGGCGGTGGGCGACTTTGGCCCGCTGTCCTGCACCCCTGTCGGGGCCGGCGGAGAACTTGGCTGCACGGCCGAGATGATCGAAGCCGCCTTTGCGGAGCGCGCGCAGAGTTCGAACGTCCGCTTCAGCCAGCTTATCGCGCAGGAGCGCGAGGAGCGGCTGGCCACCATCGACGAGGAAGCCGCGGCGACGCAGGCGCGTGTCGAGGAGCTTGAGCGGCAATACGACGAGCGGATCCGCCGCGCGCAGGAAGGCGAGGTCGCCGCATCGGCCGACCCTTCGGCGGCCCCGGCGGTCGTGGATCCGTCGCGCATCCCGCCAGCGCCCCCCTCGGTGGATGCACCGCTCGACGACGCTGAGGATGACGGATCGCAGCCCGTCGATCCCCGGTCGCCGGGCGTCAGCGGGCTTTAGCACCGCGCCGGCAGCCTTCGCCTGTCCGACCGAATGGCTGGCGCCCGGCGCATCCTCACAGTCTTCGGCACGCGGCCGGAAGCGATCAAGCTGGTCCCGCTGCTGCGCCTTCTCGGGCAGGATGATCGCTTCGAAAGTCGCGTCTGCGTCAGCCGACAACATCGCGCCATGCTGGACCAGGTCCTCTCCATTGCGGGCATCGAGGCGGATCGCGAATTGGAGCTGGAGCGTTCCGGCCTCGGGCTCGACCAGCTCATTGCCGCTCTGCTGACCGGCATCGGCGCAGCCCTGGACGCCGAGCAGCCGGACATGGTGGTGGTGCAGGGCGATACCGCCACCGCCATGGCAGGGGCGCTCGCCGCTTTTCACCGCAAGATTCCGGTTGCGCATGTGGAGGCGGGCCTCAGGAGCGGCGACATGCATCACCCTTGGCCGGAGGAGGTGAATCGCCGGATCATCTCCACCATCGCCGCGATCCACTTCGCCCCCACCCGCGCTGCGGCGGACGCGCTTCTGGCGGAGAACGTCGCGCCCGCCACCGTGCATGTCACCGGCAACACGGTGATCGATGCGCTGCACTGGATCACCGCCTGCATCGAGCGCCAGCCTGCCATAGCCGCGCGCGTGGCGGAACTGGAGCGCCGGTTTGCCGGGCGACGCATCATCGGAGTCACCGCACACCGGCGGGAGAACTGGGGTGACGGGATCGCCGCCATCGCCGAGGCGATCACCCGTCTGGCCAAGCGGCCGGACGTGGCGATCATCCTCCCTGTCCATCTCAACCCGGCGATCCGGGTAGTCATGGAGGAGCGGCTGGCCGGGCTCGACAATGTCGCGCTGGTGGAGCCGCTCGACTACCCCGATTTCGCCCGGCTCCTTTCCATCGCGGCCTTGATGCTGACGGATAGCGGCGGCGTGCAGGAGGAGGCGCCAACGCTCGGCACGCCCGTGCTGGTGATGCGGGAAACCACCGAGCGACCCGAAGGCGTCGAGGCGGGCACGGCCCGGCTGGTCGGCACGGATCCTGAGCGGATCGTTGCGGAGGCCGAGCGGCTTCTTGACGACGAAGCCGCGCACGCCGCGATGGCGCGGGCGCATAACCCCTATGGCGACGGCAAGGCGACACAGCGCATCGTGGAACTGCTCGCCACCTGGACGCCCGGTTGAGCCTGCGCGCTAGCCCGTTGGCCAGCGATCGAACGCCGGCAGTTGGTTAAGCCGCGCAACCCACTCCAGCCGCTCTGCACATTGGATCTGCGCCGCCGGCGCATAGGCTTCCGGCTCGTCCAGAGTGGCGGACTGGATGTCCACGATCCCTGGAATGACGTCTTCGTTCCGGTAGTATATCCCCGTCCCGCAGGTGGGGCAGAAATAGCGCAGCGCGCCGTTCGCCCCCTCCCAGCAGCGTTCCTGGCCGCTGGTAATGCGGAACGTATCCTCCGACACTGCCAACCAGGCGACCATCGGCGCCCCGGCCGAGCGGCGGCAGTCGGCGCAATGGCACACGCCGTGCCGGTCAGGCTCGGTAACTTCCGCCTCGTAACGAACCGCGCCGCAGCGGCATCCACCTCTGATCATCGCCAGCCTCCTCTTGTCCCTCACTGGAACATACCAGGAACTTTGGCCGTGTGATAGATCAGACGAGCGAGATGTCCGGCGCGTCTTCCTGCTTCATGCCGACGACATGGTAGCCGGCGTCGACATGATGCACCTCGCCGGTCACGCCGGAAGACAGGTCCGACAGCATGTACAGGCCCGCGCCGCCGACATCATCGATGGTGACGTTGCGCCGCAGCGGCGCGTTCAGCTCGTTCCACTTCAGGATGTAGCGGAAATCGCCGATCCCGCTCGCCGCGAGCGTCTTGATCGGCCCTGCGCTGATCGCATTCACGCGCACGCCATCCGGCCCCAGATCGTTGGCGAGGTACCGCACGCTCGTTTCCAGCGCCGCCTTGGCCACGCCCATGACGTTGTAGTGCGGAACGACCTTCTCCGCGCCGTAATAGGTCAGCGTCAGGATGGAGCCGCCGCCGGTGCCGTCCTCGTTCTTCGGCGGCATCATCGCCGCAGCGCGCTTCGCCACCGCCACCAGCGAGTAGGCGGAGATGTTCATCGTCATCAGGAAATTGTCGAGGCTGGTGTCGACATATTTCCCGCGCAGCTCGTTCTTGTCCGAAAAGCCGATGGCGTGGAGCACGAAGTCGATCGTCTCCCATCGCTCCTTCAATGCGTCGAAGGCGCGGTCCAATGCGTCCATTTCGGACACATCGCAATCGAAGATGAAGTCGGACCCGAGCTGCTCGGCCAGCGGCCGCACGCGCTTGGCAAGCGATTCGCCCTGATAGGAAAAGGCGAGCTCCGCCCCATGCTCCGCCAGTTTCTTGGCAATCCCCCACGCCAGTGACTTGTCATTGGCCAACCCCATGATGAGGCCGCGCTTGCCCGCCATCAGCGCTGTCATCGCTCCAACATCTCCGTATTCTGCTCCCGCGCTGCCCTCGCGCGATTGTCCGGCTGGCCGAGCCTGTCCTGCTCTTCCTCCGGTGTTTCGGCGAGTGCGGCGTTCAATTCCGCACCCATGACCATCCCTAGTCCGATGAGCCAGAAAAAGAAAAGCGCGATCATGATCCCGGCGAGGGAGCCGTAGGTCGCATCCATTCGGAACACGGTGTGCAGCAGCCTGGGCAGGGCGAAGGTGACGCCCACCCACCAGACCGTCACCAGCAATGCGCCGGGCCATTTCGGGTACCGCCTCTTGCGATATGCGGCGGGGGTCAGCGTGTAGAACAGGAGATAGAGCGATCCGAACAGCCCCACCGCCGGAACGATGCGTGACCAGGCGAGCCGCCGCACGAGATCGGTCAGATTGGGGAAGTAGGCGGCGATCACCTGTTCCGCCGCGCCGATCAGCACCTGCGCAATCAGGCTCAACAACAGCAGGATGACGGCCGCGATGATGAGCCCGGTGGACAGCAGCCGATATTTCCAGAAGGCATGCGTCGCATGGGTGCCATAGGCGCGGCGCAGCACATCGCGGATCGTTTCCACCAGGCTGCCGACGGTCCACAGGCCGAAGAATCCGCCGATCCACAGCACCACCCCGCTGCGCTGCTCCACCACACTGCGCGCCACGGGGCCGATCACCTCCCCTACGACGGGCGGCAGGGCCGTGAGCACTGCGTTGATGGAGGCAGCACGATCCGCTTCCTCGCCAATCAGGCTGAAGATCGCGGCGCCCGTGATAAAGAAGGGGAAAATCGCCAGCACAGCCATGTAGGCCAGGTTGCCGGCGTGGATGAAGCCGTCATTGTAGGTGCCGACGATGACCCGCTTCGCGACCTCGAAGGCGCGGGTGCCCGGGCCGAATTGTCGAGTGACCTGCGCCTGCAGGCCGACCTTGCGCCGCAGCGCCTCCTTGCGCCGCGCCTCGGGCGAAAGGTCGGGCACCGGGGGGCTGGGCCGTTGTCGGTCCGAGATGCCGGGCGAGACCATGGGCGCCCGCTTCTAGCAGCCGCCTGCCCGCTGTCGACCCGCGATCGCTGCTCGCATCAAGGCGAGCGCCTCAGACGCCGAGTCGGCTTCGCACCGCGCCCGTGTCGCTCCAACCCTCCAGCCGTTGGGCCAGCTCGGCCATGTTCTCCGGCAGCTGGATCTGGAGCGTTACCAACTGATCCCCACGCCCGCCGCCCTTGCTGGAGAAGCCACGCCCCTTGAGGCGCAGCACCTTCCCGGAGCCGGAGCCGGGCGCCACCGTCAGCATCACTGGGCCATCCACAGTCGGCACTTTCACCTTCGCGCCGCGGACCGCCTCGTCCAGCGTTACCGGCAACTCCAGCCGCACGTCGTCGCCGTCGCGGGTGAAGAAGGGGTGAGGCTCGATCTCTATCGTCACCAGCGCGTCGCCCTGCCCGGCGGGGCCCGGCTCTCCCTTGCCCTTGAGGCGCATCTGCGTGCCGTCCTCGACACCGGCGGGCAGCTTCAGGTCGATGGTCGATCCGTCACGCAGCGTGATCCGCTGGTCCTTGCGCGCGGCGGCCTCGGCAAAGGGCACGCGCAGCCGGTAGGAGATGTTCGCGCCACGCTGGGGCGGCTGCCGGCGCGCTCCGCCCGCACCCATGCCGCCCATGCCCCCTCTTGGTCCACCCCGGCCGAACAGACCTTCGAAAATGTCGCCCAAGTCCATCTCATCCGCCGCGCCGAAGCCCTCGAAATCCCGCGCGGAGTATCCGCGCGACTGGCCTGCGCCACCGCGAAACCCTCCGCCGCCGCCAAAACCGCCGCCGAAGGGCATGGCGGGGTTGCCGTCCACGTCGATCTCGCCCCGGTCGAATTTCGCCCGCTTGTCCTTGTCGGACAGCAGGTCATAGGCGCGCGTCGCGTCGGAAAAGCGCTCCGCGGCCTTGGGGTTGTCCTTGTTCCGGTCGGGATGCAGTTCCTTGGCGAGCTTGCGATAGGCGGACTTGATGTCCTGTTCGCTCGCGCTGCGAGGAACGCCAAGGGTCGCATAGGGATCTGCTGCCATGGTGTGTTAGCTAGGTAACGCGACGAGCGAGAGCAAGCGCCCTTTCCTGCCTGTCGGCGAGAGGATAGTGCTTTGCGCACCATGCCCCACAGCGAACACCCCTCTCCGCACGACGCCATTCCGCACCACGACCCGTTCGCGCTGTTCGAGCAATGGCTGGCCGAGGCCGTGGAGCAAGAGCCGAACGACCCCAACGCGATGGCGCTGGCCACGGCTACGCCGGAAGGTGCCCCGTCCGTGCGGATGGTGCTGCTGAAGGGTCACGGACCCGAACTCGGGCAGGGTGGCGGCTTCGTGTTCTACACGAATGCGGAGAGCCGCAAGGGCCGGGAAATCACCGCCAATCCGCAGGCGGCGCTGCTGTTCCACTGGAAGTCCCTCCGTCGCCAGATCCGGATTGAAGGCTCGCTGGAGGAGGTGAGCGCCGCTGAGGCAGACGCCTACTTCCACTCGCGCCACCCCAAATCGCAACTCGGCTCGGCCGCGTCGGACCAGTCGCGCCCGCTCGACTCGCGGGCGACCTATCTCGCGCGAGTGGAAGAGCTGCGGCGGCAATACGAGGGCGCCGAGGTACCCCGCCCGCCGCACTGGACCGGCTTCCGCCTGTCGCCACGGCGGATCGAATTCTGGCTGGACCGCCCCAGCCGCCTGCACGAGCGCCGCCTGTTCACCCGCGACGGCAACGGCTGGACCAGCACCCTGCTCTATCCCTGAGAGGACCGTTCGAGTGCCGACCCTCCCCTACTGGCATGTCGATGCCTTCGCCGACCGGCCTTTCACCGGCAACCAGGCGGCTGTGATTCCACTCGAAACCTGGCTGCCGGACGAAGTGCTGCAGGCGATCGGCCAGGAGAACAACTTCGCCGAGACAGCCTTCGTGGTGCCGGATTCCACGGGAGAGGCGGATTGGGAGCTGCGCTGGTTCACCCCCACCAGCGAGGTTGCCATGTGCGGCCATGCGACGTTGGCGAGCGGGCATGTGCTCCTCACCCGTGATGGAGGCGAACGCGTCACCTTCCGCACCCGCCGCGCCGGTGTGCTGGAGGTTCGTCGTGCAGAAAGCGGTTACGAACTGGCGCTACCCGTCACCCGCGTTGCGCCCTGCGCGAACCCGGCGCTGCTCGCCGCCTTGGGTGCAGAGGGAGAATGTTTCGACTCCATCTCTGGTGCGGAGCAGACCGCGATCATCCTGCTGGAAGATGAGGCGGCGGTTCGGGCGCTTGCTCCTGACATGCGCGCGCTTCGCAACATTGATGTCATGGCGATCTGCACCGCTCCCGGAGTGCGAACCGACGTGGTCAGCCGCGTCTTCGTGCCCGCCTGGGGTATCGACGAAGACCCCGTCACCGGCTCTGCCCATGCCGCGCTCACCCCGTTCTGGGCGGAGCGACTGGGGCGAGACAGTTTCACTGCGCATCAGGCCTCTGCACGAGGAGGCGACATAGGGTGCCGCCTCGAAGGAGAGCGAGCATGGCTGAGCGGGAACTGCGTGACGGTAGTGGAAGGCCGGTTCTTTCTTCCCGGCAAGTAGCACTCAGCCGCGCACCGTCTCTTCGATCCAGCCGCCGCCAAGCACCCGGTCGCCCGCATAGAGCACCGCCGCCTGCCCGGGCGCGACGCCGAATTCGGGCTCGGCGAAGCGGATCACGCTCTCCGCTCCCTCTCCGAGCGACCCCTCCAGCGTGACAGGCACCGGCCGCGCCATGGAGCGGACCTTCGTAGTCAGTGGACCATCCGGCAGTGGCCCGATGCGATTGGTCTCGGCGATCCGCGCCGCTGACACCGCAAGCAGCCGCTTCGGCCCCACCTTCACCTGCGCTGCCGCGGCATCGATGCCGACGACATAAAGCGGCTCCGGCTGTCCGCCGATCTCCAGCCCGCGCCGCTGGCCGACCGTGTAGTGAATCACCCCCGGATGCTGGCCGAGCACCGCTCCGCTCTCCGCATGGACGATCTCGCCTGCCCGAGCCCCTTCGGGCCTGACCGACTGCACGATCTTCGCGTAATCACCGTCCGGCACGAAGCAGATGTCCTGGCTGTCCGGCTTGGCCGCGACGGCGAGGCCGAACCCTTCCGCGATCCGCCGCACCTCCTGTTTGGGCAGGCCGCCGAGCGGGAAGCGCAGGAAATCCAGTTGCTCCTGCGTGGTGGCGTAGAGGAAATAGGACTGGTCTCGCGCAGGGTCGACTGCACGGTGCAGCTCCGGTCCGCCCACACCCATCAAGCGCCGGACATAATGGCCGGTGGCGAGGCAATCGGCGCCGAGCTCCCGCGCCATGCGCAGCAGGTCCGTGAACTTCGGCCCCATGTTGCAGCGAATGCAGGGGATCGGCGTACGGCCGGCGAGGTAATCGTCGGCGAAACGCTCGACCACGTCCTGACGGAAGGCGCTCTCGTGGTCGAAGACATAATGCGCGATGCCGAGACGGTCCGCCACCGCGCGAGCATCGCGGATGTCGTCGCCCGCGCAGCAAGCGCCCTTGCGCCCCGTCGCCGCGCCATAATCATAGAGCTGCAGCGTGATGCCGATCACCTCGGCCCCGCTCGCCGCCGCCAGCGCCGCGACCACGGAGGAGTCCACGCCGCCGGACATCGCGACGACGATGCGGCACTCCGCCGCCGCTCGCGGGAGGTCGAACAGCCGGGCCGCGTCCACGGGCGAGGTTGAGGCAAGCACATCCATGGAGGCGCCCTTACACCGGACGGAGCGCTCCGCCAAACCCTCGGCAATTCCCGCGAATCCGCGGTTTACGGCTTCTTGAGGCTTGGTCGGTAACAGCGCCTGCAACGACCGAGCGTGTCGATGGCAAAGGCCGGACCAGAGCGCCGGCAGAAGCGGACCGCCTGAGCTGTTCAGGCCGGGCTGCCCCTCCGCGACGCTGCGCCCGGTCGGAAGGTCGTGCTGCTGTTAACCAAATCGCTTCAACCGGTGGCAAACCGGGCCGGGGCACTCGGGCAGCAGCAAGGAAATGCGCGTCGAGCGGCGCCGAAGGAATGAGATGATTGATCAGCAGAACGCCCGTCCGGATCAGGTAATCGGCCCTCTTGGAGAGCCGCTGACGCTGGACGACCTCCCCTCTCCCGACACGAAGCGCTGGGTCATTCGCCGGAAGGCGGAGGTGGTCGCTGCGGTCAATGGCGGCCTGCTGACGATCGATGAGGTGCTGGAGCGCTACAATCTCACGCTCGAGGAATTCGCCAGCTGGCAGCGCGCGGTCGATCGTTCCGGCATGCAGGGGTTGCGCGTAACGCGCATCCAGCATTATCGTGACCTGTACGAGCGGCAGCTAAAGTATTGATCCGAATAGTGCCCGCCTTCAGCAAGCTGTTGAAGGCGGCACAATGGGGAACGCATCCTCCCACGTCCCGTTTGACCCACGTACGCACACCGGGTGCGGTCAAGTGGAGGATCTCACATGGGCTGGATTGTCGCTATCATCGTCGGGGGTGTGGCTGGTTGGTTGGCTAGTATGGTCATGCGGCGCGATGCCTCCATGGGCATTTTCATGAACATCATCGTCGGCATCATCGGTGCCTTGATCGGCAATGTGCTCGCCGGTGCGCTGTTCGGCGTCCAGGGCACCATCCAGACGTTCAACCTGACTGGCTTCATCATCGCGATCATCGGCGCCATCGTGCTGCTCGCGATCGTCAATCTGGTGCAGCGCGGCCGGGTTCGCTGACCCCCTGACAATTTGATACAATTTGAGTAAAAGGGGGCGGATCGCGCAGCGGTCCGCCCTTTTTGCGTTTCCCGTCGCCCTGCTGCTGGTCGAACTTGGTGCGGCTTTGGCAGAGACGCTCGTTGATGTGGCGGGGCGGCCGGTATATGTCGCGCGCATTGCTCGCTGCAAGCGCGCCGCGCGGTGATGCCGGTCGATGCCGCGCGAAATGCGACCCCAGGGGCTGATTGCGCTGATGAACTACGAAGCAAAGATTGCGGATTTCGGCGATACGTCGAATGCAGTGGCCGGCGAAGCCCTGGCGGAAGAGCGGCAGAGCCGGCGCAAGCGGCTGCTGATCGCGGCCCTTGTTGCTGTCGGCCTCATCGCCATCGGCGCCTGGATGCTCACCCAGGGAGGGGACGAGGCTGCCTTCGCGCCGGAGGGCGAGACGGCTCCCGCGGTGACGGTGGTGGCGCCCGGTCGCGGCACGGTCGAGGGCGCCATCAACGCCACGGGTACGCTCGCCGCCCGGCGCGCAATGCCCGTTGGCGTCGTCGGCGAGGGTGGTCGTGTGATCTCGATCCCGGTCGAAGCCGGAGATTGGGTGAAGGCGGGCCAGGTGCTGGCTGTGATCGACCGCTCCGTGCAGGTCCAGCAGGTGCAGAGCCAGCAGGCGAATATCGAAGTCGCCCGCGCTGATGCCCAACTCGCCCAGGCGAACCTCGATCGTGCCCTCCAGCTGGTGGAGCGCGGCTTCATCAGCCAGGCCGATGTGGACCGGCTGACGGCCACGCGCGATGCTGCCCGTGCTCGCGTCCGTGTCGCCGAAGCGCAGCTGCGAGAGCTGCAGGAGCGCAACGAGCGGCTCAACATCGTCGCCCCTGCAGGAGGCTTGCTGCTGGAGCGGAATGTCGAGCTCGGCCAGGTCGTCGGTGCCGGGGGAACGGCGCTGTTCACCATCGCCCGCGGCGGCGAGATGGAAGTGCTGACCCAGCTTGGCGAAACTGATCTTGCTCGGGTGCCCGTGGGCGCGACGGGCACTGTCACCCCGGTGGGCAGCGAAAGGACCTTCCAATGCCAGGTGTGGCAGAAGGCTCCCGTCATCAATGAGCAGACCCGGCAGGGCACGGCGCGCTGCGCATTGTCCTATGCGCCTGAACTGCGACCTGGCGGTTTTGCGTCGGTGCGCCTCAACAGCGGCACGCTTGTGGCGCCGATGCTCCCCGAAAGCGCCATTCTTTCGAACGACCAGGGCAGCTACGTCTATATCGTCGACCAGAACAACAAGGTCGTCCGCCGGCCGGTCGAGCTGGGCCTGGTGACCGAACAAGGCATCACCATTGCCTCCGGCCTGACAGGGCAGGAGCGGGTCGTGCTTCGGGCGGGCGGCTTCCTCACCGAAGGCGAGACCGTTCGCCCGGTGACACAGCGAACCGCGAGCTGATCGGCCGGTCGCATGGACTTCCGCAACATTTCAGCATGGTCGATCCGTAATCCGATCGTCCCCATCCTGGCGTTCATCGGGCTGGTCCTTGCCGGCCTGATGAGCTTCCAGCAGATGGATGTGCAGGACCAGCCGGACATTGAATTCCCGGTGGTCATCGCCGCGATTACCCAGCCTGGCGCCGCCCCAAGCGAGATCGAGAACCAGATCACGCAGCGTGTCGAGGCTGCGGTGCAGACGATCGAGGGTGTGAAGAACATCAACTCGACCGCGTCCGAGGGGAGTTCGCAGACGCAGATCGAGTTCGAGCTCGGCACCGATATCGCCGAAGCCGTCAATGATGTGAAAAGCGCGGTTGACCAGATCCGCGGGGAGCTGCCCGAGGGTATCCTGGAGCCGCAGGTCTTCAAGGTGCAGACCAGCGCCCGGCCCATCGTCTATTATGGCGTGTCGGCCGATGACATGACGATCGAGCAGCTGTCCTGGTTCATCGACGACACGGTGACCAAGCGGTTGCTGACGGTCGAAGGCCTTGCCGAGGTCAGCCGCAATGGCGGCGTCGACCGCGAGATTCTGGTGATCCTCGATCCGGCAAAGATGCAGGCGCTTGGCGTCACCGCCAGCCAGGTGAACAATGCGCTGCGGGCCCTCAACGTCAACGCCGCCGGTGGCCGGGCTGAGATCGCCGGCTCCCGCCAGTCCGTGCGCGTTCTGGGCAATGCGGCGGATGCCTACGAGCTGTCGCAAACCCAGATCTCGCTCGGCAACCGCACCGTCAAGCTGGCTGACATCGCCCGCGTTAGCGACAGCTATGGGGAGCTGACATCGCTGGCCAAGCTGAACGGCAAGCAGGTGATCACCTTCGCGATCAGCCGCGCCCGCGGCGAGTCGGACGTGGCCGTCTATGATGCCGCGGTGGAAGTGCTGAAGGATCTGGAGGCGGAGAATCCCGGCATCAGGTTTACTCGCCTGTTCACGGAGGTGGACTACACCAAGGCGCAGTACGAAAGCTCGATGGCTGCGATGGTCGAGGGCGCCGTGCTCGCCGTGATCGTCGTGTTCCTGTTCCTGCGCGACTGGCGGGCGACCATCATCGCCGCACTGGCCATCCCGCTCTCCGCCATCCCGACCTTCTGGTTCATGGACATGATGGGCTTCACGCTCAACACGCTGTCACTGCTCGCGTTGGGCCTGGTGGCAGGCGTGCTGGTGGACGATGCCATCGTGGAGATCGAAAACATCGTGCGCCACATGCGCATGGGCAAGAGCGCCTATCAGGCTTCCATCGACGCTGCGGACGAGATCGGCCTCGCGGTGGTGGCGACCACCTTCTCCATCGTCGCGGTCTTCCTGCCGGTTGGCTTGATGCCGGGCGTGTCCGGCCAGTTCTTCAAGAATTTCGGCCTCACGGTGGTGGTGTCGGTGCTGATGTCGCTGGCCGTTGCGCGGCTGATCACGCCGATGATCGCGGCCTACTTCCTCAAGGCCAAGGGTCATGCGGAGCACGGCGAGGGTCCGATGATGGACCGCTACATGCAGGTCCTGCGCTGGTCCATCGATCGTACCCGCGCCAACCGGGTTCGCGAGGCTGCCGGCCATGCCGAATATCACTGGCACTACGGGATCTTCGGCTTCGCGATGTTCGCGATCATCGCTGCCGGGTTCCTCGCGGGCGTGGGCCTCGTCCTCTACCTCCTGCTGACCTATGGCGATCACCTGCTCGGTGTTGCGGTTTGGAAGAGCGCGGTGTCCGCCCTGCCCGGCTTCCTGGCGCAGTTCATTGCCTTCCTGTGCGTGATCGTCGTGCTGCTTCTGGGGATCGGTCTTGCTGGCGCGATGGGGTGGCTCACCGCCGCCCTGCTCACCGCCGTCCTCGGTGCGCTTGCCACCTTTGGCGGACACCGCTTCCGTGCCTGGTTCCTCAACCGGACTGTGCGGTTCCGCGCCCGCCTGCTGGACCACCGCGTGTGGATGATGGGCGTCGGCGCTGCCGCCTTGATCGCGACCGGATTGCTGGCGCTGAACCTGCCGCAGCAGTTCTTCCCGAACAATGACAGCGACTTCTCCATGGTCCAGGTGGAGATGGTGCCCGGCACCACGCTCCAGCAGACCGAGGAAGTGATCGACGCCATCGCCACCCGGATGGAGCAGGAGCAGGAAGTCGCGCTTGCCCTTGGCATCGTGAACGAAGGCTCCGGAGCCGTACGGCTTGTGCTGAAGCCGGATCGGGTGCGCACCAGCCTGGAGTTCGAGCGCCAGCTTGCGCCGGTGCTGCAGAACTTCCCGGATGCGCGGGTGAACTTCCAGGATCAGCAGAGCGGGGGCGGCGGCACCGGGCGCGCGATCTCCGTCATGCTGTCCGGCTCTGATCCGCAGGTGCTGGATTCGACGGCGAACATTTTGGCTGAGCAGATGCGCGATGTCCCCGGCGTGGTCGCCCCTCGCGTTGAGGTGGATCTGCAGCGGCCGGAGCTGATCATCCGCCCGCGTGAAGATCTCGCCTCAAGCCTCGGCGTCACCACGCAGGCGCTGAGCCAGGCGATCCGCATCGCAACCCTCGGCGACATCGACCAGAATGCCGCCAAGTTCTCGCTGTCGGACCGGCAGGTGCCGATCCGCGTGAGACTGGCGGAAGGCGATCGGCGCGACATGGCGACCATCCGCAACCTGCCCGTGCCGACCGGCAGCGGTGGCTCCGTGCCGCTGGAGCGGGTGGCCGACATCAGCTTCGGCATGGGGCCGACGAGCATCGAGCGCCGCAACCAGAACCGCCGCGTGTTCGTCAGCGCCGATGTGGCGTCCGGCTTCGCCAGCGGCGACGTGAAGTCCGCCATCCAGCGCCTGCCGATCATGCGCGACCTCCCGACGGGCGTCAGCAATGAACCCGTGGGCGCTGACGAGTGGCAGGGCGAACTGGCGGACAGCTTTGTGATCGCCCTTGGCACGGGCATCCTGCTGGTTTTCTCGGTGCTCGTGCTGCTCTACCGGCGCCTGGTCTCGCCGCTGGTCAACATGGCCTCGCTGGCGCTTGCGCCATTGGGGGGGCTGCTGGCTCTGACTGCAGTCGGCCAGCCGATCTCATTGCCGGTATTTATCGGGGTGCTGATGCTGTTCGGCATCGTCGGCAAGAACTCGATCCTGCTGATCGACTTTGCGCTTGAGGAAATGGCTGCAGGCCGGCGGAAGCAGGACGCGATCCTTGATGCCGGACACAAGCGCGCACAACCGATCGTCATGACCACGGTCGCGATGACGGCCGGCATGGTGCCCACCGCCATTTCCCTTTCAGGCGACGCGGCATGGCGCGCTCCAATGGGCACGGTGGTGATCGGCGGGCTGCTGCTGTCCACCTTGCTGACGCTGGTGATCGTTCCGGCAGGCTTCAGCCTTGCGGACGGGCTGGAGAAGCGGCTCGGCCCCTGGCTGCGCACGCGGTTCTTGACCTATCAGCCGGGCGATGACGCTCACCGCCCGCCCGAAGCCTATCCTGCCGAGTAAACAGCGCAGCCCCTTCACTGGGGGCACCGCTCCGCCGCCGGTCATCGGGTCGGCGGCCTTGCCCGATCGCGCCCGCCGCATGCGCATGGCGGCCACGATGCTGCTCGCGGCAATGGCGCTTGTCTTCCTCGGCGCGCACCAGATGGAGGGCGTCCATCCGGCGTGGGGCTATGTGGTCGCCTTCGCGGAAGCGGCGATGGTCGGCGGCCTTGCGGACTGGTTCGCAGTAACGGCCTTGTTCCGCCGCCCGCTCGGCCTGCCGATCCCGCACACGGCCATCATTCCCGAGAACAAGAATCGCATCGCCGACACCATGGCGCGGTTTCTGCAGACCAACTTCCTCATCCCGTCCGTGGTCGGACGGCGGATGCGGGAGATGAACGTCGCCCGCGCGCTCGGTGAGTTTCTGGAGCAGCCGGCCAAGGAAAGCGGCGGGCGTATCCGCGCAGGCGCAGCGGGTCTGCTGGCGGACCTGCTCGAATCCCTCGACCCGGAGCGTCTGGGCCTGCAGGTGAAGGCGGGGCTGGCGCGGCAGCTGGACCGGCTCGAAGTCTCGCCGCTGCTCGGCCGCCTGCTCTCCGCCGCGATTGCGGACGGCAAGCACCGGCCCCTCTTCGATGCGCTGATCCGCTGGGCGGGGAGTGCGCTGGAGCAGAACGAGTCGCTCGTTCGCCGCATGGTGCATGACCGGGCCCATTCCGTGCTCCGCTGGACCGGATTGGACGAACGTCTGGCCAACTCCGTCATCGACGGCCTCTACCGGATGCTGGCTGAGGTTCTTGTCGACCTGGCGCATCCCCTTCGGGTGAAGGTGGATGACAGTCTCCAGCGGCTTGCGCATGACCTCGTGCACGATCCGGAAACCCGTGAGCGGGTGGAGGCGATGAAGCGCGACCTGCTCGCCAACCCGGCCGTCGGCGAATGGTGGATGAGTGTTTGGGAGCGGCTGCGTCACGCTCTGATCGACTTCGCGCGTGGCGGGGGCGCCGGTCTTTCCGGGCAATTGGGCGAAGCGGTGGGTGAGCTTGGGCGTTCCCTGCGAGAGGACCCTGCGCTGCAATGGCAGGTCAACCGTTTCGCCCGTCGCACGCTGGTCGGCATCGCCAGCCGTTATGGCGGGCAGATCGTCCAGCTGGTCTCCGAAACTGTGCGCCGTTGGGATGCGGAGACAGTGACCCGGCGGATCGAAGGTGCGGTGGGGCGCGACCTGCAGTTCATCCGGATCAACGGCACTCTAGTCGGTGGCTTGGTCGGCGTGACGATTCATGCAGTCACCCAATGGCTGTGATCGATCCTCCGACAGGACCCGTGCTGGTGACGGAGCGCCTCGAATTGTGGGTGCCAGCACGTGGAGATGTTGCCGCAATGTCCGCGATCGTCGTTGATCCAGAGACGGGTCGCTTCCTCGGCGGAGCGGGCAACAAGGCGGAGGATTTCACCCGCTTCTGCCGCAATGCCGGCAGCTGGCTCCTTTACGGCTATGGCAGCTTCATGGTGCGCTGGCGGGGAACGGCTGACGTGCTCGGAAATTGCGGCATTTTTCACAGCTGGCGAGGGCTTGGCGACGACTTCGACGATTCGCCCGAGGCTGGCTGGATCCTGCGTCATGATGTGGCGGGCCAAGGTGTCGCACGCGAAGCCATGGAAGCGGCGCTCACCTGGTTCGCTGCCGAGCACGGGCGGCAGCGTATCGTCTGCATGATCGCGCCCGGCAATGCGCCCTCGCTGCGGCTTGCCGAGCGGCTGGGGTTCGATCCGTTCCGCGACGCTCGCCTGCCGGACGGCGACGAGGTGCGGCTGCTGGCGCGGGATGGATCGGCCGGGGATGCGCAGCCGCTTCGTTCGCCAGCCGCCAGCTGAGCCAGCGCCTGTTGCGCTGGCGTCGAAATCGAGGGTGAGGCCTGCCTTTGGGGCGGAGTGCGCACCGTCGCGTCGCCAGGCTCAACCACTTCATAGCCATCTTATCAACTCGTCTCCCGGTACAAATGATGATGCGACCGGGAGCAGAGTAGGCAAGCGGCTAAAGCTTCTCCGTCAGCTCCGGCACGGCGATGAACAGGTCCGCCACCAGGCCGATATCGGCCACCTGGAAGATCGGCGCATCGGCATCCTTGTTGATGGCGACGATGGTCTTGGCGTCCTTCATCCCGGCAAGGTGCTGGATCGCGCCGGAGATGCCGACCGCGATGTAGAGTTCCGGCGCCACGATCTTGCCGGTCTGCCCAACCTGGTAATCGTTGGAGATGTAGCCCGCATCCACTGCCGCCCGGCTGGCGCCGACTGCCGCCCCCAGCTTGTCGGCCAGAGGGACGATCACCTGCTCGAAGGTGGCGGCATCCTTCAGGGCCCGCCCGCCAGAGACGACGATCTTCGCACTGGTGAGGTCCGGCCGCTCGCTGTGGCTCTCTTCACAGCCGATGAAGGTGGAAAGGCCTTGGTCGCCAGCGCCGCTGACCTCCTCGATGCTGGCCGATCCGCCTTCGGTCGCAGCACGGGCGAAGGTGGTGCCGCGCACGGTGATGACGAGCTTGGGATCGGTGCTCTCTACGGTAGCGATGGCGTTGCCCGCGTAGATCGGGCGGCGGAAGGTACGCTCGCCTTCGATCGCGATGATGTCGGACAGCTGCATCACGTCCAGCAGGGCGGCGACGCGCGGGGCGACATTCTTGCCGTTGGAGGAGGCGTTGCACAGCAGCGCGTCATAATCCGCCATCAGCGGCACGATCAGCGACGCGACGTTCTCCGCCAGCATTTGGCCGTAGGCGGCGTCGGACGCGAGCAGCACCTTCTCCACGCCCGCCACCTTGGCACAGGCTTCGGCGGCTTGCCGGGGTTCGTCGCCCTCGCCAGCGACCAGAGCGTGGACGGTGCCCAGCTGCGAAGCGGCGGTGATGGTGGCAAGGCTCGCATCCTTCAGCGCGCCGCCGCCATGCTCGATCAGCACCAGCGTCTTCATGCCACCACTCCCAGATCCTTGAGCTTGCCGATCAGTTCATCGACGGAGCCGACCATTGCGCCTGCCTGCCGCACCGGCGGCTCTTCCACTTTCAGCACCTTCAGGCGCGGGGCAATGTCCACGCCGTAATCGGCCGGGCTCTTCGTCTCGAGTGGCTTCTTCTTGGCCTTCATGATGTTGGGCAGCGAGGCGTAGCGCGGCTCATTCAGCCGAAGGTCCGTGGTGACGATCGCCGGCATCGTCAGCCGCACCGTCTCCAGCCCGCCATCGACTTCGCGGGTGACGGAGACGGCATCGCCTTCCACCTCCACCTTGGAAGCGAAGGTGCCCTGCGGGCGGCCGGTGAGCGCGGCGAGCATCTGGCCCGTCTGGTTGGCATCGTCATCGATCGCCTGCTTGCCCATGAGCACGAGGCCGGGCTGCTCCTGCTCAAAGATCGCTTTCAGGATCTTGGCGACGGCGAGCGGTTCGACCGTTTCCTCGGTCTCGACCAGGATCGCGCGGTCGGCGCTCATGGCGAGCGCGGTGCGGAGCGTTTCGGACGCTTTGGCGGGGCCGATGCTGACCGCGACGATCTCCGTCGCTGCGCCCTTCTCCTTCAGCCTTACCGCTTCCTCGACCGCGATCTCGTCAAAAGGATTCATGCTCATCTTGACGTTGGCGAGGTCCACGCCGCTGCCGTCGGGCTTCACCCGTGGGCGGACGTTGTAATCGATCACCCGCTTGACGGGCACCAGGATCTTCATGCGCTTGCCTCTCCGCGCGGGGCAGCTGCCCCCTCCGTGATGCGGATGCTCTTGCCTCGCGGGCAGGGCGCGTCAAGAGCGGCGCACCCTCATGTGGCCTGTCGCGAGGCTGAGGCTTCGCGTAAGATTGCGCCATGCGGCCTGTCGCTTCGCTGCTCGCCCTGATCGTGGCGGTCCTCGCCTCGCCGCTGGCGGCGCAGGAGGTGCGCTCCGCGCCGGAGGGGCATGTGCCGCCGCCCGCCAGCATTGCGGGGCTCGACTGGTTGACCGGCCGCTGGGTGGGCGAGGGGATCGGCGGGGCGCCGGCGCAGGAGGTTTACTCGGCACCGGCGGGTGGCAGCATCGCCGGGCATTTCGTGCAGGAGGATGGCGAGGGCGGTGTCGCCTTCGTCGAGATCCTGCAGATTGCCGAGGTGGAGGGCAGCCTGGTCTATCGCCTCAAGCATTTCGGCCCGGACCTGGTCGGCTGGGAGGAGAAGGGGGAGGTCGTCAGCTTCCCGCTGGTCGAGATGGAGGAGGGAGCGCTGTATTTCGACGGCCTCACCCTTCGTCGCGACGGAGAGGATGGCCTAGTCGCGGCCGTGCTGGTGGGTGAGGATGGCGGAACTGTGCGGGAATACGTCTTCCGCTATCGCCGCGCGCGCTGAGCGGTCAGCCGCCTTCTTAACTTGACAAAGTTGACACCCTGTCAAGCAGTTCGCGGCAGGGAAATCACCGATAGATCAACGGGTTACGTGCAAAAGCGTCACTTGACACTTTACACGACGATTTCGCCGCCTGTGCTGAAGGTGGATCCACGATGCAAAGAGCCGTGGGGATCCTGACCATGGGCTGAGGTGTAGGACAGGGCTGGGCCGGAGCTTGCGCTCCGGATCCCTTCTCCCAACCCTCTCCCGCAAGGGGAGAGGGTGTTAGAGGCGGTGAGTGTGGCCGATCAGGCGGCCTGCTTCACCTCGGCGACGATCTTGCGGGCGGCATCTCCGAGATCGTCCGCCGGGATGATCGGCAGGCCGGAATTGGCGAGGATGTCCTTGCCCTGCTGCACGTTGGTGCCTTCCAGCCGCACGACCAGCGGGACCGACAGGTTCACGTCCTTTGCGGCGGCAACGATGCCGTCCGCGATGATGTCGCAGCGCATGATCCCGCCGAAGATGTTGACGAGGATGCCCTTCACCGCCGGATCGCTGAGGATGATCTTGAACGCCGCGGTGACCTTTTCCTTGTTGGCGCCGCCGCCGACGTCGAGGAAGTTGGCCGGGAAGGCGCCGTTCAGCTTGATGATGTCCATCGTCGCCATGGCGAGGCCCGCGCCGTTCACCATGCAGCCGATATTGCCGTCCAGCTTGATGTAGGCGAGGTCGTACTTGGAGGCCTCGATCTCCATCGGGTCCTCCTCCGTCTCGTCGCGCAGCGCCTCCACATCCTTGTGGCGATAGAGCGCATTCGAATCGAAGCTCATCTTGGTGTCGAGCACCAGTAGCTGCCCGTCCTTCGTCTCCACCAGCGGGTTGATTTCCAGCATGGCGCAATCGAGCGCGGTGAAGGCTTCATAGAGCTGCTTGGCCAGCTTCTGCGCTTCCTTGGCGAGCTGGCCCTCCAGCTTCAGCGCGAAGGCCACCGCGCGGCCGTGATGCGGCATGAAGCCGGTCGCCGGGTCGATGGTGATGGTGGTGATCTTCTCCGGCGTGTCATGCGCCACCGTCTCGATGTCCATGCCGCCTTCGGTGGACACGACCATCGCGATGCGGCCGGTCGCCCGGTCCACCAGCATGGAGAGGTAATATTCCTTGGCGATGTCCACGCCATCCGTGATGTAAAGGCGGTTGACCTGCTTGCCGGCATCGCCCGTCTGCACGGTCACCAGTGTGTTGCCGAGCATCTCGCCCGCATCACGCTCCACATCCTCGATGCTCTTGGCCAGCCGCACGCCGCCCTTGGCGTCCGGCCCCAGCTCCTTGAACTTGCCCTTGCCGCGTCCACCGGCATGGATCTGCGCCTTTACGACGTAAAGAGGTCCGGGCAGGGTCTTGGCGGCGGCAACCGCTTCCTCGACGCTGAGCGCCGGCACGCCCTTGGGGATGCCGATGCCGAACTTCGCGAGCAGTTCCTTGGCCTGATATTCGTGGATGTTCATGGCGGCGAGGGCCTCGTTTGCGCAAAGGGACGGGGTGTATGCGGCAGGGCCGCGATGTTGCGCCGCGCTAAAGCACAGCGCGGCGCGCTTGCAAAGAGGGCGCCCCGTCCCCAATCCGGGCGGAATGATCGATCGCCTGCGTCTTGAAGCCATCTGCCGCGAAGCCGGAGACATCGCCCTGCGGCAATGGCCGGGCGGGGGTTTCGCGCTCAACAGCTGGGACAAGTCTCCCGGAAATCCGGTCTGCGAGGCAGACCTGGCGGTGGACGGCTTCCTGAAGCGGGAGCTTGGCGCGCTCCTGCCGGCGGCGGGCTGGCTGTCCGAAGAAACGGCCGACGATTCCGCCCGGCTGCACCGCGACCTCATCTGGCTGGTCGACCCGATCGACGGCACGCGGGACTTCATCCGCGGGCGCAGCGGCTGGGCCGTGTCTGTGGCGCTCATCAGCGCGGGCAAGCCGTTGATCGGCCTGCTGGTCGCCCCTGCGCGCGGCGAGACGTGGAGCGCGGTGGCGGGGAGGGGTGCGACGCTGAATGGCGAGCCGCTCTCGGCCAGTGCGCGGCGGGAGCTGCCGGGTGCCCGCGTGCCGGCCGATTCGCTGCCCAGGGAGGACCGGGACCTGACGGCGGTGGAGAAGCCGAACTCCATCGCGCTGCGGATTGCGATGGTCGCGAACGACCAGGCGGACCTGCTCGCCACGCTTCGCTGGGGCTTCGAGTGGGACATTGCCGCTGCCGCCCTGATCGCGCGGGAGGCCGGCGCGGCCACCACGGATGCGTTCGGCCAGCCGCTCAGCTACAACAAGCGCGATCCGCGTGCCTTCGGCGTGCTGGTGAGCGCGCCGGGGATTCACCGTGCGGCGGTGGAGCGCCTCGGCCCCCGGGCGCGGCAAATCTCGCAAGAGGGGCGCTGACGCTAAAAGGGGCCGGCTGGATGGCCGACCCCCTCGCGCTGCTTCCGGAAGCCGCGATTACCTGCGCGCGGCGCTGGCCTCTTCCTGGCTGATCGGCGTGATGCGAATCTCCACCCGGCGGTTGCGCGCGCGGCCTTCGGCGGTCGTGTTGTCCGCTACCGGATATTGTTCGCCATACCCGACCGTGGCGAGGCGCGCGCGGGAGACGCCGCGCGAGACCAGGTAGTTGGACACAGCCTCGGCCCGCCGGCGGGAGAGGTCGAGATTGTAGCTTTCCGACCCCGTCGAGTCCGTATGGCCCATCACGTCCACCAGGCTGTTCGGATACTGGATCATGCTCTGCGCCACCTGATCCAGCGCACTGCGGAAGGAGGGGCTGATATCCGTGCTGTCGACCGCGAAGGTGACGTCCGGCAGGTTGACGAGGATGCCGGTCCCGTCCGGAGTCTGGCTCACGTCGATGCCGGTGCCGGCGGTGGCCTCATCCAGTTCGCGGATCTGCTGGTCCATCTGGTTGCCGATCACGCCGCCGGCCACGCCGCCAATGCCCGCACCGACGATCCGCGCGGTCTTGCCGCCGATCAGCCCGCCGAGCAGATAGCCGAGCCCTGCGCCGCCGACGCCGCCGATGGCGGTGCGTGAGATTTTCCGCTCGCCAGTATTCGGGTCGGTCACGCAGGCCGACAGGCCCAGCAGCGACACTGCTGCCAGGCTCGAGATGAAGATGCGCGACTTTCTCATTCGTGTTCCTCTCATCGTAAAAACGGGGCGAGTGGCAGCCGCCGGATGGGGCCCATTGAACGTCTGTCCAGCCCCGGCGTTCCTAGCGGCCCCCTCGACACGCGCACTCACCAGCTGCCCCAAACGAGCCGGACGGAACCTGAACGAGCCGGGCGATCGGCGTTTTTCCGCCGGGCACGCTCTGCTGCGCTAGCTCGACTCGGCCGCCGGATGTGCTAGCGCAGCAACCGCTATGGCGCCTTTCCCCTGGTTCGACCTTGCCATCCTCCTCGCGCTGATCCTGCTCAACGGGGTGTTCGCCATGTCCGAACTGGCGATCGTCTCCGCCCGTTCCGGGCAGCTGCGCATGGCGGCGGACAAGGGCAGCCGCGCCGCGAAGGTCGCGCTGGAGCTGTCGGAGGACCCGGGCAAATTCCTCTCCGCCGTGCAGATCGGCATCACCCTGATCGGCATCGTCAACGGTGCCTATTCGGGCGCAACGCTGGGCGGCCCGGTGGGGCAGCGGCTGGCCGCGCTCGGCATTCCGGCGGACGTTGCCCAGGAGATGGGCTTCGTGCTGGTGATCGTCGTGACCACCTATCTCAGCCTGGTGGTGGGAGAACTGGTGCCCAAGCAGCTGGCCTTGCGCGCTCCGCTGCCGATCGCGCTGATCATCGCCCCGCCGATGAAACTGATTTCACGGATCACCGCGCCCTTCGTCTGGCTGCTCGACACGTCCTCCAGCTTTCTGATGCGGGTGCTCGGCATCCGTCACAAGGGAGAGCCTGCGCTGACGGCGGAGGAGCTGCAGATGATCTTCTCCGATGCCACCCATCTTGGCGTGATCGGGGAGCATGAGCGGCAGGTGCTTTCCGGCGTCATGCGGCTGACCGATCGCCCCGTGCGGGAGCTGATGACGCCGCGTACGGAGCTGGACTGGATCGACCTTGGCGCCGGTGAGGAGGAGATCCGCGCGCGCATCGCCGCATCGCCGCATTCGCTGTTGCCGGTGGCGGACGGCTCGCCGGACAGGGTCGTCGGCGTCGTGAAGGCGCGCGAGGTGCTGGCGCTGCTGCTGGCCGGGGAGCCGGTCGAGTTGCCCTCCGTGCTGCGCAAGGCGCAGGTCGTGCCGGACCAGCTCGACGCGATGGATGCGCTGCGAACGCTGCAAAGCTCCGGCACAGGCATGGCGCTGGTGCATGACGAATACGGCCATTTCGAAGGCATCGTCACCCCGGCGGACCTGCTCAGCGCCATTGCAGGCAGCTTCGCCAGCTATCAGGACGAGGGGGATGAGCCGCAGGTGGTGGAGCGGGAAAACGGCTCTCTCCTCGTCGCGGGTGCCCTGCCGGCCGATATCCTGGCCGAGCGGATCGGCATCGAGCTGCCGGAGGATCGCGAGTTCGGGACGGCCGCGGGCTACGTGCTGTGGATGCTGAAGCGCCTGCCGACAGAGGGCGAGAGCTTCACCGACCAGGGATGGCGTGTCGAGGTGGTCGACATGGATGGCCGCCGCATCGACAAGCTGCTGGTCGAGCGCGAGGTGGCAGAGGGGCAGGCCTGAGGGGCAGCGCCGGCTGATCGGTCTGCCGTCTGCGCCTTAACTGGCCGGCATCGTGCCCGGGCGCAGATAGGCGAACATGTGGCTGACGTAATCCGCCTTGCCCAGATCGACCCCCTTGCTGCGCAGGATCGCGTAGGCAATCATCAGGTGGAAATAGAACTGCGGCAGGCCCCAGTCGCGGGCATATTGCTCCGCCGTCAGGTCGAAGATCATCCCCATCGTCAATGAATGGGCGATTGGCCGGCCCGGGTCGCCATCAAGCGCATCCGGAGCCACATGATCCAGCCACCCCAGCGTCTCATCGATTCGCGTGCGGGCGTCCGTGAGGGAGCCGGGATGCTCGCCGGCGTTCCGCCCTTCGTCCAGCAGAGCGCCCAGCGAGGGCGGGAAGTCCTCTCCCTTGAGCCGAAGCACGCCCTCATAGGCCTGCACGCAGGCAAAGCGGATCTGGGTCGACAACGGGAACATGTCAGGAGCGAGGCGGGCGCCCATCAGCGCCTGCGCCTCGTCAGCGGGCATCTGAGCCTCAGCCTTGTCGAGCCATGCCGACAATGCCTTCAGCATCTGCCGGTAGGTCGGGAGGAGGAGGTTTGCCTGGGACATGCGTGGGGCTTCCGCCTTCAGCCTGCATTTGCCGCCGATGCCCTTGCAGAAGCGCGGCGTCGAACGGCGGTAGCGGCGGTTACTGCGGAATGACCGCCCGAGCGTCCTGCCCGTCTCCTTCCGGCGCGGCGATGATCGCCTGCGTCGCGGAGCCCTTGTCCACGGTGAAGGTCTGCGTGTCACCGACGGAGGAGCGGATCCCGGGCGCCGCTTCACCGGCGCGGTTCAGCGTGCTGGCCTCAACGGCGCTGCGCTGCGCCGGACCGCCGAACAGCGCCTCCAGCGCCTGCTGGCTGGCCGTGCCCTCCGTCGGACGCGGCGCGCCGGGGGTCGGCGGCACCAGCGCGAAATCCGGCGGGACGACCAGCGGCGCCTGCCGCTGCACGGCGAACTCGTCCGGCCGCTCGCGATTCAGCAGGCCGCTGCTGCCGCAGGAGGCGAGCAGGGTGGCGGCCGCGAGCAGCAGCGGGGCGCCGATCCGGGTGGGCGAGAGGTGGGGCATCATGCGCATCAGGAAATCTCCGCGGGATTGTCCGCTTGGCTGTCGCTCTGTGTTGCAGGCGGTTTCTCGCGCATGAACAGAGAGCGGACAAGGATGATCACCACGCCGATGCTGATTGCGGCATCGGCGAGGTTGAAGATCAGGAACGGCCGGAAGGTGCCGAAATGCAGGTCCGCATAATCGACGACATAGCCGTAGAGGAAGCGATCGCGGATATTGCCGATCGCACCGCCAAGGATCATCGCCAGCGGTACGATGTCGCCCAGCAGCCGCTCTCGCAGCATCCAGACGGTGACGACGAGCGCGATCAGCGCGGTGGCGCCCACCAGCGCCCACCGCGCCTCATCCGAGGTGGCGGTGAACATGCCGAGCGAGACGCCGTAATTCTCCGTCCAGGTGAGGTCGAAGAACGGGATCAGCTCGATATGCCCCACCTCCTGAAGGCGCAGCGGCCCGGTCACCAGCGCCTTGATCGCCTGGTCGGCGAGGAAAATGGCCGCGGCGATGGCGAGGCCCCTCATGCGGTTGGTTCCGGCGCGAGTCATGCGGCGTCCAGCTCCGCCACGGCGCCATCGCAGCGCTCGCACAATGCGCCGTCCTCCGGCACTTCCGGCAGGAGACGCCAGCAGCGGCCGCATTTGGCATCGTCGCTCTTGCGCACGATCACCTCGTCGCTGTCGCCGCGGGTGACGGCGCCGGTGATGAACAGAGCTGCCAATTCGGCATCGGAGACGCCCGCCGGCACGGCCGCAGCGGGGACGGTGACCTCCGCCTCCAGGCTGGAGCGGACCACCTTCTCCCGCCGCAGCGGCTCGATCGCCTCCAGCACACGCTCTCGCAATTGGCGCAGCGCCGCCCAGCGGTTCGCATCGGCAGACACCTGCGGCAGTTCCGGCCATTCGAGCAGGTGCACGCTGCCGGCGTCGGGATAGCGGGTGCTCCAGACCTCTTCCGCCGTGAACACCAGCACCGGCGCAGCGTAGCGCACCAGAGCGTGGAACAGGATGTCCAGCGTTGTGCGATAGGCGCGGCGATCCGGGTCTGCCGGCGCGTCGCAATAGAGCCGGTCCTTGCGGATATCGAAGAAGAAGGCCGAGAGGTCCTCGTTGCAGAACTCCTGCAGCGCGCGGGTGTAGGCGTTGTAGTCGAAATTCTCGGTCGCCTGGCGCAGCGTCCGGTCCAGATCCGCCAGCAGCGAGAGCATGTATCGCTCCAGCTCCGGCATCGCGTCCGGCCCGACTCGCTCCGCCTCGCTGAACCCATCCAGCGCGCCGAGCAGGTAGCGGAAGGTGTTGCGCAGCTTGCGGTACTGGTCGGCCACGCCC
Source organism: uncultured Erythrobacteraceae bacterium (assembly GCA_966251025.1). Classification (GTDB taxonomy): domain Bacteria; phylum Pseudomonadota; class Alphaproteobacteria; order Sphingomonadales; family Sphingomonadaceae; genus Croceibacterium. The sequence continues at coordinate 19,354 of CBINJM010000004.1, read as the reverse complement.
TTGAGGATCTCCGGCCCGATGCGGTGATCTTCGGTATAGTCGACGCTCAGCGCCCAGAGGCGGATGATGTCCGCGCCATAATCGCGCATCAGGTCCAGCGGGCTGACCGTGTTGCCCTTGGACTTGGACATCTTCTCGCCCTTGGCGTCCATGGTGAAGCCATGGGTCAGCACCGCCTTGTAGGGCGCGTGGCCGCGGGTGGCGCAGCTTTCCAGCAGCGAGGACTGGAACCAGCCGCGATGCTGGTCCGAGCCTTCGAGGTAGAGATCTGCGGGCGGGCCGGAATAGCCGGCCGGGCGCTTCAGCGCGGGCCAGCGGCCGCTTTCCAGCACGAAGGCGTGGGTTGAACCCGAATCGAACCACACGTCGAGAATATCGGTGATCTTCTCGTAATCGGCGGCGTCATATTCACTGCCGAGCAGCTCTTCGGCGGGAGTGTCGTACCAGGCATCCACGCCGCGCTCCCGCACCGCGTCGACGATGCGGCGGTTGACGATGGGATCGGCCAGGTACTCGCCGGTGCCGCGATGCACGAAGAGGGTGATCGGTACGCCCCAGGCCCGCTGGCGGCTGAGCACCCAGTCCGGCCGCCCTTCCACCATGGAGCCGATGCGGTTGCGCCCCTTCTCCGGCACGAAGCGCGTTTCAGCGATGGCCTTCAGGGCTGTCTGGCGCAGCGTGGCTTTGCTGTGCCCCTCCGTGCCGAGCGCCACCGCAGCGCCGATCCCGTTCAGAGGCGCGACGCCGAAATCGAACGCGCCGAGCGGCTGGTCCATCGGCACGAACCATTGCGGCGTGCAGCGGAAGATGACCTTCGCCTTGGACCGCCAGCTATGTGGATAAGAGTGTTTATAATCTGCGGATGCGCTGAGGAGACCGCCCGCTTCGCGCAGATCCGAACAGATCGGCCCGTCCGGCGCGTTGAACTTCGGGTTGATGACGGAGGCGTTGCGCTCGTCCGTGCGCGGCAGCCAGCCCCAGTCCGCGCGGTAGCGGCCATCCGCCTCCACCACGAACAGCGGGCGCAGCGGCAGCTTCGGCGTGCCGAGCCGGTCCGCATAGTCGCGGCACAGCTCGAAATCGTCCTCGCCATGGTCCGGCGCCATGTGGACGAGGCCCGTGCCGCTGTCCGTGGTGACGAAGGCGCCCGGCAGCATCGGACGCGGCTCCGCGTAGAAGCCGCCGAGGTGGTGCATCGGGTGGCGGACGAGGGTGCCGGCGAGGTCGGAGCCGAGAACATTGCCGAGCGCATGTTCGGCCATGTCGATCGTGTCCGCGCCGAAGTCCGGCTTCGGCCCCAAACCTGTCCGGCTGAAGAAGGCCTCTACCAACTCCGCGGCGACAAGGTAGCGGGCACCGTTGGGCGCGCGGTAATGATGGTATGTGACCTCCGGCCCGTAAGCCAAAGCCTGATTTACCGGGATCGTCCACGGCGTGGTAGTCCAGATCACCGCATGGGCACCGACGAGCTCCGGGATCGGGCTCTCGATGATCTCGAACGCGACGTCGATCTGGGTGGAGGTGATGTCCTCGTACTCGACCTCGGCCTCGGCCAGCGCGGTCTTTTCGACCGGCGACCACATCACCGGCTTGGCGCCGCGATAGAGCTGGCCGTTTTCGGCGAACTTCAGCAGTTCGTGGACGATGGTCGCCTCCGCCTGGAAGTCCATCGTCAAATAGGGGTGGTCCCAGTCGCCGAGGCCACCGAGGCGCTTCAGCTGCTCGCGCTGTACGTCCACCCAATGCGCGGCATAGGCGCGGCATTCGGCGCGGAACTCGGCCGGGGGGACCTGGTCCTTGTCCAGCTTCTTCTTGCGGTACTGCTCCTCCACCTTCCACTCGATCGGCAGGCCGTGGCAGTCCCAGCCAGGCACGTAGGGCGCGTCCTTGCCCAGCAGCGTTTGCGTGCGGATCACCATGTCCTTCAGCACATGGTTCAGCGCGTGGCCGATATGCATGTCGCCATTGGCGTAGGGCGGGCCATCATGCAGGATGAACTTCTCACGGCCCGCGCGGGCGGCGCGCACCTGGCCGTGCAGGTCTTCCGCCTGCCACCGGCTGAGAATCTGCGGCTCCTTCTGCGGCAGGCCGGCCTTCATGGGGAAGTCGGTCTTCGGCAGGAAGACGGTGTCTCTGTAGTCGCGCTGTTCGCTCATGGAGCGGGGGCCTTAGCGGGGGCAGGCTGTTCCAGCAATGTGTTCGCGGGTCAGCCGAGCAGGCGGCGCGCCTGATCGCAATCCTGCTCCATCTGCGCGGTCAGTGCCTCAATCGATTCGAACTTCGCTTCCGGCCGCAGGAAGTGGTGCAGCGCGACCTCGATCTCCCGCCCATAGAGGTCGCCGGAGAAGTCGAAGAAATAAGGCTCCAGCAATTCGCGTGGCGGGTCGAAGCTGGGGCGGATGCCGAGATTGGCAGCGCCCTTCAGCACTTCCCCGCTGTCCAGAAGGCGCCCAGTGACCGCGTAGATGCCGTAGCGCGGGCGCAGATACTTGCCCATTTCCAGGTTCGCGGTGGGGTAGCCGATCGCCCGGCCGCGTTTGTCGCCATGGGTGACGATGCCGCGAATGGCGAAAGGCCGGGTCAGCAGACGGGTCGCCGTCTCGCAATCGGCCGCCTTCAGAGCATCGCGGATGCGGCTGGAGGAGACGGCGAGGCCTGCGTCCATCACCGGCCCCAGCGCCCGCGCCGCGATGCCATGCTTCGCCCCCTCGCCCGCCAGCAGCGCGACATCGCCGCCGCGCCCCTTGCCGAAGGTGAAGTTCTCCCCCGTCACCACCCCTGCAGCGCCGATCTGACGGGCGAGCAGGTCGCTGACGAAGGTCTCCGCCGGTGTGGCGGCGAGCCCGTCATCGAAAGCGAAGACCAGCATCCCATCGGCGCCGGCCTCGGCGAACAGCTCTTCCCGCTGCGCCAGCGTGGTCAGGCGGAAGGGCGGCAGGTGTGGGGCGAAGTGGCGCACCGGGTGCGGATCGAAGGTGGCGACGATGGCTGGCCGCCCCTCTGCCCTGGCCCAATCCACCGCCTCCGCCACCACGCGCCGGTGGCCCAGGTGGAAGCCGTCGAAATTGCCGAGCGCCACGATGGCGCCGCGCAGCGAATCGGGAAGAGGGTCGCGGTGCCGGATTCGGATCAAGCCGGGCGCTCCGCATCGGGCCGCCGCGTCAGGGTGACATAGGCGTATGCCGGCCAGCCATCGGCCGCGGGATGTTCTTCGCGCGCGACCTCCTGCCATTCAGGGCCGGGCGCCGCCATCAGCACATCGCCGCCCGTGTGCTCGTCCACCTCAGTGATCTCGAGCGTGGTGGCGAGTGGCATGAACAGCTCGAAGATGTCCGCTCCGCCGATCACGGCGATGTCGCCCTCGCCGCACAGCTCGATTGCCTGCTCCATCGTGTGCGCGACCTCCGCGCCGGGCGCGCTCCAGCCCTGCTGGCGGGTGAGGACGATGTGGCGACGGCCGGGGAGCAGGCCGGGCAGGCTGTCGAAGGTCTTGCGGCCCATCACCATCGGCTTGCCCATGGTCAGCCGCTTGAAGCGCTTGAGATCGTCGCTGATCTTCCACGGCACGTCGCCATCCTTGGCGATGGTGCCGTCGAGCGCCCGCGCCACTACGAAGATGATCTCCCGTTCCGCCATCCTGCGCTCTCCTGCCAAGTCGTGTCCGCCCGCCGTGCCGTTCAGCCGACCTGCGTCACATGCCCCATCTTGCGGCCCTTGCGGATGTCGGCCTTGCCGTAGAGATGCAGGTGCGCGCGCGGATCGGCCAGTAAAGCCTCCACCTGATCCATATCCTCCCCCAGGAGATTGCGCATCACCACAGGCGTGGCGGTGCGGGCGGTGTCACCCAAGGGGAGGCCGCAGATGGCGCGGATGTGATTCTCGAACTGGCTGGTGAGGGCGCCCTCAATGCTCCAGTGGCCCGAATTGTGGACGCGCGGCGCCATCTCGTTGAAGACCGGGCCGTCATCGGTGGCGAAGAATTCCAGCGTCAGAACGCCCACATAGTCCAAGGCCTCGGCCACCTTCCGGGCAAGGGCGCGCGCCTCCTCCACCTGAGCGGCGACGGCTGGGCTTGCCGGCAGGGTCGAGCGGGCGAGGATGCCGCCTTCATGCACGTTCTCCGCCGAATCCCAGAAGCGCAGCTCTCCGCTCGGGGTGCGGGCGAGGATGACGGAGAATTCGGCCGCGAAGCGCACCAGCCCTTCGTAGATCAGCCCGCCCTTTTCGAGCGCCACCCCTTCGACGTCTGCGGCGGAGTTGAGGCGCCATTGGCCCTTGCCGTCATAGCCCTCACGCCGGGTCTTGAGGATGCCGGGCAGGCCGATCCGCTCGATGGCGTCCTTCAGGTCCTCGGCATTGTCGACTGGCGCGAAGGATGCCGGCCGGCCGCCAAGCCTTTCGACAAAGCGTTTCTCCGCCAGCCTGTCCTGCGCCACTTCCAGCGCCCGGGTATTGGGGGCGAGCTTGCCTGCGGGCAGCGCCGCCAGCGGGGCGACGGGCACGTTCTCGAACTCGTAGGTGACGATGTCGCACTGTTCGGCGAACCGCGCCAAAGCCTCGCTGTCCTGCCAGTCCGCACAGGTGAAAGCGGCGCTGACTTCTGCTGCGATGCTGTCCTGCTGCGGATCATAGATGTGGCAGCGATAGCCGAGCTGCGCCGCCGCCATCGCCAGCATCCGACCGAGCTGCCCGCCGCCGAGAATTCCGATTGTCGAGCCGGGTGGGATCACCGTTTGCGTCCTGCTCAGACGTCGGTGGGCCGCTCGGCGACGCTGGCGGTCTGCCGCGCCCGCCATTCGCGCAGCCGCTGCGACAGCGCCTCGTCCGACAGGGACAGAATCGAGGCGGCCAGCAGGCCGGCATTGGTCGCGCCGGCCTCGCCGATCGCCAGTGTGCCCGTGGGAATGCCCGCGGGCATTTGCACGATCGACAGCAGGCTATCGAGGCCGGTGAGGGAGCGGGAGCGGACGGGGACGCCGAGCACCGGAAGGTGCGTCAGCGCGGCCAGCATGCCGGGCAGATGCGCCGCGCCGCCTGCGCCCGCGATGATGACCTTGAAGCCTTCCTCATGCGCGCTCTTGCCGAAGGCGTGCAGCCGGTCCGGCGTGCGGTGGGCGGAGACGATGCGCGCCTCATGCCCGACCTGCAACTCGTCCAGCACCTTCGCTGCGAGCTGCATCGTCGGCCAGTCGGACTGGCTGCCCATCACGATGGCGACGGGCGGGGCCACGGGGCGGGTCGCCATCAGCGGTCCTTCAGATAGTGCCGCTCGCCGGGGCGCATGTCGGCATCGAATTCATAGACGATCGGCTGCCCGGTCGGGATCTCCAGCCCGGTGATCTCCTCGTCGGAGATGCCGGAGAGATGCTTGACCAGCGCGCGCAGCGAATTGCCGTGGGCGGCGATGATGACCGTCTCGCCCGAGGCGAGCACCGGCAGAATCTCGCTCTCCCAATAAGGCAGCACGCGCTCGATCGTCAGCTTCAGGCTTTCGGTCGAAGGGATGGCGATGCCGGCATAGCGGGCATCGGCGGAGAGATCGAAGGGGCCGCCCGCGTCCATGTCGGGCGGGGGAATGTCGAAGCTGCGACGCCACACATGCACCTGCTCCTCACCATGCTTGGCGGCGGTCTCCGCCTTGTTCAGCCCGGTGAGGCCGCCATAGTGCCGCTCGTTCAGGCGCCAGTCCTTCGTCTCCGGAATCCAGAGGCGGCCGCAGGCTTCCAGGGCAATGTGCAGCGTCTTGATCGCGCGCAACTGAAGGGAGGTGAAGGCGCGGGTCGGCAGCAGGCCCGTTTCCGCGAGCAGCTCTCCGGCGGCGCGGGCTTCCGCCTCGCCCTTTTCCGTCAGGTCCACATCCCACCAGCCGGTGAAGCGGTTTTCCAGGTTCCACTGGCTCTGGCCGTGGCGGACGAGGATCAGCGTGGGCATTGTCGCTCCCAAATGTTGCCGGCGCTTGGAACCCGCGCGGGCGAGTTCTGCGCGGGATCGCCCGCCTAGCGGCCCTCCGGCGCTTTGGGAAGGGCATCGTCCCCTGCATCCTGCTCCGATTCGAGCGCCCGCGCCTGGTGTTTGCGGCGCCTCAGGTTCTCGCGCAGCTTGGCCGCGAGCCGTTCCTCGCGGGTCGGCTTCGGGGCAGGGCGGGGGCTTTGCTCGCTCATCCTCCCCGCCTGCATCGACTGCGCATGCTTGACAAGTGCCCCCTTGCCGGTCAATGGCGCGCCCCTGCCGCGAGCGCCCACAGGCCCCGGCATGTCTTCGGATGGTCGGCTGCTGTAGCTCAGTGGTAGAGCACTCCCTTGGTAAGGGAGAGGCCGAGAGTTCAATCCTCTCCAGCAGCACCATCGGCCCCTTTGCAAAGCGCCGCATCAGCCACCCCGCCGATTTGCATCATGGGTGCAACGGCCTCGCAAAGCGGTCCATCAGGCACGCAAGACGCGCTTGCCTCCCGCAGTGTGTTGCCCGTACATAACACCATGGACGATACCGCAGACGATCCCGATGCGCTGACGCCGCTGCATCCCGATTTCATCAAGGTGGTCCGGATTGAGTGGGCCATCGCCGTGCTGCCTGTGCTGATCGGTGCGGCGGTTCTGGAGGTGGCGGAGCTGCTGCCGCGCGGGAGCTTTCTGCTGCCGGTGCTGCTGATCGCGATCGCGGTCGTCCTGCGCGTGCCCCTGCGGCGGTATCAGGCGCGCGGTTATCGGCTGGAGGCGGACCGGCTGCGCGTGGTGCGTGGGCTGCTGTTCCGGCATGACACGGTGGTGCCGTTCGGGCGCGTGCAGCACATCGATGTGGAGCAGGGGCCGCTGGAGCGGCTCTATGGCCTCGGTCGGCTGGTGCTGCATACGGCGGGCAATCACAATGCCTCGGTCTCTCTGCCGGGCCTCGCCCATGGCGATGCGATGGCGATGCGCGAGGCGATCCGCGCGCATGTGACGCGCGAGACGATGTGAGCGACCTTTCTGTCGATGCTGATCCCGCGACAGCACGGGAGCGGGCGGAGGACTGGCGGCGCACTGATCCGCTGGGGCTGATCGCACGGGTCGCGATCAACCTGCAGAAGGCGGTGCTGCCGATGATCGCGGTGGTGGTCGGCGGGCGGGAATGGGCCGGGGCGTCGACGATCGCGGCGATCATCCTGGCCGTGCTGATCCTTAACGGTGTCGCGGCCTGGGTGGCGTGGCGCCATCATAGATACCGGATCGGCAGTGACGATATTCGGGTGGAACGGGGGCTGATCAGCCGCTCGGCCCGATCCGTGCCCTACGAGCGGATCCAGGATGTCAGCCTTGAGGAGGCGCCCATTCCGCGCCTGCTGGGGCTGGTGGAGGTTCGCTTCGAGACGGGTGCCGGCGGCAAGGACGAGGTGAAGCTGGCCTATGTCAGCCGGGCGGAGGGGCAGGCGCTGCGCGAGACGGTTCGCGCGCGGCAGGCAGATCCGGCGGGAGAAGCAGAGGGGGTCGCGATGGCGGAGCGGCGACCGCCACCTGCCGCCGAGCCCGCGGCGCGGACGCTGTTCGCGATGGATGTGCCGCGCCTGCTGACCTTCGGCCTGTTCGAGTTCTCGCTGGTGATCTTTGCCGTGCTGTTCGGTGCGGCCGATCAGTTCAACTTCCTTTTGCCGTTCAACATCTGGGAGCTTGATGAGTGGCAGGAGCGAGCCAACGGGCCGCTTCACGTGCTGCTCGGCGTGGGGCTGGCGGCGCAGGCGGTGGCGGCTGTCCTCGCCGTGATCCTGATCGCGCTGTTGGGGCTGGCGACCGGCATCGCGCGAACGGCCTTGCGCGATTACGGCTTCCTGCTGGAGGAGACGGAGCGGGGTTTGCGCCGGCGGCGAGGGCTGCTGACACGCACCGATGTCGTGATGCCGCTGCACCGAGTACAGGCGCTGGCGGTGACCACCGGCATCCTGCGCCGCCGGTTCGGCTGGTACGGGCTGGAGCTGGTCAGCCTGGCCAGCGATGCGAAATCCGCCAGCCATACGGTTGTGCCGTTCGGCCGGATGGAGGAGATCGCGCCGGTTGCCGCGGTGACGGGCTTCAGGCTGCCCGGCCCCGAGACCGAGTGGGAGTTGTTGAGCGCGCGCCACCGGATTGACCAGGCGCTGCTCTATGCGCTGCCGCTGGTGCTGGCGGGAACCGGGCTGGCGCTGGCGGGGCTGGCCCTGCCTGCTGTGGCGGCGGGGGCACTGGGTGCGGTAATGGCGCTGCGGCAGCTCTTCCTCTGGCTGTACAATCGCCACGCACTGGACGAACGGCACATCTACATCCGCCATGGCTGGCTGGCGCCCCGCATCGACGTCGGGTCGCGCGTGAAGCTGCAGTCTGTCGAGATTACCCAGGGGCCGATCGCCCGGCGGCGCGGCTATGCGAACCTCATCTTCGGAGTGGCCGGGGGCACGCTGAAGATCGAGGGGATTGAGCTTGGCCAGGCGCAGGCGGTGAGGGCGGCCGTGCTGGAAAGCATCGCCGCGATCGATTTCTCGCGAATTTCGGGCCGGCGGAGCAATGCCGCAGGCGCGGAGGGTGCGGTGCCAGCCGGCGCTCGTCCGGCCGGCACCCGCCTGCCTCAGTAAATGAAGCCGTAATAGTTGTAGACGGTCTGCCCGTACTGCCGATCGAAAGTGGGGTACTGGTCTTCCTGGTAGGAAGGGGCCCCCTTCAGCAGGTTCTTGTCGATGGACACGACATAGCCACCACGCTCGGTGTCGTAATCCAGCGCGTCCCATGGCAGCGGATGATAGCGCTCGCCAATGCCGAGAAAGCCGCCGAAGCTCATCACCGCATATTCCACCCGGCCAGACCGCTTGCCGATCATCAGGTGGTCGACATGCCCGATCCTTTCGCCGTCAGTGGCGTAGACGGCAGTGCCTTCTACCTTGGCGGAACTGATGAGGTTGGTGGTTTCATCCCGTTCGAGCGGCTCGCCGCCCTCTGGTCCGGCGTCGCGCCCGCCCTTTCCGGCCAACTCGTTTTCCGAGAAGCCCGCGTTGCGGTTGGTGTCCTGGTTCATCGCCTGCAATCCTTCTCATCGTGCGCGGGGGCGGTCGATGACAGATGCGCTCGCGGGGAGATTGATGAGGCGGTCCGCGCGACCCTGATTATATCCTGCAGCCGCCTGCGTCGTCGCCTGTCATCGGCCTCGAAGAACCAACGAACGCTGGCGCTTTGGTTTCCCGGATATCGAGCGAATCCGAACGACCGGGCCCGTCAGCTGGGAATTTCAGCACGCACGTCCGCCCACTCCGGATGGCGGCGGAAGGCAGCGATGACGTAGGAGCAGACCGGCTCGATGCGGAAGCCCTGCTCTCGCGCATCCTCCACCAGCGCCTCCACCAGCCGCATCGCGATGCCTTTGCCGCGCGCTTCGTCTGGGACATAGGTGTGGTCTGCGAAGCGCGCTCCGCCGCGGGCCGTCCAGGTCAGCTCGGCCTTTCGTGAGGCGCCGGGGACCTCGGCATAATAAGCGCCGTGGGTGGTTTCGTCGGTGCGGGTGATCTCGATCTGCTCACTCATGGTGAAAGGCTCCTTCTTGCGTCGAACATCCGGGCAAGCCATGGCGTTCCGATGCAATTCCTCTCCGACAATTCGGCGGCGGTGCATCCGCGCGTGTGGGAGGCATTGCGCGCGGCCGATGCCGCAGACCGGCCCTATGACGGCGACGCGCTGAGCCAGCGGCTGGACGATGCTTTCGGTGCATTGTTCGGGCGAGAGGTGGCGGTGCTGTGGGTCGCCACCGGCACGGCGGCCAATTGTCTGGCGCTGGCGACGATGGTGCAGCCGCACGGCGGGGTGCTCTGCCATCGAGAGGCGCATGTTGAGATGGATGAGGGCGGCGCGCCCGGCTTCTACCTCCACGGCGCCAAGCTGCTGCTGGCGGAAGGCGAGGGCGCGAAGCTGACGCCGGAGACGGTGCAGGCGGTGCTGGATTCGATTCGCGACGACGTGCACCAGGTGCAGCCGCATGCGCTGACGCTGACTCAGGCCAGCGAATATGGCCTCGCTTACCGAACGGAGGAGCTGGCGGCGCTGGTTGCGCTGGCGCGGGGGCGTGGGCTGAAGCTGCACATGGATGGCGCGCGCTTCGCCAATGCGGCGGCGTTCCTCGGCCAAAGCGCTGCCGACACCTGTGGCGACATGGATGCGCTGAGCTTCGGCTGCGTCAAGAACGGGGGGATGAGCGCGGAAGCGGTGGTGTTCTTTGACGCCGCACTGGCCGACATCGCGCGCTATCGCCGCAAGCGCGCCGGGCATCTGCAATCCAAGGGCCGCTTCCTTGCAGCGCAGCTGCTGGCGATGGTGGAAGGCGACCTGTGGCTGGAGAACGCCCGCGCCGCCAATGAAGCTGCCGCGGAGATTGCCGGCGCCGCGCCTGACCGGCTGCTACACCCGGTGGAAGCGAATGAGGTGTTCTTGAGATTGGACGAGGCGGAGCGGGACGCGCTGAGGGCGCAGGGCTTCGGCTTCTATGACTGGGGCCCGGACGCCGCGCGCTTCGTCGCCGGGTGGGATACGCGGCAAGAGGATGCCCGGGCGCTGGCCCGCGCGGTCGCTGCTCTGTGACGGTGATCACCAATCGCCGCCACGCGCTTCTGCAGCCGCGGATCGCCATCCCCTTCCTGCTGGTGGCGCTGATCTGGGGCTCCACCTGGCTCGTCATCAAGGACCAGCTCGCAGCCGCTCCGCCGAGCTGGTCGGTCACTTATCGCTTCGGCATCGCGGCCGTGGGCATGTTCCTGCTGTCGGCATGGAAGCGGCGCAGCTTCACCATGACCCTGGGCGGCCATGTGCTGGCGGTGCTCATCGGCATGTTCCTGTTCTTCCTCAACTTCAACCTGGTCTACCGGGCGGAGATCCACCTGACCTCCGGCCTGGTGGCGGTGCTGTTCGGCCTGCTGATGGTGCCGAACGCGATTCTCGGGCTCGTCTTTCTGGGCGAGCCGATCACCAGGCGCTTCCTGCTGGGGACGCTGGTCGGGATCGGGGGCATCGCCCTGCTGCTGCTTCACGAAGCGCATGAGGCACCGCCCACAGGGCAGGTGGGGCTGGGCGTCCTGCTGGCGCTGGCGGGGCTGCTTTCCGCTTCCGTGGCGAACGTGCTGCAGGCGACGGAGACGGCGCGGCGCAGGCCGCTGTTCCTGCTGCTTGCGTGGGCGATGCTGTGGGGCACTGTGTTCGACGCGGCGCTCGCCTGGTCACTGGCCGGGCCGCCGGTCTTTCCGGACAGCATCCGCTATTGGGGCGGGGTCGCCTATCTCGGGATTGTCGGGTCGGTGGTGACCTTCCCGCTCTATTTCGCGCTGATCCGGGAGCTGGGGCCGGGCCGAGCGGCCTATAATGGCGCGGTCGTGCCGGTGGTGGCGATGGCGCTCTCCACGCTGTTCGAGGGCTATGAGTGGTCCGGCCTTGCGATAGCGGGCGGCGTGCTGGCGCTGGTGGGCATGGTCATCGCATTGCGGGGGCGGGAGGCTCCCATGCGGCGGGGGCGGCTGTAGCTTCGGGCGCGAGGCAGGCAAGCAGGCCCGAGCGGTAATCGGAGTAGCGCGGCTGCCAGCCGAGGACGCGCCGGGCCTTGCCGTTGGCGACGCGGCGGTTCTCTCCATAAAAGGCGCGCGCTTGCGGAGAGAGGCCTGCCTCCTCCAGCGAGCGAATCGGCGGCGGCGCGCGGCCGAGCATGCGGCAGGCCTCCTCGATTACGGCGTTCTGGCTGGCGGGCAGGTCGTCGGCGAGATTGTAGGCGCCCGGCGGGGCATCGAACGCGGAGATCACGCCTGCGGCGATGTCCTCCACGTGCACGCGGCTGAACACCTGGCCCGGCAGGTCGATGCGATGCGCCCGCCCTTCCCGCACCCGGTCGAGCGCGCTCCGACCGGGCCCGTAGATGCCGGGCAGGCGGAACACCCGGGCGCCGCGCGCCAGCCATGCCGCGTCCGCCTCAGCGCGAGCGGTGCGGCGGCCTGTCCCCACAGGTGCGCTCTCATCCACCCAGGCGCCGCCTGTGTCTCCATAGACGCCGGTGGACGAGAGATAGCCGAGCCAGCCGTGCCCCAAGGCGTCGCCATAACGCGTGAGCACCGGGTCCACGCCTTCCGCTGGAGGGACGGAGGAGAGCACATGCGTGGCGCTCGCCAGTGCTGCGCGCACCTTTTCATCATCCGTAAAGCCGAGATCACCGGCGCTGCCCGTGCCCGTCACCCGCCATCCGCGGGCGACGGCCGCTGCCCTGATGAAGCGGCCCGAATAGCCGATGCCGAGGATGAACAGATGGGCCATCCGTGCGTTCTAACCACTCGACGCTGGAGTGAAAGGAGGCGAAAGGGCCGCCATGGATATTGCCCGCACCCCCGCCACGCCCGACGGCAATCCGCAGATGGCCGATGCCGCGCCGGAGCCGAAGACGCCGCCGCTGATTCGCCGCGAGGATTACCGCCCGTTCCCCTGGCTGGTGCCCGAAGTGGCGCTGGACTTCACGCTGGACCTCACCCGGACGATCGTGCGCTCGCGCCTGACCGTGCAGCGCAATGCCAGGGGGGACCGCAGCCCGACCATTCGCCTGGACGGCGACGGCCTGACCCCGCGCGAGGTGAAGCTGGATGGAGAGTCCATCAACAGCTGGGTGATGGATGGCGATGACCTGATCGTCACCCTTCCCGGCGATTCCCACCTGATCGAGGTGGAGACGGAGATCGACCCCTCCGCCAACAGCCAGCTGATGGGGCTCTATGCGTCCAACGGGATGCTGTGCACGCAGTGCGAGGCGGAAGGCTTCCGCCGGATCACCTTCTTCCCCGACAGGCCCGATGTGCTCGCCACCTATCGCGTGCGGATGAGCGGGCCGAAGGACGCCTTCCCCGTCCTGCTGTCGAACGGCAATCGCGAGGCTGCGGGCGAGGGGCCGGATGGCACTCACTGGGCGGAATGGCACGACCCGTGGCCCAAGCCTTCCTACCTGTTCGCGCTGGTGGCGGGTGATCTTGTCGCCAATCGCGACACGTTCACGACGATGAGCAGGCGCGAAGTGGACCTCGGCATCTGGGTGCGCGCGGGCGACCTCGAGCGCACGCAACACGCGATGGATTCGCTCAAGCGCTCGATGCGCTGGGACGAGGAGGTGTTCGGCCGGGAGTACGACCTCGACACGTTCAACATCGTTGCCGTCAGCGATTTCAACATGGGCGCGATGGAGAACAAGGGCCTCAACATCTTCAACACGAAATATGTGCTGGCGGACCCGGAGACCGCGACCGACGGCGATTACGACGCTGTCGAAGGGGTGATCGCGCACGAGTACTTCCACAACTGGTCCGGCAACAGGGTGACTTGCCGCGACTGGTTCCAGCTCTCGCTGAAGGAGGGCTTCACCGTGCTGCGCGATCAGCTGTTCAGCCAGGACATGGGTAGCGAGCCGGTCAAGCGGATCGAGGATGTGCGCGTGCTGCGCTCCGTCCAGTTTCCGGAGGACAGCGGGCCGCTGGCGCACCCGATCCGACCCGATTCGTACCGCGAGATCAGCAACTTCTACACTGCGACCGTCTACAACAAGGGCGCAGAGGTGATTCGCATGATGCGCACCATGGCCGGGCCGGAGCGGTTCCGGCAGGGGTGTGACCTCTATTTCGAACGGCATGATGGTGAGGCGGCGACCTGCGAAGATTTCGTGCGCGCGATGGAGGAAGGCGCCGGGCTGGACCTCACGCAGTTCCGCCGCTGGTACGAGCAGGCGGGCACGCCGCGCGTCTCCGTCCGTCTGGAGCATGAGGGCGACACCGCCACATTGCACTTGAAGCAGACCGTCCCCTCAACGCCGGGGCAACCGGACAAGCGGCCGATGCCGATTCCGCTGCGGCTCGCTTTGTTCGACCGGGAGAGCGGCCGGCACGATGGTGAGAAGCTGGTCGTGCTGGACACGGCCGAGGCCAGCGTCAGCTATCCCGGCTTTGCCTCCAGGCCCGTCCTTTCGATCAACCGGAGCTTCTCCGCGCCGGTGGCCATCGAGCGGGAGGTGCCGCTGGACGAGCTGGTGTTCCTGGCGGCGCGCGACGACGATCCCTTCGCCCGGTACGAGGCGATGCAGGACCTGATCGTTCGCCACCTGAAGGCCGCGGCCGAGGGGGCGCTGGACGATTCGGCGCGTGAGGAAGGCCGTGCAGCGATTCGCGCCGCCTTCTCCGCGGTGCTGCTGGATGGTGAGCTGGACGATCAGATGCGCGGCGAGCTGATGATCCTGCCCGGGGAAAGCTACCTGTTCGAGCAGATGACGATTGCCGACCCGGGCGCGATCCATCGCGAGCGCGAGGGCCTCAAGGCGTGGCTCGGTGCCGAGCTGGAGCGGGAGCTGCACGGCATCTACGACCGCGTGAAGGAGGTGCCTTATAGCCTTGAGCCTGCCGCACGCGGGGCGCGCAAGCTCAAGACGCAGGTGCTGGTGTATCTTGCTGCCGGTGTTCCCGCATTGGCCGCCCGCCTCGCTGCAGGGCAATATGATGCCGCGGACAACATGACGGATCGGCAGGGCGCGCTGATGGTGCTGGCCGGGCTGGACACGCCCGAGCGGGAGGCGCGGCTGAACGACTTCTACGAGCGCTATCGCGGCAATGCGCTGGTGATCGACAAATGGTTCGCCATCCAGGCGCAGTCGCTTCATCCCAAGGTGCTGGAGCATGTGAAGGCGCTGGCCGAGCATCCCGACTTCACGCTGCGCAACCCGAACCGCGTGCGCTCGCTCTACATGGCCTTCACCGGGGCCACGCGCGGCTTCCACGCGCCGAGCGGCGAAGGCTATCGGATGATCGCGGACCTGATCCTCGCGCTTGACCCACTGAACCCGCAGACGGCGGCGCGGTTCGTCTCGCCGCTGGGCCGCTGGCGGCGGCTGGAGCCCGGCCGGGCCGCGCTGATGCGGGCAGAGCTGGAGCGGATCGCGGCCGCGCCGCGCCTGTCGCGCGATACGCACGAACAGGTTAGCCGCAGCCTTGGCTGACGCGGTGGGTGCCTTCGCGAGGGACGAGCAGCCGGTCGAGGTCAACCGCGCCGGTTCCCTTGCCGGTGTCGCCCACGGCTTCCTTGGGCGGCGCGGCGGGGTTTCGGGCGGCGTGGTGGCTGGCCTGAATGTCGGCCTGGGGGCGGAGGATGAGCCGGAGGCGGTGGCCGAGAATCGCCGCCGCGCCGTGGAGGCAGTGCTGCCGGGAGCGGAGCTGGTCACGGTCTATCAGGTCCATTCCCCTGATGTGGTGGCGGTGCGCTCAGCCTGGGGGGATGAAGAGCGTCCTCGCGCAGACGCGATGGTCACGGACCGGCCGGGCCTGCTGCTCGGCATCCTCACCGCCGATTGCGCGCCGGTTCTGTTCGCGGACCATGAGGCGGGCGTCATCGGCGCTGCTCATGCCGGCTGGCGCGGAGCGCATGGCGGGGTGCTGGAAAACACGGTGGCCGCGATGGAGTCGCTGGGCGCCCGCGCCAGGCGGATCGTGGCGGCGATCGGCCCGGCCATCGCCCAACCCAGTTACGAGGTGGATGCCGGGTTTCGAGACCAGTTCACCGAAGAGGACGAGGCCTTCTTCCAACCCGGCAGGTCAGGGCGCTGGCAGTTCGATCTGGAGGGCTATGCCGCCCAGCGTCTGCGGGCCTGCGGGGTGGGAACGGTCGAGGCGTTGCGCCTCGACACCTATGCCGCGCCGGAGCGATTCTTCTCCTATCGGCGGGCCACCCACAGGGGCGAGCCGACCTATGGGCGGCAATTCTCCCTCATCGGGCTGACCTGAACCCGTCATAAGTGCGCCAAAATGCCTGTTGGCATGGCGGAAAGGCTCGTCTATCAGCCGCGCCAAGTCGCCGCCCGGGGGCTCCGTTCGGCGGGTGGCGGGTCGACATTCAAGGGGGCTGTGCGTCCGGCGTTGTGCCGCTCACGCGCGGCAGGCTAAGGCAAGGCGATGGCAACCAGCACAGGCACCGCGGAAACAGAAGCGTTGGCTGCGGGCGAAGGCGTGCGACGCCGGGACTTCATCGAGATCGCGGCTGTTTCGGCCGCGGGCGTCGGGGGACTGGCTCTGCTTGTCCCACTGATCAGCCAGATGGCCCCGTCGAAGGACGTGCTTGCAGAATCCAGCACGGAACTGGACATCTCGGCAATCGAGCCGGGACAGGCGATCAAGGCGGTGTTCCGCAAGCAGCCTGTCTTCGTGCGCAACCTCACTCCGCAGGAGATGGAGCAGGCCAACTCCGTGCCCATTTCCAGCCTGCGCGATCCGGAAAGCCTGGCTGAGCGGACGAAGGAAGGCCACGCCAACATCCTCGTGACGATGGGCGTGTGCACTCACCTCGGCTGTGTGCCTCTGGGCGCGGGCGAAGGCGAGAACCGCGGCGAGTTCGGTGGCTATTTCTGCCCCTGCCACGGTTCGCACTACGACACGGCCGGGCGCATCCGCAAAGGGCCGGCGCCGGCCAACCTGCACGTGCCCGATTATCAATTCACCACCGACACGACGATCGTGATCGGCTGAGGCGGGAGACTTAAAGGATGAGCTTCCCCTGGGCCCGGGTTTACGAACCCAAGGCGCCGCTGATGCGGTATCTCGACGAAAAGCTGCCGCTGCCGCGCTTCGTCTACAATGCGGTGGGTGCCGGCTACCCGGTTCCGCGCAACCTGAACTACTGGTGGAATTTCGGCGTCCTCGCCGGATTTGCCCTGGTCTTGCAGATCGTCACCGGCATCGTGCTGGCGATGCATTATGCGGCGAATGCCTCGGTGGCGTTCGATTCGGTCGAGCACATCATGCGCGACGTGAACTGGGGCTGGGCGGTGCGTTACGCGCATGCCAACGGTGCCAGCTTTTTCTTTGTGGTGCTCTACCTGCACATCTTCCGCGGCCTGTTCTACTCATCGTACAAGGCCCCGCGCGAGATGATCTGGCTGATCGGCGTGGTCATTTTCCTGCTGACCATGGCAACCGCGTTCATGGGCTACGTCCTTCCGTGGGGGCAGATGAGCTTCTGGGGCGCGCAGGTCATCACCGGCCTGTTCAGCGCCATCCCTCTGGTGGGTGAGCCGCTGCAGGTCTGGCTGCTGGGCGGCTACGCGCCGGACAACGCTGCGCTGAACCGCTTCTTCAGCCTGCACTACCTGCTGCCCTTCGTGATCGTCGGCGTGGTGATCCTGCACATCTGGGCGCTGCACATCCCTGGCTCCTCCAACCCGACGGGCGTCGAGGTGAAGAGCGAGAGCGATACGGTGCCGTTCCACCCGTATTACACGGCGAAGGATGGCTTCGGGCTCGGCGTGTTCCTGATCATCTACTGCGCAATCACGTTCTTCCAGCCGAACGCCCTCGGGCACCCCGACAACTACATCGAGGCCAACCCGCTGGCGACGCCCGCGCATATCGTGCCGGAGTGGTACTTCTACCCCTTCTATGCGATTCTGCGCGCCTTCACCGTCGACTTCATCCTGCCGGCGAAGCTGTGGGGCGTGTTGGCGATGTTCAGCGCGATCCTGTGCTGGTTCTTCCTGCCCTGGCTGGACAAGTCTCCGGTGCGTTCGGGGCACTATCGGCCGCTGTTCCGCAAGTTCTTCTGGTTCGGGCTGATCCCGACCATGGCGGTGCTGTTCTACTGCGGCGGAGCGCCAGCCGAAGAGCCCTATGTGATGATCAGCCAGATCGCCACGGCCTATTACTTCCTGCACTTCCTGGTCGTCCTGCCGATCGTGTCTTCGATCGAAAGGCCCGAGCCCTTGCCCTACTCGATCACCGAGGCAGTGCTGGGTGAGGACAAGCAGGTTGTTCTGGGCGAGAACGCTCGGCCGCCGCTCTGATGGCGGCCGAACGTAAGGCACAGCGCGCGACGCAGCAGGCGCCTTCGGGCGAGCGACACGAGAGAAAGACGACACGATGATCCGGCTTGTTGGCATCTTGGTTGGGCTCGGCTTCACCCTCGTGGTGCTGATCGCCTTTGGAACCGGCGCCTACACCGCCGCGACTGAGGGCCTGGGCGAGAAGACTGCGGAGAGCGAGTTCCATCTGGACCCTCGCGAAGTGCATTTCGCCCATAGCGGTCCCTTCGGGCACTGGGACAACCAGCAGCTCCAGCGCGGCTACCAGGTCTACAAGGAGGTCTGCTCCGCCTGTCACTCCCTGCGGCAGGTGGCGTTCCGCAATCTTGCCGATCTTGGCTACAGTGAGGCCGAGGTGAAGGCGGAGGCCGCGAGCTGGCAGGTCCCCGGTATCGACCCGAACACCGGCGAGGCGAATCTGCGCCCCGGCACGCCGACCGACTATTTCCCGTCGCCTTATCCGAACAGCGTCGCGGCGGCGGCTGCCAACAACAATGCCATTCCGCCGGACCTGTCGCTGATGACGAAGGCGCGCCATCATGGCCCGCAATATGTCTATTCGCTGCTGACCGGCTATCGTGACCCTGCGACCTTCAGCGTCGAGGGTGAGAGGCTGGCCCAGGAGTTCCCGGAGTTCACCACGCCGCCGGGGCTGCACTTCAACCCGTACTTTGCCAACCTCAACATCGCCATGGCTCCGCCTCTCGCGGCTGATGGGCAGGTGACCTATGCGGACGGGACCGAAGCCACCATCGATCAGATGTCGCAGGACGTGGCGGCATTCCTGACCTGGACGGCCGAGCCGACGCTGATCAAGCGCAAGCAGACCGGCTGGCCGGTACTTGGCTTCCTGATCTTTGCGACGATTCTTGCCTGGCTCGCGAAGAAGCAGATCTGGGCGCCGGTGAAGCCCGCCAAGCGAAAGGACAAGGCTGACCGCGTGCTGGAGGATGCGGGGATCATCTCCTCTGATCCCAGCTCCAGGACTTGAGCCCGGACGATCTCAAGGCGCTGGTCCGGACAGTTCTGGACTACCCTGGCAAGGGAATTCAGTTTCGCGACATCACGACGCTGATCGCGCACGGTGAAGGACTCTCCGCCACGGTGGATCACCTGGTGGAGCGGGCTCGCTCCGCGAATGTCGAGGCGGTCGCCGGGATCGAAGCGCGGGGGTTCATCTTCGGCGCTGCGGTCGCGGCGCGCCTGAGCCTCGGCTTCGTGCCTCTGCGCAAGGCGGGGAAATTGCCGGTTCCAGCCATCGGGATCGACTATGATCTCGAATACGGTGCCGCCCGCATTGAGCTTGACCCGGATGCGATCGACCACGGCGAGCGGGTGCTGTTGATGGATGACCTGCTCGCCACAGGCGGCACTGCAGTTGCCGGTGTTCAGCTGTTGCGACAGGCTGGTGCGGTGGTCGAGCAGGCATTGTTCGTGATTGACCTGCCGGAACTTGGCGGCACCGCCGCGCTGCGTGAGGTCGGAGTGATGGCCCACGCACTGATGGTGTTTGAGGGGCACTGAG